>NZ_CP113865.1:1591250-2232500 GCF_026810225.1 Caldicellulosiruptor morganii
GGTTATAATAGGAAACCTTGCCCCATAAGGCTTCCCGGTTTCAGGGTCAATTGAAGATGGTCCTGTTGTCCCCTGACAGCCACCAAGAACATTTGAGCAGACAATAAAGTATTTGTTTGTGTCAAACATTTTGCCCGGTCCCACAAACTTGTCCCACCAGCCCGGTTTTGGGTCATCTTCTGAATGTCTTGCAACATGAGAGTCACCTGTCAGGGCATGAGTAATCAAAATTATGTTATTTTTTTCTTTGTTAATCTCACCATATGTCTCATATGCAACTGTTATTGGTCCAAATCTCTTGCCACTTTCCAGCACAAAGTCTTTGTTGTGCGCAAATTTTACAAACTTTTTGTAGCCCTCTTCCCAAAACTCAAATTTTTCCAACTTTTTTACCCCCACCAAAAAATTATAAAATGAAAGATTGCCCCATACATAATCAGTAAAACCTTTATTTAAGGAGCAATCTTTCATCGCTACTCTATAAGTTCAACTTAAAAATTATTTTACACTTTCTTTAGTGCACTCTCAATATCATATATTAAATCCTCAATATCTTCAATACCGACAGAAAGTCTTATCATCTCGGGCAAAACGCCTGCCTGCCTCTGTTCTTCTTCTGTAAGCTGCTGATGTGTGGTTGACGCAGGATGAATAATAAGCGACTTTGCGTCTCCAACATTTGCTAAGTGTGAAAACAGCCTGACATTATTAATTATTTTTTTTGCTGCATCATAACCACCTCTGGGTCCAAATGTAAATATAGCACCCGGACCTTTGGGCATGTATTTCCTGTAAAGGTCATAGTATTTGTTACCCTCTAAGGCCGGGTAGTTCACCCACTCTACTTTTGGATGTTCACTTAAATACTTTGCCAGTTTCATTGCATTGTCAACATGCTTTTGCATTCTGAGTGAAAGTGTTTCAATTCCAAGTAAAATTAAAAATGAATTAAACGGTGATATGCATGCACCTATATCTCTGAGCAGTGTAAGTCTCAGCTTTGTTATATATGCTGCATTGCCGAACTCTTTTGTATAGACAAGCCCGTGATAACTCGGGTCCGGTTCTGTCAGGTCAGGGAATTTTTCGTTCCATTCAAACTTTCCGGAGTCGACAACCGCACCTGCAATTGATGTACCGTGCCCGCCCAGAAACTTTGTCATAGAATATACAACAATGTCAGCTCCATGTTCAATTGGTTTGAACAGATAAGGAGTTGCAAATGTGTTATCCACAATAAAAGGAATTCGGTTTTTGTGTGCAATCTCTGCAATGGCTTCAAAATCAGGAATATTTATGTTGGGATTGCCAAGGGTCTCAACAAAAATGGCTTTTGTCCTTTCTGTTATAGCCTTTTCAAATTCCTCCGGATAATCTGGATTTACAAATACTACTTTAATCCCGAGCTTTCTCAAAGTGTGAGCAAACAAAGTATATGTCCCACCATATAAGGTTGAAGCAGCCACAATTTCGTCACCGCTTCTTGCGATGTTCAAAATCGCATAGGTAATTGCAGCCTGTCCTGAAGATGTTGCAACAGCTCCAACACCACCATCAAGGGCAGCTATTCTCTTTTCCAGAACTTCGGTTGTCGGATTTCCTATTCGTGTGTAGATGTTTCCAGCTTTTTTGAGAGCAAACAGGTCAGCTGCTTCTTCGGGCGTATCAAAGACATATGAGGTTGTCTGGTAAATTGGAACAGCTCTTGATTTTGTCTGGCTGTCAATAAACTGTCCTGCATGAAGCTGTAAAGTGTCAAAACCAAACTTTCTTTCATCCATTTCCTTCTTTCTCCTTCCATAAAATTTTTAATGTACTTTAAGCAAAAAGATAAAAAAATAGTCTTCCTGCAGATAAGCTACAAGAAGACTTTTTCAAAATCTTCTTACTTCTTATCTGCCAGGTATTCTAAAAAATACCTGCTGGAATTGGCACCAAGAAAAAGGATTAAACTTTCCTTTTTCCGGTTGCCGGGCTTCATTGGGCCAGTCCCTCCGCCACTCTTGATAAGAAGTAATTTTGAGATATTTAATTTTTTGACTTGATTATACCATTTAAAAATATAAGCGTCAATACCCTACTTTTTAAATCTGAATTCTTGGATTTTCTTCTGCCCTTCTGTAAATCACAATCTTTCTGCCGATTACCTGTACAGGCTCAGCATTCAGACTCCTGCAAACCATTTCTATTGCCTCTTTGGGCTGTATTTCGCAATTCTTCTCAATAGAAATTTTAACAAGTTCTCTTTTGGACAATGCCTCATCTATTTGTCTCAGCACATTTTCGGTAATGCCTTCCTTGCCGATGTGAACAATTGCATCAAGGGTATTTGCCATTGCTCTTAGCTTTGCTCTTTGTCTGGATGTAAGCACCTTTCTCCCTCCCCACAAAACTAAAACGGCAGAAAGGCAAGCTCCTTTCTGCCGACGCTTTTAACCTTATACTTCCACTTCTTTTCGAGACTTTCGCCGCTGCTTTTCGTACTCCGGATCCCCCTTTTTCCAGCCGCTTCTCACCTTCTCAACCACCTTTTGCTTTGACATATCTACCACAAACCCATTTTCCTTAAAGCAAAAATACGTTGTACTTCCTACCTTGCAGTTCCCACAATTGATGCACTCCATATCAGAAAAGATGACCTCCAAACCTTTATAAGATTTTTTTTGTTTGTGATTTATTTTACCTCATTTTTCCCTCTCTGTCTATATCCATTTTTATGATTAATCTAAAACTTATTCATAATACTCAAACTCAACATCAAGTATCCTCACAATATCTCCATCCTGAATCCCCATCTCTCTTAACCTGTCAAAAACTCCAAGCCTGTTCAAGAAATTTTGAAAATACCTGAATGAGTCATGGTCATTTAAAACTATGTTCCTTGCAACCTTCTCTACAACTGTACCTTCCACAACATAAACTCCATTTTCTTTTCTGACAGTCAGGGGTTTTACATCCTTTTTCTTGTAATACACAAACGTTCGTGGTCTTTCATCATCTTCTTCTTCTCTTTCAGTTGCTTTCTGCTGCTTCAAAATTTCATAGGCCCTTTTCAAAACCTCTTTTACACCCATACCTGTTGCGGCAGAGATGGGATACACTTCATACCCCATCTTTTCAATCTCTTCTTTGAAAAGTTCAAAATACGCCTGGGCATCCGGCAGGTCCATCTTATTTGCAGCAACAATTTGAGGCTTTCTGGCAAGCTCAGGACTGTATTTTTTCAGCTCCTCATTGATTTTCATAAAATCTTCCACAGGCTCTCTTCCCTCACTTCCCGACACATCAACAATATGAATCAAAACCTTTGTCCTTTCAACATGTCGCAAAAATTGATGCCCAAGACCTGCTCCTTCACTTGCCCCTTCAATAAGCCCTGGAATGTCGGCAAGAACAAAGCTTTCACCCTCGCTAATATATACAATCCCAAGGTTGGGATACTTTGTTGTAAATGGATAGTTTGCTATCTCAGGTCTTGCGTTTGTTGCAACAGACAAGAATGTTGACTTACCAACGTTTGGATAGCCAATCAGTCCAACATCTGCTAAGACTTTTAGCTCCAAAATTACCCAAAGCTCGTCCCCTTTCTCCCCAACCTCAGCAAACCTTGGAACTTGCCTTGTGGCTGTTGCAAAATGGGCATTTCCTCTGCCACCTCTACCACCGTGGGCAACAATTGCTCTGTCGCCTTCTCTCGACAGGTCAGCAATTATCTCACCAGTTTCAGCATCTTTTATTACAGTTCCAACAGGAACCTTTATTATCAAATCTTCGCCGTCTTTGCCATGCATATTGTTAGGTCCGCCACGCTCACCATTTTGTGCCTTGTAATGTCTTTTGTATTTAAAATCAAGCAGGGTGTTCAGCTCCCTATCAGCAACAAATATAACATCTCCGCCTTTCCCGCCATCTCCTCCTGCAGGACCACCCGCTGGAATGTACTTTTCACGTCTGAAGGCTACTATACCATCTCCGCCGTCCCCTGCTTTGACATAAATCTTTGCAATGTCCACAAACATGAATATCTCACCTCTTTTAAGAACAACTAAAAGATACAAAAAAAGAGACAAACCTCTTTTGTCAGTTTGCCTCTTTTTGAAAAGCGTTAAACCATAATAGATTTTTATTGAGCAGCAACCATCTCTTCAGCTGGAATAACAGACACAACTTTTCTTCCTCTCTTGTTTTCAAACTTTACATACCCTGTAACTAAAGCAAAAAGTGTGTCATCTCCACCACGACCGACATTCTTGCCTGGGTGGAATTTAGTTCCCCTCTGTCTTACCAAGATGTTTCCTGCCAAAACAAACTGACCGTCTGACCTTTTAACACCAAGTCTTTTTGACTCGCTGTCTCTTCCGTTTCTTGTTGAACCACCAGCTTTCTTGTGTGCAAACAGCTGAATGTCAAATATTAACTTCATCCTCTTTCACCTCCACTTTAACATATTTTGGATACTGAGATTCTAACTCTTTTAACGCTAAATATGCTGTTTGAAGAAGAAGCGAACAGCCCTTTGTTACTTCTTCATTGTTATTTAGCACTTCAAATTCTAAATAGCCTTCTTTTTGTTCTAACGAATGCTCAGCTTTCAATATCTCAATACAGCCATTTACATTTGCAAGTACTATTGAAGAGACTGCACTGCAAACAATATCTTTACCTTTCGGAGCAAAATGGCTGTGCCCTTTGACAACTATTTTATAATACCCTTTCTTTTGTGATTTTAAAAAAGTAGCTTCAATCATGGTTGACAATTTAACCTACTTACTTTGCTATTTTTGTTATCTGAATCTTTGTATACCACTGGCGATGTCCAAGTTTTCTGTGGTAACCTGTTTTTGATTTGTAAGTAAATACTATGATTTTCTTATCCTTTGCATGTTCTAAAACCTTTGCTTCAACATATGCGCCATCTACATATGGCTTTCCAACAACAAACCCATCGTCAGACGAAATTGCCAACACCTTATCAATCTTTACCACAGAGTCAACATCAGCTTTTAATTTTTCAACCTTTAAAACGTCGCCTTCCTGCACCTTATATTGCTTTCCACCTGTTTCAATTATTGCATACATCCTCTTTTCCATACCTCCTGCTTTTAAGAAATTTTTCAAATTCTGCCTGCACGCCGCTACGGGAGCAATTTGCCCTTTGCGAGCGCTATAAAACAACATTCAATATTATAGCATTGAACAGCATTCATTACAATAGCAAATTTTCCTCAAAACCCTTTGTGTCTTTATTATTTTGTTTCCTTGTAAAACCTCTCTTTTTCACTGTAAATGCAGCCGCAATACTTTTGCATATAAAGTCCCATCTCTCTTGCTTTTTGCCTTCCTTCTCTAAATCCTTCCCTGAAATCTCTATAATAAAACTCAATCTCGTACTTTTTTGAAATGGCTTCTCCAAGTTCTTTTATAAGCTCATGCTTTTGATAAGGACTTACCAAAAGAGAGGTTGTAAAGGCATCAAACCTACTTTTTTTGGCAACAAAGGCAGTTCTTTCTAACCTCACAGAATAACAATAAATACACCTTGCATTTTCTCTAAAAGCACAGTTTCGTAAAAACTCTTCCAAAGGGTACTCATCTATCACAATAAGTTTTTTACCGCGCAGGTCATAAAAAATCTTTGCTGAATCTAATCTGTTTTTAAACTCTGTATAAGGATGAATGTTTGGATTGAAAAAAAGCCCAAAAACTTCATGCCCTTCTTCACTTAGCTTTTCCAAAGGGTACACACTACAAGGACCACAGCATGTGTGCATAAGTAACCTCATCTTTTATCACCACTTTCTTTGACATTAAACTTTATCTTTGCAATGTGATTTATAGCTTTTTGAGTGGCAACTCTTCCTCGCGCAGTCTTTACTAAAAAACCTTCCTGAATCAAATAAGGTTCATAGATATCTTCAATTGTCCCTTCATCTTCTCCAATGGCAGCTGCAATTGTAGAAAGTCCAACAGGTCCTCCACCAAACTTGTAAACTATTGCTTCTAAAATGTTCCTGTCAACAAGGTCAAGTCCATATTCGTCCACCTCAAACATCTCAAGACCACTTTTTGCAACTTCATATGTTATACTTCCTGTGTGCTTTACCATAGCATAATCTCTAAGTCTTCTAAGTAGCCTGTTTGCAACTCTTGGAGTTCCTCTTGAGCGCTTTGCAATCTCTATGCATGCTTCTTTTTCTATATCGCACTTTAAAATACTGGCAGACCTCATAACAATCTGACTCAGCTCTTCAACTGTGTAGTAGTCAAGCCTTTCTATTATTCCAAACCTGTCTCTCAGCGGTGATGATAAAAGACCTGCCCTTGTTGTTGCTCCAATGAGTGTAAAAGGTGGCAAAGTCAATCTTATGGTCTTCGCAGACGGACCTTTACCAATCACAATATCAACCTTTTTGTCTTCCATTGCAGGATACAAAACCTCTTCGATTGTCCTGTTTAATCTGTGAATTTCATCAATGAACAGAATATTATTTTCACCAATGTTCGTAAGAATAGCAACAAGATCGCCTGCTCTCTCTATTGCAGGGCCAGATGTTACTTTTATATCAACTCCCATTTCATTTGCAATGATGTTTGCCAATGTTGTTTTTCCAAGACCAGGTGGACCATATAAGAGTACATGGTCAAGAGGTTCTTTTCTTTTTTTGGCAGCTTCAATAAAGATTTTTATTTTTTCTTTCACTTTTTGCTGGCCTATATAATCTTCAAGTGTCTTTGGTCGCAGTGATTCCTCATGAACATCCTCAATAGAAAATTTATTATCCAGTAATCTCTCCATTTTATTTCATTCCTCTTTGAATTGGTTTTTTCTCAAATCTTTGATAACTTTTTCAAAGCAAGTTTTATTCCATCTTCCAAAGAAAGTTCAGAAAAATCTTCGGATGAAAGAACCTGGTTGATTTCATCTATCTCATATCCCAAGGATAAAAGTGCTAAAGATATTTCTTCAAGCTTTTCATAAGTTTTTTCTTCTGTACCTGAAGTAGAAGCTACTTTGAACTCTTTCTTGAGTGTCTCTTTAAGTTCAAGAATTATTCTGCTTGCAGTTTTTTTCCCAATTCCTTTTACCTTCTCAAGTCTTGCCACATTTCCCTTTGCAATTTCCACAATAAGCTGTTGATAATCTATTGATGAAAGAATCTGAAGAGCTAATTTGCTGCCAACACCGGTTACCTTCTGTAGCTTCAAAAAAAGTTCTCTTTCTTCCCTTGTCAAAAAACCGTAACATTCAAGCTCTGATAAATTTTCGTTAAACTTTAGGCTAACATACACTCTCTTTTCTTTGCCTAAAAATTCAGAGAATTTTGTGCTATTACAAAATATTTTTATGTATATGTTATTGTAATTGAGGATAACATAATTATTAAATACCTCTTGGATGGTTCCCACAATAGAATCTATCATACTTCATCCTCCTGATAAAGTACCGAAGAGCTTGACAGTATATGACACATCGCAACAGCCAAAGCATCTGCAACATCATCTGGCTTAGGAATTTCAGAAAGACCAAGTAGACTTTTTACCATTTTTTGTATTTGAGTTTTATCTGCTCTACCATATCCAGTTATGGATTGTTTAACTTGCAAGGGGGTATATTCGTAAATGCTCAGGTTATTCTGAATACATGTGAGAATAATCACACCTCTTGCCTCACCAATTGTGATAGCAGTTTTGGAGTTTTTACTGAAAAAAAGTTCTTCAATTGCAACAACGTCAGGCTGATACAGCGAAATTATGCTACAAAGCTCAGTATAAAGATGTAAAAGTCTCATCGACTTTTTGAGACTGCTCGAAGTTTCTATTCTGCCATAGTCGATTACTTTAAACTCTGAGCCATTTTTAGACTCTATAATTCCATAACCAGTCAGCGCAATCCCGGGGTCAATACCAAGCACTCGCAACTTTTCTCAAATCCTTTCTCTATATTTCGAATTTTTAAACTCCTCAAACATTGATTCTTTATTCATTTTAGCACAATTTAATTTTTTTATCTACAAAATATATGCTTGCATTTTTATTCTTTTTAACTTATAATTATGCATTGAAGGAGGAAAGAATAATGGAATTTGTGGTTCGAAGAGCAACTTATGACGATGTAAAGGCTATAAAAGAGATAACAAAAGAGGCGTTTACAAAGTATTGTGAGCTTGCAGGTATTGACCCTGCCAAAAATGCGGCTGTGAATGAGACTGAAGAGGATATAAAAAGGGATATTGATACCAAAGAGGTTTATGTTGCTTTTATGGACGGAATAATTGTGGGCACAATCAGGGTTGAAATCTTTCCTGACAAAACAGCATATATAAGCAGGTTTGGAGTAAGACTCAACTATCAAAATAACGGTGTTGGAAAAGCTCTCATGAAGGTGGTTGATGAGAGATTAAAAGAGCTTGGAGTTAAAAAGGTTTATCTTCATACAGCATCCAAGGTAAGGGACTTGGTTCGATTTTATTATGCAAGAGGTTTTTATATTGTGTCAACATCAAATGAAAATGGGTATATTAGAGCACTTTTGTGTAAAGAGTATGATGAAGAAAATTAAAGGGCTTTGTATAAACGTTTCTATACCTGTAAATAAATAACAGTAAATAATAATTATGAAAAATAAGCTTTAAAAAGATAAAGTATCTTCCCGTAAAATAAAAAAATAAGTGGTCCAACTCAGTGAGAAAACATAACAAAAAGAGCTATTTTTATAGTGCAAATTACTAATAGGTTAACAGTTTCAAATCGTGTAGGCATTTTTCTTGATTTTTATATTGCAATCATATACAGTTTAAACCTTTGGATTTAGTATTTTCTAAATCAGCATAAGCTTGATTCTTATTATAATTGTAATAAAGAATTGTATACATTCCATTTTTACGTAATAACTCTTCGTGTGTTCCTTGTTCAACAATTCTTCCTTCATCTAATACAACAATAATATCTGCATCAGTAATAGATGAAAGCCTATGAGTAATAATAATTCTGGTACATCCCATATTTTTAAAATAATCTAATATTTTCTTCTCATTAATGGGATCTAATGAGCTAGTAGCTTCGTCCAAAATAATTATTTTAGGTTTATTTAAAAGTGCTCTTGCAAGAGCTATTCTTTGTCGCTGTCCAGCTGATAAGTTTACTCCCATTTCGGTAATAATAGTATAATAACCCATGGGCATCTTTTGAATATCATCATCAATTTGTGCGATTTGACAAACTTTTTTTACTTCCTCAAGAGTAACATCTTTTCTATTCATAACAATATTTTCATAAATTGTTCTATTAAAAAGCATAATATCCTGAGGAACTATTCCTATTTGTTTTTTTATATATTTCTTATCTAACCTTCTGAGGTCTATACCATCATATAAAATTTCACCTTCAGACGGACTATATAAACCTGCTAATAATTTTGCTAATGTACTCTTCCCTGCCCCTGACTTACCAACAATTGCTATCATCTTGCCTTGTTCAATTTTGAGCGAAATATTATTTATTACTTTAGCCGAATGTTTTGTATACGAAAAAGACACATTTCTTAATTCAATATTACCCTTCACATTAATTTTAACAGACTCTTCAGACTCACTTTCCTTTTCATATCTGACTATATCACTTAGTCTCTCTAAGTATAGGCTACTATTTACAAAACTAAGCCATGTGTCAACTACCGACTGGGATAGTGAAAAAAAAGTATTGCTTAAAGAATAAAATGCTATCACCTGTCCTACACTCAGCAGGGATTTTATAGTAAAGATCACTCCTATAGATAACACAGCTATAGGCGATATCATTTGAATGAAAGACTGAATACTAAATATAAGATTATTTCTTTTTTGCCAATTAATATATCTACTCATGTAGTCTTTATATTTATTTTCCCATATTGCATAAATTTCATTTTCAATTGCATGCATTTTTATACCTAAAATAGAAAATATAGCTTCTGAAATTACACTTTGAGCTTTGCTTTGTTCGTTAAGTAAATATTTACCATTTTCAAATATAACAGGTTGAGAAAATTTAACTACTAATAAATTGAGCAAAAATAAAATAATTACTACAAATGTTAAATGTACAGATTGTGAAAACATATAGCAAATAATAAAAAGCGCTGCTCCACAGTCAATAATTCCGTTTATCATTTGATTTATAAACAATTCTCGTATGATATAACAACTATTTACACTAAACAAAATATCTGCTTTGTTTCGAAGATCAAAAAATTTGTAAGGAAGTTTCAAAACATCTTCTACAACCTTTTTGTTTAAATTCTCGTCAACAAAAGCCTTAAGTTTAACCAGACGTAACCCTTTTATAAAATTAGACAAAAAATAAATCAGCAATAGTAATAATAAATACATAATTGATTCTCTAATGTAAGCAATATCTTTCTTATTCAAACCATTGTCAATTAATTTTTGGATAAAGATTGGAATACAAAAAGTTGTTAAAAAATAGGTTATAATAGAATAAATTATAATTTGAAAATAATAGCTTCTTTTACCTTTAAATATTATTGGTAAGAAATATAACCATATATTTTCGCTTTTTCTTTTAGGAACAAATTTTTCATTTGGATAGGCATATATAGCATAATTAGAATACAAACTCGATAATTCAGATACTGTCAATTTTCTTCTACCACACGCAGGATCAACAATATAAGCATATTTCTCATCAATCCTTTCTAATATAACAAAGTGCCTCTGCTCCCAAAAAAGTATCGCAGGCAATTCTATGTAGTACAAACCTTCAGTCGAGCACTCATATAGTTTAGTTTTTAAGTTTAGTTTATTCATTAAATTTACTAACTGTCGTATTGTGGTTCCATCTCTACCAATATCTAAATATTCCCTCAAATCATTTAATGTAAAATAACTTCCATAGTACCTCAAAATCATTGCTACGCAGCATAATCCACACTCAGCTTGCTGTAGTTGTTCTACATAAGGAACTTTTTTCTTTCTTTTGTGCTTCTTTTTAGCTTTCACTTTAACATCACCTGCTTCTAATTATCGTAAGTCCTTTTTGTTAATTACTACAATTGTTATTAACAATGAGATTATTGAGTACAATATTAAACTTAAAAATTCTAATTCAGAAAATTTTTGTGTATAGAATATTTTTATGGCTAACCCAAATGGATTATATTTCATAATATTTCTGATAAGATCTATCTTGCATTTGGATGCTAGTAAAGAGATTAAATTTGAAATAAAGTCGTTAAAACAAATGTAAGATAATAAAAGGGTTATAGCAAAATTTAAAGAAATTGTACCTACTAAAATAGAAAAAGAACCAACTGATATAAAATAGATCAAAAAACTACTTAGAGATGATAAGATTTCTTTTAAGCTTATCTTTATAGTAATTGACTCTGAATCAATTACACTTGAAATTGTGTAAATGAAAAAATATATGAAATTGAATATTAAAGCTAAAAAAAATATACTTAACATTTTATAAAGTATTATTTGAGACCTACTTAACTTTCCAGTAAACAAAAATTTGTGCGTTTTGTATTCGTAATCTGCACACGCAATGTATGCTAACCAATACAATATTGTAATAGACATTAATGCAAGTAACAAATTCTTAGTAATTCTGAAAACATTATTTACTTGTATTACCAATGTACTTACTATTAACAACAAAAACACAATAAAACTTCGCATACGAAGAATTTTTACTATCTCTGCAATTGACATTCTAATAACCATTTTCATCTTCAACTTCCTCCAGCAGTTACCTAATATCTCTCTTGTTTAATATCACTATTGAAAAAACAAGGAAAATTAATCCGTATAGTAACATTAAAAACAGCTCATTTTTTTCAAATTTCCACGTGCCTGACCATATACCAATGATATAGTTTGGAAAATAGGTAAAAATTCTTTCTGCAGTGCTTAAATTATTACCACTTAATATTTTTGAATGTATTTTAAATGTAGGATATAATGATATATATTGAATAAATCCAAATAGTGTTAATACTGAAAATATTGTTGTTATATGATTAAAGGATATTACAGAAATAAATAGAGCAAATACACATATTAAAAAAGCAACACAAAGATATATCACCAATGCATTTAAATCTTTTATTTTCCATATTTCGGATAATTTCAATGTACTATTAATTCTCAAACTGATCAGAGGATTTAATAATCGGCTTATTAACCAAAGTAAAAAACTTAATTGCAGCATCACTAACATTTTTTCTAGTATTATTTCAGTACGTGTAAAAACGCCGGTAAATAATACTGTTGATGTTCTATACTTAAATTCCTTCCCTAATAACATACTTGAGAGATAAATAAATATAAATTGAATAAACCTAAAAAGCTCGTATTGATAATCCTCTAAAACAAAGAATTTTGGTTTATAAATCAACCATAACGAGATGTAAAACATCGCCAAAAACACACTAATTAAAAATCCTTTTGATTTTATTGTATAAAAAAAATCTCTTGTAGCAAGTGCCACAATTTTATTCAATTATCTTCCCCTCCATTTTCTTGATAAATCTTTCCTCAAGTGAAATTTTCTGTTTATATATTCCTTTAACAATAATTCCTTTCTGAACAATTTGAGGTAGCAAATTCTCAAACATTTCAGAGGTTATGACAACTTTTATTTTTCCCTCCCCCTCTATTATAGCTTTAATACCTCTTGCCTCAAAAAATTTTACTAAATCTTCTACACTGTTTGTTTCGAAAATATATGAAACACTTGTTTTATTTTCCTGATTTAAATTTACTTCCTCTATAACTTCACCATTTCTTATAAATAACACTCTATCACATATGGCTTCTATTTCACTCAAAACATGACTTGAAATAAGAATACCTATACTTTTTTTTCTCACTATATCTTTTAAAAAATTCCTCACTACTGGCGTAATATTGGGATCAAGTCCATTTGTTGGCTCGTCTAAAACCAAAAGTCTTGGATCACCAAGAACAGCCTGAGCAATACCCAATCTTTGTTTTGTACCCATTGAATATTTTACTGTTTTTTGGTAAATCACTTTTTCCAAACCCAGTAATTTTACAACTTCATTGATTTCTGAATCATTCACATTTCCAAAAATTTTACTAAAGAACTTGAGATTTTCATAACCTGTTAAGTTAGGATAAAATCCCGGCGACTCAATCACACAACCAACTTGTTTCTTCTCAACGCTACCTTCTTTTATATTCCGCCCATCGATATATATATTTCCTTCATAATTTCTGATAAGTCCAGCTATAATTGCCATAAGAGTGGTCTTACCTGCTCCATTTGGTCCAACTAAACCTACAATTTCCCCACTATAGATAACAAACGAAACATTTCTTAAAACTTCTTTCTTGCCATATTTTTTACTAACGTTTCTCACTTCAAGTATTTTATTTTGCATTTTTAGCCCTCCTAATTCATACTTGAAACTGCTTATAAATTACATCTAAAACGATATAATGAATTGTTCTAAAACTCAACTATGTTAAAATCTTTGAGCATTGATTTTTTTTGAAGTAATTCATTAAATGTTTTGCATTCTAAAAGCCCATTGTTTTTCCAGAAAAGATACTCATAGTTAGGCATTTTTTCGTAGCCAATAATAGCTTTTTTTAAATTAGAAAATATAACTTCCATTGTCTTATCAGCTTCCACTTTTTTGTTGCCCATCAAATATTCGTAAATAGAACGCGAACAATTATCAATCTCTTGTTTTAAAAGGTTATCTTCTTCCAATTGTGATAAATCAAAAATTGCTGCATTCAATTGTTTAATAACTTTTAGTCCTAAAAAACTCATAGCTATATACAAATACTCAGATACAAAACTAATACCATTTCCTGTTGATGTTGTCACTGCTATCGCCGGCTTCCCACAAAGCCTTAGCAGATGCATCCAGTATGATATTCTATCAAAAAAAACTTTCATATCTCCGCTAACATTTGCTGCATAAATTGGTGTTCCAAATATTATGAAATCCGCTTTTAGCATTTCTGATTTTAATTTTCCCATATCGTCAGTAGAATCTAGTGGACACTTTCCATAAAAAAAGCAACTAATACACCCTCTACATCTTTCTATATAGCTGTTCTGAGGATGAAATACACTAATATTAAGACTTTTATCTTCAACTAAACAATAAACCTTCTTTAAAATTTCATTAATTATTTTTAACGTCTTTGACGCTTCACCATTTCTACTTCCCACATATACAAAAATATTTCTCATACACACCACCCTAATTGCTATAGTTAAAAAATATTTTTTAGGTTTTTAATTATTCCAAACATAATATTTCTGGCATTTGAACATATTCACAAAATTGAAGAAAAGCATACCCAACACCGGAAAGACCGGTCATTAATCCATAATTTTCAATTTTATTAAATTCTCCATTACACCACCTACCCATAAAATACCTATCTAAAAACTCATTCAACGTAGCCAAGCAACTAATTTTTAATTCTTCATCTTTCAAAACTTTAGCAGCATAATATAAAATTCTTAAATTGCCAATATCTCCATGACATAAACAATAATCTTTACCAAATGCATATTTCTTTGTAATTTCAATAGCTTTTTTAATTTCCTCAAAGCAATAATCATCATGATAACCTTTTTCAATTAAATTAATTCTGGACAATAGTATACCTGGTGCACCATGACACCAGCCAAATGAAAATCCATCTTCTAAAAGACTCCTTCGCCAATTGTTATTTCTTTTATCAAACATATTTCTCTCATAAGTTAAGGATAATCTTATTAAATCTATAATATTACTATTATGGTTAATATAGAACAGCCTGATTAGCTGAGATGTAACACCTGCATTACCATGAGAATAACCTACATAACCCTCTTCGCCCCATGTTATGCCTTCTTTACATTTATTAGATTTTTCATTGATTGCATAAAGAATTTTAGTGCATATTGAGAGTAATTCCTCTCTTATTTTTTCTTCTGCAGTCTTATCGTATATAGAGAGCAAAACTCCAAGTGTTCCTGAAAGTCCTGAAATTATATCATGATTTTCAGTTATTAATTCTGCTTTGCTTAAAATCCCAATTTTGCCATAAACAATATCCAAAAATTCTTTTATATCCAAACATTTACCTATATGAAATAACGCGTAAAAATAGCCACAAACTCCCGAAAAAGCTCCTATTCTATTAATTTTGCTATTTGAAACTTTTCCTAAATTTTCTATATATGATATTACTGGTACCATAGCTTCAATAGCAGCCAATTTATATTTTTTGCTTCCTGTAATTGCTCCCAAAAATGCCAGAAATAATGCTATTCCACTGTTTCCACTGTATAAATCGTAACCCACATCAGTTATAAAATAAAATTTGTCATCTATCCCAATTGAACCTATCCAACTTCGTTCATTTTTCCCATTTCTTTTTCCCATTATACTTTTTTCAAGTATTAAATCACCTATTTTTTTCGCGATATCCAAAAACTTCTGTTTGTCAAATTTTTTGATGTTATTACATGTTTTGAACCTTATATTTGTATGATATCCCATATCATACGTTACTTTATTTAGATAACTCATATTAATAAGTGCTACTTGTCTTTCTAAATCTTTTTCGTTCATACTCTCAATTTTTTTAATCACATAATCTAAAGGAGTTTGTTTATAACATGGTTCTATTTTTTCACCTTTGCTATTGATTATTGAATTGCAATTTAAAAATGTTGTAAAATAAGGCACATCTCCGTTTAACATATCTTCTATTTCAGATAAAACAATACGTTTTTCCTCTTCATAAGGAACAAGTCCAATTCTATGCAAGAATACTTTCCTATCAATCGAGTTACGTAATAAATCAGGATGGTAACTTGTAGCTAACAATTGTGCATAAATACTCGTTGGTTTAAAAATTACCCTGCATTTACAGTTTTGGAATATTTCTCTTACTTTTTTAATATATTTATTCTTGTTTTTAAGTATCCATTTGTAGGTGTTAACAAAACCATTTATAATTTCGTTTACATATTCTGAAGATTTTATTCTTTTCCCTTTCATTATCGGATTGTTACTTTTAGGCTTTATAATGGCATAATCATATTCTATCTTAATTTCATCAGTGTTATAGTTATTAACAAAAAGACTATGAAATGGGGCTTCTTGTTCATCTTCTGCACATAACCCACCAATTTCAAATACCTTTCCACTTTTAAAATTTACTATTTGTGTTGGTAACAAACCAATACCCCTAACTGAGTTGTTGAGAATCCTTAAAACCTCTGTCGAGGCAAATGTTTCAGTTCTATTAATATCAAAAAGATCAGGATGAAACAGTGTTTCTAAGTCAATTAATACTGGATTTTCACCTTCTGCAATTATATTTTCGAAATGCATATCTCTTGCATTAAGAGTATAAAGAATACACAATATCTCGCCTGCTCTGTAATAAAATCGCTTTATTTCATCTATTTCACAACATTCCTTATATTCTATAAATTCTACCCAACCTGCCGATTCTATTGTATAAGTTCTGCATGTTTTTAAACTATAAAAATTAGGTATACATTGATTATTCAACCACTCAATAAATTCACCAAATTTGACTTCCAAATCTAAAGCTCTTGGCTTATAAATTAGCTTGACGCCAGAATCAAAATATAAAACAGCAACACTCCTCCCCCCGTTGTGCATATCTCCTGCTCCAAATTCAATGCTCTTTAATTTACCTAAGTGTTTCCCATCTAAGAGTTTTTTGGACAACTGTTTCTCTTCTCTCTCTGTGTTTTCAATTATTTCTCTTAAATAATTACAAAAATTTCTCATGCATAGATCCATTAAACGTGTCAATTCATTGTATTCCATATAGAGCTTTTCTATATAGTCATCATTTCTAAGTAAAATATCTGAAAAATAATTTGCTCTCTGCTCTGGTGTTTCTCCTACTAATTTCGACTCTATTCTTGCAATATTAAGTTCTAAGATAAGTACACGATATGCTATTTTATAAAGATTCTCTATTGCTAATTTTAATATCTGTATCATAAACTCATTTTTGTCATGTATAAATTCACTTCTTTGTATAAGTTCATATATGTATTCAAAATAGGTTCTTATAATAGGCTTAAAAAAATATACCCATTTGTATTCATTGTGTATTATTGCTAATAATCTTTCTAACTCTAATACTAATTCAATATTATTACAATATTTTCCTAAAAATTTTTCACCATGTTTTTCGGTACTGTAATAATATTCCCTAATTTTTTCAAAATTCGTATTTGAAATTTCCTGCAATAACTTCTCTAGTTCTTCTTTTTTCTTTATTTCAGGAAACAACGTCAACCAGTAATTAATAACATCATCAAACGTAAACTCTTTATCTGTACTCAAATTATAAATAAGCCAATTATTATCCTGTTTCATGTTATCTTCTTTCCCCTTTTCATATTATTGAATCTTTTTACAGCTTCCTGTAGAGATAATTCTCCAAAAATGTTGTTTTAATAAATTAACTAAAAAAAAGTATTTTTATCTGCCTTCTAAATTATTAGCACTATGCCGCTCAGAAGAGCGGCATAGTGTTCATTCTTTAAATTCTAATTACCTCATTCTGCAGCTTCTACCATCGCTTCTGCACTCGGCTGAATAAGTATAAACAAGACTACAAGCATAGTACTTTGTAATTGCTTGATCAATTGAAAACGCTAAGTTTGTTACTGCTGTTACTGCACTAATCACACCAACAACTACAGTTGGAGTACCACCACCAGCTTGTTCTGGCAAATTCTGCTCTTGAATTTCTTTAACAATGTCTCCAGCAGGATTATAAATCTTTGCATTTACTTTGTTTCTCAAAACAGGATTTTTAATGATAGTAGACTCTTTCATTATTATCCCTCCTAAATTTTTAGTGTGTTATATCATAACCCTTTGTGCGCACAAAAAGGTCATGACCCCCGTCTAAAATAGATCATAGATCTTGTTTATACTTAAAAAGACAGTAAAAATAAACTAACAAAGTGTCAAAAGAAATAATTGAGGCCACATAATCGTGTAAATAGGAATTGAGCAACTCTCTCTTCACTTTTTAATTTTTAATTTGCTTAACTTTTTAATATGATTATTTCTTTATTTTCACTTTTAAGAGGTTTTATACTTTAACCTCTTTTTATGTAAACTTGCCCCTGGAAATTTCTATACAAATTTTATCCCACATTTTTTTATCCTGTCAATCTCTTTTTTTTTTTTTTTTTAGCAATATTTCGTCAATTTTTGGGTATAAACTATATTTTTCTTTAAATTACTCTAAATTTCTTCAATTTTTTCGAGTTTATAATAAAATAGCTTTTAGCTCAATTAGAAGTTACATTAGAAAATCTTAGTGTAAAATATTCATAGGCTTTGAGATGGAAAAGCGGCTCCCTCTTCTTGGCAATAAAGAGAGAATGAGATAAAATAGTGATAATCTGATAAACAGAAAAAGGAAAAAATAAACCAAATGAGAGAGCAAAATAATTAATAATATTATATCAAATAGCTTGCTGAATAAAATAAATTTACAAAAGAGGCAATAGGAAGATACGGCTAAAAAAGCCATCCTACTTAAGTAAATACTGAATGAAATTATTAAGAAGGAGGTCAAAAAAGTAAGAAAGCTGTTTGGAGAGACAAGGAATAATATATCAATTCTGAAAAATGGGAAAGTTAATTTGTTATATAAAGCTTTAAAAGCTTTAAGTTATTGTGATTTCTTAAATGTAGCTGCATTTTAATTAAAAAATTTCCCCGCAAACTCTTGACACTATCTTTACATAATATATGCTTGCATTTTTATTCTTTTTAATTTATAATTATGCACTGAAGACAAACGGTATAATGTCAAGGGGGTTTTTAAAAAAATTTTTTTAGATAATTAGGGTGAAAAAGGCAATAGAATACCGAGCCGCTCAGCATGGAAAAATTTAACTGGCAGCTTGTTTGGAAAGGAACATTAAATTAAGAAATTGGGATTAGCTAAGTATTGTAAACGTCACCTCTTTCTTCATAGATTTGACCTTTGCTGAGCATTGCAAAGATCAAAGGAATCAAACGTCTTGCGGTGAGGACGAGGGCACGTTTATGCTGATGACAGGTCCACCTCTGAGAACTTCTTGTTGTAGAAAGCTTTATAACGGAATGTGTGCTACATCACACAGTTAGCAGCTTCAACAAGATAGTATTCTGAGAATATTGGTTACCACACTTAGCTAATGAAACATCTTGGGCATTGAAGTTGCCTGATTGGTACTGAGTCCAAGCCAGGCCAGAATACTTTGCCAAAGCAGCTTCATTTTTGAAGCGTTTAATATCACCGATTTCAGCGTAGATAGCAGCTGCAAGAACGTCACCTATGCCAGGGAGGGTTGTTAATGTTTGAGAGGAAGCTTTAAGTAGTTTAGAGATTTCTTTGTCGAGTTTTTTGAGTTGTTCTTGCATAAATCTGATGTTTTCAAGAGTCATAGACAAAGCTAAGTCATTTGCCTCAGCCAACAGAGGATGTAATCTAAAGGAACGCTTAGCAGCAGTTTTAAGTATTTCAGCGATTTTATTAACATCTGAGAGTCTGTTGTTGCCGTTATCGGATACGAATTTAATTAAGTCTCCTAAAGGCATAGAAGCGATATCGTCAGGTGTAAAGTTTTCGATGA
The DNA here is from genome assembly GCF_026810225.1 of Caldicellulosiruptor morganii. NCBI lineage: Bacteria > Bacillati > Bacillota > Caldicellulosiruptorales > Caldicellulosiruptoraceae > Caldicellulosiruptor > Caldicellulosiruptor morganii. Next base: position 1,610,922 of record NZ_CP113865.1, read on the forward strand.
TAGCGCAAGATGCCTTACCGAAGATATCTGAAAATGGGCACTCTTGAGAATAAGTAGAGAATTTAAGGTATATGAGATTGAGAGCTCTGTTTTTTTCGCGAGTTAGATTATGAACAAGGTGGTAGCGCATTCTGGTAAGACGTTGTAATGCAGCATATTTAAAGTCTGGTAAAGGAGTAGGATTGAGTTTACTGAACCTGACACATTCAGCGATGACAATAGCGTCAATAATATCTGTTTTAGGTAAGAAAGTATATATTTTTTTGAAGCCTTTGACTATGCTTGGGTTGAGAACATAAAAAGTTGGTTTATATGGCAGCAGTTCAGATGAAGAAGCAAGATACAAGTGCAGATGCCAAGCGTAATGTGAAGTTGCTTCCATGCCAAACTTAATACAGGATAGATTATACTGGCTGAGGCAATCAATGACTCTTTTGATTAATTCATTAGCGCCTTCTTGATGGTTAGGCAAGGAAAAAGGTTTTTTAATCAAGTGATTACCGGCATCATCGACGAAGAAGATAGAATTTGACTGACTACTGATATCAATGCCCACAATTAAAGTATTTGGCAATTTAAAGACCTCCTTTTTGTAAGTGTAGTGGGTAAGAAAAAGTGTTAAGCCCTTTATCCCTGGGGATTACATGACAATAGCAGCCTCGCCGATATTAGAGATACTTGAGCAGTTTACAGGGTGCACACATCTGACATGCTCAAATCAGATGTGGTAAACTGTCAGTGCACAGCAAACGAGTAAACATTACTCATGTAATCCTTTGGGGTTCAGTCTTTCTCAAGCTGTGGCGTGCAGATGTCAAAGCACGTCCAGCAGGAGGTGATCAAAAATATCCAAATAAACTAAATCAGGCTTAAACTTTTTCTGATTTTAGTTTACCAAAGATAAAGGGCAAATTTAAACTGTAGCAGTCAATTTTAATATTCAATTTTTGAGAAGTGAGTGTTTTAAGAAAGGTGCATTATCAAAATGAATTTCCAGTAATCAATTGGTACTGATAATTAAATGTACCAATTGAGATATGAAGTTTTAATTGATTTGATAATTATATGATACGAGGAGGAAAAGATAATGGAATTTGTGGTTCGAAGAGCAACTTATGACGATGTAAAGGCTATAAAAGAGATAACAAAAGAGGCGTTTACAAAGTATTGTGAGCTTGCAGGTATTGACCCTGCCAAAAATGCGGCTGTGAATGAGACTGAAGAGGATATAAAAAGGGATATTGATACCAAAGAGGTTTATGTTGCTTTTATGGACGGAATAATTGTGGGCACAATCAGGGTTGAAATCTTTCCTGACAAAACAGCATATATAAGCAGGTTTGGAGTAAGACTCAACTATCAAAATAACGGTGTTGGAAAAGCTCTCATGAAGGTTGTGGATGAGAGGCTCAAAGAGCTTGGTGTCAAAAAGGTTTATCTTCACACAGCATCCAAGGTGAGAGATTTGGTTCGATTCTACTATGCAAGGGGATTTTATATTGTATCTACGTCAAATGAACAGGGTTATATTCGTGCACTTTTGTGCAAGGAGTATGAGTGAAAGAAAAGATAAAAGGGCTTTGCAAAAATCATTGCAGTACAAAATAGCTTTGCATTTCTATCCTGTGCAAAGCCCTTTTTGATTTTTGATTTCATTTCAATCAAAATTTCTTGTAAAAACTCTCTGACAGCCATTCTTTTTCTGCTTCAAACATCTCATCTACCATATTGCGTATTTGGTCCAGATCTAAAACAGCGCTTGTGAGAGGGTCCATCATAATTGCATGATAAACTGCTTCCCTGTCACCTGTCAAAGCAGCAATCACAGCAAGCTCCTGCACGTTTATATTGGTCCTGTTCAAAGCTGCAAGCTGCAGTGGAAGCTCTCCTACATGAGTTGGCTGAATACCATTTTTGTCAACCAAACATGGCACTTCAACACAGCACCCTTCAGGCAGGTTTGTAATCAAACCTTTATTTTCAACATTACCATTTATCACACTTGGAGTGTTTGTCTCTATGGAATGGATGATAGTTGCACAGTATTCGTTACTTCTTTTTGGGTCGATGTAGTCTGCCTCTGCCATTTTTTTCAGGTCATCAAGCAATGTTTTTGCAGCATCTAAGCAGCAGTGCAGATACATTCCATTGTAATGTTCTTTGTGCCATGAGTGGGTCTTGTGTATCCTATTTATCCAATCGTCGCTCTTTCTAAAATAGGGAACATATTCAGACATGTGAAAACTTGACTCTGTAACATAATATCCAAAAATGTTTTAGTATCTTAAATTTTGTAACATCCTGGGTATAAATTTCGGGGTCGTTTGCTTTTTCTCTTATAAGAGGATATGCATCTTTTCCATTCCACTCAAATTTTAAAAACCACGCCATATGGTTTATACCTGCGCATAGGTATGAAACCTCTTCAATTTTTGCCCCAATAATCTTTGCCAAAAATTCGGCAGTTCCTTGAACACTGTGACAAAGACCTACATTTTTTATACTGGTAGCCCTGTTTAGAGCCCAGCAATTCATTGCCATTGGATTTACATATCATTGTAGTGTCATACCATTATTTTATCTATCAATGTAACACCTTGGTTTCTAAAATCTTCAAAATTTCAGTTAAATTTTATAAAAGAAGCAAGACAGCTCCCTTATTTTACCATGAAGCTGTCCTGCTTAAAGTTTCGTTAGCATCTCTCTTTTTTTAGCCTTATTACATTCCACGAAAATTTCGGAAGTATTGAAGTAAGAGTATTCCCTTCTACTTTTGAATTTCCACCTTTATGAGGTACAACATTGTCAGGATTATCTTGAGTGTTGCCTTTGTAAATATCATCACTCTCATAAACAATATGCTCAATAACTTTATAGCCTTCAAATCCGTCAAGTTTAAATTCAATTTCAAAGCTATCTTCCAGATCCCTGTTAACTGCAAAGACTGTTATTTCTTCTTTTTCCTCGTTGTATGTTGCAACAGTTTCAATGTATGGAACATCTGTAAACTCTTTTGAGTCGTATTTTGGTGAGTTTACCTTTGGCAAAAGTGCAACTCCATGTCCAAAGTTTGCTGCATGCATGTACGGATAGTAGATTACCTGTCTGTATGCAATTCCACCTTTCACAGTTGTAATTGGTGCAATGACATTAACAAGCTGTGCCATGCACGCCATTTTTACTCTATCACAATGCTTTAAAAGTGCAATCAGCATACAACCAACCAGTATTGCATCTTCAAATACATAGTCTTCTTCAGCAATAGGTCTTGCAAAGCTCCAGGGCTGTGCCTTTTCGTCTTTCCCCTCAAGATGTGCATGATACCATACATTCCATTCGTCAAACGAGATATTGACAACCTTTTTACTTCTCTTTTTAGCCTTTACATAATCAATCGTGGAAATTACTGTCTTTATAAACTCTTCCATTTCAAGCGATTTTGCAACAAAATTCATTGTGTCCCTTTCAGGATTTCCATAGTACACATGCAGAGAAACATAATCTACAAGGTCATACGTATGGTCTAAAACCGTTGCCTCCCACTCAGGAAATGTTGGCATTCTGGGACCCGAGCTTCCCGCTGCAACAAGCTCAATAGTTGGGTCTACCCACTTCATAACCTTTGATGCTTCTCTTGCAAGTCTTCCATATTCATATGCAGTTTTGTGACCTATCTGCCAGTCCCCGTCCATCTCATTGCCAAGGCACCACACCTTTATATTGTGCGGCTGTTCATATCCGTGCTGACGTCTCAAATCACTGTAATATGTGCCACCAGGGAAGTTGCAATACTCAACCAAGTTTCTTGCCGCATCAATTCCACGTGTGCCAAGGTTTACTGTCATCATGACAGATGTGTTTGCTCTTTTTGCCCACTCAACAAACTCATTTACTCCAACCTCATTTGTTTCTATTGCTCTCCATGCAAGTTCAAGTCTTCTCGGTCTTTTTTCTTTTGGACCAACTCCGTCTTCCCAATTATAGCCCGACACAAAATTCCCACCAGGATATCTTACAATGGGCACATTCAAATCACGAACAAGTTTTAAAACATCCTTTCTAAAACCCATCTCATCAGCCTGTGGATGGTCTGGCTCATAGATTCCTGTGTATATTGCTCTTCCCATGTGCTCCAAAAATGAACCGTAGATTCTCTTGTCTACTTTCCCAATCACAAACTCCTTATCGTAGATGACCTTTGCTTTTTTCATAATTTCCCACCCTCTCCTGGTTTCTGTACTATTCTTTCAAAAACCTCAACTATGTAATTTTTATTCAGTCTAACTTAGAATATTTTTACTAAATTATACAAACACAATTTAAAATAATCAAGTTCGCTTCCTGTGCTTTTTATAAAAACTTGTATATATACAAGTCAATTTTATCTCTTGATTTTAGATCGCATTTCAATCCAGTATATATTTGTAAATTATAGCTGTTCAGGCTTTTTTTTGTTTTGTTTTTTCTTTATACATTGATTCATCTGCTTTGGTTATTAGTTCTTCTAAAGTAGAACCGTTATCCGGATACATACTAATCCCTATACTTGCACTAATTTCTATTGTTTTATCATGAATATTAAATGGTTTATTAATCTCTTGATTGATTTTTTGTACAACCAATTCTACATCCTTGAGAGAATTGATTCCTCTAAGAAGCACCAAGAATTCATCACCGCCGTATCTAATCACCAGGTCATCCTTTCTCAGAATTCTTTTTAAGATTTCAGCCACCTTTTTAAGAACAAAATCGCCTGTATCATGACCATAGGTATCGTTGATCATTTTAAAATCATTGATATCAATAAACAAAATAGCCATTTTATCGCTTTGCCTTTTATAAATGATGTTTTTAAAATACTCTGCAAAAAAACTTCTGTTTGGAAGAGCAGTAAGTGGATCATAAGAGGCTGTTTTCTCAGTCTGGTTAAGCAAATTTCTAAAAGCCATCAAAAACATTATGAATAATAAAATAGTTATTGTTATCTCCACAGCAAAAATACGCTTTTCTCTTGCTAACTTCGAGTACAAAAAACTGTTATCGTATGTTAGCTCCACTACATAAGAATTCCACCAATCCAATCGATTATCTCTGGTGTAATTTAAATAAGGTATATATTTATACGTATACTTCCCATTTGATGAATAATCATTAATTTCAACAGGTCTTTTTGTCAAAATTATTTTTTTAACAGTTTCTTTTATATTTTTTTGAATTTTTGTATCTACATAACTTATCCCTCTTTGAGTAATTATTCTTACTTCACTTCCTGTCTCGTTGAACTTATAAAATGTAATTTGTTTTAATAAATCATAATTCCTGGTTAAGTAATTGGCTCGTGAAAAAACATTCATATCTTTCATTACAGGATTAGACTCTATTATATCAATGCTCAGTTCTAAAAGATACTTATGATCAGGAGTGGGCATATAACTGTATTTTTTCAGCCTGAAACTATTCATGGATATATCAATCCTATCAGCATAGAATGTATTTCCTGACATGCGCTTTCTGAGTAATTTTGCAAAATTAGGAAACTTGCTAAAATCAAGACCAAGATCTTTTTCAAAAGTAGCACGAACAATCTTCAAGTTCTGGTCTATTATATAAATATCATAATTTTTAAATTGTCTTTTAAATTTTCCCAAATCCCAGCTATAAATGTCTGGATTCTTTTTGTATTGTTCAACCAGGATTTGTGAATAACTTTTCATCTCTTGATTTAAATATTCTTCAAGTATTTTATAAGAAACATCAGCATAACTTAGCGATTCCAAGATGTTTTGTTCAATCATTTTTTTTCTTAATGGCGTTATTTTCCTGTAAAATACGTTTTTTAACTTCATAATCATAAAACAAAAGGAGCAACATTAAAAAAAATAAAAAGGATGTTATGATAATTAGATATCTAAATTTAAGCAAATTAGCTTTTATTATCGTTATAACCATTTTAAACATTATAAATTATCCTTCACATTACTTTAATTCAAGTTATTTTGCCACTTAAATTCAGATGATATTATTAATATACTATACTTTATTTTTACCCACTCTCTTAAATACATGAACATAGAAAACTATTGGTAACAATAAAACAAAAGAGGGGAATTGCTCCCCCTCTTTTTAGCTCCTGAGATTTCCATTCAATTTTTATGTAAACTATGAAGCTCTTACAACCTTCTTTAAAAATCTGATATCAATTTCATGCTCAACTGTCACATCACGCAAATATTCAAACCCTTCTTTTAATCTTCCTGTCTGCTGCTCTAAACTGTCAAATCTTTTATATACCTCATCTCTGAACATAATCATCTCTGTTCTAAACTCGGTCAAGAATGCAACCTGGTCGTATACAGCATTCATTCTTCTTGTGAGCTCTTTGTCATTTTCTTTTAATATTTCAATGTCCTGTTTGATAACCTGAATATCCTCTTCTAATCTTGCAACCCTTTCTTCAAGCCTGTCAAGCCTCTGCTCAACCTTATCAAGCCTCATCTCAACAATATCAAGCCTTTGTTCAACCATGTCAAGTCTTTGCTCAACCTTATCAAGCCTTTGTTCAACCATGTCAAGCCTTTGCTCAACCATGTCAAGCCTTTGTTCAACCATGTCAAGCCTTTGCTCAAGCCTGTCAAGCCTTTGCTCAAGCCTGTCAAGCCTTTGCTCAAGCTTATCAAATCTCTTTTCCATATTATCTAATCTTTTCTCAATAGTATCAAATCGTTCATTAATCTTTTCAAAATTTGCAACTATAACTTGTAAAATATCATTTTCTGGCATTTTTGCCTCCTGAATTTTAAATTTTTATGGCAATATTATATCACAATCTTCTGTCAAGTTTCATTATATTTTATTCCAAATCTTTAATAGCCTGAATTTGTTCTCTCGCAAGCTCAAGTATATGAGGATTACTCCTTGCTTCTTTGCTGGTTATAAGTCTTGAAAACCATTTTTTGGCTTCCTGCAGGTCTCCTGTACGTCTTGAAAGTTCGCCAATTAAATACATTACAGTTGCCAGGTCAATCTCATCCTGAGTACCTTCGTCATTTTCAAATGCATCTTTATACGCCTGAAGCGACATTTTCTGAAATTCAAGCTCTTTTTCTCTATCTTGATTAAGCCGATAGAGCCAGGATATTCTCAATAAAATTCCTGCAACTTCATATTTATTCACTTTTTTCTTTGACGTTGCAGTAATCAGCGCAAGCTTATACAAAACTATTGCATCATCAACAGTTCTTTCAAAAGGAATTTCCCTTTTTACCCACTTCTTCTGCACCTTTTCTCTCAATGACTCTATATCCCATTTAGTGAACTTCCCAAAATTTTTGTTTAAAGCTGCATATCCACATTCCCCGCAGACAATCACATCATACAACAGTGGATTTACACCTTTGTAGTAAACGCAAAGGTCTGTGTCCCTCTTTTCCACGTAAATTGCCGAGCTTTTAACAAATGGTGCTCTAACTGTAGCCCCGCAAACAGGACACGTCAACTGCTTTTCATAGATATCCATAAAAAAGTCCCCCTTTTAGTTGTAGACAGAAGAAGTTACAGTGGTATTTTCTTTTGTACCTACCAGTATTATAGCATTTACTGGTTTGTAATAATCAATGGACAGCAGTTTTTTTTCTTTCAACCTGCCATTTTCATAAACCAGCATATAAGTTTTCACCTTCAAACCATCCTGTGGCTTGTTTGAAAGCTTTTGTACACCTTTTGGTAAATTAGGATCGTTTTTGTATATTTTTTTGTAAGGTACTCTTTCTAAAATCTCTGATTCAAATTTAACCACTTCATTCTTATGAGAATTTTCTCCATAGAGATTGACAGTGACAGTATTTTGAGAAGCATAGCTTTCAATATAGACAGGCGCAGAGGTTGTATTTTTAAATTTGAAATCAATCGAACCTGAAGCAATTGTTGCATCACGCCCTGGTGGTACGTAGGAAATCAATGCTGAATGTGGAACTCTTTCAACCACCTTAAGCTGAGCTAATAGTACTGCATTATATAGTGTTGTTGCTATCTGGCAGAGTCCACCACCAACACCATCGACAAATTCATTGTTTACAATCACTTTCGCAATCTTAAAACCATTTTCAACCGTAACAGGCCCAATCGCCTTAGATAAAGAAAATACTTCACCTGGCATTACTAAATTCCCATTTATCTTTTTAGCCGCAACCCTGATATTCTCACTTCTTGGCCTGTTAGAAGCATCAAATCTTGTTGTAAACGAACCAATTATCTCTTTAATTTTCGAGAGCATACTCTTTGTTATCCTCGGTGTAATCTGAATAAACTTTGCTTCAATTTCTCCCTCTTGTTGATTCTTAACCATCTCTTTTAGTTTGTTCAAAAGACCACTGTAATCAAGTTTCCTTCCTATCTTTTCGGGTGTGATAACAAACCTATCTCCTGCTTTTTTAATAGTTGCATTCACCGGAGACTGATAATACCTGTCAAATAGATCATCAACAAACTCTTTCAGCTTTCCTTCATCATATTCAAATCTGAGCCTTATTACAACCGGGTGCTCATAAGTTCTTTTGATCTCTCTAAATCTGGCAAAAATATCCCCTTTTCTTCCTATGGAATAAGCTTGCTCAATCGCCTGGACTATATTCATTTGAATGTTAAGAGAAGAATAATTCAGCTGGTAACTCTTATCGCCCACTTTAACCTCAATCTTCTTGTTTTTAAGAGGCTCAAGAAAAGTACTTTCTAAAAGTTCATAGGCTTCTTTCTTTGTCAGCCCACCCACATGAACATTTTCGATATAAACACCTTTGTAAATTCTATCTGTTTCAAGAACTTTTTTTACATTGTTGTATAGCATATACCCTAAAACTGCTGACAAAATTAAAAGCACTGCTACAATCCCTGTTAAAATATATCTTTTCACCTCATAATTACCCCCGTCTCAAAGTGCATTCAAACCCTTCTTCCAATGCTTTACAATTTAAACTATAAATCTCTTCGGTTTTCGAAAATTCTCTCAATATATCTTTTACCTCAGAAAAAGAAAATGTACTTTTCAGTCTCAAATATGCCCCAAGCATTACAATATTTGCAACCTTCACACTTCCTATTCTTGAAGCAATATCAGTTGCAGGTATGTAGTAAATGTTTAAATCTTCTCTTTTTGCCTCGATATCAACAAGAGAACTATTTATAAGCATCATTCCATCTTTTTTAACCGAAGCTTCAAACTTTTCAAGTGAGGGTTTGTTTAAAACAAACAATGTGTCTGGATTGAACACAACAGGTGAACCTATCATATCACTTGAAATTATCACACTGCAATTTGCAGTGCCACCTCTCATCTCGGGTCCATAAGATGGAAGCCATGACACATTAAAACCTTTTTTCATACCCATGTGTGCAAAGATTTGTCCCAAAAACAGCACACCCTGTCCACCAAAACCAGCAATCAAAATCTCCTCTGTCATCTTCAAATTCCCCTACCTTTGTCCTTAAAAATTCCCAAATTATAATACTTCAAAACCTCATTTTCTATTCTTTTCATACTCTGAGCAGGTGTCATTCCCCAGTTGGTTGGACAGTTTGAAAGTACCTCTATAATCGAAAATCCTTCCCTGTTCATCTGTACCTCAAACGCCCTTTTTATTGCCTTCTTGGTAAATTCAATGTTTTTAATATTATGAACAGAAGTCCTTGCAACAAATGCAACCCCATCCAAGGGTATAAGCATCTCACATAGCTTAATGTGATAGCCCTGTACTTTCGGGTCACGACCATACGGAGATGATACAGTTATCTGACCGGGAATTGTGGTTGGAGCCATCTGCCCGCCTGTCATTGCATATACACCATTGTTGACAAATATGGCTGTGAAATTCTCACCCCGTGCTGCTGCGTGTACAACCTCTGATGTACCAATCGCCGCTATGTCTCCATCCCCCTGATACGAAAAAACAAGCGCATCAGGAATACATCTTTTTACACCCGTTGCAGCCGCGGTTGCTCTTCCATGAGCTGCCGCAACAAAGTCAAAGTTAAAATAGTCATAAATAAAAACAGCACACCCAACCGGTGCCACACCAATTATTTTATGCTCTTTATATTCCTCATCAATAACCTCTGCAATCAGTCTGTGAATAATTCCATGCCCGCAACCGGGACAATAATGCATGCTCTCTTTTGTCAAACACTCTGGCCTTTTATATTTCATGCCCCATCTTCCTCTCAATCCAAATCTCTACACTTTTTGCTTCTTGCATGAGAAGTAAAACTCCATTATTTCATCTACTGTTGGAACCATACCACCTGTTCTACCATAAAAATAAACTTCTTTGTTGCCGGCAACTGATAGTTTTACATCCTCAAGCATCTGTCCTAAATTCATCTCTACGTCTATAAAGAATTTGACAGCAGGAGAATCTGCATATTTTCCTAAAACTTCTTTCGGGAAAGGATACAATGTGATTGGTCTTATAAGTCCCACCTTTTCACCAGACTGCCTCAGCTTATTTACACTACTTTTTACTATTCTTGCACACATGCCAAATGAAACAAACAAAACTTCAGCATCTTCTGTCATGTATTCCTCAACCATAACCTCATTTTCTTCAATCTTTTTATACTTCTCCTTTAGCTTAAAGTTATGCTTCTCAAGCTCTTCCGGAACTATATAAAGAGAATTTGTAACCCTTTTTGGTCTATTTCTCTCGCCTGTAACCGCCCATGGTTTTTCAACGCAGGGCTTTTCATAGTTTTCATCAAACTCAACAACCTCCATCATCTGTCCAAGCATCCCATCACCTAAAATCATAACAGGGTTTCTGTACCTGTCTGCAAGGTCAAATGCTTTCATAGTAAGGTCAACAGCCTCCTGGACAGAAGATGGTGCAAGCACAATCACCTTGTAATCTCCATGTCCTCCACCTTTTGTTGCCTGAAAATAATCCGACTGGGCAGCATTGATATTGCCAAGCCCGGGTCCACCTCTCATTATATTTACAATAACACAGGGAAGCTCAGCCCCTGCCAGATATGATATGCCTTCCTGTTTAAGACTGATACCCGGACCCGAAGATGAGGTCATAACTCTTTTGCCACAGCTTGATGCTCCATATGCCATGTTAATTGCCCCAACTTCGCTCTCTGCCTGAATGAAAACTCCACCGCTTTTTAGAAGCTTTTTTGCCATATACTGCAAAAGCTCTGTCTGGGGAGTGATGGGGTATCCAAAAAAGCACTCACAGCCAGCTCTCAGCGCTGCCTCAGCAATGGCTTCATTCCCCTTCATCAAGACTTTCAAAACTCATTCACCTACCTCAAATACAATATCCGGGCAAACTTTGTAACAGCTTCCACAACCAATGCATGCCTCTGCGTCTTTTACTTCAACAGGGTTATAACCTTTTTTATTAATTCTTGACCTATCAATATACAGGATCTTCTTGGGACAAACCTCCACACAAAGTCCACAGCTTTTGCACTTATCATACTCGATCTTAAGTTTCACCATTCAGACCCCCAAAAAAGCATTTCTTATCTTATTATATACCTTTTTATGGCATAAACAAGAGAATATTTTTTTATCTCTTCCAGAAGATCCTGCTCAAATAGCTTTTCTTCTACAACAGTGAGGACGTACGGAATATCTTTTGCACTTGCTACATCCTGCACAATTTTAAGACTCTTTAAAATATCCTCCGGCTTTGTTTCAGAAAGCAGATGGGAATTATTTATAATTGCAGTAATGTTCATGCCCAGAATGTTCTCAATCTCACTCATATTTTCTAAAATCTCTTCCTTGGTTGAATTAAAAGGTCTATATATGTTAGCAACGTAAAACAGATTGTAGCCTTTTTTAAAAAACAGTTCTCTGAACTGCCCTATAACTGCACTGCCTATTTCATCTCCCCCAACATCCACTATATTTACTGCATTTTGCCCGTTTAAAGCTTCATATACCTTACCGGACAAAATTGGTAAATCAATGCTCTTGCCCTCAAAGTGGGTTGAGATAAAGTTTATATTTTTTTTCTCTATAAACTCCTTCACACTTCGCAGGTTATAATACAAATTTATGACATCAGCATCAATTAAATTCACATTAAAAAATTCACCAAGCTCCAAAGAAACATTCAATGCAATCTCGCTCTTTCCACTTCCCGCTGTCCCAACAAATATATTTGTCTTTCTGTTTACAAAGCTCAAAGGCACTGTCATACACATAATTTCCACCCTCATCCCTGTCACAGATTTTGCCTCAAAACTTTAGCAAATCCTTGGCAGCATCTCATAGTAAAGCATATCCAAAATCCTTGTTCCACCAAAACTTGTGTTGAGATACACCCTTTTTTCTTCTGTATTTTCAATCCATCCAATCTCACATGCCTCTTTATTATACTTTTTCAAAATCTCCAAAGCCTTATTCTTATCCTTCTCATCTACAATTGCAATAAACCTTCCCTCACAGGCAAGATAGTACCAGTCAAGCCCCAATATGCTACATAGCGCTTTTACCTGGTCTGACACCGGCACCCTGTCTTCCTCAACGTATATAGATACATTTGCCTTTTGTGCTATCTCGTTTAGAGCTGTTGCAAGCCCGCCGCGCGTCAAATCCTTCATGTAACTTACTTCAATATTTTCTAAAAGCTCATTTATCACTTTATTTAATGGTGCGCAATCTGATTCTATCTTTTCCTCAAAGCCAAGCTCGGTGCTGTGTGAATATATACATGCACCATGCCTTCCGATATCGCCACTTACCAGAACCACCTGCTTACCTTTTATTTTCTCTATTGAAGGAAGTTTTTCCTCTCTTTCGCATACTCCAAACCCTGTTGTATTAATAAAAATACCATCACAGGAACCTTTTTCTACAACCTTTGTGTCTCCAGCTATAATCTGAACGCCGGCAATGTCAGCATATTCTTTCATTGACCTAACAATTTTCTGCAAGTCCTCTATTGGAAACCCTTCTTCTATTATAAAGGATGCAGTAATATATTTTGGAACAAGACCGGAGACAGCCAGATCATTTACAGTCCCACAAATTGATAGCTTGCCTATATCTCCTCCCCTGAAAAAGTAAGGCTTTACTACAAATGAGTCTGTGGTCACACCAATCTTATTTGAAGCTAAATCAAATATAGACGAATCATCACCTCTTTTTAAAATCTCAGAGTCAAATATGGGCTTGAAAAGTTCATTTATAAGCTCGTATGTTTGTTTTCCTCCATTTCCATGCTCTTTTTGTATGAACTTCATTTTTTTCACTTCCCATATCTAAAATATGCATTGCAAGAACCTTCCTGAGATACCATACATGCACCTTTTGGAGAAATGGGCGTGCAGGCTCTCCCAAAAAGAGGACACTCAAAGGGTTTTATTTTCCCTGTTAAAACATCCGCACACCTGCACAAAGTATCTTTTTGTTCTGTATGGTCATATGATAGGCTTATTGAATATTCACCAAACTCATCTTTTATTTTTAGCCCACCGCCAGGTATCAACCCCAAACCTCTAAAGAAGGCTGAAGACCTTTCAAAGTATTTCTCCATATAACTTTTTGCAAGCAGATTACCTTCTTTTTTGACCACCCTTTTGTACTCATTCTTTACTGTAAAATCTTCATTCAATATGTCCCGGGTAATACTCAAAAGAGAAAGAAGAATATCGTAACCTTCAAACCCCGAAATTACAGATGCAACTTTAAACTCTTCAACAAACTTAAAACCATCAACTCCAATAACCGTTGCAACATGTCCGGGTAAAATTATACCATCAACCTGTATATGGTTCTGAAATAATTTTTTGAGAGGCTCATCAATTGTCTTAAGCTCACTTGCAAACTTGACATTTTTGAGTCCCTTTTCAATAACTTTCTCAAGGCTTAAGGCAAACGCAGGTGCTGTTGTCTCAAATCCAACCGCTGCAAAAATAACCTTCTCACCAGTTTCAATGGATTCCACTGCATCCACAGGTGAGTACATAATCTTTATTTTTCCGCCATTTGCTCTTGCCTGTGAAAGCGATTTTACACTTCCCGGAACTTTAAGCAAATCACCAAATGTGTAGATTGTCCATTCTGAAGAAAGTTCTACAAGTCTATCAATGTAGCCTTCATGCGTAACACAAACAGGACAGCCTGGCCCTGAAATAAAGTCGATGTAACCTTCAAACAGATCAGGAAATCCATTTTTGTAGATTGATACCGTATGTGTACCGCAAACTTCAATCACTCGCAACGTTCTGCCAATTTTTTCTATGTTGTCTTTTATCATGGAAATAATATTAGCTGTTTGCATCTTTTACCTCACCAAAGAGTTTTTCTATTTCCTCTGCCTCTTTTTGGTCTATTTTTTCTATTGCAACGCCGGAGTGTATCAGGATATAGTCACCTATTTCCACATTTTTCAAAAGCGCAACATTAACAGTCTTTTTAACACCCAAATACTCAACCAGAGCCTTTTTGCCTTCAAAAATCTCAATCACTTTTGCCGGATATCCCAAACACATAATTTTAAAACTCCTTTAACAGTTTTTTAACAATTGAAGAGTATAATATACCTGTCCAGCTGAAATTCCACCATCGTTAATTGGAAAAACAGTATTGAAGAAAACTTTAAACCCTTCTTCCTCTAAAAACGAGACCGTTTTGGAAAGCAAATACTTGTTCTGGAACACTCCTCCAGAAAGTACTACAATGTCTTTATTATAATTTTCTCTCAACACCTTTGCTACTTCAACAACTATTTTTGCAACTGTGTTGTGAAATCTGGCAGAAATTATTCCTCTGTCCTCATTCATTTTTATATCATGTATAATCTGTTGTAATATATACACAATATCTATCTCTATTTCATGGTTAAAATTCATAACAAAACTATAAACACCATTTTCACTTTTATCAGCTATGCTTTCCAAGATCATAGGGATTTGAGCTTCAAAGCTATTTATCTTCCCACAGCCAAGAAGTACTCCTACAATGTCAAAAAGTCTTCCCATGCTTGAGGTAAGAGGAAAGTTGAAAGTCTTTGCTATTTTTGAAACTTGCTGCAAAACTTTGTTTTCACCAAAAAAGGTATGAGCAAACTCCGGATCAATAAGGTTTGAAAAATAATATGCCACTCGAGAAGGCTCCCTAATTGCATTCTTACCGCCAACAAGAGGGTAGTATTTTAAGTGAAATACCCTTTTTGCATCAGCTCCATCAATAACAAATCCTTCGGAGCCCCAGATTTTTCCATCAAGTCCCAAGCCTGTACCATCAAATGCAAAACCTATACACTCATCTATTTCATTTTCAAGCATACATGAATAAATATGAGCAAGATGATGCTGAACAAAGACAATCTCTTTATTTTGATCTTTTGCTATCTTTTTAGCAAGAGAGGTAGTAAAGTAATCCCTGTGATAGTCACATGCTATATAGTCAAAGTCAAAATGGTAAAGGTCTATCAGGTCTTTGAGGCTACTTTCGTAAAAATCAATGTATTCTTTTGTGTCAAGGTCACCAAGATACTGGCTCAAAATCACCTCATATTCCTTTTTGAGTGCAATTGTGGTCTTTTCGTGACTGCCCAGAGCAAGGATATTTTTATCTGCAGTTTTTCCCCTCAGCTTGAATGTAACTGGTGCAAAGCCTCGACCCGAACGAACCAGTACAAACTTGTTATTTAAAACAAAACCCACAGAATCATCACAGCGTCTTACTATTTTTCTGTTGTGATACAGGACAATGTCGGCAATGCCGCAGAGCCTTTCAATCGCCTCAACCTCATCAACAATCATTGGAATGCCTGACAGGTTTGCCGAGGTTGCAACCAGCATCTCTTTGTCTGTCTTTGCCAGAATGTAATCCAGAATCGGTGTATACGCTCTCATAACACCAAGTGTATGAAGACCACCATTTACATGCAGAAAATCTCCTGTCTTTTTCTCAAAGAGGATTATAGGACATCTGGGTGAATTAAAAATTTCTTCTTCATATTTACTGACATTGCAGTACTTTTTAACCGTTTCAATATCCCTGCACACAAGTGCCATGGGCTTGCCTTCTCTTTTCTTATTCTGAAAAAGCCTTTCTACAGCTTCTTTGTTATAAGGGTCAACTACTAAATGAAATCCACCAATTCCTTTTATAGCAACAATCTTCCCCTTTTTTATCTCCTCACATACTTTATCCAAAAGCTCCATGTTACTGCCATCTATATGCTTTTTCTTCTTAAAAGAATACAGAAAAAGGCGTGGACCACATACAGGGCATGTTGTTGACTGTGCATTAAATCTCCTGTTATCCGGCATATAATATTCTCTTTTGCAATCATCACAGAATTCAAACTCTTTCATTGAGGTTTTATCCCTGTCATAAGGCAAGGATTCTATCATTGTATATCTTGGTCCGCAATTTATACAGCTTATAAACAGATTCATAAAATGCCTGTGATTTTTATCATAAAACTCCCTTTTACATTCTTCACAGAGCCCCAAATCAAAAGGGACTACTGTCGAGATTTTACCTTTGCTGCTTTCAAGGATATAAAAATCATTTTCGTTAAAATCTGGTTTTATCTCGAACTTTTCAATCATCTCAATTTTAGCGTTTTTGGGAAGCCTTCTTGCGATGTATTCATCAATAATTTCGGTATTTTCAAGCTCACCCTGAAATTCTGCCAAAACTCCCTCGCCTATGTTTTTGACAAAACCAGCAAGCCCCAGATCTTTTGCAAGATTATAAATAAAGGGTCGGAAACCGACCCCCTGTACAAGCCCTCTGAAGATGTATCTGTATCTTTTCATTTTTATACTTGACCCCTATTTATGATTAAAGTATGAGCTGAATAGCTTTGAAAAATAGTCCTCAAGTTCATTCAAACCTTCTGATGTTTTGAACGAAACCTTAAAAAGATTCAAATTATCTCCTTTAATAGCTTTCAGTCCTTTTATATACCTTTCCATGTCAAAACCAATTACCTCTGCAACATCAATTTTTGACAGCACAACAACATCGCTACTTTCAAACATTATAGGGTATTTATAAGGCTTGTCATCACCTTCAGCAGCAGATGATATAACAACTCTCATGTTCTCGCCCAAGTCAAATGAGGATGGACATATCAGATTTCCAATATTTTCTATAAAAATGATTGTATTCTTCCCGGGATTCAAATTTAAAATAGCCTCATTTATACTATCTGCAACCAGATGACAGGCACCACCTGTGTTTATCTGCAGCACCTTTACACCAAGTTTTGAAATCTCCTCAGCATCAATTGTAGAAGCAACATCCCCTTCAATCACAGCTATGTTGAACTTATCTTTAAATGCATTTATCATTGTTCTGATAAATGAAGTTTTGCCAGCACCCGGCGACCCCATTACATTTATCAAAAACCATCTATTTTCTTTTGCAAGCT
The DNA here is from genome assembly GCF_026810225.1 of Caldicellulosiruptor morganii. Lineage (NCBI taxonomy): Bacteria > Bacillati > Bacillota > Caldicellulosiruptorales > Caldicellulosiruptoraceae > Caldicellulosiruptor > Caldicellulosiruptor morganii. The sequence goes on from NZ_CP113865.1 coordinate 1,628,324, forward strand.
CTCTGATACTGTCAGCCGAAAATTCATTTTTTTGTAAAATATCTTTGATAACCTTAATTTTCATCTCCATCATCTACCTCTATAGATTCAATATAAAATTCTTTGCCATACTGTGTAAGCTTCCCTAAGGCTTTGCATTTCGGACAGAGAAAATCTTTTGTCCTCTCAAAATATTCATGGCATGCATTGCAAAAAAGCAAAGCCTTTTTTTGTTCAATCTCAAGTTTGCTCCCTTCCAGGATTGTACCCTTTGTTAGAACATCAAAGTAAAACTTCAAAGACTCATCGATAATTCCACTGAGCTCACCCACAATGACTTTTATGGATAAAACTCTTTTGGGCTTTATCTCTTTTAGCTCATCTTCTGCAATCTTTATCAGCTGCTGTGTGACAAAATACTCATGCATCCTCATATTACCCTTTCTTTATGAACTGCTAACACCTGCAACCTTTATCTCCTTTTCTTGAGCAGCTTCCTGTGCTTCCTGCTTTTGAATATAAAGCTCTTTGTAAGTTGTAGGATTATTGAACTGTTCTTTTGAAATTAAACACTTTTTTGGGCAGGACTCAACACATACATTGCAAAGTACACACTTGTACTGGTTTAGCTGCCATGTCTTTGAACTTCTGTCAACTGTAATGGCATTTGCCGGACACTTTCTCTGACAAATGCCACAAAAAATACACTTTTCTATTTCAATTTCAAGACTCCCTCTTGTCCCTTTAAAAAAAGGTCTTTTCTCCTTGGGATAGAGCCGTGTTGCAGGTTTTGAAAATAGATTGTTCAGCACATTTTTGACCATCCCAAACATCTTCGCATTCATCCCTCTTTCCTGGCTTTTTACCTTTCTGTACATGAAATACACGGATCAATTGTCAAAACAAGCATTGGAACTTCTGCAAAATCAACACCCTGTAGCATTTTTACAAGCGCAGGAATGTTGGCAAAAGTTGGTGTTCTTATTCTGAGCCTTTCCAAGTTTTTGGTCCCATTTGCTTTAATATAGTAAACATCCTCGCCTCTTGGCTGTTCAACTCTTGATATTACTTCACCATTGGGAAACCCCTTTACAGGTGTTGATATCTCACCTTCTGGCATCTTGGAGATTGCCTGTCTTATAAGGTCAATTGACTGATAGCATTCCCTGAGCCTTACTTTTAATCTTGCATAGCAATCTCCGTCGGACTCTACCACAGGTTCAAAGTCAAGTTCGCCATATGCAGCATAACCTGTTGTCCGCAAATCCATATTGATTCCACTTGCCCTTGCCATCGGTCCAACACAACCAAGTTCATACGCTTCTTCTTTCGAAAGCACACCTACTCCTACAAGCCTTTTTTTGACAGTGTAGTCGTTCAAAAACGCACCTTCGATCTTCTTTAGCTCCTCTTCAAGCTTTGCAAGGTTGTCCAGAATAAACTTCTGTTTATCCTGGTCTATATCTCGCCTCACACCGCCAATGATGTTTGTTGATATTATAACCCTTGAACCTGCTGTTGCCTCCATCAGATCCATTACAAGTTCTCTGTTTCGCCAGCACTGCATAAACAGGCTTTCAAAACCAAATGCATCTGCTAAAAGCCCGAGCCACAGATGGTGGCTGTGAAGCCTGTGAAGCTCTGACCAGATGACACGCAGGTATTTTGCTCTTTCCGGGACTTCAACACCCATCAACTCTTCAATACCCTGGCAGTAAGCGAGTGCCTGCTGGAAAGAACAAATCCCGCAAACCCTTTCAACTACATATATGTTCTGGTTAATGTCCTTCTCTTCGGCAAGCTTTTCAAGCCCTCTGTGAACATACCCAATTGCAGGGATTGCCTCTACAACCTTTTCATCTTCCAGCACAAGCCTCAGTTGAAGCGGCTCCGGCAGCACAGGATGCTGCGGTCCAAATGGAACTACTGTCCTTTTTCCCAAAGCTTTCTTACTCCCCTTTCTTGACCTTCACAACTGGCTTTTTGCGCATAGGACTTTCAAGCTCATCTGTTATCATGAACTTTCCTTCATAGTCAATCAGAAGATTTTCAAACTCTATACCAAACAAATCCTTGATTTCATTTTCAACAAACACAGCTGCAAAGTATACATCTGAAATTGATGGTATTTTCTCGCCATTTTCTACAGTCACCCTCAGGTTTTTAAGCTCATAATCCTTATCAAAGTGATATATTATATCAAATCTGCCATCTCCCAGATCAACACAGGTTGCTGTGACAAACCTGTGCCCGCTTGATTTGAGTTCAAATACCTCTTTTTTCAAATCCTCTTTCTGTATCTCTTTAAGATTTTGCAGCATTCAAAATCTCACCCTTTTTCATATTCTTTTTCTTTTCTTCCAGGATATCCGCAGCTTTTAAAATGCCCTCCATAATAGCTTCAGGTCGCGGTGCACACCCGGGAACATACACATCAACAGGGATGACAGTGTCTGCTCCGCCCAGAGTGTTGTAGCACTCTTTAAAAATTCCACCTGAACACGCACAAGCCCCTATTGCCACAACCGCTTTTGGGTGTGGCATCTGATCGTATATATTTTTTAAAACCCTTGCATTTCTGTGGTTCACTGAACCTGAGACAACAAGTATATCAGCATGCTTCGGATTTCCTACATTTATAATTCCAAACCTCTCAACATCATATACAGGAGTAAGTGTTGATAAAATCTCTATATCACAGCCATTACAGCTGTTACAATCATAGTGAATAATCCATGGTGATTTTTTCAGAGCCTTTTTAAAAATCACTCACTATCCCACCTTTGTCTTCTTATAATACTCTGTATTTTATATATACCCAGATGAGATTTACCAAAGCAAGACCCAGAGCAATTGACCATGTAAATTTTAGCATTATTCTCCATGTGAGTCTTGCTGATATGTTATCAATCAAAATCTCCAAAAAGTAGCATAAAACCATTGCAAAAATTGCAACTGCTATATTCTTTGCAAAAAATAAACCTATTAAAAGAAGCAAAAGAACAAGCTCATACCAGTGCCCAAGCTCAATCAGCCCCAGAACAGGACCTGCAAACTCTGTTGTAATACCTTTTACAATCTCCTGATGCGCATGGTGCGATGTTGACAAATCAAACGGAGATTTTCTGAGCTTTATTGTAAGTACATAGGTTAATGCTATAAATATAAATGGAAGATCCAGTATCAAAAACCCTGGATACTTTATTGCATCGTATACCTTAAAGCTGCCAGTGACCAAATAAATTCCAATTATCACAGCTATTAAAACCGGTTCATAAGCAAGCACAGAAATCAGCTCTCTGTGAGCACCAATCCTTGAGTAAGGTGAGTTTGTAGATATCGCACCCAGAATTAATGCTGTCACAGCAAAAGCAAGCACAAATAAAATCAAAAGCAAATCCATCTTCAAAACAAACATAACAAGTGCAACCACATTGAATACTAAAAAGAGAAATGCATAAAGAATCTGGGTATTTGATACAACAATTGTCTCTTTTGAAAACAGCTTGAACAAATCATAAAATGGTTGCAATATGGGTGGACCAAATCTATTTTGCATACGTGCAGTGATTTTTCTATCAATACCACTCAATAACCCACCAATGATTGGTGCTATTACTACTGTAAGCAAAATTAGATAGACTTCCTTCACTTCAATATCACCCCAAACATTATAGCAATTAGTGCAATTGAAATAATATTTGAAATCAAAGTGATGTTGTTTTCTCTAACCAGGGTATCAAAATAGTAGTTTTTAAACTCAAACTCAACAGGCTTATCTTTTTCTGCTCTGAAGCTGAAGTTATCGTCGTTTTCGCATGACATATAAACCCTGACATATCTTTTTGGTCTTAAAAGCCTGTACAAAATCACACCTGTTACTATCCCCACCACAAGTATTCCAAAAAATACAAACGGATTAAATCCGAAAAAGTCTTTAATATATAGTTCTTTCAGCCCTCTGCTACTTACCCCGGAAAACCTTGCGAAGGCTGATTTAAAAAATGGAACAACAAATACGTTTGTAAATTGCACCATAAATGCACTCACAATTATTACAAATATCGATATAGCCATCAATGGCAGGTGTCGCAAAGCCTCAAAATATTCAATTCTTTTTGTATCTTTTCCATCAGAGAGAATTTTTCCGATAAACTTTGTCCAGAACACGACAGTAAATGCACTGCCAAATATTATTTCAAGCATGGCAACAATATTCTGGGTTGAAACTTCTATTGCAATCCATTTTGTAATCAAAACACCAAACGGCAAAAGCAGCATAGAGATACTTCCCAAAAGAGTAAGATATGCTGCTAATGGCATTTTGTATTTAATCCCGTCCATATCTTCTATATTTCGTGAACCAATGCCCTGCTCAATTGAACCCACACACAAAAACAAAAGCGCTTTTGAAACACCGTGTAGAATAATCAAAAGTGCTGCTGCATAAATTGAATACACATTTGCAATAGATGATAGTGCAATTATAAGCCCCAGATTTGAAATTGTTGAGTATGCCAGAATCCTTTTTGCATTTGTCTGAAATATTGCCAGAAGCGCTGCTGCAACAAATGTAAATGCCCCCAGAACAGCAATTATATTTGATAACCACGTATCAATATAAACAGGCGATAGCCTCAAAATCAGATAAACCCCTGCCTTTACCATTGTGCTTGAATGCAAAAGCGCTGACACAGGTGTTGGTGCTACCATTGCACCCAAAAGCCAGCTTTGAAACGGAAACTGTGCTGATTTTGTAAATCCCGCCAGTGCCAAAAAAGCAACTGGTATCATTAATATAGCGCTATCCTGCGACTTTATAATCTCACTCAAAGAAATAGCACCGGATTTATAGTACATAAATATTATACCCAGCACAAAAGAAAGCCCGCCGACAGAGTTTAGCAAAAGGGCTCTTGTTGCATTTTTAATACTTTCTTCATTCTGGTCATGTGAAATTAACAGGAATGAGCAAAGGGTTGTAATCTCCCAGAAAAAGTACACCCACAGGATATTGTTTGACAAAACAAGCCCGTTCATAGCACCCAAAAAGAGCATTATTACCCCAAAGAATACATTCTGCCTGCTTTTTTCAAGATGCAGGTGTTTTTCATGCTCATCCATATATGAAAGAGCAAAAATACTGATAAGTACCCCTATTACATTTATCAGCATAAGCATTATAAAAGTCAGATGGTCAACATAAAAGACACTTTCAACTTCCAATTTTCCTGCCCTAAATTCAAACACAAACATAAAAACAAATTGCAAAGCTGCAAGAAGGCTTATGAGGTTATTTCTGAGTTTTATACCTATCAAGAATATTACAGCGAGCAGGAAATAATCAGCAAATGTTATAAGATACTCAAGAGCAACACTTAAACTGTGAGAAAGCTTTACTTCTCTGTCACCCTGCAAAATAGCAAATACCATCAGTACAACCAGCACAGCAGACATCAAAAAAACAATAGCTTTTCTGAACGTGTTATTGTTAAACAGATAAACAAAAGCTGCAGCTATAATTGGTACAAATATAAGCGCTAAATAGATATACTCCATATGCCCAATATTGCCCCTTTCTCTTTGTGATGATAAACTATTGCTATTAAGATTATAGCATATTCTCGTTGTCTTGTATACAGTATGCAAAAGTTAATTTGTTAACAAAGTCCAAAATATATGAGAACCTTCCTTCTTTTTTTGTTTAATATTTCTGGTAAGAAGGTGATGAGCTTGATAAAACTTGCTGCAATCGACATAGACGGAACGCTATTGGATGACAGTGGTAACATTCCCGAAAAGAACCTAAAAGCCTTGCAAAAAGCATCAACAGAATACGGTATAAGTATAGCTCTGTGTACTGGAAGGGGTGCCTCTGCTTTTGAGATTGCTAAAAAGCTCCAGGTTGCCTGCCATCTAATATTAGCAAATGGAGTTTACATTTTCGATAATATTCTATCCAGGCCCATTGTGAAAAACTATTTAAAAGAGAGTGCAAAAATAGAGATTTTGAGCTTTTTAGAACAAAGTCATTTTGATGTTGATTACTATATCGTCCTGGGTTTTGAAGAGGATTTCCATATGATATACAAATGGAGAGATAACCATGATACATACTTTTTGAACTTTGTAAAAGGAAGGCAGCTTCACAAACCAACATATCCTCAAAAAAATCTTCTTGATTTTGCAAAATCTCCAATCAGTCATATTGGAATTGTTGGAAGGTATGATAAGTTAAAATATCTGGCAGATATTTTTAAAAACCTAAGCTGCAACATAAACGTTATTTTATATTATGCATCTGATAACAAAGACTATGGATTTCTGGAAATTCTTGATATTGAGTCTTCTAAAGAAAAAGCTCTTTTAAAACTTTTAAAAATCAAGTCAATAAATCCAGAAAATGTTCTTGCAATTGGTGATAACTTCAATGACACTGGCATGTTTGAAATTGCAAATGTAAGTGTTGCAGTTGCAAATGCGCCTGATGAAGTAAAAAGACTTGCAAAGTTTGTAACATGTGCTACAAATAATCAGGGGGCAATTGCAGAAGCTTTCGAAAGATTTGTGTTTTGCAAAAAGCAGATCTGAAAAAAACAAAAGGGCTGGTCTTTCGAACTACCTGCCAGCCCATACCTTATTTATCTTCGGTAATTTGTCCTTATAAGCTCCACAGCATCGGCAATAGCCTTTGCAACTGCGTCTTTGAAAGAATCACTTAAAAGAAGGTTCAAATCATCCTGATTTGTCCCAAATGCAACCTCCACCAAAACAGCCGGCATGTTTGATGTTTTTAAAACAACCAGATTGGGTCTTTCAACAATACCTTTGTTTTGCGTACCTACATTTTTAACTATATAGTCCAGTACAACCTGCGCAAATTGCTTATCCGAAATAAAACCATTTAAATTCTTTTCCTTGTACAAAACCATTGTGCCACGGGTTTGAGGATTGTTTATTGCATTGTTGTGGATAGATATAAACAGGTCAGCATTAAGGCTATTTGCCATCTTTGTCCTGTCATAAAGGTCAACAAACTTGTCTGTCTCTCTTGACATGTAAACATCATACCCGAGACTTTTGAGCTTGTCTCTGAGCCTCAATGATATATCAAGGTTAAAATCCTTTTCGTTGTATGTTATTTTTTTGCCATTGACAATCTTTGTATAGATGGCACCGGGGTCAGACCCGCCATGCCCGGGGTCAATAAAGATTTTAAGCTTTTTCTGTTGTTTTGGCTTTTGTGAAAAACCGATTATGATGTTTTTTTCGCTTTTGTTAATTGAAGCTACATAATCAGGATTAACCGCAATAGTTACTGTGCAACCATCATCCTGATATACCGAATAAACACTGCTGATAATTGTACCTTTGAGATTGTAGACATCATCTGAGATTGCAACCGGATTTTTGCTAACTATTCTTATTATGTTGTTTGCAGTATCATATGTGTAGTTAATGTCATATACAAATGGAGAGCTTATAACAAGACCATTTGTATTATAAAGCTTTATGTTTGCATATTGATTCGCAAACACAACTTCCAACTTGCTATCAAACCTGTTCATCACAAATACATTTGCCTTTGTTGAAAAAACAACCTGAGCATTGTTTGAATCAATATTTGAAAGAACATAGTAATCTATTATTCCATCATTCACCTGAAAAAGACTTCCATTGTCAAGGTTAAATTGAGCGCCTTTTAAATTTAAAACAACAAATGACTCATCTGCCCTGTAAATATCACTTACAACCGTCGGCACAATATCCATCTGTACTACAGAAAAGCTATCTGCGCTTGTGATGTTAATCTTTTGCACCATGTAGACACTGCTTTTGGCTTCATAATTATTCTGCTGACTTTCCTGATTATTACCAGAAAGATTTATATTGCTGCTATCTATATTTGTTTTATTTTCAATAACCTCAGGCAAATCAATTTCAACTTTTATTTGGTTGTCAGCTTTGCTGATTTTATAGTTTTTAACCAAAGTAGCATCATAATCAATAACAACTCTTGCAAATGGCTCTCCAGTTGATGTTTTGTTCAAAGCATGTCTTATTCTTAAAATCCCACTTTTGCCAATTTGAATAGTATTGTTTTGTAAATTATCAATTGTATTTAAAATATCTACTACTATCCTGTCAGGATTTGATAAGACATAATCTTTGTATGTAGCAGATGCAGAAGTAATTATCAGCAAAGTGAATTTGTTATTTTCAATTGAATATTTCAAATCAGAAAGATAAATGCTCTGCGATACTGCTCTTTGTAAATCCCCCCGTGATGTCAAAATTTTAGAAGATGAATTCTTTTTATTTGAAGAACTTTTCTGACTGGAAGATACTACAGCCTTTTTGGCTGTCAATTTAACTATCTTCCTGGCTCTGTCTTCCTGATAATAATATCCAAAAATTGATGATATATCCTTTGCCAGTATGTATGATTTCCCGTTTTTGAGCAAGACCTTTCCAGAAAGAGTTTTCCTGGTTTTATTGTAATAGTAATAGGTCCTCTCAATATAAAATTCATAAGTATCTTTGGATTTTCTTGCCGAAACCTTTTTAGATTTTGAGTCATATGAAACCGCATATCCCTTATACCTGAAAAAGTCGGAGAGAGCAAAATAAATGCTTTTATTATATTCCAGAATCCTGACCGAATCAACCTGCTTGCTATCTACAAAGAGTTTGTAAGAGGTGGCCGCAAAAGCTGAGACAAGTAGCAACATGGAGATCAAAAAAACTACAAACGATATTTTTGTCTTTTTCACCACAACCTACCCCGCAAAAAATGTCATTTATAGTTATATAATACCCCACACTGTCGAATAAATCAATTTAAATATTTGGCAAAATGCTATTGTATTATTATACACATTGATGTATAATTATTTGCATAGTAAACAGTCTATGAATTTAAGGAGATGAAAAAGAGTTGATTAAAGCATCCATAATCGGTGCATCAGGATACACCGGAATTGAGCTTATAAGGCTTTTGTTAAAGCATCCTGATGTCGAAATTTCATCAATTATTTCGTCCAGTAACAGGGATATTCCTATAGAAAAAACAAATCCTCAGTTTAAAAAAATTCTAAATCTGACTTTTAAAGAATTTGACGCCGATCTGATAAAGGAAGCAGATGTTGTTTTCTGTGCTCTTCCACATGGAGTATCACAGGAATATGTCAAATTAGCCTATGACCTTGGCAAAGTTGTAATTGACTTAAGTAGCGATTTCAGATACAAAGACCTTGCTAGATATTCAAAAGACTATGGTGAACATAAGTATACAAATCTTATAAGTGAAAGCAGCTATGGTCTTTGTGAAATATACAGAGAAGAAATCAAATCTTCAAAGATAATAGGAAATCCCGGCTGTTATCCAACAAGTGCTATCCTGGGCTTAGCACCACTTTTGAAGAAAAAGCTTGTACAAAAAGATAGTATCATAATTGACTCAAAATCGGGCGTATCCGGCGCCGGTAAAAAGTCAGACTTTGCTTATAGCTTTTGTGAGGTTGATGAAAATTTTAAAGCATATGGAGTTGCAAAACACAGGCATACAAGCGAAATAGAAGAAAAGTGCAGCTTTCTTTATGGTGAAACCTTGAATATTTCATTCACACCACATCTTCTACCTGTAAAAAGAGGAATTCTGTCAACAATATATGCAACACTTACGAAAAATTTGGATAAAAATGATCTTATTGAAATTTACAAACAGTTTTACAAAGATGAATTTTTTATAAGAATATATGAAGATGGTTTGCCAGAGTTAAAATATGTTACAGGAACAAATTTTGTTGATATAGGGCTTGAAGTTGATAGAAAGACAAACAGAGTAATTGTAATTTCATGTATTGACAACCTAATTAAAGGAGCTGCCGGACAGGCTATACAGAATATGAACATTAAGTTCTCTTTGAATGAAAAAACAGGTCTTGTAATGGCCGGAGAGTATTTTTGAAAAAAGTAAAATTCATGGAGGAATGACAAAAAAATGTATGAAGAGATGGATAAATTGATTGAAAAGGCAAGTATTTTAATAGAAGCCCTTCCCTACATTCAAAAGCTTTATGGCAAGACAGTTGTAATAAAATATGGTGGAAATGCAATGATAAATGACAAACTAAAAAACTGGGTTATGGAAGACATCACACTGTTAAAATACATTGGTGTTAATCCAATTGTTGTACACGGTGGGGGACCGGATATCAATTCTGTTTTGAAAAAATTAAAGGTTGAAAGCCAGTTTGTAAACGGTCTTAGAGTGACAGATACTCAAACAATGGAAGTTGCGCAGATGGTCCTTGTTGGAAAAACAAACAAAGAGCTTGTATCAATGTTAAATCAAAAAGGTGGAAAAGCAATAGGCATATGTGGAATTGATGGAAATCTGATTCAGGCAAGAAAACATTATGAAATTGTAAACGGAGAGAAAGTTGACTTAGGTTTTGTGGGTGAGGTTGTGTCAATCAACGCAAAGGTTCTGGAGATGCTTGCAAAAGATGAATACATACCGGTTGTTGCTCCAATCGGCGTTGGAGAGGATGGTACAAGCTATAATATCAATGCCGACACTGTTGCTGCTGAGATTGCAAAGGCAATAAAAGCTGAAAAGCTCATGTTTATGACAGATGTTGAGGGATTAAAGTTCGACAAAAACAGCCCTGAGATTATATCGGCAATCAGCGCCGATGAGGTTTTAAAGATGATTGATGAGGGAAAAATTGATGGTGGAATGATTCCAAAGGTTTTGGGCTGTATTGACGCTCTGAAGCATGGAGTTGGTCGTACTCATATTCTGGATGGTCGAATTCCGCATTGTATCCTGCTTGAAATATTCACCGACAAAGGAATTGGTACCATGATACATTTATAACAATAAAAACAAAATGTTCAGGCTGCTCGTATACATAAAGAGCAGCCTGTTTTATTTATGATATTTAATCCCTTTAATAATTGTAAATCCCCTGTAAACCTGTTCATAAACAAGCACTCTAAAAAGCTGATGGGGAAAAGTAAATCTTGAAAATGATATCAGCAAATTTGCTCTTCTTTTTACAGCATCTGATAGTCCATTTGAACCACCTATTACAAATACTACATCCTCACTCTTTGAGATTTTTTCATGAAGCAGCTGTGCAAACTGCTCAGAACTCAGCTGAGTCCCTTTTACATCAAAAACTATTACATAGTGATTATCTTTTATATGTTTCAAAATCTTTTCAGCCTCTTTTGCCAAAAGCAACTCAATATTTGGATACCTGTTTTCATCCTCTTCTTTTATTTCAACTTCCTCAATTTTTATCCACTTAGAAAGTCGTTTTCTATACTCATCTATAGCTTCTTTGAAATATTTTTCTTTTACTGTCCCAACACAAATTACTTTTATCATATGTCATCCACTTTCGTCAGGAGTCTGTCAATCAGGCTATTTAACTCATCTCTGCACTTTCTGTACTCGTCAATATCACCACCGTATGGGTCAACCACATCAAGGTCATCCCTTCTATCTGATACATACTCTTTTAGAGTAAAGACCTTATCCATCGCTCCAGGATACATATTGATTATTGCCTCTTTATGATATTTTTCCATTGTCAAAATCAAACTGCTCTCCTTTATCATATCTTCACTAATCAACCTTGACACATGAGAAGAAATATCAATTCCGAGCTCGTTCATAACCAATACGGCATTCTTTGAAGCCTTTTGCGGAAAAAAAGCAGACAGACCAGCCGATTCAACCTCAATATTGTCTATATTCATCTTCCTCAGCTTATCCTTTAAAAGATATTCAGCCATAGGACTTCTGCACGTATTCCCTGTGCACACAAAAAGTATCTTTTTCCTCTTCATCACAACACCTCAATTACATTGTTCGCTGAGGCTTTGAAAAGCCTGTTTTCAAGTGCAAGATATTCTATTCCAAACTCTCCCCATTCACAGAGAATATAATCAACACCAAGCTGATTAAACTTTCTCAGGACAGAAAACAGATTTCTGCTACACTCTTCACAGTCAAACATGCTACCCAGTATCAGTTTATACTGAGATTCAAAATTTAAAGCTGTCTCATAAAAGCAAAGTATACCAACCCTGTATCCTTTCGCCTCCAAATTTTTCTTTATTTCGTTTATCTTATCTATCCTTTTATGAGCTTTACCTTTAACCACTATCAATTTTGCATCCGGCGCATAGTGCCTGTACTTCATACCCGGTGCTTTTGGTGATGATGAAATATTCCCATTCAAAGCCGAGGGGTCATATTCAATCTCATCTATAATCTCTTTTAAAACAGAAAAAGGCACTGCACCCGGGCGCAGTATACAGGGCTTTGAGGTGCTCAGGTCAACAACTGTTGATTCAAGCCCAAAAGAGCACCTGCCACCGTCAATTATCACATCAACTTTGCCAAAAAGGTCATCTATCACATGCTGAGCTTCGGTTGGGCTTGGCCTGCCAGATACATTTGCAGACGGTGCTGCAATGGGTACACCTGATAGTCTTATTAATTCAAGCGCAATTTTATTATTCGGCATTCTAATGCCAACTGTTGAAAGTCCTGCTGTGACATTATCAGGAATACACTTTTTCTTAGGCAATACAATTGTAAGAGGTCCTGGCCACAATCTTTTAATGAGGTCATATACTCTTTTGTCGGTAACTTCAGCACACATCTCAAGCATATCTATTGAAGAAATATGAACAATCAATGGATTGTCCTGAGGTCTTCCTTTTGCCACAAAAATCCTGTCAACCGCCTCTTTCAAAAGTGCATTTGCTCCAAGTCCATAAACAGTCTCGGTGGGAAATGCAACCAGACCACCTTCTCTTAAAATTTGAGCCGCCTTTGAAAGTTCATCATAATCTATTCTCTCTTTAGCATCAATTATCATGGTCATAACTCCAACCACTCCAGCAAAAGTAGTGCAAAAAATTTATCACAAATCAGAAATTGTCTCAATTGTAAGTAGTCTTTTTGCAATTATATTCCGTAATCATCTTATTCTAAACATCATATCATTACACCAGCATATGCTATAGGACAGGTTTACATAAACCCATAAAAAAACTTAATAAACAAACCATTAATTAATCAATATCTACTATAATTGGTATAAAATATTAATAAGCATTGTTGTAAAATACTGAACCTTATAAACAAAAATACAAGCATCTATCTTGCAGGCTCTGCTTTGCTGTAAACTGTTCTCAAAATCACAATAGTGACTCTTCTGTTAAGAGCTCTCCCTTCAGGTGTTTTGTTTGACGCAATTGGCCTGTATTCGCCATATCCCACAACAGAAAACCTTTCCGGTCTTACTTTTGAAACTTTTAGAATTTCCTGTAAAACAGTGGTCGCTCTTGCAGTTGAAAGCTCCCAGTTTGAATAAAAGTACCTGTTATGAATGGGAACATTGTCTGTATGTCCTTCAATTCTGATATTATTGTTCGGAACCTTTTCCAGTATCTTTGCAATCTCATGCACAGCCTCTTTTGCCTGGGGCGTTAGCTGTGCAGAGCCACTGTTAAACAGAACATCTTTAAGTAAGATCGACAGCCCTCTTTCTTCCTGTATCACAAGCACTTTCCCTTCAATACCGTGCTCTTTAATAAGACTCAAAACCTGTTTCTGAACATCATTTATAATCTCCTCTTCAGTCATCTGCTTGTTTTTGGACGTTCCACCAACCTCGGTATTGGTCCCTTTTACATTCTTACCCGACAGACCTTCAAGAATCGAAGGACCGGAATTTTCGAATATATAAGCAGTACCTTTTAAAACAGATGTCAGTGATTCTGTGAAATTTTTGAATTTGTCAATGTCAAGTCTACTCATTGAATACATGACAATAAAGTAGATAAGCAAAAGTGTTATAAGGTCGGCATAAGTAATAAGCCACCTTTCATGGTTTTCCTTTTCGGGTTCTTCAACTCTTTTAACTGCCATTTATATCAACCCCCAACAGCTGCGCTCGCAGCTTCTGTTGCCTGTTTTTCTTTCTGACCACCTTCGTTTAGCATTCCACCTATTTTCTCTCTGAGTATTCTCGGGTTTTCACCGGCTTGAATGGACAAAAGTCCTTCAACGATAATTTCGTTGAGCATCCTCTCCTGTTTTGCCTTGGTCTTTATCTTTTTGCCAAAGTTAAGCCAAATAAGGTTTGCCGAAGACACACCATACAAAGTTGCAACAAACGCAACCGCGATAGCCGGTCCCAACTCATCCGGATTGGTAAGATTACTCAGAACCGAAATCAGTCCCATAACAGTACCAATAATACCCATTGTGGGCGCATAACCTCCTGCTGCCTCAAAAACCTCGGCCGCAGCCTTTAGTTCATTTTCTGCAAGATAAACCTCTCTATCCAAGATATCTTTTATGACCTCACCTTCGATTCCATCAACAACCAATCCCAAGCCTTTTTTTAAAAGCGGGTTTTGGATGTTAGGAAGCTCCTGCTCCAAAGCCAAAAGTCCTTCCTTGCGTGCCCTGTCAGAAAGCTGAACAAGCTGCTCGACAATCCCCGCAAAGTCAATCTTCTTGTCCATAAAAACCATTTTAAGATGCTTTACTGCAAGCTTTATTTCAGACATCGGAAATGAAACCAGAACAGCTGCTATTGTCCCACCGAAAACAATCATTGCAGCGGAAATCTGCAAAAGCTTTGCAGGATTACCTTTTTCAATTATAAACGCAGTCAAAAGCGAACCAAATCCTAAAATCAGTCCACCAATTGACAGTATATCCATCTTTCTGCATCATCCCTTTTTTTGTAATTTCGCACACTCTGTCAAATCAATTATCGGCAAATCAGCTAACCTCTTTTAATCTTTCTGTTTGAAAGTAAGTAATAAGTGCATCAATTATCTCGTCAAGGTCACCGTCCAGAATCTGTTCAAGTTTGTAAAGCGTCAAGCCAATTCGATGATCGGTAACTCTTCCCTGTGGGAAGTTGTATGTGCGGATTCTCTCGCTCCTGTCACCTGTCCCAACTTGACTTCGCCTTTGCGACTCTATCTCTTTCTGTTGCAAAGACTGATAATAATCATATAGTCTTGCTCTGAGTATTTTCATGGCTTTGTCTCTGTTTGCGTGCTGCGACCTCTCATCCTGGCAGGAGACAACAATCCCTGTAGGTTTATGGATGATTCTCACAGCAGACTCAGTTTTATTTACATGCTGACCCCCCGCACCGCTTGCCCTGAATGTATCAATCTCAAGGTCCTCTTCTTTTATCTCAACTTCAACTTCCTCAACTTCGGGAAGTACTGCAACAGTTGCAGTGGAAGTATGAATTCTACCTCCTGATTCTGTAACAGGAACTCTCTGGACTCTGTGAACACCACTTTCATACTTTAGCCTGCTATAAGCACCTTTACCGCTTATCATAAATATGACTTCTTTAAACCCATCAAGGTCACTTTCGCTTGTTGACATTACTTCAACCTTCCAGTTCTTCCTCTCAGCATATCTTGAATACATCCTGAATAGCTCTGCAGCAAAAAGTGCTGCTTCCTCACCGCCTGCCCCCGCTCTTATTTCCATTATAACATTTTTTTCATCGTTTGGGTCCCTGGGTAAAAGTAAAATTTTTAGTTCCCTTTCAATAACCTCTTTTTGTTCTTTTGCCTGATTTAGCTCCTCTTTTACAAGCTCTTCGAAATCCTGGTCAATGTTAGAATCCAGAAGTTCCTCAGCTTCCTCAATTGTTTTTATTATCCTTTTGTATTCTCTAAATTTCTCTACAATCGGTTGTAAACTGCTGTGCTCTTTTAGAAGTCTTTGCCACTCCTGAGGGTTACTTATTATCTCAGGATCTGCTATTTTCTTTTCAAGTTCCAAATATTTTTCTTCTATAACCTGAAGCTTTTCTATCATCCAATCACCCCTGACTGATGTTGCTTAACTCCCATCTTGCGTACACACATCTTTCTATATTACTGAGGTCATTTTTCGAATCTATATTTTTATAACCCAAACTCTGCAAAATACTCTTTACACTCTTTGCCTGATTGTACCCAACCTCAAGTATTATATACCCACCATTTTTTAGATACAATCCTGCATTTTTTGCAATTTGCTTAAAATGCCAGAGTCCATCCTCGCCCGAAAACAAAGCTATTCTGGGCTCTTTTAAAACTCTTCTGTCAAGATCTGATATTTGTTTTTCAGATACATAAGGTGGATTGCTAATGATTGCATCAAATCTATATGAAGATGGAATGTTTTCAAACAAATCACTTTTTATAAACTCAATTTTGTTTTCCACATTATTCAACTTTGCGTTTTTTCTGGCAATTTTAATAGCATCTTCTGAGATATCAACTGCCACAACCCTGCAGGGTAAAAACTTGCAAAGTGCAACTGCAATACAGCCACTTCCTGTGCCCATATCAAGAAAAAGAAGATTTTCCTTACCCTCAAAAATCTCAATTGCAACCTCTATCAAAGTCTCTGTATCAAAACGGGGGATTAAAACATTCTCATCCACATAAAACTCAAGTCCCATAAAGTAGGCTCTGTTTGTACAGTATTGAAGTGGATAGCCCGCTGCATATTTCAAAGCTGCATAAATTATTCTCTGATAGTCTTCTTCTTCAATTGTCAAATCCTTTTCTACCACCACTTTTGTTTTGTCCATCCCCAGCATCTGGGAAACAAGCAAAATAGAAATCTTGCTGCAATCTTCACCATCTTCGGTGCATGAAGCTTTCAAAGTCCTCTTTACCTCACCCAAAATATCACCGAGCCTTTTACTTCCACTACCACTCATCCAGGCTTTTGTCCTCCGGAATGACCTCTTTTAACGCCTCAATTGCAACCTCTATCTGTTTTTCATCAGGTTCTCTTGTTGTTATGTTCTGAAACCACAGACCAGGATATGATACTATCCTGGCAAAAAGACTTTCACTTCTGCCCGCCCATCTTATTATCTCATATGAAACACCAACAATTACAGGCAAAAGCAAAAGTCTTATAATCATCCTCAACCAAACAGACTGCCAGCCTGAAAATGTAAATACAATGATACTGACTATTATTACAATAAATAAAAAACTGGTGCCACATCGTGGATGGTGGGTAGAAAACTTTTTAACATTCTCAACCTTCAGCTCACAGCCATGTTCATATGCAAATATTGTTTTGTGCTCAGCACCATGATACTCAAATACCCTCTTTATCTCCTTCATCTGAGATGCAAGCATGAGATATAAAATAAAAATTATTACTCTGACAATTCCTTCAATCATGTTTTTCCCAAAATTGCTCATTTCAATTTTTCTAAATATCTCAACAGACCACGTTGGAATATAAAAGAACAAAAGCACACCAAGCACCATCGACAGAATAACAGAAAAGTATATTGCAATATCAGTTATTCCTATTTTTTCAAAGAATTTCTTTTCAAAAAGTTTGTCAAAAAAGTCTTTTTGCTTCTCTTTTTCTTCCTGTGGCAAATCTTCCATAGCGATGTCTGCTGATTTCATCAGAGCTTTTGTACCCAGAACCATCTGTTCAAACAAAATGAAAATTCCCCTTATAAAAGGAATTCTCTTGAATGTGCTTGTATCATCTATTGTCAAATCTTTAACCTCTTTATAAAGCTCACCATTTGGTTTTCTTACAACAACCGAAATCTTTTTTGGTCCTTTCATCATAATACCCTCAATCAGTGCCATTCCACCAATCGTAGTTTTCTTCATCTTCATCTTCATCTTCCCATCTTTATAAAAATTGTAAAATAAAAAGGATTAGCACAGGCTAATCCCCTTTTTGTGCGCACCTGATGTTTTATTTTTGATCAAGACCATACTTTTTCATAAATCTTTCAACTCTTCCTGTTGTGTCAACAAACTTCTGCTTACCTGTAAAGAATGGGTGACACTTTGAACAAATTTCTACATGGATTTCTTTCTTTGTTGAACCGGTCACAAATGTCTCACCACATGCGCATCTGACAACTGCATCATGATAGTATGCTGGATGGATTCCCTCTTTCATTCTTCTCACCTCCTGCCAAAATTTATGTTAAATTGTGTTATTCCTCATTCTAATAGTTTTCTTTTTTATACCCATAAAGGCGCAAGATTATTTTACAACAGTTATGTATATTTTACAAGTGCTTTTTAGAAAGAGTGAAATTAAAAATACAGCCTTGAAATCTCCTGACTTCTTTTTATCAATCTTAAACAGTAGGTAAAAAGCAAAAGCTCATATACCCCAACAATTAAAAGAGCACCATAGATATTTAGCATCAGCACAAAATCGTAAAACCCGTGCAAAATCATTGGTAGGATCAATGCCACTTTGAAGTACCAGTAGCTTTTATCAGGCGGTGCAAACTTTGCAAAACCCAAATAGTATCCCATCACCACTCCAAACATTGCATGAGCCGGAACTGCCATAATACCTCTCAGTACTATCACATAAATTGTATCCTGGGGTGATGCCTGAAAGGTTTGAAGAACATATCCTACATTTTCAATTGCTGCAAACCCGACAGCTGAAAAAACACAGTAAACTATCCCATCAAAAGGCTGATTAAAATATGGTGTATCATAAGCAACTCTCAAAACAACAAACCTTTTAAAATATTCCTCTGTAAGACCTGCTACAACAAACGCTTCAAACACAATAAAAGAAATCCTGCTTGAAGCAGAAATTCTGCCATATGCCATTAAAAAATATTCAACCGGTACAACTACAGCGCTTATAAGCACTCCCCATAAAAAGGTCTTTAAAAGAAGATGCAGTGGCTCTTTTTCAAACCTGTCTCTCACATATATATAAAGTGCAATAAACAGAGAAGGTGCTACACTGAGGATTATCAGCTTATAAGGAATCATGGTGTGCATCCTCCATAATCTCGTGTTTTCAATTTTTGTAGTTATTCCTTATATAGTGAAACAGAAAAAGCTGGGCATAACCTGCTAAATCTCCAAATGATTCTATAAAGTTTTTTATTTGTTCTTTTGTTTCAAGTCGGTAAAACTCCTTTAGTACCCGCCTCACCCACCTGTCTATCGGGAATATATTGTATTTTTGCAGTGAATATAATAAAATACAATCTGCAACTTTATCTCCAATCCCTTTTATACTCTTCAAAACTTGCCTTGCCTCCTGGACATCCAGATCAACCAACTCATTTAAATTGACAGTCCCGTTTTTTATTTTTTCAACAGCATCTTTTATATACTCTGCTCTATAGCCCAGTCCAAGCTGTTTAAAGTCATCAATTGATGCATTAAAAAGACTATCTTCTGCTGGAAATGACCAGGCAACATACCCTTTGTAGGTTATCTTTTTACCAAAAGTCTGGCAAAGTCTCTCTATTAGAAGCTGAATTCTTTTTATGTTGTTATTCTGAGAAATAATAAAGGAAATCATACATTCAAATGGCTCCTGGTTTAAAAGCCTCATACCTCTGTACTTTTCAACTGCTTCTCTTAAAATGATGTCGTGTTTGGACAGCCTATCTAAAATCTGGTCATAGTCCTTGTCTAAATCAAAATACCAGTAAAGAGATTTTTTAAATTCATCAGGTGAACAATTGTAAATATCAAATGTATACTCATCCTGTGGCTTTATAAATATAATCTTTTCATCCACAATTCCTATGTAAAAATCATCCATTTTTCTCCACCTAAAACACTGACCACTGAAAAAGGTGGCGTCAAAATCAATTTGAGCTCCGCTTATTCGAATAAAATCTGTATATTCTTTTATATTCAACAAATTCATTCCTTTCAGTATTAAAATTTCAAAAACAAAAAAAGCCAGGTATATTTCTGGCTCTATTTTTTAATTATTAGAATACAGCATTTTTTATGCTTTATCAATATTTTTTTGATAGTTTGCTACTCCGTTTGCAATTGCCATAGCAAGCTGGGTCTGGAAAGTATCGCTTTTGAGCATTGCCTCTTCTTCCGGGTTACTTATAAACCCGCATTCAATTAAAATTGCAGGCATCTTGGTCCACTTTAAAACATAAAAGTTAGCAAATTTTACCCCTCGATTTAAAAGCTCTGTATTTTTAACAATACTTTTTTGAACCTCCACAGCCAATAAAAATCCTTTTTTGCTATCTTTGTAATAATATGTCTCAACACCTCCTGCAGTATCTCTCTGGCTGCTGTTACAGTGAATACTGATAAAAATGTCTGCACCGCTGCTATTGGCAATATTACACCTTGCTTTGAGGTCTTCCTGAATGTTTCTCTGCTCCCATGAAGGTTTATCAGACTCTCTTGTAAGCACAGTTTCAATTTTGAGTCCATCCTCCAGAATGTATTTCAGTTTTAGAGAAATTGCAAGAGTTATGTCCTTTTCTTTTGTTCCATTTTTTCCTATTGCACCGGGGTCTTTCCCACCATGGCCAGGGTCAATACACACCTTCACTTTTATCACCTCCCAAAAATCAGTTTATTCCAAAAAAGCAGCAGATGTTAAATTCAAAAAAACTTTTAGAATAAAAAAAGTAGCTGCTTTTTGTATATAAAAAGCAGCTACTTTGCTCTAAATCTCACTCCGATTGTTACAAATCTCAAAAAAATTTAAATTTATAACAGGTTCTTCAATATTGTCTTTACAAATTCTTCATTTGACTTTGTCTTTGCTAAGCTATTGATAATTCTCTCTGTTGTCTCAGCAGTCCCAAGATTAGACAAAGCCCTCCTGATAGCATCAACTGCAGCTTTTTCCTCTTCAGAAAGCAAAAGCTCTTCTCTTCGTGTTCCGGACTTGTTGATATCAATCGCCGGGAATATCCTCTTTTCAGAAAGTTTTCTGTCAAGGTGAAGTTCCATGTTGCCTGTACCTTTGAACTCTTCGTATATAACATCGTCCATCCTTGAGCCTGTCTCAATAAGAGCTGTTGCAAGAATGGTCAAACTTCCACCTTCTTTCAGGTTTCGTGCCGCACCAAAGAACTTCTTGGGCTTGTGAAGAGCATTGGGGTCAAGACCACCGGAAAGTGTTCTCCCAGATGGTGGTTCCACCAGATTATAAGCCCGGGCAAGCCTGGTAAGACTATCTAAAAGTATAACCACATCCTTTTTGCACTCAACAAGTCGCATAGCTCTTTCCAGCACCATCTCAGCAACCTTGATATGGTGTTCTGGCGTTTCATCAAATGTAGAATAATGAATCTCTGCTTTTATGGAATCTTGCATGTCTGTGACCTCTTCAGGTCTTTCGTCAATCAAAAGGACAATCAAATGTAAATCATTGTAGTTTGTCAGAATACTGTTGGCTATTTTCTTTAAAAGAGTAGTCTTACCAGCTTTTGGTGGAGCGACAATAAGACCTCTCTGCCCCCGTCCAATTGGAGCTATCAGATCAATCAGTCTCACTGCTAAATCATTGGGCTCTTTTTTGTTTTCCAGTATAATTCTTTTATTTGGAAAAATGGGAGTTAAATCTTCAAATGGTATACGTTTTGCAACCTCTTCAGGTTTCATATCATTGACACTCTGGACATACAAAAGCCCTGCAAATTTTTCATTTTCCTTGGGTAATCTAATCGGACCTCTTATCTTGTCACCGGTTTTGAGATTGAACTTTCTGATTTGAGATGGTGAGACATAGATATCATTTGGTCCAGGCATGAAAGAGTCGTCTCTTAAAAAACCATAACCACCGCCACCGCCAGGTTCATATATAATCTCTAAAACTCCCTCTCCTATGCCTCCTATCTCAACCTTACCCTCCAGCTCTTTTAACTCCGGCGGAATCTCAAAAAGCATTTTTTCATCCTTTTTCTCTTTTAATTCCACAATCTTCTTTTCCTCTTCCTTTTTATCTTCCGGTTCCACTTTTTCTTGAAGCTTTTGATTCTCCTTTTTGTCGATCTCTTCTACTGCTTTTTCATCAATACGGGATGTTTCAAACTCCTGTTCTACAGCAGTTTCGTTTATGTCAAATTTTTCTTTATTTTCTATTTCTTTGGTTTCCCCGGCTTGAACTTCAATGGCTGCGGCTGCTTGTTCCTGAATTAGCTCGCTTTTTTTCTTTCTCCCTCTTTTTTTCTTCTCTTTTTTCTCCATACCCTCAATTATTTGTGTGTTCTGCTTATCTGCACCAATAAAATCTTTAATTGCTTCAATCAGCTGATTCTTTTTGAGCAAAGAATATTTTTGAATACCAAGACTTTTGGCAATTTCTCTAAGTTCAATTATCGACTTCCCACTTAAAAATTCTTCTACAGACCCAGGCACTCTTTTCCCTCCTCCTGTTCTAAAAATCTTTTATACTCTATTAACTTCTGTGCGGGGAAGTTAATTGCAAGAGATGAAGACCAATCTGACATAATTTATTTTAAGAGTAGAAAATTATATTGTCAATAGCACAATTTTAAAATCTGAATCAAAATTTGTACAAAAAATAAAAACCCGAATGTGTCTACACAGCATTCGGGCACACAGAAAAATTTTTAATCCTGCTTTCCACTGTAACCTTCCGGATGTAAAGAATGCCAGCGCCATGCAGTAGAAATTATAACATCCAGACTATTATACTGCTGCTGCCAGCCAAGCACTTTCTGCGCTTTTTTTGATGATGCAACCAGCACCGAAGGGTCACCTGCCCGTCTTGGTCCAATTTCATACGGGATTTTTTTACCCACAATTTCACTTGCTTTTTCAATTACTTCCATAACAGAAAAACCCATTCCATTTCCAAGGTTAAATATGTCACTCACATTATATTTTTCTAAATACTCAAGCGCTTTTAGATGAGCATCGCATAGGTCAAGAACATGAATATAATCCCTTATGCATGTACCATCCTTTGTGCTGTAGTCATTACCATACACAATGACCTTATCCCGTATACCAAGCGCTGCCTGAAGAACAATGGGAATCAGGTGTGTCTCGGGGTTGTGGTCCTCTCCGATAATTCCATCCGGATGAGCACCTGCCACGTTGAAATATCTGAGTGAAACAAATTTTAAGCCATACGCATTGTCCATCCATTTCAGCATCTTCTCAATTGCAAGCTTTGTTTCACCATATGGATTTGTGGGCTGAGTTTTATCTGTTTCAAGAATAGGAATATTTTCTGGTTCGCCATACACTGCAGCTGTGGACGAAAATACAATTTTTTTAACATTGTGCTTTATCATTGCATCTACAAGATTAAGTGTACCATAGACATTGTTGTAATAATATTTTAAAGGATTTTGCACACTTTCACCAACCAGAGAAGATGCTGCAAAATGAATTACTGCAGAAATTTCATTCTCGGAGAAAACCCTGTCTAAAAACTCTCTGTCTTTCAAATCTCCATTGTAAAACTTTCCGCCGAGTACCGCTTTTTTATGACCTTTTTCAAGGTTGTCAATTACAACAACTTCATACCCTTTTTCAAGCAAAAGCCAGACCATATGACTTCCTATATATCCCGCTCCACCAGTTACAAGTATCATTACTACCAATCCCTTCTATAATTTTTAAATTTTGATTTCTCTTGTACCATCGTCAATGTCAAATACATAAAATTCAGGTTTCAAAGAGGTTTTTTTATGATAATTTTCACCAACCATTTTTGTAAACTCATCAATGGCATCTTTGTGAACAATTGATACTGTGCAGCCACCAAAGCCAGCACCCGTCATACGGCTACCAATAACCCCATCAATTTTCAAAGCCTCTTCAAAAAGTGTATCAAGCTCAAACCCCGTTACTTCATAGTCGTCACGCAAAGATATATGTGATTCTATCATAAGCTTTCCAAAGCTTGCAAGATCGCCTTTTTCCAAAACTTCTATCGACTTTAATACTCTGTCATCTTCATAAACAACATGTCTTACTCTTTTTAATACAGTCTCATCCTCAATCAAATACTTATACTTTTCAAACTCTTCCCTGCTCAGCTCGCCAAGGCAGGATATGCTTAGCTTCTCTTGCAATATCTTTAGCCCTTTTTCGCACTCTGCTCTTCTTTCATTGTACTTGGAGTCTGCCAGGCTTCTTTTTTTATTTGTATTGCTTACCACAATCTTATAATCGCCCAGCTTCAATGGTACATACTTATACTCCATAGTCCTTGTGTTCAAAAAGATTGCATGGTCTTTTTTGCCAAGGCTTGATGCAAACTGGTCCATAATTCCGCAATTCACACCAACAAATCTATTTTCAGCTCTCTGACAGATAAGGCTCAGCTCTACCCTGTCAATCGGTTTTTCATTAAAAATTGAATACACTGCAATGCAGGTTGCGCATTCAATTGCAGCAGAAGAAGAAAGTCCTGCACCGTGAGGAACTGTGTCATAAAAGAGCATGTCAGCACCGCCAACATTGTATCCTGCCTGCAATAGTTCTTTTATAACACCAAGCTGATAATTTCCCCATCTGATTTGCCTGTATTTATCTATATTTTCAATATCAGCCTCAACAAGTTCTTTTAAATCTGTTGCATAAAGTCTTATTGTGCGGTTCTTTCTTTTTCTAATCAAAACGGTTGTGCCAACATTGACTGCAGCAGGAAAGACATACCCTCCATTGTAGTCTGTATGCTCGCCAATCAAGTTTACTCTTCCGCTTGAATAAAAACATCTTACTTCTTCATCTGCCCTACCATATATATCTTCAAACAGTCTCAAAAGATCTCTTATTTCCATTTCTTTATTTACCCCCTTGCATTTTTTCCAGAAACCTCTTGTACGCCTGCCTGAGCTCTTCTGCCTTCTCTTCGGGTGAGGTGGTATTGCACAGTGCCCATGCACCTGTCTCACTTGATGCATTGAATTTTTGCTTGTCTTTTGAGCGCATTGGAGGGTAAAATTCAACATGAAAATGATAGAATTTTGAATAGTCCCTGTCGACATTTACAGGCAGCTGATGAAAACACATCATGTAGGGAAATTTATAGTTAAACAAACTGTCAAGCATGCCTGTTGTTTCCTTTAAAATCATGGCAAAACTATTTTTCTCTTCATCTGTCAGATCTGATATTGTTCCAACATGTCGTTTTGGTGAGATAAATACACCATATGGATACTCGGTAAAGAAAGGAAGGTATGTCACAAAGTGCTCATTTTCAATTATTACCCTATTTTTAAACTCCATCTCTTCTCTGTCAATCCTGCAAATTAAACACTCACCGTAAGAATTGTAGTGCAACTCAGCACTTTCAAGTTCGCGTAAAATCTTTAGCGGAATCCACGAATACCCATAAATCTGACCGTGTGGATGTGGCATTGTAACACCCACAACCTCACCCCTGTTTTCAAAGATGAAGACAAACTTTATATTCGGGTCTTTTCTCAGCGTCTCAAACCTTTCCACCCATAAATCAACAAGCTTTCGAATATGCTGGACGCTAAGCTCGGGAAGTGTTACAGTATGATTTGGTGAATATAAAATAACCTCGCATTTGCCGTAAGCAGGCGCAACTCTGTAAAAACTTGTTGCAACATCGTCGGGCTGTGGTGGATTTTGCATAAGTGCCGGAAAGTCATTGTCATATTCCAAAACCTCATAATCATCTGGCACCCTGCCAGAGCCGGGGCAAAATGGACACCAGTCTTTTGGCATCTGAGGTCTTTCCTGCCTGTGCGATGCAATCATAACCCAGTCACGCAGCAGTGGATTCCATCTGAGCTCTGCCATCTTTCTATCCCCTCACATCTGTATAATTGTTTTTTATTGGGTTTGTTTTTCCTAATTTCATTCTAAAAAAAAAGAAGTGCAATTTGAATGCACTTCTTTTTTATGTATTAGCACTTTTTTTAGATATATCGTAAATATATTTATCCTTTTTGTAATTCAAAGGTGAAACTCCAAACTTTCTTTTAAAAAGTCTGCTAAAATAATTCTGGTCTTCTATACCAACCATCTTTGATATCTCTCCAATTGATAGGTCTGTGGTCTCAATGAGCTCTTTTGATTTTTTCAGTCTTATGTTAATAAGATATTCTTTAAATGTTATTCCAAGCTGTTTTTTGAAAAGATAGCTCAAATACGTTGGTGACAGGTACACCATCTTTGCAAGATCTTCCAGGGTTATATCTTCCATATAGTGGTTCTTGATGTATTCTATTATCTTTTCAATGGATGAAAGAGAAGATATCCTTATCATCTCTGAGTCTATGATGTACTTTGCAACAATGTGCATCATGTCAAGCACACTCTTGAGTTTTTCCTGGTCAATATACGTAAGGTTAAAAAAGCTCTTTTTAACCTTTTGCTGGTCAAGTGGCTGGTCTTTAATCTTTTCCAGAACCTGCTGCCACATCTGTTCAGAAGGAGGCTCAAGCAAAATCTGACCTATAAAGAGTGCACCTATGTAGCTATTGTTGAAAAAAAGAGGTATCACAGCTTCAATAAGTCCCATATGACACCTGTAAACATGAATACCCTTTTTCTTCTGGGCTGTTTGTGCACCGTTTAAATCTGAATTTTTGCATGCTTCTCCATTTTTATAGTATTGTTTCATCAACATGCAAAATTCACATGTACCTTTTTTCTTATTCTCAACCCATTGATTGTCAGCTGTTAAGAAATTTGCTGAGATTCCTGTAATGTAGGAGAAATTGTCCAGAACCGAAATCAAATCATCGTATTTAATAATTTCTTTAAAATCCATGTCAGTTTAACACCCTTTTTAATTTTTAATCAATACAGACAACCCTGATGCCGTTTTCAAGCAGCATCTTTGCAGTAACCCCTGCACCGTCCACAAGAGTATTTGAAAAACTTCCATCATAGATTTTACCAAAACCACAGGAAGGACTTCTGGATTTAAAAAATGCAATCTCAGCCCCAAAGAATCTTGCCAGTTTCAATGTCTCAAAAGCTCCTTTATAAAAATTATCGGTAAAATCTCTACCTTCTATATCAACCACTTTGCCATCTTTAATCTCACAGGGACTTCTGGGTGTTGCAAGCCCACCAAGCTGCTCCGGACAAACTGGAATTAAAATATATTCTTTTTTGAGTCTTTCCACCACTTCACTTCTCAAATTGTTTGTCCCATCATACTTTGTATCAAGTCCTATAAGGCAGCTACTTATAAGCGCAAACTTCATCCTTTCCCCTTCTCCTTTAAAATTGCCTCTTCCATAAATTTTACAATACTGTACTGAATCTGTTTGGCACCCATTCCTGTTTTAGCAGAGAACTGGTAGAAAAGTTCCTTATCAATTCCAAGCTCTTTTGAAATAAGATTGGTGTTCTTTGTAAGCTCGTTATTGGAAAGCTTGTCGCACTTTGTCAGAACAATCATTATTGGAATCTCTTTTCTATCAAAAAAACCAAGCATTATCTTATCATCTTCTGTTGGAAGATGCCTTGAGTCAAGAAGCAAAACCGCAAGTTTTAGCTCTTCTCTTTCCAAAAGGTACTCTTCTATCATATTCTTCCATCTTTTCTTTTCCTCTTTTGAAACCTCCGCATAACCATAACCGGGCAGGTCAACCACTCTGAATTTGTTATCAATGTTGAAAAAGTTAATTGTTCGTGTCTTGCCAGGTGTTGATCCAACTTTTGCTAATTTATCCTTAAAAATTGTATTTATAAAAGAAGACTTTCCAACATTTGACCTGCCACATATACACATTTCAGGCATCTTTATGGGTGGATAGTCATCCTTTTTGACAGCAATCTTTTCAAGTTTCGCATTCGAAAGGTCTATCTTCAAACTCTCTTTTGACCCCCTTTACCCCTTTATTGCAATTTTAAATACCTCATCAATTGTTCTGACAAAAATAAAATTCATATCTTTCTTTACATAGTCATCCAGTTCATCTACATCTTTCTTGTTTTCAAATGGCAGAATTACATTCCTGATTCCAACCCTTTTCGCAGCCAAAATTTTCTCCTTCACACCGCCGATTGGCAAAACTCTTCCACTCAGGGTAATCTCGCCTGTCATTGCAATGTCATGCCTGACAGGCTTTTTGGAAAGAGCTGATACCATAGCGGTTGCCATAGTAATTCCGGCAGACGGTCCATCTTTGGGTATAGCACCCTCGGGTACATGAATATGAATATCATATTCTTTGTAGAAATTCTCATCTATTCCAAGATCTTTTGCGCGTGCACGTATGATGCTAACCGCTGCTTTTGCTGACTCTTTCATAACATCACCAAGCTGGCCGGTGAGTTCAAGCCTGCCGCTTCCTGGCATGACAAGCGCTTCAACAGAGAGTGTTTCACCGCCAAAGGGCGTCCACGCAAGACCTGTTACAATCCCTATCCTGTCTTCTTCAATCAGCTCATCTCTTCTATATTTTCTTACACCCAGATACTTCTCCAGATTCTTTGTTGTAATTCTCACCGTTTTTTGTTTTCTTCCAGAATTTCTTTTGCAACACGTCTGCAAAGTCTTGCTATTTCTCTTTCTAAGTTTCTAACCCCCGATTCTCTTGTGTAAAAAGCAATTATATCACGTATTGTGGCATCATCATATCTGATCTGGGATTTCTTGAGCCCATTTTGCGCTATTTGTTTAGGAAACAGATACTTTTTTGCAATTTCTATCTTCTCTTCTTCAGTATACCCTGTAATTTCAATAACTTCAAGTCTATCAAGAAGAGGTCTTGGTATTGTTTCAAGTGTATTTGCTGTTGCAATGAACATCACTTCGGACAGATCAAAAGGAATTTCAATATAATGATCACGGAATGCATAGTTTTGCTCACTGTCAAGCACTTCCAAAAGTGCCGACGCAGGGTCACCCCTGAAATCATGTGACATCTTGTCAATCTCATCTAAAAGTATCAGCGGATTTTTTGTCTTTGCCTGACGAAGAGCGTAAATAATTCTTCCAGGCATAGCACCAACATATGTTTTTCTGTGTCCACGAATCTCTGCCTCATCCCTGAGCCCACCAAGTGAAATTCTCACATAGTTTCTATTCAAAGCCCTTGCTATGGACTTTGCAATGGATGTTTTACCCACACCGGGCGGTCCAACCAGACACAAAATAGGACCTTTTAGATCATTCTTTAATTTCCTAACTGCGATATATTCAAGAATTCTCTCTTTCACTTTTGTAAGACCATAATGATCCTCATCCAGAATCTTCCTGACAAGGTTTATATCAATCTTTTCTTCACTTTTTACATTCCACGGAAGTTCAACAATCCATTCCAAATATGTTCGAATAACTCCAACCTCAGGTGAGTTTGGAGGAAGTTTTTCAAGCCTGTCTATTTCCTTTAAAACTTTTTGCAAGCTATCATTAGCAAGTCCCAGCTTTTTTACCTGTTCTCTGTATTCCTGTGCCTCTGAAAAAAGGCTGTCTTTTTCGCCAAGCTCGCTCTGTATTGCTTTTAGCTGCTCTCTCAGGTAATACTCCTTCTGCATCCTGTCAATCTGTTTTTTTACCTTCAGAGTAATCTTTCTTTCTATTTCGATTATCTCTTTTTCCCTGAGGATTAGCTCATAAAGCTTTGTAAGTCTTTGCTTCAAGTCTGCTTGCTCCAAAAGTAGCTGCTTGTCCTCAAGCTTGACAATTACATTTGCTGCAATGACATCAGCAAGCTGACCCGGATTTTGAATTGTTGTAACAGACAGAATAGCATCAGGCGGTATTCTGTTTGTCAGCTTTGCAAACTCTTCAAACGCAGAGATTACGTTTCTTATAATCGCTTCCAATTCCGGGTCATCCAGATTACTGCTTTCTTCTCTGTATTCCTCAATTTCCACCAAAAAGTATGGTGAAGTCTGAAGATACTCTGTGACCTTTGCTCTGTGAAGACCTTCTACCAAAATTCTTGACGCTTCATTTGGAAGCCTCAGCATCTGTTTGATTTTTGCAACCGTTCCAAACTGATATAAATCCTCGGGTCCTGGCTCTTCCTGTTTCGGGTCTTTCTGGGCCAAAAGTAAAACTTGCTGGTCACTGTTCATAGCTTCTTCCAATGCTTTTAATGAAATCTGTCTGCCAACATCAAAATGAAGCATCATATATGGGAATACCACAAGTCCACGCAATGGTATAACCGGTAAAGTTTTTTTATTTGCTGTTTCCATCAAACTCTATCTGCCTGGTCATCTAAACTGTGCAAAACTGCACAAGCTTAGACGGCTGGGGTATTTGTAGTCCGCCATTTCAAGACTTTCCCTGCCCCAGCAGGCGGTTTTTGGGAAAGCCATAGCCCCTACCCCAAGAAGTAGGAACTTGCGCCGATTTTCGGTCTCCCCACTTGCCCTGAAACCAATATCCATTTCAGGACAGACATGTCACGCAATACCCTGTCAGGGGAGAGTGGCGTCACCACCGCTACCCTGAGAACTCGCCAGAGATTGTAGCCTGCACTACAGCTAATCGCACTTGTTCCATCCAGAGGTGCAAATAGCCTCCCAGGCTCACTCCCAGAGCTTTGTATCTTACGCATTACATATTCAATCTCTTTTATCTGTTTCCTTCTCAAGTGTATATTCTTCACTGCTTTGCTTACATACTCTTTTAGCTCTTCTAAACTGCTGGCATCAAGACTATTTAAAAGCTTCATGTAGTTTGCAGGTATCCTCTCTTTTTTCCCAAGTCCTCTTCTTGCTATAACATATGCGCTTGCAATGTCTTTGCTTATCATAAACTGCGGTGCGAACTTGAGCATCCCTATCACCGATGTGTATGCAGGATTTGCTTCTATAACCTCTATCCCTTCTCGTTTTGCTAAAATCCTGATTTTGTCAAGAAGCGACCTGTAACTGAAAAAGTGTCTTATCCGTCTTGATTTTCTGCCCGAAAAGTCACCTCTTGTTCCTTTGTCTTTTATATTCAGCCTCTCTATCACAATAGCCTTTCTTTTCTCTCTTGCTATCTTTACAATCTCATGTGCATACTGCCATCTGTAATACTCTCTTTTGTCATGATTTCCACTTTCAAGCTCCGGCATTGGAATCTTGCCATAGCTTATAAACTGTCCGCTCCTGTCCACCTCTACCCATGCCATGTGATTGGGATATGCATTTGTATCTATACCTATAGCACCATTTTCTCTGGTGATTTCTGTCGCCGGAAAGAGTTCTTCTGCTGAAAAGTAAGCATACACATTCCCATTTTTAAGTTTTAGCTCTACAGAATAAGGCACTCCAAGGGCAGCAATCTCCTGTAAAATTTGTCTTCTGTCTTTGTCTTTCTTATAACCGGCTGATAATCTAGCAAATACATATTTTCTATCTCCTATATTTATCCTCAAAAATGTGCCTCTTTCATTTACCCCAATCCTTGTGTTCAAGTTCCCTTTTTTACTCCTGTCTCCTCTTGAATATAAATTCCCTTTCCTTTTTTCCTGCCACTCAATTTCGAGTTTTTTGTAGGGCTTGCCGTTTATATGTCGTTTTTTGAGCTTTTCAAAAAGCTGCCTGCCGCCAAAGATAGCTTTCCTCGGGTCTTCTCCTCTTTGCTTGCAGGACTCTAAAACAGCTTTTGCTTTCATTATTGCATCATCTACATACCTTGAGTTCAAATCAAAAATCCCCTGCAAATCCTTTTTTAGGCTATTTCTATCAAAGCCTTCTAAAAGTCTTTTGTATGCAAATCTCATACAGGAAGACCATCTTCTCATAAGCTCCAGAACTTTTTGCTTGTCTTCATAACTTTCAAAAATGAGTTTAGCCTGAACTGTTATCACATCTTTTTGCACCTCTTATTAAGGTTCTTTTGCTTATATCATAATCTTACCAACCTTTTGCACACAAAGTAACTTTTAATGCTATCCAGTCAAAATTATACCTTTTTGCATCGTAATTCTCAACTGTTGCACACCTCCGTTTTTAAATTTTTGACCACAGGTGTATAATTATATTAAACATCCAAAAAGGAGCCAAGCTGCAATGAAAAATCTATTAGATGAACTTATTCAAAATCCTATTATACCAGCTGTAAGAGATAAAGCAATACTTGAATGTGCTTTAAATTCCGACTGTAGAATTATTTTTCTTCTTCACTCTACTATTTTAACCATAAGGGACGAAATTAATATAATAAAGCGAAAAAATAAAATTGATTCTGGTGTAAAAAGCCTTTTTTCTTTATGAAGAAGTATAAATATAAAATTAGAATTGAATAAATAAACATAAAAATATATGTAGTACAAATTTTTATAGAATTATGTTAGAATCAAAGGAGCAAAAATTACGACAAATGGGGTGTTGTACTTGTTTAGAGAAAATAACAACCATCTCCAACAATCATTATTTGAAAGTGTTAACTTCATGGATTCAAGGATAAAGGCTAAACTTGAAAAATCATGGGCTCCCATATTTTATAAATACGTGTTCTGCAACATCGATGAAAAACCCTTTTCAGTTTTATACAGTGATACAGGAAGGGCTAACTTCCCGGTTAACATACTTCTTTCTTTGGAATACATAAAACACCTTAAAAACTACTCTGATGATGAACTTATCGAAAATTTCAACTTCAATTACCTGATAAATTATGCTGTAGGAATAAGAACATTAGGAGGTATGAACCTTTCAGAGAAAACCTTGTATGACTTTAGAACAAGGATATACAAATACCTCATAAAACATCCTGAACAAGAGGACTTAATATTCGGGCAGTTTTTAAATCTTACCATGATTTTTGCCAAAGAAGCAGGTATATGCATGAAAGAACAGCGGATAGACTCCACCATGTTCATGTCAAACATCAAAAAAGCAGGAAGAGTTGCCCTTGCCTTTGATGTACTTTACAGGGCAGTAAAATCCATTCCTGAAGACAGACTTTCAGAGAACCTAAAAAAGTTCTCAACCCTGAATTTAGGACAGAAGTGATACACAAAACCAAGCCTTCAGAAGGCGAAAGCAGGCTGGAAATGCTCTTGAATCTTTGCCAAGAAACAAAAGAAACAATTGAAAACATTTCTGAACTAAAAAACTCCGATGCGTATAGGATCCTTGAAAGATTTTTGTCGGAACAGGCGTACTACGACGAACAAACCAAGAAGCTCAAGGCCAAAGATAGCAAAAGTATACCCAGCGATTCTCTTCAGTCAGCATATGATGAGGATGCTACTTATCGCAAGAAGGGGAACAAAGCTGAAAGCGGATATGTTTTAAACCTTAGCGAAACCTGTGCAAAAGAAAATTCTTTTCAGCTCATAACAGACTATACGGTAGAAAAGAATATAAAGAGTGATGTAGAGCTTTTAAAAGAGAGACTACCTATTATAAAACAGAATACAAAATGTCAAGAAGTCTATGTAGACGGTGGTTATTACTCCAAAGAAGTAGTACAAATTGCAAAAGAGAACTGTGTAGAAGTTCATTTTACTGATTTAAACGGTAGGAAGCCTGTTAGGATGTCAGTGAGCGAATATGAAATAGATGAAGAGACGAAAGTGATAAAAAAATGCCCAAGGGGAATAATACCCATTCATGCAAGTGTTAAGAAAGGGCAGACGGTAGCCCATTTTCCAAAAGAAGCCTGTGCAAAGTGTGAATTAAAAAATCAATGTTATTGCAAAGAGCAAAAAAAAGATTATGTGGTGAGGGTAAATCTAAAATCGATAGAAGCAGCCAAACAACGGGAAAAGATAGAATGCAGGTGTGAGGGAAACAAGAGCAAAAGAGCAGCAATAGAAGGTACTAATTCAGCCTTGAAGAGGGGTCATGGTCTTTCGAAACTTCGAGTAAGGGGACTTGTAAAATGTAGAGTAAACGTAGGTTTAAAGGTATTGGCCCAGAATTTTAAGCGTTTTGCAAGATACATGTTGGAACGAGCTAAAAAAGCTATTGGAGAGAGGCAGGGGGGAAGTGCGCCCGTATTGGTGCAATAAATGGTAATAACGTATTATAAAGGTAATACATAAGTTTTTCTCGGCAGATTTTAGACTGGATTTTTGTTATCACAGGCATAAATTACCACAATTTACCTGAATAAATTTTCAAAGTACAGAAAGGCAGATTCTAAAATTGAGTTTTTACACTAGAATCAAAATTGTATTTGTTCATATTGACCTTATAGAAGGAGTGGGAAAAGACGAAAAAGGAATAGAATTTCTCAAAAACGTTGGTGCTGATGGTATTATATCAATATATTCCGGTCTTAAAATGGTGGACAATCCCGGAGCTTGCTTTTGATGCGCCCTCCGCCACATCTTCCATTGCCTCAACTTCTTTAATCTTCAAATAATTAGCTTTTTTATACATCTCTACTTTTCATTATGTGCTATAATTTATGTGAAAAATGAGCTTCTCAAAAGGAGGGGGCAAAAACTAAGATGAGCAAATTTTTCATGCCAACAAAAGTAATATTTGAAAAGGATGGTGTTTTGAAAAATAAAGAATTATTAATACTTGGTAAAAGAGCATTTATTGTTACATCTCCATCTTCTTTGAAAAACGGAGCTGTAGATGATGTTATCAAAGTTTTAAATGAACTTTCAATTGAATATTCCATGTATGATAGAATTGCCCAAAATCCAAGCGTTGAGCAGATAGATGAGGTGAGCAAAATTGCAAGAGATTTTGAGCCTGATTTTATAATTGGGATTGGTGGCGGCTCGCCTCTTGACTCATCAAAGGCAGTGGCAGTGCTCTGCGCAGAAAAAAACCTGAGTGCCACAGACCTTTTTGACAGCAGCTTTTCGAAAGCTTTGCCTGTGGTTGCAATTCCTACAACCTGCGGTACAGGAAGCGAGGTCACTCCATATTCAATCCTGACACTCAAAAGCATTGAAAACAAGAAAAGCTTTGCATCAGAGCTTATTTTCCCAAAAGTTGTGATTGTAGATTATAAATACCTTTTTACTCTTCCATGGGAGGTTGTGGTAAACACATCATTTGATGCGTTGTCCCATGTGATAGAAGGATACCTTTCAAACAGGACTGACATGATAGTTGAAACCTTTGCTCAAAAAGCCCTAAGGCTATACTCTGTGGTTAAAAACGCCCTGAAAGAAAATAAATTATCCGAAAAAGACTTTGAGAGTTTAGCCTGGATATCTTTGATTGGTGGGATAATAATTGCCCAGACAGGAACACTCATAGTTCATCCCTTGGGTTATAACTTTACCTACTATCATGACATTCCGCACGGAAGAGCAAATGCAATTTTGCTATCAGCATTTTTGAAACTTGAAAGTAAATACCTGAAAGATGATGTAGACTTTGTTATCAAAAACATGGGATTTTCCACAATAGACGAATTTGATGAGTTTGTAAGGTTTTTTGTCAAATCCTCTATACCTGCTCTAAATGATGAACAAATTGAATACTATGCAAAAAGAGCAATAGAATCTAAAAATGTAAACTATTTGAGGCACAGTATATCACTTGATGAAATGAAAGAGATATTGAAAAGATCTTCTGAAAAGTAAAAAAACAATTCTTCACTCACAGATTTGAGTAAAAAAAGGCTGAAAAGATAAAAAAGGTTTTGAACAGTATTTCATACTTCAATAAAAACAGGGGGCTGTTAGCAACAAAGAATATTATAGCAGCCCCTGAACTTTATTTTCCACCTTCATTATAAACGGTTGTTTGAAAGTGGAATAAATTAGGTTACTACAAATCTTCACTTCGAAATTACATCATAACTTACAATACCGCCCTCTACATTAAATAGTAATTCCAGCTTTTTGTTTTTCAGACTGTAAATGCTAGTATTAAAAATCCTGTTCGGAACAGAAGAATAACAATCTCTGTCTATAAAATAAATTGTTTTACTACTACTGCAAATTGGCCAATAAATATTTATATTTTTTGGTATACCATTTACAATCTCCAGTTTTCCTGTATTAAGGTCAACAACTACTGGTTTGGATCTAAATGGTTCTATAATTTTTGAATAATCGCCAAACCCTTTATATTCCGGTTCACCCTGTGTAAACATATATTTATCACTTGAAACAAAGCATCCCGGAGAGTTGCAAAGCCCTGTATTTTCCCAGAATTCTTTTACCAATCCGCTTTTTAAGTTTACAGCAGCCAGATACCTGTAAGGTGGAGTTGCTGATGAAGAAGTGCTAATTACAACCCACTTATTATCGTTGCTTATTGCAGTATAATATATTTCTCTATAATCCTCTGTCAAAGGTAAATTACCAATTTTCTCAGAAATAAGCTTTTTCTTGGTATTATTCAACAAATCAAACACAACAAGCGATGTAGCCAGAACATTACTACTTTCTATTTCGCCACACACTATATACCTTGAATCTCTTGAAATTGCGGGAAACCAAAATTTACCTTCCGCTACACGTTCCAATATGAACGGGGACTTTTTATCAGTTTCTTGTTTCTTCTGATATTTCAGTATATACAGTGCTTTTTCAGTGGCTATTACAAATTCTTCTTTAGTCTTGTTTGCATTGATAAACTCAACTCTCTCGTTCAGTCTTTGTCTATACACTTCTTTCCCGGTTTTATAATCAACAAGAATTACTTCTTCAAGATTCTGCGTACAAGCAATATAATCTTTCCCCCACGAAAAAAATCTGCGCGGGAAAAAGGTTAATTCCTGGTCAATCTCTGTACTGGATGTCTTAAATTTAAACAATAATTTATCATTCCCTTTGCTGTCAGCAATTCTTCCCTCAAAGGTGGTTCCGTATAACATATTTCGATTTTTGTTATTCAATACTTTTACATATCCTATTTTTTCAATACCTAATTGAAGAAAATATGCATACAAAAATCCTGTCAATATTATCACAAATACTGTAATTCCAGCAAAAAGAAATTTTTTTATCGCAAACTTATTGGTTGATTTCATTTATCCACATCCTTTTTTTATTATTACTGCTCTGAGTTTTCTTAACAAGCTGTATAACAATTTTTGTTAATTATTTTTACTATCTTCCATTCTCTCTGATTGTATATATTTTGCATACTGCTCACCTGTTATCCATGAATCGACTTTTAATACGTATACATCCTTTTCACATGGTAGCAATACAAAAACATCGTTTCCTTCAAGTATAACATCACGCACCGGAAAAGAATATTTACAATCCGGAATCTTAACAAGCCCTTCAATATTTCTTGTTTTTGAATTTAATTTAACTATCCACTCACCATAGTCGTTAGTTATCTTCCAGAATTGAATAAAGCCCCTCTTACCAATATAATCATACGCACTGTATTTATCCACAAACCATCCCGGAAATTCAAAAGTTTCACTTCCACCAACACTCGCTTTACAAGCAGAAGCCTTTACTTCACTTACACTTCCATCAGCAGAAAATACTCCATCTCTTTTTTCTACAACAAACAACTTATTTGTATTTGCATTCTTTGCCAAAAAACATGTGGTCATTTTTTCTTCTCCAGACAGCACAACAAATGGACCTTTATCATTCAAATCGAACTTGTAAAATGGTTCTAATCTCAGTTCTTGATTTTTCGCTATGTCAACCACTCTATTATTTATTGTAATCAAAGTATTTGTACCAGCATTGTATAAATATATTTTTCCATTTTTATCAACTGCCATACCATGAATCCATTGCTCCTCCGGTATGCTAATCTTTTCAATCAAATTACCTTTGATCTTAGTGTATACAAGTACTCTATGATGAACATTATCAAGAATATAAATTTTATCTCCTTTTACATCAAAAGCATTTGGTCCCTCGTGAGAACCATAACCTACCATTCCTGTATATTCAATACCTTCTTCAGATACAGGAATCTTCAATACAGTCTTAAAATTTGGAAAGTCACTGCTTTTGCTGTCCGAAATGATGGAAGCTGTGGTTTTTTGAGACAAAACAGAAAAGGCACTCACAACCACTAAAATAAATATCATTAAAAGTGCTAAAGTCCTTTTGATGTTTTTCATACTCTATTCCCCCTTGTATAATTATTTTCGTAAGACACATCAAAAAAATTCTAATAAAATAACAACCAAAGTTTCGGTTAACATAAGATTTTGAGTCTCATCCTTAAAATAACATCTCAAATACTACCTCTTTGAGAGGAAAGCAGCGCAAAGTCTCTTCCTGCTGCTTGTGGCTTCTAATCTTTAGCCACTTTAACGCTGGCCTCTTGCCAGCCATTCTAACTTTGATATAATTCTTTCTATCTGGGCATGGAATTTACCTGTACGCGCCCCCTGGGAACGGAACTTCTTTCCGTATACCCGTGAAAAAGATTATTATTCCATTCCAGGTAAGTCTAAACTATTTGGCTGGTTGAGGCCAGCTTAGATCCTAATCAAAGCTGGTTCCTCGCATCACGTGCAAGGTTGTATACTTACCTTTGCTCGGAATGGAAAACTCATGCCCTAATTCAATTTCAAAATCACTTGCAGGGAGGTTTAATTGCTATGAATCTAAAACCTATTGCCGGGATTGATGTAGCCAAGTATTTCAGCGAAATGGTGATTATATCTCCTACAAATGAAATAATTGCCCGCTTGACTATCCGTCACAATAATCCCTCTGATTTTGATAGGGCTATTGAAATCCTTAAAAAAGTTGAAGAGGATTTCGCAGCACGCCCTATCATCGTCATGGAAGCCACAGGGCATTACCACAAAATCCTCTCCCGCTTCTTTACTTCTAATGGCTGGGATGTTTCAATTATCAATCCCATCCAATCTAATTCTATCAAAAATGCGGGAGTTAGAAAAGTAAAAAATGATAAAACCGATGCCCTGTGGATTGCATTAACTTTTAGACTTACTGACTCTACTGTAGTACAACCTTCATCTGAAATCCTCGACTGCTTGAAAAACCTATGCCGCCAGTATTACAACCTCAGTGATGAACTAACCTCTTACAAATACAGACTTACTTCTGTCGTCGATCAAATTATGCTCAATTTCAAAGAGGTCTTCCCTGACATTTGTTCTAAAACATCCTTGGCTATACTTGAAAACTACCCAACTCCAACCGATATCTTAGGCGCTGACAGCGAAAAACTTATTTCCATCATTCAGCTAACCTCTAAAAAAAGCTATCAATGGGCCAAAGAAAAATATGAATTACTTGTCGCAAAAGCTAAACAGTTTCAACCTTTTTCTATATCAGACTTAGCAACTGTTACTATGCTTAAAGTCTATATTAACATGGTCCTGAATTTACAGCAGAATATCGACAAAATTTTTGAAGCCATAAATCAACTTGTTCAGCAATCTTCGCAATCTCAGCCTTCACTCATGGAAAATATTAACCTCCTTCAATCTATCCCCGGCATAGGTTTTCTATCCGCTGCAACTATCCTTGCTGAAATAGGTGATTTCGAAAAATTTTCAAAACCCAACAAGCTTGTTGCTTTCTTTGGTGTAGATCCTTCCGTAAATCAATCGGGGCAATTTGTTGGCACAAAAAATAAAATGTCTAAACGTGGTTCTAAAATCTTGCGAAGAATCTTATTTACAATTGCTCTTGCCAATATCAGAACAAAAAGAAATTCTAAACCTTGTAATCCTGTATTATTCGAATACTATCAGAAAAAGTGCCAACAAAAGCCCAAAAAAGTTGCATTAGGTGCTGTTATGAGAAAAATTATTTGTATTATCTTTGCTGTTATGCGCGATAAAAAACCTTTTGAACTTAGAACTCCAGAAGAACATATTCAAAAATACTTTAATAAAACTGCAGTTTGTAGTGCATAAACAATTGTTCTGTTTACGAAACATTAGTTAACAATAACACTACTCAGCCTCCATATGTTATGTCAACTTCTAATGGATGGCTTACCTTTTTGCGCCCTCTTTAAAGAATCTTATACCATAAAATGGTGTCAAAATTTTTTAAAAAAACTCTTGACTTTAATTAGCTGGTCTTAATTTTGTTTTATATCTTTTCATGGGCGCCCATAAAAGGTTAATGCCAACCCATGTTAAAATTTTTTGAAATTAAATTAAATATTTTCTTTTTTATATTCTCAGGTATATTACCCTATTTACAAGCAATCTATCTTATTTGAGAAGGGTAACAAGAAAGCTTATATATTTACTAATATTCTCCTTGTAATTTCTACCTCAATTCTACTTTATTAACTTTTACTTTGTCAAACCCGTTTTTTTAACTTAATTTTTTGCAATTTTTAGCCATTGGCTCTTTCTTACTTTAAATATCTCTAAATTTCTTAAATTTTCTTATATTTCTACAAACAAAAAGCTGCCCCCCATTTTCCTAGGGCAGCTATCTAAACTGCTTTTTAAAATGATTTTTATACTATATCCCTTTTTATCCTCATCAAACTATTGAACAAAAGTGGCAGCAAGAAAAATGCGAGCAAAACAATACCTAATCGGAAATTAATTTTAAAAATACTTATTATTTTCTTCATTTAGATGTAAATTTTTCACTTTTGATAAATGCAAATTGAACACAAAACATAAAAATTAAATAACCCAAAAGTATAAAGAAAGATACTAATAACGAATTATACGCTCTGTTTTCAGGAATTATTATTATGCTCCCATATTTTAAATTGCTAAAGAAATTATTTAAAAAACTATATGTATTAAACACTATTAAAGTTTTTATTAAAAAAATTCCACTCGAAAATCTATGAATTGCTGGTTCAAAAAATATTAAAAATATGGGAATGCTCAATGAATAAACAAAGTTCCGTGTTAGCAGATGTAGTGTAAATGATAAATTTCCCACTAAAAATAAACAAAAGACAATACTGATTAATTGCACAATTAGCTTGTACCATGGTAAAGCATTAGCATTTATAATCGCGTCAAAAATCACTCCTAACAGCAGAGATGTTAAACCTAAAAGCAATGAAAAACAAAATATTGTTAATTGTTTAAATAGAAGAAAGTAGTCTCTTTTCAGATTCGTGGAATAAATAAAGAGTAAATTTGCCTGATACTCTTTGTTGCAAATAACAGCAGAGAAAACTGCTATCGCTATACTACCCAGTAAATTGCAATACAACAATAAACCTGAAGCATAAGGTGAAAAAACTGTACCTAAATTACCATTTTTGCTCGTGTTCCTGTATATTAAAATCATTAGTATTACATAAAAAAAATATGTTGCAAGTATTAAATTAGATTTAAGCACTTTCTTTATTTCAGGTTCTGTTGTTTTTAAACTAATCACTATATCACCTGCCACTCAGCAAAGGATTAATTTATTCTATCTTTATATAACCTTCTCCTACACCTTTTTTGAAAAAAAGAATTAGCTTATATTCACCATTTTTCAAATTACCTACTTCCAATTTTTCATCTCCTTTCTCTCCAATATCTTTTTCGTAAATTATCCTATCTCTCTTATCTTTTATTTTAATTGTAATCTTGTTAGTGCACTTCATATGCTGACAATTAAGAATCAATGAATCTTTGTCTACATAAATTACAAAAGTTTCTTCCTTCCCATATTCAACAACATAGTTAAATTTTATATTTGTGACGTATTCTTTTGTACCAATTCTTTTAATAGAAGTATTATAGCTTACCTTATCACTCTTGAACTGATTAAAATTCCCTGAATTGATAATTAACAAAATACCAAAAAATAAAAAACAAATTAAAACAACCTTCAATAAAAATTTTATCTTCACTTGATTTAACACCACCCGTTATATTCAATTTTCTGATACAAAAGAACCTATCCATAATATAATTATCAAAAATATCACAAGGTAACTTGTGGAAATTAATAATGATACATTAAAATCAGCCAGATTGCTTATGTTGGCAGTTTTTATTGTTACATAACCCTCCGAAGAAGCCAAATCGGAGAAAACTTTAATTATCAATGTAGAATTAATTGTATTAAACCAATATTTGCCTAAATCTTGAAATATCTGGGATACACTACATACAATATTTATTAAATATGGAAGAAATATTGCAAGAGAAATTGCAACATACATTCTCTTTATAACAATCGCCAATATGTATGAAAAAAGACTCAATTCAATTGAAATCAATAGAGTAACCAAAAACTGTCTGATAATTCTTTTAAAACTCAAGCTAAATTCAATATCAGAAATTCGGAACAAACAAAATATATATGTAATTGTAAATGTAATTAACAAAATTCCTATTAACAAAATAAATAATGTAAATATTTTTAAAATGTGCTGTCTTATTCTACCTTGAAATATATGTGAAAAACTAAAAGTGTTATTATGAAATTCATATCCTCCCTCGATACCTCCAAGCACAGCACCCAAATACAGAGTATTCATAATATAAAAGTAAAACAATGAAAGGGAAATTAACTTTTCCAATTCAATATTGTACAAATAAACCCCTGAATTTTTATTAAAAAACCTGCTAATTAAAGCTACCACAAAAATAAAGACGTAAACAAGCATTGAAATTAAAAATAATTTGGATTTTAAAACTTTCTTCAATTCGCCTGCAAAAACATTAAGAATCATTTCTCACATCTACTCCTTTGTCATTACCTCAAATACACTTTTTATTGTCTGTCTGTATGTCTCAAATTTCTGTAATTCTATGTCGTTTTTTATTATTTGTTCAAGAAAGTTTATCTCTTCATTTTCCTCAACTATAAATTCAACATCAGAAAGTCCGGTATAATTTAACTTTAATAAATTTGCTAATCTAACAAATTTTTCAGCATCTTCTTTTTTAATTTTTACAAACTTTTTGTTCCTTACTTCCAAATCACTAATATTGCTTTTTACCTTTATTTCTCCTTTGTGAATTATTATAAACTCATCTATTATACTTTCAAGTTCCTCAAAAGCATGTGTTGAAATGATTATAG
Organism: Caldicellulosiruptor morganii; assembly: GCF_026810225.1. Lineage (NCBI taxonomy): Bacteria > Bacillati > Bacillota > Caldicellulosiruptorales > Caldicellulosiruptoraceae > Caldicellulosiruptor > Caldicellulosiruptor morganii. Next base: position 1,670,932 of record NZ_CP113865.1, read on the forward strand.
TTTTATCTTTTTGCCCTTTCATTTCTTTAATCCTCTCTTTGAGCCAAAATACACCCTCAATATCAAGTCCATTAGTTGGTTCGTCTAAAATTAACAACTTTTTATCACCTATGCAAATTGCAAAAGCAAGTTGAAGTCTCCTCTTCATACCAAGCGAAAAATCTTTTACTTTTTTCGATGCCACTTCTTTTAAGTTAACAGCCTCAAGAATCTCAAAAATTTCTTCCCTTCGCAACTCAATCCCCTGCATTCTGGCTATTATGTCAATATTATCATATGCGCTCAGCTCAAAATATCCTGCCAAATTTTCAGGAAGATAACCAACCTCCTTTAACCCACCATTCCGTGGATTTTTACCAAAAACAGAAACACTCCCCTTCGTAGGAAATAGAAGCCTCAATATAATTTTTAGCAATGTAGTCTTTCCTGCTCCATTTTTCCCAAACAAACCATAAACTTTGTTTTCTTCAAAAACAAGATTTATCCCTTTTAAGACTTCTTTTTTACCAAAACTCTTAAAAAGATTGTCAACAGATACCATCGTCAATTTAATTGCACTCCTTTAAATATCCTGTTTTCATAAACTTCAACAACCGGGGCAACTTCTCAGCAAAATTGCCCCGGCTGCTTTGAACCCCTTAAGGCAATGCTGTAGCCTGAACAAATAAATATTTTGTATTCAATCTTATTTACAAAAGAAAATATTCAAATTGCTATATTTATTAAAATTTTACCTGACATTATTACCTTAATTTTACTTTGTTAATTTTTATCCTGTCAAGCTTTTTTTTTTTTTTTTTTTTAGTTAATTTTATGCAATTTTTAGCTATCAGCTTTCTCTTTCTTTAAATATCTCTAAATTTCTTAAATTTTCTTATGTTTTTCTTCAAACAAAAAGCTGCCCCCTTTTCTTGGAGGCAGCTATCTAAATTGCTTTTTAAGAGCATTTTTATATTATATCCCTTTTTATTCTCATCAAACTATTGAACAAAAGTGGCAGCAGGAAAAATGCAAGCAAAACAAGTCCTATCACAACACACACTGAAACCTGCATGAGCGTTAAAATCCCGGATGGCAGCATTGCCGCAAACGTGCCTGCCAAAATTATTACAGCCAATGTATCATTATGAGTCTCAAAGTCCTGAAATCTTTAAAATAGATGCTTCTCAAATCGTGATTGCTTGACGATATTCCGCCAACACCAAATTCAGTGAATTTTGCATCAACAAACTTCAAAGAGTTTTTCAATACCTTTTCAACACTGTCAACAATATCTATTGCTTTGTTTGTATAAGGATTGGTGTCAAGGATAAGGATAATCTTTGTTATTTTTCTGCTCTTATCCATGTATGAATCCAGTGCTTTTTCAAAATTACTGCTTTTAAGAGCCCCGGGGGGCACATAGAATATATTTGTGTTTTTGTATCCTTCAAAATAATCTTTGAACTTTTGCATGGAATCTGTCATTTTTTCAAGTGCATCAGAAATTTGCAAAAGCATTGCCTTAAAACTATTCTGCCCATATTGCTTCAGAAAAAACTCATCTACAGTTTGACCTGGATTTACTTTATCAAACAATCTCATAACTGCTACAGCTGAAACATTTGTGTGTTTTGCTATCTCTTTCATACTTGTTAAACTTCCAAGTTGACTTATAATATATGCTGCAAGTCTATTTGTCATCCTTTGAGATTTGCCTATAAAAGTTATGTGTTCAAAAAACTTCTTCCCACATGCTTTGCAGACATATCTTCTCTTTCTTATAATCAAATATATTTTCTTGCCCATTATAGGTATGTCTTTTACCTTCTGTGTGTGATAATCATGTACCTTACTTGTAACTTATGTGAAATTCTATTTCACTTTCATTCTCATCCATTTTAAGAAGAATGATATCTTTCGATTTTAAAAGTCCAGTGATATAATTAGATTTAATTTTTCCCTTTCTCCCCACAATAATATTTATTGTAGAGCCACTTTTTTAAAAAGATAGAGGCTACCAAATCAACTTTGAGTAGCCTCCATCACATTTGCAAAAGAAGTGTTCATCCATTTATTAATTCTTTGGAACAGGCGGTTTTTCTCCGTTCTGGTAATAAATGGTTATATTTATATTCTTCCCATTTGTACCCAGTGGTCTCTTGTGATCAAGCCCAACAAATCTTCCTTTACTATCCTGCCATAAAGCTGGTTTTAAGAAATTATACTTCTGTTCATCCCATGTCGTAAAATCATATCCCACCAATCCTCCAGTATCACCAGAATTTGCATTGTAACACCAGAATGTATGATGAATATGGTTTTCTATAATATAATCTCTCAAATAAGTCATCCACTTTTCATTATCGCCACCATCTAAGTAACCACCCCATTCACCAATGAGCAACGGAGCTATCCCATTATCCATAATATAAGCCCAATTATCCCTCCAGCAATCATTGTAAAGCGTTTCTTTGGTAAATCCAGGATAAAACCAGGGTTGCTGGTAAACCAATGGTCCATAATCATGTGGTGAATAAACCACTTTGTTCTGATACTGTCCAAGGTTTATTGGATACTTTTTAACACCCCGTAAGTTTCCTCCCCACCAGGTAGAATAATAGTCACTTGATGATTTTGAAGTCCACGTAACATCATCTTTTGGATAAGCTTCTATTCCTTCAATTACTATTAACATGTTTGGATTTTTTGCAAGTATTCTCTTCGCACAGGTCTCAGCTGCATATTTCCAGTTGTTAATATCTGTTGAATTGTCCCATTTTGCAAAAACACTATCTTGCCATGGTTTACCATGTGGCTCATTCTTCAAATCAAATGCTACAATTGTATCATCATTTTTATATCTCTCTGTGATCCATTCACATGCTTTATAATAATCTTCTGGCGTTATAGTATCTGTATACCATACCGGATATATATGCCCCATCGCATCAGTTTTTGCACTATGAATATCCAACATAATTTTCAGTCCAACTTCTTTGCATGTTTTTACTACAAAATCAAATACCTCTAAACTTGTCAATCCTTCTAACTCTGGGTTAACATAGTAATTTATATTTGGTTTCGGATAAATTCCTTTCGACCAATTCAAAATCAGCTCTGCTGAAATCGGTACTCTTAGCAAATTAAATCCTCTGTTTGCAATCTCAGCTAATGCATTTTTAAGATTACAACTCCATACACCATCAAACACATTTGTTCCCGTATTAAATCCAAACCAATTAACCCCTGTTAACCATACAGGTTTGCCATCCTTGTCGACTATTTTGTTACCCTGCGCAAATAACCAATCATCATTTGTATCATCTGTGACAGAAGGAGTCGGAGTGGGTGTTGCAGTTGGCGCTGGTGTTATCGTGATAGAAGGTGTAGGTGTTGGCGTTGCTGTTGGTGTAGGAGTGGATGATGAAACCGGTGTGGGAGTAGAAGTTGGTGTCACCGTCACAGTAGGTGTTGGTGTGGGCGTAGGTGTGGTTGTCGGAGTCGGGGTCGGAGTTGCCGTCGGCGTCGGTGCCGGTGTCGGTGTCACTCCACCCGCCGGCTTTGTACCCCTGCTCGGCTCTTTGCCCCTTACTATCGCATCATCTATATACCCTGTTACCTTCTCGTTCTCTATATAGCTCGTCACACTTCTTACCGAATAGTCATTCGACTGATTGTAGCTGCCGCTGCTCTTCTGTATGCTTAGCCTTATCTCCTTCGTGCTCTGACCCGCTGCCAAAACACCTGCTCCACTCTTAAAACCTACCTCTACATAATAGTCCGCTCCGCCGGCATTTGCCCCAAGCTTCACAAACTTCACATCTATATACGCAGGATTTATGCTGCTTGCTACACTTACACTCTGTGTCGCCTCTCCATCTATCGTGTACCAGTATCTTACCTTAACCCTGCTAAGATCTACCGCCGTCGTCCCTACATTCTCTATCTTTATCTTCGGATTCAATACATTCGTCGTGCTGCTCAAATTACCATTCGCATACCATACCTTGATCTGGGCGTTCCTGCTCGGCTCTTTGCCCCATACAAGTACATCATCTATATACCCTGTTACCTTCTCGTTCTCTATATAGCTCGTCACACTTCTTACCGAATAGTCATTCGACTGATTGTAGCTGCCGCTGCTCTTCTGTATGCTTAGCCTTATCTCCTTCGTGCTCTGACCCGCTGCCAAAACACCTGCTCCACTCTTAAAACCTACCTCTACATAATAGTCCGCTCCGCCTGCATTCGCCCTAAGCTTCACAAACTTCACATCTATATACGCAGGATTTATGCTGCTTGCTACACTTACACTCTGTGTCGCCTCTCCATCTATCGTGTACCAGTATCTTACCTTAACCCTGCTAAGATCTACCGCCGTCGTCCCTACATTCTCTATCTTTATCTTCGGATTCAATACATTCGTCGTGCTGCTCAAATTACCATTCGCATACCATACCTTCAGCGCACCGTAACTTTCACTCGGTGTCCAGTAACTCCCACCTGCCGGTGATGCCGTCGGTGCCGGTGTTGGCATTACACTCACTGTCGGTGTCGGGGTCGCTGTCGGTGTAGGTGTAGGTGTTGGGGTTGGTGTTGATGTTACTGTCGGCGTTGGCGTTGGTGTTGCTGTGCTTGTCGGTGCAGGTGTCGCTCCTCCCGGCTCCTGCCCCCATACCAGAACTCCATCTACATACAGCGTTACCTTCGTATTTTCTCCATAATTCGTCATGCTCTGCATCCATGACCAGTCGTCTGCCTGGTTGTAATTGCTCCAGTCATTCTTGTTAAACCTTACCTGTATATCCCCTGTGTCCTTCCCAGGCTGCAGCTGCCCAGCTCCACTGCTAAACCCTACCTCCAAGTAATAATCCGCTCCACTCACAGCGCTGCTCAGCTTCACAAAGTTGAATGTCACATTGCTTGCTCCTATCTGTGCCCAGTCACATACCGCACTCTGCGGCTTGTCACCATCCACCGTGTACCAGTATCTTATCTTAACCCTGCTAAGATCAACACTGCTGCTGCCTCCATTCACTATCTTAAACCATGGCCTTATTGATGCCGCACTCGCACTCGTCTCATTGTTCTTGTACAGTACCTTAAATCCACTTCCCGTACCAGGTGCACCCGTCGGTGTCGGGGTTGGCGTTGGAGTTACACTTACTGTTGGTGTCGGGGTCGCGGTTGGCGTTGGTGTGGATGTTGGTGTAGGTACTTGAATAGCTGGCGGCGCTGGCAATGTTGAGTTGACCGGCACCACAGTTGGCTCAATCAGGCTCCAAAAGGCATATTTTGATTTATAGTTTTCATCAAATAACAACGGGTAATCACTTTTTCCAAAGTTTTGACTCAGCCATGAGTAATCATCCTTTAGTCCCCAGAATGTTACATTAGTTATTACATTGTACTTTTTAAATAAATCGAATAACTCCTTATATCTCATTGCCTGTTTTATCAGGAGATCTCTTGGTGGCGTTGAATAACTGGTACTCGAACCCCACTGATAAAAACTCATATCAAGCTCTGTAATGTGTATCTCCAATCCAGGTATAGAGCTGAACAATTTTATGGTGTTCTCTATCTCGCTAATCGAGGGCCAATCAAGATTTATATGACACTGCAATCCTATTCCATGAATTGGAACACCTTTTTCCTTGAGACTCTTAATCATGTTGTAAATAAACTGTCTCTTCTGACTGTTTTCTGTGTTGTAATCGTTGTAAAACAATTTTGCGTCTGGATCGGCTTCATGTGCCCATATAAAAGCCTTTTCAATATATTCGGGACCACAAATGTTGTACCAGTTAGATCTCCTGAATCCATTACCTTGACTTTCATCTATTGCTTCATTTACCACATCCCATGCATAAACCTTCCCTTTATATCTTCCCACTACCGTATAAATATACTGCTTTAATCTGCTTAGCAATGCATCCTTGCTCAAGGTATTTCCATTTGCATCCTTGAAAAACCAGTCGGGTGTTTGCTCATGCCAAACCAGTGTATGACCTCTGATGGCAATGTTGTTACTTGTTGCAAAATTTACAAATTCATCTGCTTTACTAAAGTTATAATTATTTTCACTGATAAGTAACTCTGATGGTTTCATTTCATTCCCTGCAGTAATACTATTGAAATGCTTCAAAACCATCTTCTTCTCTGTATCAGAAGCAATGCTTTTGTAAGATAAAGCTACCCCTACTTTGAAATAATCTTTATACTTTTCTATCAAAGATGGTATCTCCCATTCAGGTTCAGCCAGCTTGGATAAATCATAAATCTTTAAATCATCAACCCAGAAAGCCAAATTTGCATTTTGTGCCTCAACATAAAGTAATAACTCGCTAACTGTAACACCAGCAGGAATTGAGTAGCTTCCACTCAGCTCAACCCACGTATTACTCGGTACATCCCTGTTATATATCAGATTTTCATAGCTTGTTGAAGGATCTGTAGCAAATCTCCTTTGCATAGTTAATGACATTTTTTGAGTTGAACCACTGTTCTGATAAACCCAAACACTTATTTTATATACTTTACCCTGTTCCAAAATTGTATCCACCGGAATCTGTGCACCATGCCAATTTGACGTTCTCCCACTGACGTACAAACTATACTTGCCATTATATGCCACAACGCTATCTGGTTTTACTGTAACACCGCTTCCCCTTGCCTGCCATCCTTCGGTGGTACCACTTTCAAATCCACTTGAAAATGTCACCGCATTTGATAGGTAACTATTATCATCCATTATTTGGATATAGTCAACATTATAATCTACTCCACTTTCTACAATTGTGTGTACTACAATTAACAAATTCCTGACATTGCTAATATTTGGAGTCCATTTACCAACAATTTTCTTCCAATAATTTGGAATAGCCACAACCTCACCTATAAGAGTACTCTTAACCCCACTTCCATCGTCATAAACCGCTGAGATACCAAATGCAACCGGCTTCTGGTAGCTATGTTTTACATACGCTGAAACTACCCATGTGGTTCCATTGTTCATAATGTTTTTAACATCAACTGCAACTCCATCCCATATTGAACTTCTATTTGACACCCTGATACTGCTTTTACCATTATATGCATTGCTCATGTCAACTGCAATGTTTGATTTTCCATATGCAAAGAAAGATAGAGTATCAGTGCCTTCAAAATCCACAGTATATGCTGCTGCTTTTGCTTCTTGATGAAATATCAAAGTACCTACAAGCGTGTTTATTAAGAAAAACAATAAAGAAAGAATTGAAATTACCCTCTTCTTCATCTTACTCACTCCCCTTTTTGACTACTATTTCTAAATATTAACCTTTTACTCTATACTCATTCTTCGATTTATTATTTGGAAATTATTTGTGGTACCCGTGGTTATATTTGCTGTGGGCACAGGAGTTGGTGTTGGAACAATGGGCAAATTCAAATCATTGGTAATTTCATTTATGGTTTGCTCGCTCGGTCTGTCCCATATGATTTTTAGATTACCAGTGCTATTGACATTGAATCCTGTATCTTCAGCAAGTGAAATAAAAACACCATTTCTAATTATATTTCCAGAAGGACTCATATCAATACCCTGTGTTGTCATAAGTACGAGACTGTCACCACTTTGCAACGGAGGTATGCGACTTGAGTCGTAAAAATCGTTGTCATTGATTTGAGCAGTTGCATACCACTTGTATTCAGCAGGTGGCCCAGCAACAACCTGCTCTGCATGAAATTTACTCCAATCTCCACCAACTATGTTTCTAATCTCATCTTTTTTGCTTAATATCGAATCCTGCCAGAATGTAAGTATTGAGCGAACATCATCAACAATTGCCGGAGCCGATAGAGATGTGTATGAGTAAGACAAACCCGAATCATTCTGAAATTTGCTGCGAATGGAAGATGGAAAACTGCTCAGAGCTGGTAAAATACTTCTGTATTTGATTCTATCACTGGTGGGCACATCAAGTGTGTTCAGTAAACCGCTGTTAAAATTCATTGACAAAGATTGGCCGGTAAATACTCCCAGTGTTACATAATTGTTACCTGTCATGTTAAGGTTTTCAGAATAAAACTCACCACTTGCCACTGTGGTATTTCCACTTCTATAGCCTCCGAAGAAAGATCTATTCGCAGCACTGCTACCACTGCCACCCCAGGTTATATTTTTAGCATACAGCTTTGCGCCATTTTCTATATACAGATTTACATTCTGATTTTGCGCCGTTAGATTCTGGCAATATAGCTCTGCTCCAGGGCCCAAAATTACAGTCGCACCGTCTGAAATTGTCAGGTTATCAATACACCCTTTAGAATCAATTCTGATTTGAGTACCAGCTCCACTTACCTGAACTTTTTTGGCATATATCTCCTTTACAGTCATTTTTGAACCAGCATCCCATATAATGCCTTCGTTTTGGTCATCAACAGCAAGAATATTGGCATCAAGTGTTATGCCACCGCTGTTTGCTCTAAAGTTACCTTTGGTATAAAATATACCCGAAGCTTTGACGGTGGATGGCGATGACTGGTTTGTATTGAAAATAGTGTTGCCAAGCACAATTATGTTTGTTACATCAAGATAACAGGCTTCTCCAACAGTCAAGTCCTTTGCCGTGCCAATATTGCCACCCACAACAGTTAAATGTTTGTTCGCATTTATATTCCCATAGGAGAACATTGCATAGTCAAAAATATCAAATGGATTTGGAGTGGATACCGGAGTTGTTGTATTGACTGTTGCAAGATTTACAAAGTTGGTTGGATCTATTTCGGGAATTTTGAATTCTACTCTTTCCACTCTTTTTGTATTTTTGCCTTTTTCCCTTGCTATTGTGCGTAAAATAAACATGTTACTGGATGAATCATAGTCTATTTTTATGTCTTCAAGTGAAAAATCTGATAAACGACTCTCAAAATCCGCTTTGAGGTAATCTTTGAGCTGAGAAAAGCTGCTTACAATGATTCCGCTGTTATCAACATTAAAACTGACACCCGTCCCATTTGAAAATCCAAGAAATTCTAACAACTTCTTTGTCACATACTTTGTCATACCCTGCTTTATTCTTTCCTTTGCCTGATCATATGTGATGGAAGGCGGCGAACCATACAAAGCAGTTCTGATTGTCTTTGGTTCATACATTACATCGGATGGTGATAGCTCGCCAATATTAGCTGAAATTACCATATTATCATCGAAATAGTACTTTAAAACCGATCTTTTAATCTCTTCCAGCAATTGATTTAGATAAAACAATGTCTTTTCGGTTCCACTTTGAGAGGCATAAGCAGTTGTTGTTTTTTGAAATATCGAAACACTTCTGTTAAGCGAAGCCACAACTGCTGACATGCTTCCCAGCACCATGACAAACAAAATGCTTATAAGAATTATTACTATAATAAGAGCTGAACCTCGATTAACAAAAAGCTTATTATTTCTTCTTTTCATTTTGTTCACCTCCTCACCATAAATTTATACCTCTTCAAAACAACACCTCTCTTTGAGTCTTTAATCTCCAGTGACACCTCTACAAGCTGATTGAAATAGGATGATGTGCTTGTGTCGAAAAACTCCACCCTGTCACTAATTGTAACAGGTTTTAAATAATGAAAATTATTGAACTCCCCCCAGTTTATTAATAATAGAGGATATCGACTTGTGCTGTTTTGTCTAAAAATACCATCCACGTTAACATCGAAACTGTTTGCAAGTTTGTTTTCAAGCCACAGGATATTAAAGCTCGGAAAATCAATTGAGCAAACCTGAAAGACACCCGCAAAGCTAAACTTATATTCAGCTCTGTTTGAACCTTCATCGTAGTACACATCTAAATTTACAGGAGATGATACCACTGTTATGCCTGCGGGCTGATAAACAATATTTCCACCGCTGTACACCTTTTTGTATACAGTAAGTGAGTTCTGACTGTCACCTTCAACAATAATGTCATAATTCGATTTTGTTATATTGCATGAATAATTAACCTCATATACATTGTTATCAAAATCATAGCCAATTGAGCCATTTGATGGATAAGCACTGGTTCTTACCTGTTCGTAAATTTTCTCCACCGCATCATTCAAAATTTGATTTACATCCATTTCAACTTTTGCCTTTGATGTAACTTTTACAGACTGATTGATAGAAAATCCGATTGGAATAATAAACAGGGCAAACAAAGCAACAGCAACAATTATCTCAACCAGAGAAAAACCTTTGAGTCTCATCACATCTATCACCTTACAATCTTATCTCTTTTTCAAACCCCAAAGACACTGATAAGCCTAATTAAACAAATTGCTTTTGCCGCTTTTAATCCCTTTGCTAAACGGAAACCAGCTTCGTGGCAAACTCTGAGGGTCGGTAAAACCATAGAATTTTATGCGGACATTGGCTGTAAGTTTACCTGAAGTCTTGTTAATAGAAAATGCCTCCACTGTAAACAAAGGTTTGAACTTCTGCTGTTCATCCAAAAGCTGTTTTATCTTATCATATGTTACCTCTTCCCAGGTCTGCCTTGTTAGATAAAAATATGGATAATATTCTTCACCCAGCTCTTCTTTTTTTGCACTCTCCAAATCGATTTTCTGTCTTGGATCAAAGATATATGACTTTGTGTCTACTTTTATCCTTTGAAGAAGGTACTGAAGATCCATCACACAAAATTTCTCATCCTGGTTGGGTGGTATGACATCCTTCAACTTGTTATACTCAACCCTGGCTTTTTCAATCTCCTTCTTTTTTGAATTGTACTGTGCTATTACCATATTCAAACGATCCAATTCATTGCTGAGTAGTTCATATTCCTGTTTTTTTGCAGCAATTTTCTCTGAAAAGTTTGTATAAATAAAATAGTAAAATACAAACCCCAGTAGAAGAACTGCCAGAAGGGATAGCAACCATTTCTCTCTATTTGAAAGTCTCATAATACACCACCTTTTCCTCATTTATTATTGCTGATAATCCATTCACTTGATTTTATTTTGCAATTTCAGCCATTACGACAGCATTCAAAGTCCCTTCATTTTCGCTTGCACCGTTAAATGTTATATTCGTAAAGTGTGAATCATTTTGAACATTGTAAACAAACTGAACAACACTTTCCAACTTTTTGGCTGCAAGATTGCATGTCATTTTTCCATCCTCAATCTGCAGAGATTCCATGGAAACATCCACAGGCAGAAGTTTTTCAACAGTCAACAAGACATCTTTTAGCTTCCTGTTTTCTGCAAATTTTTCGTCTATAAATGCCTTTTTAATCTCAAAAAGTTTTACAATAAACATCTCCCTTTTGATTTTATCAACTGTGATTCTTTTGGTTTGAACTTCGGTTTTGAGTGTATCCACTTTTATGCTATACGTAATTGACTGTGTGATCAGTATCGCACTGAAAATCAAAAAAAACGCAAAAGCACCAATTAGAAATAATAAATGCCCTATTCCTCCGCTGTCATCTTTCTGAAATTGTTTGTAATATGCTTCCAGTAAATTTATATCCTTTACCGGTGGCATTGCATCATTCACCTCCTCTTTCACTCACAAAATTATTACACAATTCCACTGATCCCGGCAATATATGTAAGTATTTCTCCACGCTGAATTTTAGAGGATTTTACACATTTTAGCTCTCCCAGCAATTCCACCTCAATGTTCAGCCTTTTTTGGATAATATAACTTACATCTATGTGCTGACAAACTTCACCCGTCAGGTATAACTTGTTTACCTCTCTAATAGACTCCTCGCGTGTTCGCAGAAAGTCATAGAATTTCAATATACTTTCAGCAATCGTATCTTCTATTACACTGAACTCATACTCATTTCCTTCCTTTTCTGAAAACATTTCTTCAAGCTGAATTATGGGGAACAGCTTTGTTATCAAAAGCTTCCCTTCTGATGCAACAGATATACTAACCCCATTTCTGCTTATATTTGCCACCAGAAACGGCGCTGTTTGATCATCACCGCGAATATTTTTCTCCAGTTTCAAGAGATTAACAACCGAGTTTGGCTCAATATCTATTTTGCCAATTTTAATTCCAGCATTTCTGAAAGCATTTATCAACCCCTCAATAATCTGTCGCTGAACGCCCACCATGAGAACTTTTTGTTTTTTTGTATTCCCTTCAGATACAACTTTAAGCTGTTTATAGTCCAAAACATAGTTATTTAAATTTATTGGGAAGTATTGCTTTGCCTCGTTTCTGATAAGGCTGTACATTTGGTTTTCCTTTACAATTGGAACTTCTATTTCTCGAATTAAAATATTGGAAATACCACATAGCACAACTCTGACATTGTTTTTTGGAAATTCTTTACCCTTGAAAATTTCTCTCAGCTGGATTTGCAAGAAAACATCGTCAACTTTTGTGTCTTCTTTTATAACAGGGTCATTAAAATTTTTTTCATGCCACTTAACTGGATAAATGTAATCTCCCTTTATACTCCCAACAACCACTCTCACGTAGTTTTTTCCAACTTCAACAACAACTTTATCGCTCATTTCATTCACCTCAATAAACAAACTTTGAAAATAAAAGCTGTTTTATTCAGTTCTTAAAACATGCGATACTTTATATTTGCGCTTAATATCCATCGAAGCACGTCTTGTTACAAAAACTTCATATTCTACTTCAACCTTTTTTATAGTTCCAAAAGCAATCATTCTACTATCAAAAAACGTAACCCTGCCGGTTAAAATCTGGTAGGGGCTGCTACCGGTTTTTTCTATTACGACTGACTTGCTTGCACTTACCCATGTAACTTTTACATGATACGTTCCAGCAACAGCTCCGGATGCAGCAGGTTGAGCTTCATATACATCCATTTCAACAATTTTATCCCCTGCTGATGAAACAGAAACATTTATACTTCTTTGATCTGCCATCTCAAACCATTGCCTCAGAGAGTCGCTGAGTCGCTTTGCCTCACCTTCAATCCTGGCTGTGTTGTAGGTTTCAACTGAGATTTTATAGTTCTGGATAAAAAAAGAATACAGAGCAGCTAAAATTATACCCAGTATTGCAACACCTATTATCATTTCAACCAGAGTAAGACCTCTTAATCTTGCTTTTATCATTTAACTTCTACGCTCCCCGGTGGTGAGGTCTTTATTAAAACCGTCTTTCTATACCGCCCACCACCAAAATTTTTTATATTAACCACCAGTTCCTTTGCAGATGTAAAGTACACACTCTGCCCGGCAGGTGAACCAGTAAATCTCCACAAATTGCCATCATTGCCATAGCATATATATGTCCAAACAGGACCTGAACCGGTGACAATCAGATCATTTGGTGTAACAATCTCCACTCTGCTGCTTTTTAGTTCGTCCAAAACTACTTCTGAACCGCCCTGCCGTTTTACAAGCTGAATCTGAAAATAATAATTTCCACTTGAATCAGGAACAATATAGTTGTTAATCTTTATGTAGTAGGTTGTATAGTTCATCTCTTTGTCTTCTAAATCATACAACTTCTGAAACATATCGGCAATTTGATTTGCCGCACTCTGCACCTCAGCCCTGTTTTTCCCGGATAAATAATTCGGTATTGCAATGCTCAGAATTATTGCCAGAATAGCAAGAACAATTACCATCTCAACAAGGGAAAAACCCTTCCTTTTCATGTTATACATACCCTCTTTAATCATTTATCTCTGAACTCTTTATCATGCTTCTGATTGTTCTTTACTATAAACATAGCAGCCGCCAAAGCTGCTATAACGTCAACTCTAAACTGAGATTCCATACTCTTTAACATTGAGTAAATCTTACCTTCCTCTGTAACATAATACCTTGGGGGAAGCCTGTTGAGTGCCAGTGCTATTACATCGGCTCTGCACTTTTCACATGTACAAACCGCATCTTTAAAGTCCTCAATAACAACATCATAGTACTTTTCAACTATTTCCTCCATTGCATTCTTAACCTTATACTTCATCATGTATTACCTACCCTATCATGTATGTTTTATATAGCTCTAAAATCCTTTCACCAAAAACCATGGTTAAATAAATTCCAAGTGAAATGAAAGGTCCAAAGGGAATTGCTTTTTTTACCGAATCCTTACCTTCCAATTTGTGAGTCGCCGCTATATAAATTATCCCGTATATCGCAGCGCTTATAAAAGACAGCATATTGCATAAAATTGCTTTGCCAAAACTAAAACCAAAACCGCCTGCCAGCAGCAGTAGCACATCACCCAGCCCCATTGCTCTTTCACGTGTTATAAAATATATCATAAAAACAAGCAACGCAGAATAAACCGAGCCCATAAATAAACCCATTATCTGCAATGCACCGGGCTGTTTGAGCCTCAATACTTCAAACACAGCTTTCAAAACAAGAAGAAAAATTATGCTCAATGTGGATATTTCAAAGGTATTAAAATCAACAGCACCGATGTATATCAAAAGGCAACCTATGATAAAAAACAAAACAGCAAGCAATATGCTTTGAAAAAAATAAAAGTTAAACGCCATAATAGCATTTAAGCCTGTCAAAAGTTCCACCAGAGGATACTGTATACTGATTTTCTCCCTGCAGCCACGACATCTGCCTTTTTGGATCAAATAGCTCAAAACAGGAATAAGCTCAAACCAACCCAGTCTTTTTCCGCACCTCGGACATCTGCTTCCTGGTGCTATTATGGATTCCCCTCTGGGAAGTCTGTAAATACAAACATTCAAAAAACTGCCAATCACAAGCCCCATGACAAATGCAAAAATCCCAAACATTCCAAAACCTCTCAAAATCCATTTCCCCTGACTTTTTCTTTTTTCAAAATATTTTTATAAAATCAAGGGGCACCTTTTACACCAACCCTCATCACGCAATCATTTCATAAAAACCTCACCATGCTACCCACTGTTGCATTATTTGTATCTAGCATAATCCGGTGTTGGATAGAGCATAACTTCTGTGTTTCCATCACTGGTCTTTGTATAAATCTCTATCTTCTCATCAGAAGGGGTAAATTTCAAATAATAATCTTGGTTGGAAAGTCTTGTTTTGAAAGAGAAATTATCACCAAGATATTTTTTTACAACATCTTGGGCACTCTCAGCACTACCACCACCTGGTGGTGTAAGGTTCACACTTGCCAAAGCAGTTGCATTGGAAGTTGACGGAATAACATAGCCATCGGCTATTGCCTGCAACAGAGCAGTTGCAATCTGCTTTGCACTTGATGCATCTGATGTTGCTCTTGCCCTGTTAATCTGCTTCATGACCTGCGGAACAATTATTGCAATCAATATTGCAATAATAGCCATAACAATAACCATTTCAATCAATGTAAAACCTCTGTTTTTTCCTGTTAATCTGCTTAACAAGATAAGCCATCATATTAAATCACCCTCCCTTTATTTATAGCTTTTATCAAAGTTGGGATAAAGCTCCCAAAAGTTTGTGCCATCTCCGGCATAAACCTTTAAAACACTGTCAAACCGGTAATAAAAACTGTAATTCCTGTTTAGGGTTGGCTTTGGGGTACCCCCTGAAATATAGTCACTCAGTTTTATAAAGTGATTTGCATCCAGATTTATCACATCCCCAGTTATTTCATGAAAATTGTTATCTAAAATTATATCTGAAAGCAAAGTGTTTTGTTCAATCTCCCACAGATAGAACGACTGTGCTATTTCTTTTGCCGCCTTGACATCTGCCACAACCTTAGCCCGGTTTAAACTTTTCATAACCTGCGGAAACACAATTGCTCCAAGCACAGCCACAATAACCATAACAACCACAAGCTCAATAAGCGTAAAACCTTTTTCAGGCTTCATAATACTCTTTGCTCACTTCCTTGAATCCAAAATTTTCCTGCACTTTATCCCCATTACTGCACACCTATGCTTCCGTACATCTTGAACATCGGCAGGTAAATTGATACCATCAAGAATCCTATCATTACAGCTAACAGTACAATCATCAATGGCTCAAAAATTGTGGTAAGCCTTGTTACCTGATTCTCCACCTCATTTTCAAAGTAATCAGCAGCTTTTGTTAGCATTAGCTCAACATTGCCACTTTCCTCACCTGTTCTTATCATAATCTCAAGCAGTCGGGGAAATACAGGAACCTGACTGATGGGGTCACTCAGCCCCTGCCCGCTTTCTACCATTTCAATTATCTTCTCAAATTCCTTTTCAATGTATTTATTCGTCAAAACATTCCTTGTAGTCTCCAGAGCTATTACAAGGCTCACACCGGCAGAAAGCATGGTCCCCAGAGTTCTTGCAAATCTGACAACTATCTGCCCCAGAATCACATTCCCTACCAGTGGAATTTTTAATTTGAACCTGTCAATATAATATCCTCCCTTTTCGCTGGCTTTTGCAAAATAGTAGGCAAAAATCAGAGCTAAAACTACCAGAACTATTATTATCAAGTTTGAAGTTAAAAATTCACTGACTCCTATCAACAGTCTGGTTGGTGCTGGAAGGTCAACATTCAGCTCCTTAAATATCTTAACAAATGTAGGTATAACAATCAGCAACATCAAAACTGCAACCGCTAAACCTATCAATATGACAAGCACGGGGTAAATCAATGCATTGACTATTTTCTGCCTGAGCTTCATTTCCTTTTCAAAGTGGGTTGCCATTCTGTCAAACGCTTCATCAAGAGAACCCGACATCTCACCGGCTGCAATGGTGTTAATAAGAATTGCCGGAAATCTTCCTTTTTTTTCTTCCAGTGCTGCCGATAAAACAGTCCCACCTTTAACCTTCTGACTTATATCTTCGATATCTTTCCCGAGATTTTTTCCTTTGAATTGCTCGGCAACAACCTCCAGAGCTGTCACAAGCGGAATACCCGACATCAGCATTGTGGCCATTTGTCTGCAAAAAATGGATAAATCTTTTAAAGCTATCTTTTTTCTAAATGATGGTGCTATTTCCTTTTGCAAAACTCCTTTTTCTCTTAAATCAACTACATAAAGATTTCTCCTTTTCAGACTTTCAGAAGCGCTTTCAGGAGTATCAGCAATCAATGACCCTTTTATCTCTTTACCCGTCTCATCAAGAGCAGTAAATATGTATTCGGGCATCTTAAACCTTCTCCCCTTTTAAATTTTACTTTGAATGTTTAATCTTACCTCAAGCAGACAATAACTTTTCCATATAGTCGAAATCAGTTGCATGAGCATATGCATCATCTCTTGTAATAAGCCCTCGTTTGTAAAGTTCTATCAAAGACTGTTCCATAGTTATCATACCAACCCGCTGATGTGTTTGAATTATGGACGGTATTTGATAAGTCTTGTTCTCTCTAATAAGATTTCTTATAGCAGGATTACAAATCATTACCTCTGTTGCAACAACTCGACCTTTTCCATCGCGTCTTGTCAAAAGTTGCTGTGAAACAACACCCTGAAGAACAGTAGATAGCTGAACTCTAATCTGCTGCTGTTGATGTGGAGGAAACACGTCAATTATACGATCTATGGTCTTTGCAGCACCAACCGTATGCAGAGTTGAAAACACAACGTGACCGGTCTCAGCAGCTGTTAGCGCAATAGAGATGGTTTCCAGATCTCTCATCTCACCAACCAGGATAACATCTGGATCTTCACGCAGTGCTGCTCTCAGAGCATTAGCAAAGCTTTTTGTATCATTTCCTATTTCCCTCTGATTGATTATACTTTTTTTATGTTTATGCAAATACTCAATAGGATCTTCCAGTGTTATAATATGTAAATCTCTTTCACTATTCATTATATCAATTAACGAAGCCAGAGTTGTTGATTTACCCGAGCCCGTGGGACCTGTTACCAGTACAAGCCCTTTATTTAATTTTGTAAATTCTTTTAAAACAGCAGGAAGACCCAGACTTTCAAAAGCTGGTATATTGGCGGTAATCACTCTGAAAGCTATTGAATATGAACCACGTTGCTTGTAAGCATTTACTCTGAATCTGCTTACCCCTCTTATACTGTAAGAAAAGTCCAGCTCACCCACCTCTTCAAGTTTGCTGAATTGCTCGGGAGTCAGAATCTGTCGCACATATTCCTCAACCATCTCGGCGGTGAGATTATCTTCGTCTTCCATTTTCACAAGTTTGCCGTGTATTCGAAAAACAGGTGGCACCCCCGGTGTAATATGAATGTCAGACGCGTTTTTTAGAAATGCTTCTGTCAGAATCTCATTTATATGCATAACTTGTATAACCTCCTTTTACCTCATAACTCCCTCTTATGATTCTATCGCATAGGTAACTTTTAAAAACTCCTCCACTGAAGTAATCCCCGATAAAACCCTTTCTCTACATGCTTCTTTCAGTGTCTTCATCCCTTCTTTTATGGCCAATTCTTTTATTTCTTCACTGCTCACGTCCTTTTTGTTTATCAGCTTTCTCAATTCCCTCGTTACCAACAATATCTCATATATACCTGTTCGTCCAAAATAACCTTTACCCTCACAAATATGACAGCCATCCTTCTTATATAATTTTACCACATTTTCAGATTCAATATCAAGAAGCATTTTTTCTTCCTCATTTGCTTCATATTCTACCTTGCAGTACGGGCAAAGTTTTCGAACAAGACGCTGAGAAATTACCCCGACCAGTGAAGAGCTGATGAGAAAGTTATCAATCCCCATATCAACCAGGCGTGTAACAGCACTTGCTGCATCATTTGTATGAATGGTGGATAGCACCAAATGCCCTGTAATAGCAGCTCTTATTGCCATATCAGCCGTCTCTTTATCTCGAATCTCACCGATCATAATTATATCCGGGTCCTGCCTCAAAATTGAACGAAGAGCGGCTGCAAACGTAAGACCTGCCTTTACGTTCACTTCAACCTGATTGATGCCTTCAATTGTACTCTCAACAGGGTCCTCAACAGTTATAATGTTTCTTAATCCTGTATTAAGTTCATTCAAAATGGTGTACAAAGTTGTTGACTTACCACTTCCAGTAGGTCCACATACAAGTATAATTCCATGCGGTGCTGCTATTAATTTTTCATACTTTTCCAAATCATCCTTTGTCAAACCCAGTTCAGTTTTGGATTTCACAAAAGCACTTTTATCTATAACTCTCACAACTATCTTTTCCCCAAAAACTGTTGGCAACGAAGAAATTCTCATATCATAAATCCTGTCATAAAGGATATAGGTGGTTCTTCCATCCTGAGGTACCCTTTTCTCAGCAATATCCATGTTTCCAACAACTTTTATTCTCGCAGTTAAAGAAGGTAAAATTGAAATGTCAAGCTTTAAAACATCATATAAAACTCCATCAATTCTATAGCGAACTTTCACATGGTTTTCAAAAGGCTCAATATGAATATCACTTGCTCTTGAAGTTATTGCCTGCTCAAAAATGGAATTTACAAGCCGCACAACAGGCCCCTCTGTGCCGTCCTCTAACCCAAGCTGAAACCTGGGAGTAATTTGAACTCTCCGTCCAGCCGTCTCTCTCTCAGAAGTTTCTTTCTGCAGTTCTTCCACCGCTTTCAATGTTTCCTGCTTTCCATAGTATCTTTCAATAGCTCTTATTATATCCGATGCTCTTGCAATTCTTGGCACTACCCTTCTCCCTGAATAAATTTCAACATCTTCAATAGCGAAAATATTCAAAGGATCTGCCATAGCTACAATTAAATTGTCCTCTTCGTCAAAACCCACCGGAATAAGTGTATGTCTTCTGGCTAACTGCTCTGACACAAAATCTATTGCTTTGGGATCTATTGGATAAATATCCAATTTAATGTGAGGTATCCCCAGTTGAAATTCAAGCAGTTCTACCAGTTCGTCTTCACTTATTATTCCTTTTTCAACCAGAATCTCACCAAGCTTCTTATTGGTCTCTTTTTGCAACTGTAATATTTCTTCCAACTGCTGAGGAGTTATTATTTTTGATTCAACCAGAATATCTCCAATACGTTTTCTTTCCCGTGGCATCAAATACTCTCTCCTTTAACGAAAATATAAATCTCATCTTTTTCTTTCAGTATATCATTTAAGGAAATACCTCTTTTCAAAGCCAAATATAGTTTCCATACTTCTCCAGACAAGTCATTGTCCAGGGCAAAATAATTCAAAATATTGCCATTCAACACAATGGAATCACTTGTTATCATAGCTTCTGTTTTGGGAATATAGAATATTATCAGATTATTCTCTGCAATAATATTTTCCTCTACCTTTTCTACATTCAAATTCCTTAAAACAATTTCCTCTTCATTTATTATAATCTCACATTTTTCAACATCAAATCTAACAATCAGATTGCTTCCTTCCTGAATGATATTTATCTTCGAATACACTTTCTCAATCTCCAAAACAACATCTTCACCAATCATTTCAATTTCTATCTTCCTGACAATGCCTCTTTCAAAGTTATCAGGTAATTTTACTCCATCCCCCAAAACAACTTCACCCAAGTTCAAAACCAAATGACTATCTTTTGTAAAACTTTCCTTCAAGCCAACATTATTAACATTAAAGTTCAAAATTAACTCAAACCTCAATGCTCCCTGGAAAATTTTTATTTCCTGAAGCACAGGACACTTCTCGATGGTAAATTCAACAGAAGAACTGTCTTTTCTGTTCAGGCGAACAATCGTGTTGGCTGTAAATGCAACTCTGTATCCATCTTCTTTAATAATTTGATATTTTCTAATGACATAATTTTTCTCTAAATATGTTATACCCGGTCTTAAATATATGTCTTTCCTTTTTATTTGTAAGTTAACAGTTTGTTCCTCAATGTCATTATTAAGTTCAACTTCCTGCCACTTTAAAGCAGGAACTTTAACACTGACTTTATCTTCATCCTCCTCAATCACTATTTCAACCGGCAACAATCTGAATTCAATTTCAAGACCAGCATCTATCCTTTCAATTTCAAAATCTTCAACTGACGTCTTAACTTTAACATAAGCATTATAATTATCTTCATCAAACAGAATCCATTCGATACAATGATCTGTAAAATCTATGTGTCTACTTTCAATTTTACCCAAAGAAGCTTCTTTAAAAGTTATATTTAATATGCTTTCACTTTTTTCATAATTCCACTCAAAATTTAACTCTCCTTCTCCTTTGATCTTTAAATATGCCTTACCCTCTTTTTCTTCATACTCAAATGAATTAACCTTATTGAGTTTCCTTACAGGAACTATATAAATGTCTGTAGAAGTTTTATCCCTGGATAATTCAACTCTGTATTTACACTTTCCTTTTAAACCAATCTTGCCTTCATAACCTTCTGATATTTTGTTCACTTCTATGTAACTAACTGTTTCACCTTCGATGGTATCTATCATTGGATCTTTTATTAAATTTACAAACCTATTTTTTACTTTAAAATATAACTCGTTTGTTTCTGCTAAAAATTCAACCATCAGCTCATCGGGTTTAATATTTTGAAAAACAACACTTTCCTGGAATATATTAAACAAAATAAACGCTCTGTTTGGTTTCAAGGAAATTAGATTCTTGCCCTTCTGTTTGATAAAGTTAACTTTTTTAATAGGAGTGTAAATAATAATACATGCCTGATTTTTTTCACTATCATAAACAACTTTCAAACTTTCGATTGGTTCTTCATTAAATGTAAATTCTTTGCTCAACAATTCCTCTGAAACCATAAAACCATTCAGAAACACATAAACAATATTTTTGTCCTGTTCCTGTTCAATATCTGCCGAAACATTGGAGGAGTTAGTAATTAATTCAAGCAACGTTTCTTCAGGCGTGTAAAATACATCAATGTCTTTTAGAATTTTAATTTCATTAAATCTTATACCCAGCGAAGTTCTGCCTTCAATTAGCTCATAACTTGCTTCGGTTTTGAGTAAAATATTAACTATGTAGTCATTACCTTTTCTGGAGACTACATACCTGTCTATAATGGGATCTTCTACAATCTCCTCACCTTCCTGAAAGGTTGCTCCACTTGATACTATTTCAACAACATAATTTTTTTCATTAATCTTATTGATTTTTACACTATTGGGCGATACATTGTCAATCATAAGGAATCTCTGAGTCTTGTTGTAGACAACAAGACCCTTGCTTTTTCTGAATATGATAATAAGTCCATCATCCAACTCACGAATGTCAAATTTTCTAACATTAGTCTCTATTGAAATGTATAAATTGCCTTCAACTTCATTTATTTTTACTCTCTCAATGACTCCACTGTTTAATTCATATGTTTCTCTAATTGAAGCCATCTTGTGACAATCTTCTATGGTAACCATAATGCCGTTTCTAATCTTCATTCTTCCTATACTATAATTAACCTCTTTTTTGTTAAAATACAGGTTAACTCTCTCTTCATCATTTATCTGTTCAAACTTAATATCGGTCAAAATGCTGTATTTTGGCGAAGATTCAATCTCAACAGGTGATGTTGAAACATCTTTGTGTTCCGTCTCTTCTATCTCTTCATGTTTTATTTCTTCTTGCGTACCAAATACATCTCTTGGAATATTTAGAATAACACTGCTGCTTTCTTGTTCATTTACCGGTACTGTTTCAATCTTCTGTTCAAGCCCAAAACCATCAAATTGTTGAGAAAGCTGTTGTTGTAAATCTACTTCTTCTTTTTCCTCCGGTATTGTCCCTTTCTTTTTTCTTTCCAAACTTTTCAGCACTTCCTCCACTTTTTCGCGTGAAAATGGCTTAGTAATATAGCCAGCTGCTCCTTCTCTCAACGCCTCCTTAACAATGTCGTGAGTGTTTATAGCTGATATCATAATAACATCTGCAGAAGGATTGATACTCTTGATTTTCCTCAATAATTCAATACCACTCATATCCGGTAGCGTAATGTCCAATGTCACAACGTCCGGTGAAAACTCTTTAAGAATCTTTAATGCTTCACTCCCATTTGATGCTTCCCTAACAAGTTCAATACCCAACTCCTGCAATATTCCCTTCAGCACTTTTCTTATAAACACAGCATCGTCCACCATTAAAATTTTCATAACATTGCCACCCCTCTACCCTATAATTCACTAACTTTTTCTTTAAATACTTTAATTTTAGATGATTCTTTCAAATTTTTTAAAAATAAGTTAAATACTTCATTTTTCTTGTTTTTCAATACAATTGACCTTATTTCATCCTTAACTTCTTCCAGGGGAATTGTCTTAACATCAATTACCTTGACAATATGATATCCCAAATTGGTCTTTATAATGTTGCTAAGCTCACCTTTTGAAAGTTTAAAAACTTCCTCCTCAAAAACACTGCCATAACTCTGCTCCTTCTCACCTCTTCTAAAGTAATCTATTATACCTCCATTTTTCTTTGTGATGGCATCATCAGAATACTTTTTCGCAAGCTCAGAAATATCCGCACCATTTTTAATCTCTTTTATAAGTTTTTCAGCCAGTTTTCTCTTCTCAGCTTCTTCGGACCCGTTTTTTACTTCCAAAAAGATATCATAAATTTTTACTTTTTTGTATGCATTGATATTCTTCATATAATAATCTTTAATCTCACTATCACCTACAGTAACTTTTTGAGTAACAGCACTATAAAGCTTATTAATCAATCTGGTCTTTTCTAAATCTTTTCGAAAACGATTTTCATCTGATCCTATCTTCTTTAAATATTCATTAAAATACTTCAACATCTCAGAATTTGACTTAATATCTGATATGTATTTATCTACTTCTTTCTTTTCCTCACTGCTCAAAGTAATATTTCGTCTCTTTATTTCCTGCAAACATAATGTTTCTTCAATCAAAACATCAAACAATTCATCCTTCAACAGGTCACGATATTTTTTGCCGTTAATAACCTGATCAAGTATATCCTGCCGAGAAGAGAATTGTATCGCATTTTCCTTCAAAGTATTGTATCTTATTTTATACTCATTTTTTCTAATTTGAGTATCATTCACCACCAAAACCACTCTATTATTGTCAATAAAATTCTTAATGTTCTCTCTGAACAAAACCAAAAGTCCACAAATCAAAATCAGAGCCAAAAATACAAATTTAAATATTCTCCCTTTTCTCACAATCTTCTCTCCTTTACATTTTTTAGTTATAAAACAAAACACCTTCTCACCATATTATATCTTACTTAAAAAAATCTTTAAACTTTTCAGCTTTGATATACTTTTTGCCCAAAAAAACACCCACTCCAACCGCCAGCAACAAAATTACAGTTTTAAGAATTCCTATTTCAAAAATCAAAAGAACTATAATCAGCGCTATAACTCCACCAATAATTTTGCCAAAATTTGAATAAAGAAAATCATCAAATTTGTTCATTATTTTACTCCCCCTTCTTGCTCTTGAACAATTGCTACATTAATTCTTCTTGTTTTCATTTTTAACTTTTTACATTATGACCAAGTGCGATTATATTAAATTATAGTGCAATAATATAAAAATTTCAACATTAAATATTAGATCTGCCTCTCTCAATATATCTTGTTTGTTGTAAAATTAAATGCAACAGGGGTCATAAATTATCATTTCTTAAATTAATTCAGCTCAAAATCGAAAAAATTTTTCATATGATAACATTGAAGAATATTTGCAAAGAAGAAAAGATTACAATTTTCCTGACCCACCAGACAGATGTTCTTATCCTGACTGCAGGGGCAGAGTAAAACTAAAAAAGCACGATTTTTACTATCTCACTGAACTTTTAAAATCTAAAGATATCATTCTTCATCAAATGAATGAGAAGAAAGTGAAATAGAACTTTGCATAAGTCAGGGACAAAATCCCATAAATGTAATAAATATAGTAATATTACAACTAAGCTACATGATTATCACAAACAGAAGGTAAAAGACATACCTATAATGGGCAAGAAAACATATTTGATTATAAGAAAGAGAATATATGTCTGCTATGTTTACTGGACTTTAGAAAATTTGAGAAAAATAGTACAAAAGGAATTAGGAAGTAATTTGAGAAAGTATTTTAAGAGGAGCAGGAAATTATTATTGAAGAGTTATGAAGAACTTGAACCTGAGCAAAGAGAATAATTAGAAGTAATGTTTTTCTGCAACCAAGATTTGAAAAAAAGCCCATCAGCTCAAAGAAGAATTTAAGAGAGTGTTAAAGAGCAGTAATTCTGAAGAAGCAAGACTCATATTAAAAAAGTGGATAGAAGAAAAGAAGAAGCGAAGTGGACTTTTATAAATTTATGAGATGTGTAAAGGTTTTTAGAAGCTGGTTTTCGGAAACAGTAAAATGCATTTGATGTTTCATATACAAATAGTACGACAGAGGGTTTTAACAACAAAATAAAGGTACTTAAGAGGAATGGATTTGGATACAGGAACTTTGAAAGATTTAGGAAGAGGATTTTTTACAGTTTTGGTAGATAAGTTGAAAGGTTTGAATATTTAAAAAGCTACTGTATGAGTGGGCGGGTGTGGTATTGGTTTTTTGGATTGGTTTACCTATAATAGGTATGTATAACATTTAATGTATATTTGAAAAAACTAAAAAGGTGGGCATTCAGGATACCCACCTCACTACTTGACAATGAGCCGATCATTTTTATACTATATCCTTTTTTATCCTCATCAAACTATTGAACAAAAGTGGCAGCAGGAAAAATGCAAGCAAAACAAGTCCTATCACAACACACACTGAAACCTGCATGAGCGTTAAAATCCCGGATGGCAGCATTGCCGCAAACGTGCCTGCCAAAATTATTACAGCCGATGTTACAACATGACCGATGTTTGCCGAGGTAAACCTTAGCGCCTCTGAAAGCTCCAAATTCCTGTATTCATAAAATCTTATCAGCAAAAATACGCTGTAGTCTATACCCAGAGCCAAAAACACAACAAAGGTGAAAAATGGCACCGCCCAGTTGAGCGCTTCATATTTAAATATTCCTTTAAAAATCATCTCTGTTATAGAAAGTGCAAGATAGTAATCAATAAAAACTATTGCCACAACCGCTGCCGCATTGAATATTGACTTTGAAATAATGAACATCAAAAGCAAAATGCTAATTATCATTATGAGTCTCAAAGTCCTGAAATCTTTAAAATAGATGCTTTTCAAATCGTGATTGCTTGACGATATTCCGCCAACACCAAATTCAGTGAATTTTGTATCAACAAACTCCAAAGAGTTTTTCAAAACCTTTTCAACACTGTCAACAATATCTATTGCTTTGTTTGTATAAGGATTGGTGTCAAGGATAAGGATAATCTTTGTTATTTTTCTGCTCTTATCCATGTATGAATCCAGTGCTTTTTCAAAATTACTGCTTTCAAGAGCCCCGGGTGGCACATAGAATATATTTGTGTTTTTGTATCCTTCAAAATAATCTTTGAACTTTTGCATGGAATCTGTCATTTTTTCAAGGGCATCAGAAATTTGCAAAAGCCCGGACTTCAAACTTGAAATCCCCGTTTCAAGCTGGTTTACTTTCATTAGTATCTGTTCTTTTTGAGTATCAAACTCTTTCAGTTTTGAATACATCAGCTCAGTGCCTGAAATAACCTCTTTCTGTCCATTATAAATCCTGGTATACCCATCAACAATCTGTCTTTGCGCTGTGGCAAGCTGTTTGGAAGCAGCTGATATAGCATCTATTGAAGAAGAAATAAGCTTTAGCGCTCTGTCGGCTTCGGAAATCTTATTAGAAATATTTTGATATTCAGAAGAAAACTCTTTTACCTTAGATACCAGAACATTGCTCTGGTCTTCTATCCTGCTGATTATTTCCAAAGCCATCAGGTAATTGATATCCTTTGCCAGCTCCGGATACTTACCTGATAGTGCTTTCAAATTTTGACCTGCAGATTTTATGCTTGACACAAGAAGCTCAATTTGACTGATATCAAATCCAGCCATTTTATCCTTCAAAGAATTTATAGATGCAGTGTATTGATTATAGAATTCTTTAAAACCAGAAGACAGCCTGCTACTGCCTTTAGATAGCTCCTCAAGACCTGCATACACTTTTTGCGAGCCATCCAACCCCTTTGCAAAACCATCATTTATCTTTTCAAGTGATACTTTTACAGTATAGATACCATTTTCAAGCTGTGAGATTCCTGAAATTAGCTTTTGCACATCAAATTCCTTTGCGGACATATTCAAATTTCTATTTATCTCTTCAATTGCAGAATTGACTTTTACAAGTCCATCCTTGACACTGTCAATACCTCTAATAACTGTGTCTGCCTGTTTTGATAAAGTGAACTCTTCTATAACCTTACCCTGCGGTCTTGTTACAGAATAAACCTCTTTTATCCCCTCTTGTTTGCTCAAAATTTCAGATATTTTTTCAATGCTTGCCAGAGCATCGGATGTTGCCAGGCTGCGATCTGATTTTAAATAAATTGTCACAGGAAATGTTTTGCCTATGCTGAAGTTTTTAGAAATAATGTTAAATCCTCTTACTGATTTGTACTTTTCTGAAAGCTCATTTAAAGTGTTAAATGACAGATCACCACGCACAGATAACAAAAATGGTATGCAAAGTATTACAACAGTAGTAAGAACCACATAAGGATACTTTGTTGACAGTCTTGCAAAACTTTCCCATAGTTTGCTGTGAGTGTGTTTTATCTCCTTGCTAAAAGGCCACAGAA
The DNA here is from genome assembly GCF_026810225.1 of Caldicellulosiruptor morganii. Lineage (NCBI taxonomy): Bacteria > Bacillati > Bacillota > Caldicellulosiruptorales > Caldicellulosiruptoraceae > Caldicellulosiruptor > Caldicellulosiruptor morganii. The sequence goes on from NZ_CP113865.1 coordinate 1,698,463, forward strand.
GATTTTTACCAAAAATTTTTAACACAGCCGGGACCAGAGTCAAAAGCACAAGCAAAAGCACAAGCACACTTATTGCAATTGCTACCATTGCCCTGAAAAAGTTAAAAGATGCCGCTGCAAATGCCGAAAATCCAGCAAATACAGTAAGACAGCTGAATATAACAGTTCTTCCCGCTGTTTTGTAAGTAGTCAATATAGCTTCATCTATGTTTTTGCCGTTTGCAAGTTCCTCTTTGAATCTTGAAATAATCAGGAGATTATAATCAGTTCCTATACCAAAGAGCGAAACAACTATAAAAGTCCTTGTAAAGGTATTGATTGGAAAATTGAACCTATCCGTTAAATGTCCCACCAGGCTCAGAGAAACCAAAAATGAAACGCCTACTGTCAAAAGTGAAACAATCGGAGTCACAGGTGAGCGGAAAACAAGAACCAGAACAATAATTATAAAAACAATTGTGATTATATCAGTCTTTTTGACACCATCCTCAGAAGCCTTTACAAAGTCCTGGGTTATTAAATCTCCACCTGTCAGATATATTTCCAGGTTTTTTGGTTTTTCAACAGAGTCAATATATCTGTAAATATCATCTCTTATTTCAATAATTTCTCTCTTTGTCTTGTTTACCTGAATGCTTACAAGTATAACCTTATTGTTGGGTGATACATAGTAACTTTTAAGTTCTGAATTTTTAAAATGAGTCGAAACATTTCCCACGCTGTATTTCTCTTTTTTAGTATCAAGTTCATCAATTATCTGCCTTGCAACCGAATAATCTTTTGCTGATAAACCATTTCTGTCATAAAATACTATCGCTATTGTTGAAAGCTTTTTATCTTTTGGAACACCCTGATATTCTTTTTCCAGAGCTGCTGCAACTTGAGACGGATAAGTGCTGCCAATCCTGGGCTCACCTTTTAAACGCACCAATTTGTTTATATCGGGCATAGTGATTACAAAGAACAAAGCTATAAAAGCCCAAAGAACAATAGTCACCCAGGGTCTTTTTAAAATTGTCCTCACACACCTCACCTCTTATTCAATATTTACACAGCTTATTTTAACACATCAAATGAACAACAGTCAATGACTATCAGTCAATTTAATTTGCAAAACAAAAAAGCTTTTGCGAAGGTTTTTGCCTTCACAAAAGCTCTAATTAAGCAGTGCTCTCAGTATTCTATACCAATCTTTTTAGCAAACTCTCTCAACATATTCTCTGTCTCTTTCCTCGACTTTTCCAGAATCTCTTCATAATCTTTCTTCCATATCTCAACATCCGCTCTGTCTATACCATTCCTCTTCGCATGTACCTTTCCCTCGTCTGTCTCAAAAAACCACTTCTCCTTTATCCTCCAGTCATATCTCACATTAAAATACTTTGGTCTGTTGTCAAGTTCAAACTCTTTATACTTTTCCCAAACTTCTCGCCAGTTCTGTGGATTTTCTCTAAGCTCCCTCAGCAATTCCCTATACACCTTTATCGCTTCCATTGCAAGCTCTTCTCTTGCCTTGAAGTCAAGTATATACCATTTGCTATAATTCTCAGGATGCTCTGCTATGTCTTTGCTCTTCTCTTTGTAATACCCGGATTCATAATAATCAGCTAAAGCAGAGCATCCATTTCCAATAATGCCATATAATTTCCTTATTCTCTTGTCAGTAAGTTTATCTATCGAATTACCAAATAAAGGAATAATATCATCTTCACTTTCAATCTGACTCTTCTGTGTCAAGCTCTGACTTTCATCTTTTTCGTAAACCACCTCATCCACTCTCTCTCCATTCTCGGATGCCAGTGCTATCTTCTGCACACCTTCAGATACTCCTCTTCCTGCTCCTGCACTCCCTCTGTTTAGCAAAATTCCTGCTCCTGTTAAACTTAATAAAAATATTCCTACCAGCACCATTATAACCACTCTTCTTTTCATCTTCTCTCACACCTCTCTTCTCATTATTTTGAACTTACCCTGTATAATATTACCCAGTTTGCAATTCTGCAACTATTTCACTTTCAACTTTTTCCAATAAATTATTCCCCTGCCATTACATAAAGCTTCATCTGACAAACTTACATCTTACAAAATCTGCTTTATTTTATTATAACAGCTTCTCTGTAACATATCAATAAAAACTAATTTCTCTTCAATCAATATTTTGATTTTTGTATATCTTAAATCAATCCAACAAAATCAAATACAAAAAAGCTTTTGTGAAGGTTTTTGCCCTCACAAAAGCTCTCCTAAATATTACACTCAGTATTCTATACCAATCTTTTTAGCAAACTCTCTCAACATATTCTCTGTCTCTCTCCTCGACTTTTCCAGAATCTTTTCATAATCCCTCTTCCATATCTCAACATCCGCTCTGTCTAACTTTATTCCATTAGCCTCCATCTGCCTCTTCCCTTCCTCACTATTCAAAAACCACTCCTCCTTTATCCTCCAATCATAATCTACATTAAAATACTTCGGTCTAATGTCAAGTGTAAACTCTTTATACTTTTCCCAAACTTCTCGCCAGCTCTGTGGATTTTCTCTAAGCTCCCTCAGCAATTCCCTATACACCCTTATTGCTTCCATTGCAAGCTGCTCTTTTGCCTTGAATTCAAGTATATACAATTTGCTGTAATTCTCAGGATGTTCTGCTATATCTTTGCTCTTCTCTTTGTAATACCCGGATTCATAATAATCAGCTATGGGTCCTAAAGAAACTGAAATTATATCATAAATCTTCTTTACCCGCTCATCAGTAAACCTCTCTGTGGGGTCACCATATATAGCATCTTCCACACTTTCCCCCTGACTCTCCTGTGTCAAATTCTGACTTTCATCTTTTTCGTAAACCACCTCATCCACTCTCTCTCCATTCTCTGATGCCAGTGCTACTCTCTGCACACCTTCAGATACTCCTCTTCCTGCTCCTGCACTCACTCTCTTTACTAAAATTCCTGCACCCGTTAAACTTAATAAAAATATTCCTACCAGCACCATTATAACTGCTCTTCTTTTCATCTTCTCTCACACCTCTCTTCTCATTATTTTGAACTTACCCTGTATAAAATAATCCTTTTTGCAATTCTGCAGCTGCTTCACTTTTAACTTTTCCCAATAAATTATTCCCCTATCACTACATAAAGCTTCATCTGACAAACTTACATCTTACAAAACCTGCTTTATTTTATTATAACAGTTTTCTCTGTAACATATCAATAAAAACTAATTTCTCTTCAATCAATATTTTGATTTTTGTATATCTTAAATCAATCCAACAAAATCAAAAGCTTTTGCGAAGGTTTTTCCCCTCACAAAAGCTCTAATTAAGCAGTGCTCTTAGTATTCTATACCAATCTTTTTAGCAAACTTTCTCAACATATTCTCTGTCTCTTTCCTCGACTTTTCCAGAATCTTTTCATAATCCTTCTTCCACTTCTCAACATCTGCTCTGTCTATACCATTCCTCTTCGCATGTACCTTCCCCTCTTCTGTCTCAAAAAACCACTTCTCCTTTATCCTCCAGTCATAATCTACATTAAAATACTTTGGTCTGTTGTCAAGTTCAAACTCTTTATACTTTTCCCAAACTTCTCGCCAGTTCTGTGGATTTTCTCTAAGCTCTCTCATCAATTCCCTATACACCCTTATTGCTTCCATTGCAAGCTGCTCTTCTGCCCTGAATTCAAGTATATACAATTTGCTGTAATTCTCAGGATGTTCTGCTATGTCTTTGCTCTTCTCTTTGTAATACCCGGATTCATAATAATCAGCTAAAGCAGAGCATCCATTTCCAATAATGCCATATAATTTCCTTATTCTCTTGTCAGTAAGTTTATCTATCGAATTACCAAACAAAGGAATAATATCATCTTCACTTTCAATCTGACTCTTCTGTGTCAAGCTCTGACTTTCATCTTTTTCGTAAACCACCTCATCCACTCTCTCTCCATTCTCTGATGCCAGTGCTACTCTCTGCACACCTTCAGATACTCCTCTTCCTGCTCCTGCACTCACTCTCTTTACTAAAATTCCTGCACCCGTTAAACTTAATAAAAATATTCCTACCAGCACCATTATAACTGCTCTTCTTTTCATCTTCTCTCACACCTCTCTTCTCATTATTTTGAACTTACCCTGTATAATATTACCCAGTTTTTTGGAGTCGTCCTTTGCTGCAAATATTCAATAAAACTTCTACCATATACAAAATCGTCCGATGAAACAGAATGCTGTGCATATAAAAGGTCTGTTGATGTCTTGCTGACTATTACCTGTGAATGATAAGCTATGTTATCAGAATAACCTACATGCTGAACAATATCTCCCTCTTTTAAAAAGCCAAGCACTACACTGCTGAATCTCTCAATTGCATACCACACAGGATATATTCTAATTTGATATGCTCTGTTATACCCTGAACCATCAAAGTTACCCCAGTGCTGCCTGAAATAATTTGCACCCGTCCATGTTGTACTTCGGTTTGTTGATGTACGGTAAAACCAGTAGTTTGTATTACTTTCTATCCCAGAAGACGAAGAATATATCATATTCATGTACCCTGCAAACAATACCTGTGAGGCAAAATTTGTACAATCTCCTCCATAGTTTGCAAAATTAGCAAATGTAATGCCCCTGCATGTGTAAGTATTTTGGTATGAATAGTTGCTTTTCGCATAATTTACAGCCGCCGCTCTATCATAACCTGAATTTGCATTAGCTGTATTAATTGATGATCTCATCAACTGAAGATAATAATTATGTGAACCCGAATGCCCGTATGCACTTGATACCAAAACGTAATAATAACCATTGCTCGGAACTGTATACTGAATAAATTCGTTCTTACCGGTTGAATTGGTGGATGATGCTACCAAACTCTGTGAGGAATTATACAAATATAGGTTGTAATTTACAGCCTCGTGCGCATTGATAAGGCTTATCGAAACAATATCACCTGATTTCAAATATACCCTGAAATAATCTTTATCCTGCGAAGGGTTTGTTGTTTGATAAATCAAACCCTTTACAAAATCTCCACAATTGATTGCATTTGCTGTTGAAAAACTGTTATTACTCTCCTGCTCTACTATCTCTCTTGCTTTTACAATCTCATTATAGCAAATTATCAATGTAAATGCTACAAATAAAATCAAAAATTTTGGAAAATACCGCATAATCCTACTCATCAACACACCCCTCTCACTCTTTGGTATTTTCAGTTTATAAAGTTATCTTTAAAAACTTTTTCTTTTGCACAAATATACTTTTACAAATTAAACTCACCTCTTTAGTAAATAATTTACTTTTATTATAGCACAACAACAACAACAACAACAACAATATGTAAATTAACTAAAATTACTTTTTTAATTTGTAAAGCTTTAACAAAAACATAATGCAATTCTGTGAAAAAACAAAAAAGCTTTTGCGAAGGTTTTTGCCCTCACAAAAGCTCTAATTAAGCAGTGCTCTCAGTATTCTATACCAATCTTTTTAGCAAATTCTCTCAACATATTCTCTGTCTCTTTCCTCGATTTTTCCAGAATCTCTTCATAATCCTTCTTCCACTTCTCAACATCTGCTCTGTCTAACTTTATTCCATTAGCCTCCATCTGCCTCTTCCCTTCCTCACTATTCAAAAACCACTCCTCCTTTATCCTCCAGTCATATCTCACATTAAAATACTTTGGTCTGTTGTCAAGTTCAAACTCTTTATACTTTTCCCAAACTTCTCTCCAGCTCTGTGGATTTTCTCTAAGCTCCCTCATCAATTCCCTGTATACCTTTATCGCTTCCATTGCAAGCTGCTCTCTGCTCTTCCACTCAAGAATATACAATTCATCATATTTTTCTGGATGTTCTGCTATGTCTTTAGAGGTTCTCTTCCAAGAATCAGAATAATAAAAGTCTGCTAATGCAGAACTTGAAACTAATATGATATCATAAATCTTCTTTACTCGCTCATCAGTAAACTTCTCTGTAGGGTCACCATATATAGCATCTTCCACACTTTCACCCTGACTCTTCTGTGTCAAGCTCTGACTTTCATCTTTTTCGTAAACCACCTCATCCACTCTCTCTCCATTCTCGGATGCCAGTGCTATCTTCTGCACACCTTCAGATACTCCTCTTCCTGCTCCTGCACTCCCTCTCTTTACTAAAATTCCTGCACCCGTTAAACTTAATAAAAATATTCCTACCAGCACCATTATAACTGCTCTTCTTTTCATCTTCTCTCACACCTCTCTTCTCATTATTTTGAACTCACCCTGTATAATATTACCCAGTTTGCAATTCTGCAACTATTTCACTTCCAACTTTTTCCAATAAATTATTCCCCTGTCATTACATAAAGCTCCATCTGACAAACTTACATCTTACAAAATCTGCTTTATTTTATTATAACAGTTTTCTCTGTAACATATCAATAAAAACTAATTTCTCTTCAATCAATATTTTGATTTTTGTATATCTTAAATCAATCCAACAACATCAAATACAAAAAAGCTTTTGCGAAGGTTTTTGCCCTCACAAAAGCTCTAATTAAGCAGTGCTCTCAGTATTCTATACCAATCTTTTTAGCAAATTCTCTCAACATATTCTCGGTCTCTTTCCTCGACTTTTCTAGAATCTTTTCATAATCCTTCTTCCATATCTCAACATCTGCTCTGTCTATACCATTCCTCTTCGCATGTACCTTCCCCTCTTCTGTCTCAAAAAACCACTTCTCTTTTATCCTCCAGTCATAATCTACATTCAATATCTTAGGTCTGAATTCAAGTTTAAAATTTTTATACTTTTCCCAAACTTCTCGCCAGCTCTGCGGATTTTCTCTAAGCTCCCTCAGCAATTCCCTATACACCCTTATTGCTTCCATTGCAAGCTCTTCTCTTGCCTTGAAGTCAAGTATATACCATTTGCTGTAATTCTCAGGATGTTCTGCTATGTCTTTGCTTTCTCTCTTATATAACTCAGATTCATAATAATCAGCTATGGGTCCTAAAGAAACTGAAATTATATCATAAATCTTCTTTACTCGCTCATCAGTAAACCTCTCTGTAGGGTCACAGTATATAGCATCTTCTACACTTTCACCCTGACTCTCCTGTGTCAAGCTCTGACTTTCATCTTTTTCGTAAACCACCTCATCCACTCTCTCTCCATTCTCTGATGCCAGTGCTATCTTCTGCACACCTTCAGATACTCCTCTTCCTGCTCCTGCACTCCCTCTGCTTACCAAAATTCCTGCTCCTGTTAAACTTAATAAAAATATTCCTACCAGCACTATTATAACTGCTCTTCTTTTCATCTTCTCTCACCCGCCTTTTCTCATTATTTTGAACTCACCCTGTATAATATTACCCAGTTTGCAATTCTGCAACTATTTCACTTCCAACTTTTTCCAATAAATTATTCCCCTGTCATTACATAAAGCTCCATCTGACAAACTTACATCTTACAAAATCTGCTTTATTTTATTATAACAGTTTTCTCTGTAACATATCAATAAAAACTAATTTCTCTTCAATCAATATTTTGATTTTTGTATATCTTAAATCAATCCAACAAAATCAAATACAAAAAAGCTTTTGTGAAGGTTTTTGCCTTCACAAAAGCTCTCCTAAATATTACACTCAGTATTCTATACCAATCTTTTTAGCATACTTTCTCAACATATTCTCTGTCTCTTTCCTCGACTTTTCCAGAATCTTTTCATAATCCCTCTTCCATATCTCAACATCTGCTCTGTCTAACTTTATTCCATTAGCCTCCATCTGCCTCTTCCCTTCCTCACTATTCAAAAACCACTTCTCTTTTATCCTCCAGTCATAATCTACATTCAATATCTTAGGTCTAAATTCAAGTTCAAAATTTTTATACTTTTCCCAAACTTCTCGCCAGTTCTGTGGATTTTCTCTAAGCTCTCTCATCAATTCTTCATACACCTTTATCGCTTCCATTGCAAGCTGCTCTCTGCTCTTCCACTCAAGAATATACAATTCATCATATTTTTCTGGATGTTCTGCTATGTCTTTAGAGGTTCTCTTCCAAGAATCAGAATAATAAAAGTCTGCTAATGCAGAACTTGAAACTAATATAATATCATAAATCTTCTTTACTCGCTCATCAGTAAACCTCTCTGTGGGGTCACCATATATAGCATCTTCCACACTTTCCCCCTGACTCTCCTGTGTCAAATTCTGACTTTCACCTTTCCCATAAATCACTTCATCCACTCTCTCTCCATTCTCTGATGCCAGTGCTACTCTCTGCACACCTTCAGATACTCCTCTTCCTGCTCCTGCACTCACTCTCTTTACTAAAATTCCTGCACCCGTTAAACTTAATAAAAATATTCCTACCAGCACCATTATAACTGCTCTTCTTTTCATCTTCTCTCACACCTCTCTTCTCATTATTTTGAACTTACCCTGTATAATATTACCCAGTTTTTTGGAGTCGTCTTCTTCTGCAAATATTCAATAAAACTTCTACCATATTCAAAATATTCCGGTAATACAGAATGCTGTGCATATAAAAGGTCTGTTGATGTCTTGCTGACTATTACCTGTGAATGATAAGCTTCGCAGTTATCATACCGTACATGCTGAACAATATCCCCCTCTTTTAAAAACCCCAGCACTACACTGCTGAATCTCTCAATTGCATACCACACAGGATATATTCTCACCTGATATGCTCTGTTATACCCTGAACCATCAAAGTTACCCCAGTGCTGCCTGAAATAATTTGCACCCGTCCATGTTGTACTTCGGTTTGTTGGTGTCCGGTAAAACCAGTAGTTTGTATTACTTTCTATCCCAGAAGCCGAAGAATATATCATATTCATGTACCCTGCAAACAATACCTGTGAGGCAAAATTTGTACAATCCCCTCCATCGTTTGCAAAATTAGCAAATGTGATGCCCCTGCATGTGTACTTATCTTTGTATGAATAGTTGCTTTTCGCATAATTTACAGCCGCCGCTCTATCATAACCTGAATTTGCATTAGCTGTATTAATTGATGATCTCATCAACTGAAGATAATAATAATGTGAACCCGAATGCCCGTATGCACTTGATACCAAAACGTAATAATAACCATTGCTCGGAACTGTGTATTGAATAAATTCGTTCTTACCGGTTGAATTGGTGGATGATGCTACCAAACTCTGTGAGGAATTATACAAATATAGGTTGTAATTTACAGCCTCGTGCGCATTTATAAGGCTTATTGAAACAATATCGCCTGATTTCAAATATACCTTGAAATAATCTTTATCCTGCGAAGGGTTTGTTGTTTGATAAATCAAACCCTTTACAAAATCTCCACAATTGATTGCATTTGCTGTTGAAAAACTGTTATTACTCTCCTGCTCTACTATCTCTCTTGCTTTTACAATCTCATTATAGCAAATTATCAATGTAAATGCTACAAATAAAACCAAAAGTTTTGGAAAATACCGCATAATCCTACTCATCAACACACCCCTCTCACTCTTTGGTATTTTCAGTTCATAAAGTTATCTTTAAAAACTTTTTCTTTTGCACAAATATACTTTTACAAATTAAACTCACCTCTTTAGTAAATAATTTACTTTTATTATAGCACAACAACAACAACAACAACAACAATATGTAAATTAACTAAAATTACTTTTTTAATTTGTAAAGCTTTAACAAAAACATAATGCAATTCTGTGAAAAAACAAAAAAGCTTTTGTGAAGGTTTTTGCCCTCACAAAAGCTTTATTTTTACAAACTTGAGTTTACCCACCTGCAAAACATCGCCATTTTGAAACTCAATGTCAAGCTGATTTACTTTTTCACCGTTTAGCTTCACAGCACCGCTTTTGATAAGTCTCATGCCCTCACTTGTCGATGAGCAAAGCTTTCTTTCAACCATAAACCTTGGCAGATACACCTTTGAATCTTTTAGCTCAACTTCCGGTATATCATCGGGTATGTCTTTTTTCTGGAACACCTTTATAAACTCCTCTTCGGCTCTTGCTGCTGCCTCATCTCCATGGTAAAGCTTTACAATCTCCCTTGCAAGTCTCATCTTTGCATCTCTTGGATGCAAAGTCCCCTCTTCAAGCTTTCTTTTTATCTCCTCAATCTCTTCGGGCTCAACGTCAGTTGCAAGCTCATAGTATGAAATCATAACCTCATCGGGAATTGACATGACTTTCCCATACATCACATTTGGCGGCTCGTTTATACCAATGTAATTGCCAAGGCTTTTGCTCATTTTATTGACACCATCTGTGCCAACCAAAATTGGCATCAAAAGAGCAACCTGAATGGTCCTGCAACCATATTCTCTCTGCAGAGTTCTTCCCATCAAAATATTGAATTTCTGCTCTGTTGCGCCAAGCTCAACATCAGCTTCAATCACAACAGAATCATACCCCTGCATAAGCGGGTAGAAAAACTCATGTATTGAAAGTGGCAGGTTCTTTTCCATTCGCTGGCGAAATGTCTCCCGCTCAAGCATTCTTGCAACAGTGTATTTTGATGCCAGGTTTATAACATCAAGAAAGTTCATAGGCTCAAGCCATTCGCTGTTGTAGCGAACAGTAGTCTTCTGAGGGTCAAGGATTTTCAAAACCTGCTGCTTGAACGGCTCAGCGTTTTTTTGAACCTCTTGTTTTGTAAGCTGCTTTCTTGTCTCAGACTTACCCGTCGGGTCACCTATCATAGCGGTAAAATCACCGATAATAAGGATTATGTTGTGCCCCAAATCCTGAAGCTGTTTGAGCTTTCTCAGAACAACTGCATGTCCAAGATGAACATCCGGCACGTTCGGGTCAAGCCCAAGTTTTATATTCAAAGGTCTGTCCTGCTTCAGTTTTTCAACAAGCTCCTCTTCAGTGATTATCTCAGCAGCACCCTTTTTGAAAACCTTCAGTTGATGTTCGATGTCCATTTTAAAGCTCATTCCCCTTTCTGTTGTTTTTATATTCCAAATTTTTCTCGCACCATTTTGACAATAAACCCTACCTCTTCTACTCTCAAAAGGTATATAAGCCCTGCATATATCCCCATTCCAAGCAGAACACCTGAGAGGGTGTAGATGGCAAAGTGTTTGAATGGCATTGTTAGATATATAAATTTCTGTTTGAATACATACACAACCACGCCCATTACCAGGCTTGCAACAAGCGCTTTTAAAAACACGCCTGCAATCCTTTTCCAGCCGATTGAACCAAGTTTTTTCCTGAGAGAAATAAAAAGCAACACAGCCGCAATGTAGTTTGCCGATGCAAATGCCATTGCAGCGCCGGTGTGTTTGAACTTATGAATAAATATTATATCAAGTATAATATTGCAAACAATAGCAATAACGCCATTTTTCACAGCTGTTTTTGAATCTTTCAAAACATAAAGCGTTCTGTTCAGTATATCTCTAACCCCAAGCCCTACAAAGCCCAAACAGTAAAACATAAGTGGAGATGCAGTAAGCATGGTGGACTCAATTGTGAAATTTCCACGCTGGTAAATTAGCCTTGTTATCTCTTTTGATAAAATTACACCACCTATCGCAAATGGCATCATCATCAGAATAATTGAATTCACAGCAGAGACAAAGAACTTTCTGAAATTCTCCTTATCCCCTTTTGCCTGCAAATTAGAAAGGGTTGAAAATGCCAAAACCGAAATTGACGATGAAAAAACTCCAACCACAACATCGTTCAGCTTCCCCGCATATGCAACAGCCGCAACAGCACCGGTTGATGTCCCTGTCAGAAGATATCTGTCAATGAATGTATAAAGCTGTGCCATGCTGCTGCTCAGAAACACCGGGAAAGAAAACTTTATCATCCTCTTTATGTTCTCATCTTTCAGCCCCAGCACAGGATAAAATTTAAAGCCATATTTTTTTGAATTGTTAAGCTGATAAATAAGGCTCCAGAAATATCCAACAACAAATCCTACCGCCACTATATATATATCAAATTTCCTGAACGGCTCAAAGTATGACAGAAATATGGCAACAAAAATAGACAGATTAAACGGGATACTTGATAGCACCGGCTTTGTAAAGTTGCCGTTTGCCTGCAAAAAACCCTGAAGTATATTTGCCGAGCTTGTAAATATTATCATAAAGATTGTGATCTTCAGAACTCTTGATGCGTACATTATCTGAAGCTCTTTGCTGTGGTGTACCTGAAGTTGAATAAGCTGTCTTGAAAAAATAAAACCCAGCATTGCAACAACGCTTGAGGCAAGAAGCAGGGTATTTATCACACTGTTTGTAAATTTAACTCCCTCATCCTCACCTTTTTTTTCACGTATATCTGTGTAAAAAGGTATAAATGAGGTTGAAAAAGCAGCAAAAATAGAAGCAAAAAGTATGTTTGGAAGCTGAAGTGCAAGCGGGAAAGCGTCTGCTTTGACGCTTGTGCCAAACCTTGCACCAAACGCTACCTCTCTTATGAATCCTATCAGTTTTGTAAAAACTGTTACTACAAATAGCTGCAATGCTATTTTTGTTGCCTTTTTATACTGCAATTTCTGTCCTTCCTTTCATGGCTTGAAAAGATTTTTTAAATACCTTCCTTCAAATACTTTTCTATGCTCTTTATCTCTTTTACAAGAGCCTCTTCATCCACAGTAAAAAGCTTCCCATCCATGTAAAGAATCTGCCCGTCCACTATTGTAGCATACACATTGGAAGGATTGCTGCTGTAAACAACATTGGAAACCGGATTGTAACATGGCAGCATGTTTATATCATCGGCTTTTAGAAGCACTATATCAGCACAAAAACCTTCCTGAATAACACCGGTGTTATTTATACCTGCTGCCATGGCTGCGTTTGCTGTTGCCATCTTCAGAATCTGCCGGGCGTTTAAAATATCCGGCAGCCTGTAAACTCCCTTTTCAAGCAAAGATGCTATGTGCATCTCTTCAAGCATATTCAGGTTGTTGTTACTTGCTGCCGAATCTGTGCCTATTGCAACATTTACACCAGAGCTTATCATACTGTAAACAGGTGCAAAGCCATTGCCAAGCTTAAGATTGCTGGTCGGATTGTAAACACATGATACATCTTTTTCTGCCATGATTTCAATATCTTCATCATCCACATACACGCAATGTGCTGCTATGCAAACTGTATCAAAAAGCCCTGCCTGATTGCACAGCTTCACAGGCGACATGTCATACCTTTCGTAACATGTATTCACTTCGTTTTCTGACTCGCTGAGATGTATCATCACACCCGTTTTAAACTCCTGTGCAAGCCGTGCAACCTTTTCCAAAAGCTCATATGAGCATGTGTAGATGGAGTGCGGTCCAAAAAATACTTTGATTCTATCACTTGAATAATTATAAATCAGCTCTCTGGTTTCATCAAGCCTGAGACTTTCTTTTTCATCTGTCTGAAGTCCTCGAGAGAGCACTGCTTTTATTCCGGTTGCCTGCACAGCCTTTGCTGTCATATCTTCATGAAAATACATATCATAAAACATTGTTGTGCCGCTTTTGAGCATTTCTGCAATACCAAGAAGGGAAGAGAAATAAACTATCTCTTTTGTGAGCTTTTCTTCTGCCGGGAATATCTTTTCAAACAGCCACTCGTAAAGGGGCATATCATCCGCAAAAGATCGCAAAACTGTCTGACCGCAATGCGTATGTGCGTTTATAAGCCCGGGCAAGGCTATCAAATTTTTGCCCTCAATGATTTTAACACTGGATGCTTCATAAACAGGCAGATCTATATTTTCTGCTATCCTGGCAATCTTTCCACTCCTTATAAGAATATCACCTTTTAAAACCTCATTCTGAGCATTGCAGGTAATAATGGTTGCATTTTTGATCAATATATCCATCCTATCTACACTTCCCAACTTTCAAGGTATTTTTCCTGATCAAATGTAAGCCTATCTATCTCAATCCCCAGCGATTTTAATTTAACCCCGGCAACAAACCTGTCAATCTCCCCGGGTACATTATATACTTTCCTCTCCAATTTTTCGTGGTTTTGCGCAACGTATATGCTTGACAGTGCCTGAATTGCAAATGACATATCCATAATCTCAATCGGATGTCCGTCCGCAGCTGCAAGGTTAACAAGCCTTCCCTCTGCTATTACAAAAACCTCTCTGCCATTTTCAAGCACATATCCCTGAATATTCTTTCTTGCCTCGTACTTTTTCAGCGCCTTTTCCTCAAGTGTTGCAATGTCAATCTCAACGTTAAAATGCCCGCTATTTGCCAGAATCACACCATCTTTCATTTGCAAAATGTGCTCATATCTTATCACATCCCTGCAGCCTGTTGCAGTGATAAATATATCGCCTATCTTTGCTGCATCCTCCATCTTCATTACATCAAACCCGTCCATATACGCCTCCAAAGCTTTAACAGGATCAACCTCTGTTACTATTACCCTGGCACCAAGTCCCTGAGCTCTTTTTGCAATGCCCTTGCCACAAAAACCATACCCTGCAACAACAACGTGCTTTCCTGCAACCGTTATGTTGGTTGTTCTCATAATCCCATCCCATGTGGACTGTCCTGTACCGTACCTGTTATCAAAAAGGTGCTTGCAATACGCATCATTGACCGCAATCATAGGAAATTTTAACTTTCCTTCTTTTTCTAATGCTTTTAGCCTGATTATCCCTGTTGTTGTCTCCTCACACCCACCCATTATCCTGTCAGAAAGATTTTCAAGCTCTGTGTGAAGAAGATATGTCAAATCGCCACCATCGTCTATTATCAGCTCAATATCATTTTCAAGCGTCTTTTCAAGATGGTAAAAATATTCTTCTTCGGTTGCACCTCTTTTTGCAAAGACTTCAACCCCTTCATGAACAAGCGCTGCTGCAACATCATCCTGTGTTGACAGAGGGTTTGAGCCTGTCACATAAACATTTGCTCCAAGGTCTTTCAAAAGCAGTGCCAGATTTGCTGTTTTTGCCTCAAGGTGAACCGAGATTGCAACATTTACACCACTCAGAGGTTTTTTGTCAATATAGTCCTTTCTTATCTGATCAAGCACTGGCATAAATCTCTTTGCCCACAAAATCTTTCTGAGCCCTTCTTCCCACAATGAGTAATCTTTTATGATTGACAAAGCACATCACATCCCTTTTTCAGGCTATTTTTTATATTCTATTTTTCTCCAGATCCATAAACTTTGTATGCTTATCCAGGAACAAAAGTTCAATTGTACCTGTTGGACCGTTTCGGTGTTTTGCAACTATAAGCTCTGCTATGTGTTTTTTGTCTGTATCCGGATTGTAATACTCATCTCTGTACAAAAATGCAACAATGTCAGCATCCTGCTCAATCGCACCGCTTTCACGAAGGTCAGAAAGTATTGGTCTGTGGTCAGCTCTTGTCTCAGGCGCACGGGACAGCTGTGAAAGAGCAAGCACAGGAACATTCAATTCCCTTGCAAGAGCTTTTAAAGACCTTGAAATCTCAGCAATCTCCTGCTGCTTGCTCTCAAACCTGCCACGTGCAGTCATAAGCTGCAGGTAGTCCACCATGACAAGTCCAAGCCCCTTTTCTTTGAGCTTCAGCCTTCTGCACTTTGCTCTCATCTCAGAAACTGTTATTGCAGGTGTGTCGTCAATATATATCGGTGCATTAGAAAGAAGTGCCAGCGCCTTTGCAAACTTCTTCCACTCCTCATCCTCCAAGTTACCAGTTCGAAGTTTGTGGCTGTCTATCATTGCTTCTGAACAAATCATTCTTGTCACAAGCTGTTCTTTTGACATCTCAAGTGAAAATATTGCAACGGGGACACCTGCTCTCAGTGCCGCATACTGGACAATGTTCAGCGCAAAGCTTGTCTTTCCCATTGCAGGTCTTGCAGCAATTAAAATCAGGTCTGATGGCTGAAGCCCTGCTGTCATTCTATCAAACTCCGAAAAACCTGTGGGAATACCTATTATGTGAGATCTTTTAAGATATAGTTCTTCTATTTTGTTATAAGTCTCAATCAGAATCTCTTTTAAGTGCGAAAAATCCTTTGAATTTTTGTTCTGGATAACATTGAATATTGTCTTTTCTGCAAAATCGACTATATCTTCAACTCTCTCTGTCTGGCTTTTGCACTTTTCTATTATCTTCATAGAAGAGTTTATGAGCTTTCTCAGCAGTGACTTTTCTTCAACAATTTTTGCATAATATGTAGCATTGGCAGTTGTGGGAATATTCACAACAATGTTTGTCAAATATTCAGTCCCACCCACAGCCTCAAAGCTGCCTCTTTCTCTCAGCCTCTCTGAAACTGTTATAATATCTGCTGGCTTGCCCTCTTCAAAAAGGTCCATAATAGCAGCAAAAATCTCTTTTAACTGCGGTGTTGCAAAATCCTCTTCTGTCAATATCTCCGCAACCTCGGAGATTACCTCTCTGTCAAGAAGCATTGCCCCAACAACAGCCTCTTCTGCCTCACGGCTTTCGGGCATCTCACCACTGCTTTGCAGAATATCAGCTTCCATGGTCAAATCACTTCCTCTTTAGCCTGAGGTCACCTGGACCTTAAGCTTTGCCAGAATACCCTGATAAAGCCTGATTGACACATCATAACTTCCAATCTGTTTTATTGGCTCTTCAAGCTCAATCTTTTTTCTGTCAATTTCAAGCCCGAGCTGTTTTTTAATCTCATCTGCTATCTCCTTGTTTGTGATAGAACCAAAAAGCTTCCCATTCTCACCAGCTCTTGCAACTATGGTAAGCTTGCTTTTTTCAAGCTTTTGAGCAAGTTCTTTTGCCTGCATAAGTTCTTTTTCTTTTTTCTTCTGCTCGGCTTCTTTTTTCTCTTTAATATGCTTTTCCAGCCCCTCTGTTAAAGGTGCTGCAAGCTTTCTCGGAATCAAATAATTTCTTGCATATCCATCATTCACTTCAACAATTGAGTCTTTTTTACCAAGTCCTTTTACATCCTGCAAAAGTACAACCTTCATGCCAGAATCGACTCTCCTTCTTTATTTTTAATTTTTTTGATTTTCAGCAATGTACTCATCTATTGCTTTAAACAGTATATTCTTTGCCTCATCCAGAGCCATATTTTCAAGCCTGCACCCTGCTGTCTCCAAATGTCCTCCGCCTCCAATCTTTTCTAAAATCAGCTGGACATTTATTCTGCCGTTTGACCGTGCACTGATTACCACCGTGTTTTCTATTTTGCAGACAACAAAGGATGCATCAATCCCTTTTATATTTAAAAGTTCATCGGCCACCTTTGCTATTATAACATTATTTCTGCAAGCTTGTGAATAATCAATGACAACAGCAATATTGCCATAAAGTATCTGCGTATTTGATATGAGCTGATGCTTTAAAATGTAGCTATCCAGGTCTTCTTTCAGGTATTCCTTTATATTCTCAGGCATTGCATCATTTTCTCTCAGATATGTTGCAACCTCAAATGTTCTGACTCCCACATTTTTGGTAAATCCACGTGTGTCAATCATAATCCCGGCAAGCAGGATCTCTGCTTCAAGCTTTTTGAGTTTTATCCCTTCATAGCTCAAAAGCTCAGCAACAAGTTCTGATACAGAAGATGCATAAGTCTCTGAATAGCAAATAAGAGCCTGCTCAATCCAGTCAGCCGCTCTTCTGTGATGGTCAATCACTATTATCTTCTCAAAATCCAAAATCATATCCGGTATATCAACATAGCTTATCCTCTGCGTATCAACAACAAACAAAAGTGAGTTTTTGGTTTTCATTTTGAGCACCTTTTGTTCATCAACTATAATGCCTGCGTACTGTGAATCTGATTTTAACATATCAACAAAATCTTTTATTGTTGGATTAAATGTGTTTATCACTATGTATGCTTCTTTGTTCAAACCTGTGCAAAGCTTCGCAAGCCCAACAGAAGCACCCAGACAGTCCAGGTCAAAATACTGATGACCCATGATAAAAACCCTGTCAGAATGCTTTACAATCTCTTTTATTGTCTGTGCCATAACACGTGACCGCACTTTAGAACGTTTCTCATGCTCTTTTGTCTTTCCACCAAAAAATTCAAATTTACCACTGTGGAAAATAACAACCTGGTCGCCGCCCCTTGATAGTGCCATGTCAAGTGCTGTCTTTGCATCCTTTTGAGCCTGAAATATAGAGTCCTCTCTTATTCCAATGCCACAGCTGATTGTTGGAATTATTTTATTGTACAGGTTTACCTCTTTTATCTGGTCAAGTATGCTAAACTTTCTTTCCTGCATTCTGTAAAATGTTTCTCTGTTACAGATGAAAATGTACTTGTCCCTTTCATATTTCATCAAAAACACATCAAGTCTTATCTGATTGTAAAACCAGTCAATTACCCTTCTTTCAATCTCAGATGCAATGTTTGATTTTGAAACTTCGGGAGCAGAGTTCAAAACATCATCATAGTTGTCAATCATAAGATACCCAATAACCACATTCTGAAGTTCAAACATCTTTTTAAGTTCAATATGCTCTGTTATGTCTATAAAATAGAAAAGATTCAAATATCTTTTTTCGCTTTTACTGCCCTCTACTTCTACAAGGGTAATAAAGACGTTATAAAAATGGCTCTGATACTCAAAATTTTCAAGCACTTTTTTGTTATCTAAAATTGCCTGGTAAAGTTCGGGAAGTTCATCTTTCAGGTTCTTGCCTATCAGCTTTCTGTTTTTAGCTATTTCTAAAAACTTCTGGTTATACCATATAATATCCCCACTGTATTCTGTAATCAGTATAGGCAAAGGAAATTTTATGAGAGTGTCTTTTGAGGCTGTGTCAATGTTCAGAGTAAGCGTTTCTATAAATTCTAAAAGTTGCTTATTTTTCTTTCTGTTTATTCTTATGTTATAGACTGCAAGCAAAATTATAAGAGAAAAGCATATTATGCCTATTCGAAGGTTGTAATATAAGATTACCAGATTAAAAATAAAAGAAAGTACAAATCCTGCCTGATAAACAGAAAAGTCAAATTTAAAGTGTACCTTTTTATCTTTCACAATTTCACCCTCTTTGGATTTCTCTTCTTAAAATCAAATACCAAATCCAGAAAACCAACAAGAATCATAACTACAAAGAACTGAATACCAAAAATTATAACAATAAACATTATCAAGTTTCTGAAAAATGAAGAAGAAACTCTGTCAACAGCCGCTGCATATATTAAAGAAAGTGACTGTATAAAAAGAAGCCATGAAAGAATTATCATCATATTGCTTGCAACAACATATAAAAGATTAACCTGTGTGAGAAAAAAGGAAAGTATGAAAAAGACAACAACTCCAACTGTCACTTCTCTTGGCATAAACAGCTTTTCAAAATTGAGAAAATCCTTTTCAATCCTCAGCCTCTTTGAGCTCCATTTTACAAGAAAATATGCAACAATACCAAGTGTAATCGCTTCTATAATAACAAAACCGGGCACCATGAGTTTTATAAATTCAGCAAATTTATCAATTAAAACAGGTTCATTCAAATCTTTAAAATACTCTCCCAGCATATTCTTCAGAAAAGAAATCAAACCATTTACAATATCAACCCTGTAAAGATGTTTTACTGCCTTTATTGATAAAACCTGGTAAATCAGAAACCCGCCTGTAAGTATTGAAAAATCCAAAACATACCCTTTTTTGTATTTCAAAAGGATATGAATTGCAAGTGGTACAATATACACAATTAACATATATGCAAATGCTGTTTGAGGTTTTCCTACAAGTCCGAGCACTGCAGCTGCTACAATGTAAGATATGACAAACCTCAATGCAAAATTTTCTTTAGCAAAGAAAGTATACAAGGGAACAAACATTAGTGTTATCAAAGGATTGAACTGTAAAGCAAATAATATATACTGAAGTAAAGCAAAAATTATAAAAATCAAAGGTTCTTTAATTGCTTTTTTCATATCAACCTCATCCATCCTCAATTCTGTTTATTCTTTTATCACCGAATAAGAGCCAAGAAGCTTATAGAAAGAAGACTTGCGTTTTATAACCTTCAAAGCATCACTGACATCATCCTCTTCAACAAATCCATCAATATCCACAAAAAATACATACTCTCCAAGTCCTGTCTTTGCCGGTCTTGACTCTATTTTGGTCAAATTTAAGTCATACAGATTAAAAATGGCCAGAATCTTGTACAGACTACCCGGTCTGTCATAGGTTGAAAATATTATTGAGGTCTTGTTTCTCTCTCCTCTTTCAAAAGATGGATTTTTGCTCAGCACAAAAAACCTTGTATAGTTGTTATCGTGATTTATTGGCCCGTCTATAATCTTCAGGCTATTCTGCTGCGCTGCAAAAAGCGAACAAATAGCAGCATCAACTTTATCCTCTTTGCACATCTTTGCTGCATACGATGTGCTATTTACCTGAATCAGCTGAACATTTTTGTAATGCTTTCTCAAATAGTCGTGGCATTGTGAAAGTGCCTGCGGATGTGAAGCAATTGAATTTATTTTTTTACTTGGTTCTTTGCAGCAGAGATAGTGTTCAACCTTTAAAACTATTTCTTTTATTATATAGACATCCTCTTTCAAAAGATTGTCAAGTGTGGTTGACACACTTCCCTCAATGGAATTTTCAACAGGAACAACACCATAGATTTTTTCATCTTCCAATACAATTTCAAACACATCATCTATTGTATCGCAGGGTACAAGTTCAGCATTTTCATCCTTTACAAACTTCTTTGCTGCTTCATAGGAATATGAACCAACCGGTCCCAAGTAAGCAACTTTCACACTTTCACCTCAAATCTCATTATTGCATACGGGTTCAAAGCTATGTGGTTTATGATAATCATAGCACAAAGAAATGAAAATTTAAACACTTAAGATAAAAACAAAAAGGCTCTCCGCACAAATTGAGATAATCAACCCGGCAGAGAGCCTTTTTACCAGAGATATTTTTCCTGTGTTTATTTTTACTTCTCACCACAGAGCTCAAGCAGTCTTTCCCATCTTCTATCAACTTCCTGCTGTATCTGCTCAATAAGATGTTCATTCCCTTTTTTGAAAAGATGTCTGAATCTTCCCTGTGTCTTCAAAAATTCAACAACCGGAAGCTTTTCTTTTGGTTTGTATGTGAGTCTGTACTGACCATTTACAACCTCGTAAAGCGGCCAGAAACATGTGTCAACTGCAAGCTTTGAAATCTCAATTAACTTTGAGGTTTCATATCTCCAGCCTCTTGGACATGGAGCCAGAACATTCAAAAATGCAGGACCATTTGTATATAAAGCTTTCTCATCCTTTTCAATCAAATCTTTCAAGTTTGGTGTGATGAAAGCTGTCTGGGCAACATATGGTATACCATGGGCAACCATAACTTCTGTCAGATCTTTTCTCCACTGCATCTTACCCGGTAAAACTTTACCCTGCGGTGATGTTGTTGTATCAGCATAAAGTGGTGTTGCAGACGACCTCTGGATACCTGTGTTCATATACGCACCGTTGTCATAGCAGACATATACCATGTTGTGCCCTCTTTCCATTGCACCCGAAAGAGATTGCAAGCCAATATCGTATGTCCCACCGTCTCCACCGAATGCAATGAACTTAAACTCGCCCTTAACCTTACCTTTTTTCTTTAAAACTCTGTATGCTGCCTCAGCACCTGAAACTGTTGCAGCAGCGTTTTCAAATGCACTGTGGATGAATGAATCCTTCCATGCTGTGTATGGATAAATGCAGCTGGATACTTCCAAACAGCCTGTTGCAACACCAACAACTGCCCTATCCTCCGGTTTTAATGTCCTTAGAATTGCTCTTACAGCAACAGGTGCACCACAACCTGCACACATTCTATGACCGCCAGTAAATCTTTCAGGTCTTGTAGCAAGCTCCTTGATATTGTATGCCATTTTAAAAGCACACCTCCTTATTCTCTCACGCCAATGTAGTTGTAAACTTCACCAACATTGCCTGTCCTGACAATGTCAAGAAGTCTGTCATAGACCTTTGCAATGTCATCAGTTTTCACATCTCTTCCGCCAAGACCATAAATATAGTTGATAACCTTAATTCCATCTGCTCTTCCATAAAGAGCACTTGTGATTTCAGTAAACAGTGGACCACCAGCAGCGTTAAAGCTATCTGTCTTGTCCATCACAGCAATCGCTTTGAGATGCTTTAAAGCATCTACAATCTCCTCAACCGGGAATGGTCTGAAAAGTCTTGGCTTTAAAAGCCCCACCTTGTATCCTTTGCTTCTGTATTCATCAACAACAGCCTTTGCAGTTCCTGCTGTTGAGTTCATAACAACAATTGCAACCTCTGCATCATCAAGCTTATATGTTTCAAAAAGTCCATACTTTCTCCCGCTTATTTTTGCAAACTCATCAGCTATTTCCAAAACAACCTTCTTTGCATTCTTCATAGCTTCTGCCTGCTGTCTTTTATGCTCAAAATAATATGGTGGCAGATCCAGCGGACCCATTGAAATTGGATTCTGTTCATTTAAAAGATAATATTCTGGATTGTACTCACCAACAAAGTTTCGCACAACTTCGTCCTCTAAAAGCTCTATATTCTCAACAGCATGGCTTGTGATAAATCCGTCATAACATACCATAACAGGAAGTCTTACATCTTTGTGTTCAGCAATTCTTATTGCCTGAATCAAAGAGTCATATGCTTCCTGGTTGTTTTCACAGTATATCTGAATCCAGCCACTGTCTCTTGCACCCATTGAGTCTGAATGGTCATTGTGAATATTAATCGGACCAGAAAGAGCTCTGTTTATAACCGCCATTACTATTGGAAGTCTCATTGAGGCTGCAATGTAGAGCATCTCCCACATCAGAGCCAAACCCTGAGATGATGTTGCTGTCATGGTCCTTGCACCTGCAGCTGATGCGCCAATACAAGCACTCATTGCGCTGTGCTCAGATTCAACCGCAACAAACTCTGTATCAACCTCTCCATTTGCGACAAATTGAGAAAAATACTGTGGTACTTCGGTTGAAGGTGTAATTGGAAACGCAGCAACAACATCCGGATTTATTTGTCTCATAGCATAAGCTATTGCCTCGTTTCCAGAAAGTCTATCACGAATTGCCATTCTTTTATTCCCTCCTCTGTAAAATTCTTATTTCTTCTCTTCTACAAAATCAAATGCCTTAAATGGGCAAACCTCTGTGCAAACGCCACAGCCCTTGCAGTGGTCATAGTCAACTCCAACCATTTTGCCATTTTCTACTTTTATTGATGAATCCGGACATACATAGAAGCAAAACAGGCACTGTTTGCACTTGTCTTCGTGCCAGACAGGTCTCATAGTTCTCCAATCGCCTGTCTTGAAGTCCTCTGCATTACCCGGGTCAATTATTACACCCGCCGGTGTTATTTCCTTCCATGTAACCTCTTCTGTTATTTTCATCTTTCTCATTATCCCTGCACCTCCTGCATTCCTCTAACAAACGCCTTCATGTTCCCCTCTATAACATCTGGCTTTGTTGCAAACTTGTGCTTGAGTGACTCTTCCATGTCTTTAATAGCCCTATCTTCAGGAATGATACCTGTTACCTTAATAACAGCACCAAGCACCGGTATATTGGGGAAGTATTTTCCAAGGCACTCTAAAGAGATCTTTCTTGCGTCGATTGTATACACTTTGCCGTCAAAATCACCCAAAAGCTTTTTAACCTCATCGGGTGTCTTTGAAGTGTTTACAATGATTGCACCATCTTTCTTGAGCCCTTTTGTAACATCAACACTGCCAATGAGTGTTTCATCGACAACCACAACATAGTCTGGCTCATAGATGTTGCTGTGAATTGTAATTCTTTCATCGCTTATTCTGTTGTAAGCTGTGATTGGAGCACCCATTCTCTCAGGACCATATTCAGGGAATCCCTGAACGAACTTTCCTGTGTTAAAAGCTGCTTCTGCCAAAAGAAGTGACGCTGTCTTGGCACCCTGTCCACCTCTTCCGTGCCATCTTATCTCAATCATTCTGCCCATTTTCGTACCTCCCTCGTATAATATGATTATCAAATCACTTAAAACTTCATATCTCAATTGGTACATTAAATTATTAGTACCAATTGATTACTGGAAACTGACCTTGATAACAAAGCTTTTCTTAACACATTCACTTCTTAAAAAATTGAATATTAAAATTGACTGCTACAGTTTAAATTTGCCCTTTATCTCTGGTAAACTAATATCAGAAAAAGTTTAAGCCTGATTTAGTTTATTTGGATATTTTTTGCCACCTCCTGCTGGACGTGCTTTGATATCTGCACGCCACAGCTTGAGAAAGACTGAACCCCAAAGGATTACATGAGTAATGTTTACTCGTTTGCTGTGCACGGTCAGTTTACCACATCTGATTTGAGCATGTCAGATGTGTGCACCCTGTAAACTGCTCCGTAGCTCTAATATCGGCGAGGCTGCATTACATGTAATCCCCAGGGATAAAGGGCAAAACTTTTTTCTAACACCACACACTTTAGAAAGGAGGCCTTTAAATTGCCAAATACTTTAATCGTGGGCATTGATATCAGTAGTCAGTCAAATTCTATCTTCTTCATCGATGATGCCGGAAATCACTTGATTAAAAAACCCTTTTCCTTGCCTAACGATCAAGAAGGTGCTAATGAATTAATCAAAAGAGTCATTGACTGCCTCAGCCAGTATAATCTGTCCTACGTTAAATTCGGCATGGAAGCAACTTCACATTACGGTTGGCATCTGCATTTGTATCTTGCTTCCTCTTCTGAATTACTACCTTACAAACCAACCTTTTACGTGCTCAACCCAAGCATCGTCAAAGGATTTAAAAAGATCTACACTTTCTTGCCTAAAACAGATAACATCGACGCTGTCGTTATTGCTGAATGCGTCAGGTTCAGTAAGCTAAATCCAACACCTTT
Organism: Caldicellulosiruptor morganii; assembly: GCF_026810225.1. NCBI lineage: Bacteria > Bacillati > Bacillota > Caldicellulosiruptorales > Caldicellulosiruptoraceae > Caldicellulosiruptor > Caldicellulosiruptor morganii. Next base: position 1,723,302 of record NZ_CP113865.1, read on the forward strand.
GCCTGACTTCAAATATGCTGCACTACAACGCCTTACCAGAATGCGCTATCACCTTGTTCATAATCTAACTCGCGAAAAAAACAGAGCTCTCAATCTCATATACCTTAAATTCTCCACTTATTCTCAAGACTGCCCATTTTCTGATATCTTCGGTAAGGCATCTTGCGCTATCATCGAAAACTTCACCCCAGATGATATTGCTTCCATGCCTTTAGAAGATTTAATTAAATTTGTATCTGACAACGGCAACAACAGATTATCAGATGTCAATAAAATCGCTGAAATACTTAAAACCGCTGCTAATCGTTCATACAGATTACATCCTCTGTTGGCTGAGGCAAATGACTTAGCTTTGTCTATGACTCTTGAAAACATTAGATTTATGCAAGAACAACTTAAAAAACTCGACAAAGAAATCTCAAAACTTCTTAAAGCTTTCTCCCAAACCTTGACCACCATCCCTGGCATAGGAGATGTTCTTGCAGCCGGCATCATCGCTGAAATCGGTGATATCAAGCGCTTCAAAAATGAAGCTGCTTTAGCTAAATACTCCGGCCTTGTTTGGACTCAATACCAATCAGGCAATTTCAATGCCCAGGAAACCTCATTGGCTAAGTGTGGTAACCAATACCTGAGATACTATCTTGTTGAGGCTGCTAACTGTGTTAGGGTGCACACAGTCCGTTATAAAGCCTTCTACAACAAGAAGTTCTCAGAGGTTACCAAACATCAGCATAAACGTGCCCTCGTCCTCACCGCAAGACGATTAATTCCTCTGATCTTTGCAATGCTCAGCAAAGGTCAAATATATCAAGAAAGAGGTGATGTTTACAATACTTAGTTAATCCCATTTCTTAATTTAATAATCTTCTCAAAACAAGCTGCCAGTTAAATTTTTCCAGGCTGAGCGGCTCGGTATTCTATTGCCTTTTTTGCCCTAATTATCTAAAAAATTTTTTTAAAAAACCCCCTTGACATTATACCGTTTGTCTTTATAAAGCATTACAGTGTTTTATTTGAACTGTATTAAGGGTATTAATATTTAACACTACCTTTTTATTATATATTTTGAATGTTAAAAAATCAACATATTTTTGAATACACCATTATTGTAAATAATTGTAATTAGGGTTGATTGGAAACTTATTTTAGGATATATTAATTTGTGAAAGGTAAATTTTAATAAAAGCTTTTGGAGGCAAAAATGAAGGGTAAAAATATCAAAGTGGTGCTGAATATCATTGCAATACTCATTTTTTTAATTGTAATTGCTCTTGTTGCAAGCCATTATTCAAAACAGATAATAGACCTTACCTCAAGCCCGGCAAAGTTTAGAAACTGGGTGCTTTCTTTTGGCAGCCTGGGAGTGGTTGTTTTTATTCTATTTCAGGTTCTACAGGTTGTGGTGTCAGTTATTCCGGGAGAAGCCATTCAGGTCTCCGGCGGATACATATACGGGACGCTTGCAGGCAGCTTTTACTCACTTGCAGGTATTATGCTGGGCTCAGTAATAGTCTTTTATATTTCCAGAATCCTGGGATACAATCTAATCAAAAAGTTAGTTCCAGAAAAAAGTTTGGAAAAATTCTATTTTGTAATAAACTCGCCCAAAATCGAAACCATTATATTTCTCCTGTTTTTGATTCCCGGAATACCAAAAGATGTACTTGTGTACATTGCCGGACTTTCTCCAGTAAAACCCATTAATTTTTTCATAATAACCGCAATTGCAAGATTCCCCGGCATTTTCTTTTCATCTTACATTGGAAGCAATATTGAGAAAAAAAATTATGAAGCTGCAATAGCGGTTGCAGTGATTTCAATCATCCTTTTTGTAATTGGGCTTATTTACCATGAAAAAATTTTAAAAAAGATTTCTTCTCTTGTCCACAAAAAAAGGTAGCTCGTTTAATATGAGCTACCTTTTAAAGTTTTTCATTTAATAATGTCTGTCCCCATGTACTTTCGCAAAACCTCCGGAATAACCACGCTTCCATCTTTTTGCTGGAAGTTTTCGAGTATTGCTGCCACAGTTCTACCAACAGCAAGCCCCGAACCATTCAGTGTGTGGACATAGTCAAGCTTACCATCTTTTCTTCTGAACCTGATATTTGCTCTTCTTGCCTGAAAACTTTCAAAATTAGAACATGACGAAATTTCAACATATCTTCCATAGCTTGGCATCCAGACTTCAATATCATATGTCTTTGCCGATGAAAAACCCAGATCTCCTGAGCAAAGAAGAACAACTCTGTAAGGAAGTCCTAAGTGCTTTAGAACATCCTCTGCATCGGCTGTGAGTTTCTCCAATTCGTCATAAGAATCCTCTGGCTTTGCAAACTTTACAAGCTCAACCTTGTTAAATTGATGCTGGCGAATAAGCCCTCTTGTGTCCTTGCCAGCAGCTCCTGCCTCTGCTCTGAAACATGCAGAATATGCAACATATTTTATTGGAAGGTCTTCCTCCTTTAATATCTCCTCTCTGTGATAGTTTGTAACAGGCACCTCTGCAGTTGGAATCAGAAAATAATCATCTGTTGTTTTAAAAGCGTCTTCTTCAAACTTTGGAAGCTGTCCTGTGCCAATCATAGATTTTCTGGCAACCAGAAAAGGCGGGAAAAGCTCCAAATACCCATGTTTTTCTATGTGAAGGTCAAGCATAAAGTTAATTAAAGCCCTCTCAAGCCTTGCTCCAAGCCCTCTGTAAAAGGTAAATCGGCTGCCTGAAACCTTTGAGGCTCTTTCAAAATCCAGAATACCCAGCTTTTCTCCTATTTCCCAGTGAGGTTTTATCTCAAAGTCAAAAGCTCCTGGCTCTCCCCACCTGCGTACCTCAACATTTGCTGAATCGTCTTTCCCAACCGGCACTGACTCATGAGGAATATTGGGAATAGTCAGTAAAATTTTTTCTATCTCGTCTTCAACCTCTTTTACCTCATCATCCAGTGCTTTTATTCTGTCAGACAGTTCCTTCAGTTCATTCATAAGATCTGTTATATCTTTTCCTTCTTTTTTGAGCTTTGGAATCTCTTTTGACTTCTGGTTTTGGGTTGCTTTCATCTTTTCAACTTCGGATAGAAGCTTTCTTCTTTTCTCGTCAAGCTTTAAAACAGGCTCAATCGTAATATCCTTGTATCTCTTGTTAAGTCCTTCCTGTACTCTGTCTGGACTACTTCTTATAAACTTCAAATCAAGCATCCTTATATTCTCTCCTTTTGCAATCATTAGTTTTTTGTAACTTATCAGGAATGTTTATAGTTTAAATGTTATCAGCATTTTCAGAGCTTGTAAATATTTTATCACAAAAAGCTGCCACTTTACAAATCCCAAGAAATATTGTATTATATTATTTGCAAAATTAAAAAATGCGCCCGTAGCTCAGCAGGATAGAGCAATGGTTTCCTAAACCATGTGCCGGAGGTTCGAGTCCTCTCGGGCGCACCATTTTTGGTTTAGGCTAAAAGTCCATTGTGCGGGCAATGGACTTTTTTATAATTTCTATAGTAATATTCTGATAAGGTTGCCCATCCTTCCCATATCCATCATACTCAAATATAACCCTGGTTGCTCCAGAAGTATTAGGTGGAACAAGTGTTGCAACGTTTGGTTCATACTCCTTTATCCACCAGTAGCCAACCGAAGATGGTTTCCACGGATTGCCAGGAACACTGCCAGGTAAACCATATACTGCTCTTCTATAATCTATTGCATACTCAGTATTCAAATAGAATGTACCTTTACCTGGAACGTTTATAGATGCATCTGTATTATCTGGTAATATATCTCTTAGAACATCATCCCTTGTTATACCTTTGTAACTGTCAAACCCACCCTCATAAAAATTATTTGCTACTGCACTATAATCAATAGCATGCGCCATAGTTATACCATGATTTTTGAAAAAGCTACACAGAATTTTGAAGCTCTTACAAACACAAAAAGCCACGACTGGATAGGCAGCTTATTCAAAGCTGCTTTAAAAACCAATCGTGGCTTTACTCCCCTTCTTTTTGTTACTTTTTCTGCGTTTTACTCTCTGCCACTTTTTACTCTTGTAGAAAATTTGACATTCTGTATAAACACCTAAAAAGAAGAACTCAAAGAAGTTCTAAAAACTCTTCCAAACTTATTCCTGCTTGTTCCAAAATACTTTTCAGTGTTCCCCTTGCAACCTCTTCGTGCATTGGAATAATCACAATCCTTGTTGGATTCTCTTTCTTTAGCTTGAGATGACTACCTTTTTGCGCTACTTCTCTGAATCCAGCTTTCTTGAGCGCTCTTATTACTTCCTGTGGCTTTAATAAGGGATATTTGGAGGACATTTCATACTGCCACCTCTATAGTAGTTATCAGTGGTGGCATTTGTGGTTTTTGTATTTCTTCTCCCTCATAGTAAAGTTCAAGAGCTTCTTTCAGGTTTGCTATTGCTTCTTCAATAGTTTTTCCCTGCGAGGCTACACTGTTTTCCACACATTTAGCTACATACCAGTTGTCCTCTTTGTTTACTACCACTGTAAACACCATCACAAAATCACCTTTTAAAAGTTTTTGCTTACATCTCTTATTATACCACACAAAAGACAAAAACCACAGCTCAAAAGCTGCAGTGGATTAATAGTTAACTCTATTCGTAGTGTGTCCACATCCTATAAATTTTAACAATCTTTTCTTCTTCTAAAACTTCGTATATTATCCTATGCTGTATGTTTATTCTTCTTGAAAACTTGCCACTTAGCTCTCCTTTTAATTTCTCATAAGGTGGCGGATTTTGATATAGATTTTCTTTTAATATTCTTAAAATTTCCTTTGCTTTTTTATCCAATCCGCATTCTTCTAGTTTCTTTGCATCTTTTAAAGCATATTTTGAAAACTTTAATTTATATCCCATCCTAAATCTTCCTCATCTTCCCATTCATCTAAAGGAACTTTATCAGCATCTGAAATACTTTCTTTTAGGTTGGGTATTGATAGCAAATACAATGTTTCCTGAATTGCATTCCAGTCTTCCTCAGAGATCAAAATTGCATTACCTTTTTTTGAAGTTATTTGTATTGGCTCACTGGTTTCCCTCACCTGTTCAATTATTTTGTATATGTTCTGCCTTACTTTTGTTACAGGCATTGTTTTCATCTAAATCACCTCTAAAAACAATTATAACGTACATAATAACGTACGTCAACAAAAGAACAAGTTTTTCTGCAAAAGTTTTCTGTAATCGTTTATAATGCCTTTCCCCATGTGAATATTAACTTTCCTGCTTTGAATGTAGACCCAAAAGTCTTTCTTTTGTATTTAAATCGCTTATAAGTATTTCCTAAAAATCTCAAATTCCTCATCTATCACATTTGCTTCCACCAAAAGCTCTCTTTCTTTCAAGATTTCATCTGTTTTTCCAATCCTTAAAATCCTGTGGTCAGAAGATATAACAATTGTAAAATCAGCAAGAAGCAAAAGCACATCAAAACGATGGGTTGAGATAATAATTGTTTTTCCTGTATTTTTCAGCTCACCCAGGACTTTTGCAATGAATCTTATGCTCTTTGGGTCAAGGTCGTTTGTTGGCTCATCCAGAATAAGAACATCGGGATTGTTTACAAGGATTGATGCAAGTGCTACCTTTTTCTTTTCTCCGCCACTTAAGGTAAGTATGTCATTTTGCAGCAAATTCTCTAAACCAAAAAGCTTTGAAACCTCCAGAACCCTTTTTTCTATTTCTTTTTCATCAGCAATGTATTGCCTCGGTCCAAATGCAATCTCGTCAAACACATTCAGGTTAAAAAGCTGAAGGTCGGTATCCTGAAACATATACCCCACTTTTTTGTAAAAACCTTCTTCAAACAACTTCCCAAAAGTAGATTTGTCCAATCTCCTGCCGAAAAAATAAAGCTCACCTTCAAAGTTAAGTTCCACACCTGCAAGAATCTTCATAAGCGTGGTCTTGCCACTGCCGTTGCAGCCAATGAGCGCATATGACTTCCCTTTTTCTATTTCAAAATTCAGGTTATCAAGAATGATTTTGTTGTTAACCTTAAAAGTCAGGTTTTTTGCCATGTAAACGTTCATATCAGTATCCTCTCCAAAATTGTCAGGATTAATAGTAGCAGCAGCGTGATAATTTCGCCTGCTCCAATTCTGAACTTGTATATTGAAAAAGCACTTTTATTCTTCGGGCTGTATCCCCGTGTTCTCATTGCAACAACTGTATTTTCTGATACATACATACTTTTTGCCATTACAACTCTTAGCATCTGTCCAACAAAAACCGATTTGTTGAAAGTCTTTCCTGCCGTTCTTGTCTTTTTGGCAAATAGAATCTGCGTTATTGTTGTAATGAGAATAAGGATATTTCTCAGGGTAAGTTCAACAAGCCAGGTAAACTCTCTCAAGCCCCCAAAAAAAGAAAAAGGCTTAAAAAGCCTGTCAATTCTTGAATTATAAATTACAACCTCACCTATCATTATTATAATCCCTGTCTTAAAGCTCTGTAAAATGGTAGGAATAAAATTTTTACTCGATATTGCATAAGGAATACCTATTATAAATGTAAAAAGCGGTACAAAAGCCCATGAAGAAACCAGCAAAGCCTTTGTATCTGCCCTGGAAATAATGGCAATTACAATTATCACTGAAAATGCAAGCGCCATAAAATATAAACTTTGTAATGTTGCAACCAGAAAACTAAACCAGAACAAAAATACAAGCTTTGCCCATTCATCAATCTTCGTAAAAGCGCTTTTGTTTGTTTTAAAAAACCACTGTGAAAGCTTTAAATACTCCGAAATAGATTTTTCTATATAACTTTCTTTTTCAACATCCAGTGTAAAATTATCTTCATGTTTTAAAAATTCCGGTAGCACTTTTTAAGCTACTTCCTTTCTGACATTGCAAATTTTAGAATGTAAAACAATACAAATATAACAGCAATCCCAATTATTGCCGACAAAATATAGCCTATATAGTCATTATGAATAAACTTCACCGTATAACCATCAAACAGATCAAATTTGTAAATATCAGCATACTTTTTTATTCCTTCCGGCACAAACCCGAGCATCTTTTTTATTTCCTCTTCAGTCCACTCACCAAAAGCAGGGTTCTGAGTCAGAAGCCCAAGAGGGGTCAAAAAAGCAAGCGCAAAAAGAGCTATGATAACTTTCTTGATGCTGTCCTTATAATTCTTTTCTTTCATCACTCATTCACCTCTTTTTCTTCAGCTTTAATTGTAACAAAATTTTTTAAAGGTGAATAGAGCAAAACTGTCATTGCCGCTTCAACCAAGCCCACAATCAAAAGATGAGGTATCATCATTGCCGGAATTGTTGTTTTTAAACCATACATGAAATAAAGCGGCTTCCCTGCTTTTGTGAACAAAACTGGTTGAAGCCCGAGCTCAATGGCTGTCAACAGTGCTGCGATGTTTACCGACAAATAAGAGCAAATAAATATCCGAATCTTTTCATTTTTAATACCCATTTTTTCCAAAAGTTTGTTTGCAAGAACCACAGTCATGGTTATTGCAATTGCCATGTTAAACACATTTGCTCCAAGTGCCAGAAGTCCACCATCTCTGAAAAGGAGCGCCTGAATAATCAAAACAATACTCGAGGCAACCATTGAAGCCATTGGACCAAACAAGAAGGTAATAAGCGGTATACCAGTAATGTGCGCTTAACTTCCACCAACAACAGGAAAGTTAAACATCATAACAATAAATGTAAAAGCTGATGCAACAGATAGCTGAATGTAGGTCTTTTCATCTGCCTGTTTTCTAAATTTGTTAAAAGCATAGCCTACAGTGGCTGCCGATGCTGCATAAAATACCGCACACGTCTGTGGACTCAAATACCCATCAGGAATATGCAAATCAATCAACCTCCTTAAAGCTTTAATTTAGTTTAGCAAAATACTCTCCAGAATAAAAACAAATAAAAGCCCTCGTCAGGTCACTTCAACCCTTCGTGGGCTAATTTTTAACTCTGGTATTTTAATCTTTCAGTTTATTTACTGTCCACTTCCCTGCTTTCGTAGCAGAGAAATCTTCAGCTTTAATTTTATCAGGATACTTTAAAAAAGTAAAGGCAAAAAAGCATAAAAATCTTTGTTTGATTCCAAAATTACTTACAGGCACTTTATAACAACTTCTGCACTCTTAAGCCCTTCTGCTAAAACTCTGACTCTAATCTCTCCTTCCTCCCCAATGCTCTTTACGATTGCAAGTGCACGTCCTTTATAAAGCTTTCTTTGAGGTCTAACAAAAAGCTCGGTTGACAGTGGGTCAGATGTTCCCAATGCCACAAATCTACCCGCACCTTCAACCTCTACAGTTACTCTGTTATCTGCATATGGTACTTCTCTTTCCTTTTTATCCACTGCAATGATTTTTATATAGCACAAATCATCACGTGAAGAAATTACATTTCTGTCAGGCAGCAGCTTTAAAGCAACTGGTCTGTCAGCTGTCTCTATCTTATCTGTGCCAATTTCTTTGCCATTTTTATACGCCACTGCTTCAATAATGCCCGGTTCATAAAGCAATTCAAATACCGCTTTAAACCGGGTATCAAAATTACACGGTTTTCGCCCAAGACTTTTCCCATTTACAAACACTTCCACCTCATCCGCATCTGCATAAACATGAACTGCCAAAGGCATCCCTTCACAGCCCGGAAATGTATAGCTGCGCTCAACAGGTTCCCACGCCCAGGGTCTGAAATACAGTTTTTTCCCAAAAAGCTGTGGTGGAAGGACTACTATATAGGGTTCTTTTCTCAATCCCCAAACTATATCACGATAATAGGACTGAGGACGTTTATCTCCACAAATATCTATATCCCCACAGTTTGCATAAAACCATGGAAACTCGCCACCAAACATCTTAGCTTCATTCTCGTCTGTACAGACTCTACCTATTCCTGCTTCACCCAGATAGTCAATAGCAGTCCATACAAAATCACCAATAACATTTGGATTTTTTACAGTTTCGGTCCAGTTTTTGAACAAAGTATATGGATACGTCTCTGTGCCACATATGATACGGTCAGGATACTTTTCTAAATCATATGAATATCTGTCCACTTTGTAGTTATAACCTGCAACATCTAAAAACTTAAAAAATTTTTCTGTAACTTTCCCCCACCTGTCGTTGTTTACAACCGGTCCCTGTTTTAACATTCTAATTACATTATTCCCGTCTTCAATTGTTGCAAGAAGGCTTTCATAATCGGCGGGAATTGCACAAAACGCTGCAGTGACCAATCTTGTTGAATCCAGTTCTTTTACTTTTTGTGCCAGGCGACTGCACCATGTGTATATGCTTGAATATCCATCTTCATCATCTACATCAATTCCAACACCCCAGGTAATTTCATTCCCAATAGACCACATTATAATGGAAGGGTGATTATAATCTCTCACAATGGTGGCTTCCAAATCTTCTTCCCAATACTTGTCAAAGAAAAGATGGTAGTCGAAACTCAGTTTGCCTGCCGTCCAGACATCAAAAAATTCCTCAATTACAAGCAAACCCAATCTATCGCATGCCTCCAAAAATGCCGGTGCAAACGGATTATGGGCAAGTCTTACTGCATTGAACCCGGAAGCTTTTAAAAGCTCAACCTTTCTCTCCTCTGCTCTATCATAGCTGGCACTACCAAGAGGTCCGTTGTCATGATGGATACATCCACCCTTTAATTTTATAATCTTACCATTCAGCTTTAACCCTTCTTCCGGACTTACCGATATTGTACGTATTCCAAAAAACGTAGAACTGCTGTCTTCAATATTCTCATCTATTTTAATTGCTGCACGAATTTTATAAAGACAGGGATTTTCTATATCCCAATATTTAAATGGTGATAATGTTATGATTTTACCAATTGTTTTTTCCTCATTGTTGCTGAGAACAAATTGCTCCTGAGTGTCTGCTATCAGCTTATCATCATCCGAAAAGATACTGAACTCCACAACTCCCTGAACACTCTCATTTGTGCTATTTGCCAGAGTTGCTCTGATTTCTAACACTGCCTTTTCATTTTCAATAGCTCTGGTTTCAACATGCAAGCGCCACGGTTTTATGTAAACTTTGCCACCCAAATGAAGCCACACATGCCTGTATATGCCACAGCCCGCATACCATCTTGAACCTGGTTTATGAGTATTTTCCACATGTACAACAATAATATTTTTGTTACCAAACTTAACATGTTTTGTTATATCGACAAGAAAACTTGTGTATCCATTGAAATGTTTGGCAACAAGCCTTCCATTTACAAAGACCTCTGAGATACCCATTATCCCTTCAAACTCAAGTATTAAGTTCTTGCCTTCCCAATCCTTTTCTAACACCAGCTCTTTTTTGTAATACAAACTCAAGCCCGGTGTATATCCTTCTGAGGCACCAGAGGGATTATTTGCACTTCTTTCTTTCTCAATAACAGCATCATGCGGTAAATCTACTTTCTTCCATTCCAAATTTAAACTCTCTAAATTTAAAACGTTAACCAGGCTGCTTTCAGCATACTCCCAGGACCTGTTCAAGTTTATTTTCTCCATGGTTGATAACCAAAAAGCGTCCAAAATGGCCATCACTTTCTGATGCCGCTTTGGACGGCCGGGGTATTTTATTTTCCGCCCTTTAAAAGAGGTTGTTCCAGCCCCGGCAGGCGGTTTTTGGAACAACCTCTAAAAATTTGAGTCTTTAATCTTTACCGTTTTGACATCTTCTCTATAGCTTCCCAGAGACCATTTAGATATGCAACTCCAAGTGCCCTGTCATAAAGCCCATAGCCAGGTCTTCCCTTTTCTCCCCAAATCATTCTTCCATGGTCAGGTCGCAAATACCCTTCAAATCCTATATCATATATCGCCTTCATTATCTCAAACATGTCAAACGAGCCATCTGCTGACAGGTGTGATGTCTCATAAAAAGACCTCTCACCTGTAAATTTAATATTTCTCACATGCATAAAGTGAATCCTGCCCATTTTGCCAAAATATCTTATAAGCTCTGGAATATTGTTCTCCCTGTTTGCACCGAGTGAACCTGTACAGAGCGTAAGACCATTGTACGGACTGTCAACAGCCTTTAGAAATCTTTCTATGTTCTCTTTATTTGTTACAATTCTTGGAAGTCCAAATAGTGACCATGGCGGGTCATCAGGATGAATTGCCATCCTAACATCGCACTCTTCACAAACAGGAATTATGTTTTCCAAAAAGTAGATTAAATTTTGAAGAAGCTTCTCTTCATCAACTTCTTTGTACAGCTCAAAAAGATTTTGCAGCTGTCTTAGCCTGTAGCTTTCCCAGCCCGGAAGTGAAAATCCCCTTGAGCCACTCTCCATGCTCTTTACAAGTTCATCCGGTGTGAGATTCTTTAGCATCTCATGATTGTATTCCATAACCTCTGAACCATCAGAAAGCTTTTTAGCAAGGTCTGTTCTCAGCCAGTCAAACACAGGCATGAAGTTGTAACATATAACCTTTATACCTGCTTTTGCTAAGTTTCTTATGGTCTGTTTGTAGTTTTCTATATACCTGTCTCTTGTTGGAAGTCCAAGCTTTATATCCTCATGAACGTTTACACTTTCTATCACTTCAAACTTGAGCCCTGCGTCCTCCACCATCTTTTTAAGTTCCAATATTTTCTCCTCCGGCCAAACCTCACCCACCGGAATGTCAAAAAGAGCAGTTACAACACCATATATTCCTGGAATCTGACGAATATACTCAAGTGGAATGCTATCGTCATTTGGTCCAAACCACCTGAATGTCATTTTAAAACCCATTTTCCCATTCGACTCCTTTCCTTTTTGTTTAATTGCATCCAACATTTCTCAAGTGTCTTCCTTACAGCACCAGCACCTTCTATCATCTCTTTAAAATAACCAATAACCTTTTCTGCCAGACCAACCTCAAAAAGATTTACTCTAAAGAGCGTCTGGTTTGATAATATGGGTTTTAGCTTCTGATCTAAATTTTCTACCTCCCTGCCAAGCTCAATCCCGCTGATATATTTTCTAAGCTCATCCAAAAGGGGGTCGGGACTTGGCTCAAAAGGCTTGCCACTGTCATCTACACACAAAAGGTATCTCAGCCACCCTGCTATCACAAGCGGTATGAACTTTAAACTTCTTACATCCAAATTTGGACTTTCGCTGTACGCCTTTATTGTCTCACCAAATCTCACCGGCATCTTCTGAGATGTGTCTGTTGCTATTCTCTGCGGTGTATCCGGTATATACGGGTTGGGAAACCTCTCCTCAATTACCTCTTTAAGATATTCTTTCGGGTCAATTATCCCGGGGTCAACCACAACAGGCAATCCCTCTTCGTATCCTATTTTCTCGATAAGTTTCTTTAGACACCGGTCTTTTACCTCTTCATAGATTGTCCTGTAACCAAGAAGACACCCAAATATCGCCAAAGCAGTGTGTAGCGGATTGAGACAGGTCTGCACCTTCATTCGCTCTGAGTTTTCAACCGTCTGCCTGTCTGCAAAATAAACTCCTGCCTTCTCAAGAGGCGGTCTGCCATTTGGAAAGCTGTCTTCAATCACAAGATACTGAGACTTTTCTGTATTGACAAAAGGCGCTATATACGTGTTTTTGGATGTACAGATTATATCCATTTTCTCCAATCGGTCTTTTTCAAGCAGTTCTTTTATGCTCTCAGAAGGTCTTGGAACAATCTTGTCTATCATGCTCCATGGAAAACTAACTGAAGAAGGATTGCTGAGATATTCAACAAATCCTTCTTCTACTAATTTGTTTTTTGCCCACTCTTTTGCTATTTGAATGATTGAACTATAAAGCCTCTCACCATTTCTTGAGCAGTTGTCAAGGCTAACAACTGCAATCGGGTGCTTACCATTTCTGTACCTTACATACAAAAGTGAGGCAACCTTCCCCATACTACTTTTAGGCTTTTCTGGTCCGTTTTCTATGTCCTCTCTTACCTGTGGCAGATATTTACCTTCCAGATCAAAAATATTGTATCCCTTTTCTGTAATAGTAAATGTCACCATTTGCAAAGTTGCACTTTTGAAAATTTCACAAAGCCTTGTCCAATCATCTTTAAAATCAGGGTCGCACTTTAGTGCTTCAGTAATACTTGCAATTACTCTTTTTTGCAGATTTCCTTTTGCATCTGCTGTGACAACCAAACAAAGATTATCATATGGTTTGTAGATTCTATCTATAATTTCATAGTCAAATAGCTCTGCTGCAATAATCCCTGTCTGAACCTCGCCTTTTTCTAACAAATCCTGCCAAAGTGCTGCAATGTACCCTCTGAAGATATTCCCTGCCCCAAAGTGAAGACATGTGGGATTTTTAAGTGTGTTTTTTATAACATCTTCCATATCAAACTTTGGTGTCTCAATTTGAATCTTTTGCCACAAATCTTTATGTGCAAGACTTTCTTTATTTAACTTTAGCATTTTGGGCACCTCATCTTTCTATAAAAGTTTGAGTTTCTATTTTATGGATATATAACTCTTCCTTTCTCATCAGGAATACCTGTTTTTCTGTAAAAGTAAGTATTGATAACATCTCGCCACTCAATTGCATGTTCTTTTTGCATCTTTAGCCGCTCAGAGACTCTATTGAAGATATTCTCATCTATCTTACCTTTTAGCTCTTCCCACTTTTGGATAAGCACGTCCACCTCATCAGCACCTTCAAAGTGCGAATCATACATGAACTGAATGAGCGTTTTGCCTGATTTCAATCTGTGAGTATATGGCACTCTGTGGAAAAATAGCAAAAGTTCTTCAGGACATTTTTCCATATCGTCAAAGATTTCCTGCCAGTGCGAATGGTATTGCAGGGTATATCCTGTACCTTTTGATGTTCTGTCAACACCAATTGCCTTTGTATCTGCTCTGTGGTATGTGCCCCACTTCGAATACTCGTATCCTTCTGGATTTGGACCATAGTGGTGACCGGGATTTACCATCCACCCCAGCCCAAGCGGTGTTGTGTACTTTTCATAGATTCTATGAGAATTTAAAAGCATCCAGAGAATATTTTCTAAAACCTTTTTGTCATCCCCAAATGTTAGCAAAATCCACTCTTTTGCAATATCCTCAACCGATCTATCTGGATCCCAGGCAAGTCTCCCAAACGTCCACAGGTTTGCCTGGGCAAGATCATGACCTGTCCAGTTTATACTGTTACCTATGTTCGACACACCCGCAAACCCACAATACTTCCTTCCAAATAGACTTCCATCCACTATTCTCTTGACATATGAACCTTCACCCTTGCAGTAAGTATCAAACTCCAAAATCTCCTTCCATAAAGTACCCAAATAGCAAAGATGAATTTGCTGACCTGTATACTCCTGTGTTATTTGAAACTCTATCATCTGATTTGTCTTTTCCATACCGCCAAAAAGTGGAGATACGGGCTCCCTTACCTGAAAGTCCATGGGACCATACTTTATCTGAAGCACCACATTGTCAAGAAATTTACCGTCAAGAGGCTTAAAATTGTCGTAAGCAGCCTTTGCCCTGTCAGTCTTTGTGTCCCGCCAGTCCTGAAGGCAGTTGTAAACAAAAGCACGCCAGATAACAATCCCACCATATGGCAAAAGTGCTTTTGCCAGCATGTTAGCACCATCTGCATGACTTCTTCCATATACATACGGACCAGGATTGAATTCAGAATCAGCCTTTACCAAAAAGCCACCAAAGTCAGGTATATATGTATAAATCATCTTCACAGTATCCTGCCACCATCTAATTACACCGGGGTCAAGAGGGTCTGCAGTTGAAAGTCCTCCAATATAAATTGGGCTTGCAAAGTTTATGCTAAGATACAGCTTTATACCATACAATCTAAAAATCTCTGCAATTTCTGAAAGCTGAGGCAAAAACTTGGGTGTTATCAGCCACACAGCTTTTCCCCGTACATTAACATTGTTTATTACAATCCCGTTAATGCCAGTTGATGCAAGAAGTCTTGCATAGTCTTTTATGCGCTTTAATGACTTTTTTATCCTACCATTTGAAAAAAAGATGGAGTCTCCCGCATACCCTCTTTCAATACTCCCATCCATATTATCCCAGTGGTTTATTATTCTCAAAGCTGCTTTTGGATTTTCTATGATATTTAAGCTACTCAAATCACTTTTCAATCTCAGTCTATTAATAAGCTCAAATACCCCATAAATTATTCCACTCTCAGATTTTGCAGCAAGAACGATAATACTTTTACTATCATTTGTTACAGACTTTATCAAAAAACCTTCATCTGCTACTTTATCTCTTTCAGTTTTTGAAATAAATCTTTCCATTACATCATTTCCCAGCTTTCCTATAACCGTACCTTGTTTAAAATCCGGATAGGAATTTGTCTGAATGATAGGGTCAATTCCAAAAACACTTCTGAGTCCTTCTTTTAATTCCAGGGCTGCGTTGCGAATATAATAATTGTTTTCCACTATGTAGATGTTAGAAATAAATGGTAGGACTTTGTTTATGTAATTTTCATCCTCGCACCTTTTGTAATCAAGCCAGCACATAGTGTACTGTGTATTTTTGTCTTTCCTTTGATTCAACTTCATATATTCTTTTCCTCCCTGTTCAATTCTCAGATTAAGCTTTCAAATTAAAAATTTTTTGAAAACGATTTCTATTTAGGATAAGACAAACCTTTTTCTATCTTATCTTCTATTTAAAAGCTCAAAAATTGACCTCCTCTGTGAGTGAATTTCTATATTTAGATGGGCTTTTGCCCACAAATTCCTCAAACTTTAACGCAAAATAATCAGTATCATTGTAACCTACTTCTTTTGCAATTTCATAAATCTTCTTGTCGGTTTTCAGAAGAAGCTTTTTAGCCTGCTCAATCCTCAGCATGTGCAAATATTTGTTAAATGGCATGTTAAAGTATTTTTTAAACATCCGGCCCAAGTATATTGGATTGATATAGAACTGCTGTGCAATGCTTTTTATAGTAATATCTTTATTGTAGTTTTCTCTTATAAAAAGTTCAACCTTTTTCATAAAGCTTGAACTATTAAACTTTGTTGATTGTGTGATATACTCTTCAACCTGAAGCAATATCTCCATTACCTTCTCAATAAATTTACTCTTTTGTAAGTTGCTTCTCAGAATAATCTTCAAGCCATCTTCCTCTAATAGCTGATAAATCTCAAAGTAATCGATAATTTCAAGCAACGTAAGTATGATAAAGCCTCTGATAATCTCAGGAGAAATCTTCTTTTTCTGACATTCATCAAAAAACTGCAGCAGTTTATTTTTAATCTGGTCTATCTTTCTCTCTTCAATCAGTTTTATAATCTCACTGCCAAATTTCTTGTCTTCAATATAAACCTCAAAATCTCCTATTTGATTTGCTTCAATTATCCCACTTTTTTCGTAAAATTGGGCAAAACTGAGCTTTTTAAGAAGGTATCTGTAAAATCCATTCAAGTCATTACTGTTTTTGAATTCATCATAAACCATGGATTGCAAATTCAATTTGTTTAATATAAATTCAAATGCTTGAACAATTTGATTTTTCCTATTTCTGAACTCTGTTTCGGCAATTACAATTACATTAAAAAAACTATCCCAAAAACATTTAAACCCAACACCTTTACTGGCAAATCTTGTATTTACTTCTCTTTCAATATCAAGAAGGTTTTCGCAAACGGTTAAATCATCTTCGTAATACTGTAAGTCTTCTTTTTTGCCTATTCCAACCCATCTGAATGTTTTATCATCTGATATATCAATTATATTCTGATTTTCATTGAACTCAATTATTCTCAAAAATTTTGAATTTCTTTTTAAATACTCATACAGACTTTTTCGCCTGTCAAACTCTCTTTCATTTAATATTCTTGTCTTTATACGCTCAAGTGTCTGGATAAGTTCCACCTCATCAATAGGTTTTAGTAAATAATCATTTACGCCATATCTTATAGCAGCTTTGGCAAATTCAAATTCATTGTATCCACTTATTATTACTACAGAAGGCTTATTTTCTATTTCCTCCGAAATTCTCTTAATTAATTCAATGCCATCCATAACAGGCATCTTTATGTCTGTTATAACCACATCTACCTTTTCTTTTTTTAGTATCTCCAGAGCTTCCTGACCATTGCTCGCCTCAACTATCATATCAAACCCATGTTTTTTCCAGTCTATTAATTTGATAATCCCTTTTCGCATATAAACCTCATCTTCAACCAGTAAAACTTTTAACATTTTTAACACCCTCAACTCTTTAAATTTTGTACACAAACGCAGGAAGTTCCAATGGAATTCTTATAACAACCCTTGTCCCTGCCTGAAAATTGCTATGTATTTCAAAATCAACCGCATTATTGTAGTACAGCATAAGCCTTCTGTATACATTCTTAAGCCCGATACTTGTCTCATATGACTGGCTGTTCATGTTTTCGTAAAGCTCTTTGAGTTTTCTCTCATCCATGCCAATTCCATTGTCCTCCACCCTGATAACAAGAAAAGCATTTTCTTTTTTTACTTCAATTAGAATCTCACCATCACCTTCTATTTCTTCAATTCCATGAACACATGCATTTTCCACAAGAGGTTGAATTGTCATTTTGGGAATCAGGCAATTTCTAGCTGCTTCATCAACATATATCTTATATCTCAGCTTTTCCCCAAACCTGTATTTCTGTATCTTCAAAAAATCCTCAACAAAACCTATCTCTTCTTCAACAGTGGTTATATCATTTCCCCAATAAATAAGTCTTCTGAGAGTTCGTGTTAAGTATTTGATTATTTCCGCAGTTTCATATTCATTTTTCAAAACAGATCTCATTCTAATTGAATCCAGGGTGTTAAAAAGAAAATGCGGATTTATCTGACTTTGCAATGCATTTATCTCTGCCTGTTTCTTTTCAATTTCCAGTGTTTTTCTCTGAATCTCTGATAGCATCTCCTTCTCTATCAATTCTTTCAGCTTCAAAGTCATATTGTTAAACTCTTTGATAACGTTTCCAATTTCATCATTACCTTCTCTGCAGTTTAGCACCTCAAAGTTTTGTCTCCTTATCTTCTTAATATGTCTTGTCAAAAGCTCCAACCTTGTAGATAATGACGAAGTTATCATTCGAATAAGCATTGTTGCAAAAAGCAAACTCAAAATAGAAATAAATAGAATATACTCAATTGCCTTGTAAATCTCACCAAGCATGTATGCTTTTGAAAATACACCGACCAATTTCCAGCCAGACAATAAATCATACTCTATTCTTTCCTCAAATACATAGGCATCCTTTGGCACAAACTTATCCTTTTCAAACTTAATAAATGGTTTTGCAAATATGCTGTTATTACTGGTATGAGCAGCAATTATTCTCCCGGATGCATCAAGAAGATAAAGTTCACCGCCAAAAATTTCAAAGTTTATCGAGTTAAAAAAACTCGACAGATACATATCAATCTTTGCTATCTTCAAATACCTGCTATTATTACCTCTCGATGTGCTTCTTTGTTCAAACTGATTTAAGTTCCTGAAAAGCGATATATATCCTTCTTCTCCATTTACACCTGGTTCGACTGTTGGCATTACAACAATACCCCGGGTGTTTTTCAAAACTGTCTCTACCCATTTTTTATCATCCCGGCTTATTTTCTTGTATCCATCGCTATTAATTACAGTTGGATTATTGGTATATATGGTTACTTTTGCTATATTTGAATACACATTTCTTCCCTGGTATATTCTATTTCTCAAATACTCTTCATAGCTCTGATAAAAATCTTCCAATCCTTTATAATCCACATCAAGCATGTCGTTTAATAAGTCATCAGTATACAGCGTATTTGAATAAATTATTGCCTCTTCCACAACCTTTTTGATACCCGCATTTAAAATATTAAATACACTTTTTATCTGACTTTCCTTTTGTTGCTGTAAATTTTTTACAATAAATAATGTAAAAATAAAGTGTGTGACCAATGTGGGAATGAGAACACACAGAACATAGACAAGCAGTAACTTTTTTCTAACTGACAGGGCATCTATTTTATTGTAAAATGCATTTTTAAAATCATCCCAATATTTTCGGAAATTCACAATTTTCACCGTTCAATAATTTTTGATTTATTTCTAAAAAAATTATATCACATTGCAAAAGATTATTGAATGAAAAAGTGGGCATAACCACCCACTTTTTCTATTTAGCCAAAAACTTTTATTAAATTTTTTATTCACCCTTGACACTACCAAGAGTTAGCCCTTTTACAAAGTACCTTTGCAAAAATGGGTATACCATTATAATAGGTGCAGTTGCAACAATTGTCATACTTGCTCTAACCGATGTTGGTGTTACCTGCTGTGTCTCAGCCATAGCCCCCATCTGATAATCAGGGTTTCTTCCAACCTGCATGCTTACAGATGCTAAAATCTTTTGTAGCTCATACTGCAGAGTGCTGAGGTCAGGTCTTTGTGAGTTAAAGATGTATACATCAAACCACGAATTCCAGTGTCCAACACCTATAAAAAGTGCAATTGTTGCTACTGCTGGCAGAGTAAGAGGAAAGATTATCTGCCATAGTATCCTAAACTCACTCGCACCGTCGATTTTAGCAGATTCTATAAGGCTTGACGGTAATGATTCAATATAACTTCTGACAACAACCACATTGAACATTCCCAGAAGCGCCGGAATTATATATACCGAGAATGTATTCAAAAGATGTAAACTTCTGTAGAGAAGATAGGTTGGTATCAATCCTGCTCCAAAGTACATTGTTAAAACCATTATCGCAGAAAAAGGTCTTCTTAAGACAAAATCTTTTCTTGATAGAGGATATGCAACAAACATTGTACAAATAATACCCAGAACAGTACCCAACACAGTTCTTGCAATTGACACAAATGTAGCATTATAAATCTGCGGGTTGGTAAGAATAATCTCATAATTTTTCAATGTCCACTTTCTTGGCCAGATATAAATACCACCTCTTACCGTATCAAGAGCATCATTGAAAGACACTGCAAGCACGTTTACAAAAGGATATAAAGTTACAATACCAACAAAAACCAAACTTACATAAACTATTAAATCAACTATTATATCTTCGGCTGTTTTTTTTCTAAGCATTTACCATATACCCCCTATTAATTACCTCTTTGGCAGATACTTTATACAACAGTGGATGCATTTAGTTTTTGAGCCACCTTGTTGGCAAAAAGCACAAGCAGAATACTTACTATACTCTTGAACATACCTGCAGCTGTTGCATATGAATATCTGTACATCGTAATACCATAGTCAAGAACATATGTGTCAAGAATTTGAGCATAGTCTTGAACAAGAGGATTTCTCAGCAAAAGTACCTGTTCAAATCCTGCGTTCAAAAGCCAGCCAACATTTAATATCAAAAGCATACTAATGGTAGGTGCTATCCCGGGCAGGGTTACATATCTTATCTTTTGAAGCCTTCCACAGCCATCAACACTCGCAGCATCATAAAGTTCCGGATCAATACTTGTCATCGCAGCCAAATAAACAATAGCATTCCATCCCGTTTCTTTCCAGACATTTGATATTGCCAATATCCACCAGAAATAATGCCCTTCACCCATCCATACAACCGGCTGTTTGATTATCTTCAGCGCCATTAAAACCTGGTTTACAACACCAGACTCTGGAGCAAGAGCTCCTATTACTATGCTGGCTGCAACAACCCAGGATACAAAGTGAGGAAGGTAGGAAATTGTCTGAATGGTTCGCTTAAATAGCATATTTTTTACTTCATTCAACATCAGAGCAAGTGTTATAGCAGCCGCAAAAGATGTCACCAGCTTTAAAAAGCTTATAACAATAGTGTTTCTCATGGCAAGCCAAAAACCGGAATCAGAAAATAAATCTCTAAATTGTTGTAAACCAACCCACTGTGAACCCCAAACACCGTCATATGGTCTGTATTCTTTAAATGCAATTACCCACCACCAGAGTGGTATATAGTGGAATAAGATCACATACAAAACAAAAGGAAATATCATAAACACCAATTCTTTTTGTTCTTTCACTTTTTGCCAGAAAGTCTTTTTAGATGTGTAATAGATTGCTGATTCCAATGTTATTTACCTCCTTTTTAAACCTTCAACAGTCAAATATTATTGAAATTTCTTGAAAGATTTTTAAAGAAGGGGAGAGAATTTTTGCCTCTCCCCTTCTTTTAATCGACCATTATTTATACTTTATTTAATCTTAATTCCGTACCAATCTTCCATACGTTTTCTCAGCTCTTCTGTATAGAAGTCAGCTATAACCTTTGCATTTATCTTTTGTCTTACTTCTGCTTTGTATTTATTCCATACTTCATCATATTTACCCTTTGGTGCCATGATTAAAAGTGGAATGTATTTTCTTGCCAGGTCATTTGCAATGTTAAGTGGAACTTGAATATCCTTTTGCTTTTCTGGTGGAACATTGATCTCCCATGCAAATCCCCATTTTGGCATTTCAGGCTCATCAGCAAATGGTGGCTCCACAAATGTCTTTGCTTTGTAAGCATCAAGTACCTGTTTTTGTGCAGGTGCCCACTGCATGTATGCAATATCCGGATCAAGCTCAGGTTTTACATAGTTGCCATCCGGAAGTTTTAATTGCCATCTTGGATAAATATTCCAGTATCCAAGTCCTTCTTGCTTTTGATATACCGGGTCTCTTGCCTTGTCAATCATAGCCTGTGTTCTGTACATCTTGCCTTTATTGTCAACAAGATAGTCTTTTCCTTTTATACCCCAGAACATGAGTTTTTGAATATCTGGATTAAGGAGAGAATCCAGGAACTTGAAAGCAGTAACAGGGTCTTTGCATTTCTTGGTTATACTTACACCATCACGTGTACCAATTGATGAAAGCATTATATATCTGGATTTCTTAACTCCCTTGAAAACTATTCCAAACGGAACAAGGATTCTATCATCTTCACCATTTTTTCTCAGTGTATTGAATGCATTGTTGTAGTGCCATGATCTACCCCACGATGTAACAACTCTACCCTGGGCTACCTTTGCCTGCCACTGGTCATATGTTTGTACAAATGCTTCTTTATCAAACAGACCTTCATTCCACAGCTGATTGAGTGCCCTGTATGCCTTGTACATTCCAATACCCGCAGGATCATAGGATGCTGTATATGTCTTTGGATCAAATTGAACGGTGTCTGCAATAAGTCCATTTAATCCTGTTGCCGGGTCCTGGATAACATAGAATCTTGCACCTTCTGTAATTGCTGACATACCAATAACCGGCATACCTTTGTACTTTGGATACTTCTTAACATAATCTCTCAGCATCGGAACCAGGTCTTCCCAGTATTTGAGCCTTGGCCAGTTATTTTTCTTGAGCATATCGATCATTATCCACAAACCTTCACCACTTGCACTTGGAGATACTTCTCCTCTTGAGTAGCTCAGGAAATAAATGTGACCGTCTGCCTGGCGAAGTTTTTTGAGATCTGCTTCGGAATATGCCTTTTTTGTCCATGTACCATATTTTTGAATGTACCCTTCAAGAGGAACCAAAACCTTGTTTTGAATAAATTGCTTGTGCTCACCGCTTCCATATACAAGGTCTGGCAGGTCACCTGATGCAAGCATCAATGATACTTTTGTTGCCTGGTCCATTCCCACAAAGTGCTCAATCTTGAGTCTCACACCAGTTTTTTTGGCAATTTCCTGACCTATCGCAGTGCTGAAAATGTCAGGATGGTACTGAACAGTAGCGTCAGCACTGAACATTGTGAAGGTTACAACCTTTTTGGATGCAGCTTCAGCTTTGTTTGACTTCACAGGTGCAAAGCTGCCCAGCAGGATTGCAATCACAAACACCACTAAAACCGCCAAAGATATCCTTTTGTATAATCTCACTTTTAAAAGCCTCCCTCCAATTGATTTTTTGAGGATATTTTTATATCATTCTCTATTGTTCATTTTACATAGTATTTGCTTAAAAACAACCCTCAAAATCTAACATATTTACCCCATAAAATTGATATATATAAGTTTACAATTTACCATATTCTTGCACAGCCCACATGTAAATTCTAATATTTTTTAGCGGAGTGCCAGAAGCAACCGAACCAGCAGGAGTTTCAACAAAGTTACCATCAGCTTTTAATATATCCATATCCCTTTTTACAATTTCAATTATCTTTTCTTTTGTACCATTTCGCAATACAAAAGGTGGCATCTGTTTATAGATTCGTGCATCCGGCATAAGTTTTCTTATTGTAGCAGGATGAATTTCCGGTCCAAAGTTAACTGCATTTACACCAAGTTCGTTCAGTATAGGAATTAAATGCTGCATATTGCTATCCAAATGCTGGTATCTTGTGTCTGTTTTTTCCGGTGCAAATTTTTTAAACAAATTTTCCATTACAGGTGCACAGTATCTCTCATAAAGCTCAGGTGAAAACAAAAAGCAGTTATCATCATTAATTGCTATCCCGTTGTATTCAACATCACAACAGCTTCTCAAAAGTTTTATGTACTCAACAAGTTTTGCCCCCAGGATTTTGAAAAACTCTTTCATAAGGTCCGGTTGGTCCATCAGTAAAATACAAAGGTTTGTTGTACCCAACAAACTTGTTGCAATTGTTGCTGGTCATCTTGTCATAGAACCCCATCTTAGTTTTTTACCAGTTTGAAGTTCATAGCTATTTTTAGCCTCTATAAGCTCAGAAGTTACCACATTTTTTATTTCAATTTTTTCAAGTTTTTTAATAAAGTCTCCAACCTCATCCAAAGAATCGATTGCAGCCTCAAGCCAGGGTGTTCCCTCCTCTGAAATAACCACTTTAGAACCCATAACAACCTCAAATCTTGCTGGTTCAGGTGGCTCTAATTCTTCTTCTGAATAAAACCTTTTCCCCAGCTCTTTTTCCAGTATGTCATTTGCCTTTTTGTGAATTGCAAGCCTAAAAGTCCTGTCAGTGTAGTACTTTACAGTAGAAAATGGTCCAATCAGCTCAAACAAAAAATGATCATCAAGCCAGAAATGAATTGGGATGCGGGTTTTTTTGTCAAAGTTTTTGATGCAGTACTCATTTTCCTGCCAAAATGCTTCTAAATCAAGTTTTATATTACTTATCAGCTTCAACACTCCCTTTCTCAAAAATTGGTCCTCTTTATCTATTAAAAATTATAGGGAAGACCCAAAAGGCCTTCCCTTTTAATATATCACTTTTTAAAATCCTTAGTTCCAATTCTTTACTCTCCATTGAATCATCTCTGTCTTAAATTTCTCATATACCTTGTAGTTTGTCTTTTCAAATGCCTGAACATATTCTTTCCAAATTCTCTCAAAATCACTATCACTCTTTGCCATTACAAGTTGCGGCAGGTATTTTCTCTGTACCTCGTTCATCTTTTGTGTTGCTATGGTTACATCTTTTCTATCTGCAGGGATGTTGATCTCCCATGCAAAACCGTATGGTGTTTCAAGTGGTGGATCTGTAAATGGTGGCTGCATAAAGTATTTTGCTTTATAAGCATCGAGAACCTTCTTCTCAGCCGGTGAGAAATTCTTATATACATACTCTGGGTCAAATCCTGGTTCTCTATAGTTTCCATCCTGCAACTTCAAGTATGCATGCGGGAATACCCACCAGTAACCGAGACCCTGTTTTTTACGATATACCGAGTCTTCTCTTTGTTTTTTCTGTTTGTCTGTTAAATACATCTTTCCATTTTTGTCAACACTGTAGTCAACACCTTTGATTCCCCAGTACATGAGCTTTTGTGCTTCTAACGAGCAAAGACTATCTAAAAACTTGAATGCAGTAACAGGATCTTTACACTTCTTGGTAATACTGATACCATCTCGAGCCCCTATTGGCTGAATCATCAGATATCTTGC
This sequence comes from Caldicellulosiruptor morganii, assembly GCF_026810225.1. Lineage (NCBI taxonomy): Bacteria > Bacillati > Bacillota > Caldicellulosiruptorales > Caldicellulosiruptoraceae > Caldicellulosiruptor > Caldicellulosiruptor morganii. Next base: position 1,748,163 of record NZ_CP113865.1, read on the forward strand.
TCTCTGAACACCCTTGTAAACAACAGGGAACGAAACGTGCATTCTATTATATTTTTTGGCATTTTTGAGCGATGCTTCTGCATCATATCCAAACTGCCACCACTGGTCATAAAATCCTACTACTCTGCCCTGAGCAATCTTTGAAAGGTATGTGTCATAGTTTTGAACAAATACTTCTTTGTCAATCAATCCTTCCTTCCATAATTTGTTCAAATCTTTGTAATATCGCTTGGAGCCATCCAGAGTAGCATATACCTTTGCCTGATATGTCTTCTGGTCAACTATAACATCACCATCGTTTTGATAACCCATCAGGTATGACGGCGGGTTTGTCAGAGTAAAGAATCTCCAGCTTTCTGTTATAAATGTGAATCCTATTGTTGGCTTTCCTTCAATGGTTGGATTTTGCTTTACATAGTTTCTAATAAGTTGCAAATAATCCTCCCAATATCGAACTTTTGGCCACTTTGCTTTTTCAAGCAGGTCTATCGGCAGCCAGAACCCATCCGGTTTCAAATCCGGTGTGATTTCATTTCTGTATGGAGACAGGAAATAGATGTGCCCATCTTTTTGTTTTAGTCTCTTAAAATCCTTCGCACTATAAATCTGCTTGCAATACTTGCCATACTTTTGAATGTAATTATCCAGCGGAACCAGTACACCTGCTTCAATTAACTTGCCATGTTCCTGATGCCCGTGAATTAAATCTGGCAGGTCTCCTGATGCAAGCATAAGACCTATTTTGGTTGCTTCATCCTGTCCTGCCAAGTATTCAATCTTGAGTCTTACACCCGTAAGCTTTGTTAATTCCTTGCCTACCGGCGTGCTGAACAAATCCGGGTGAGGATCTGCGTTTGAGTCACCGTAGAAAAACGTAAGTACTTTAACTTTCTGGCTGCTTGAAGCCGCTTTCACAGATGTTGATGACCAGGGATACACAAAAACACCTGACAGGATAAACAAAATACAAATGATTGTGGCAAAAACCCTAAGCTTTTTGGACATAACCTCTCCTCCCTCTTTGTGTAATTTTGATAAGAAATGTTTTAACAGGAGATAAAAATTTGAATGCTATGGTTAAATTATAACAATGAATTATAATTTTTTTACCCCCAAAAAATTTATAATTTTACCCTATAAATTTGACTTTTTGCAGATTGTCAATCTACCTATTTTTATATGACTTCAATAAAATTAATTTAAACAATCAACAATCTTGCACTTTTAAGGTATTTCTCTTGACAACACCTGCGCTGAATAATAAAATTAATGAAAATAAATCTACAAAAAGGGATGTGGTATACTTGTTCAGGGAGGTTATAAATACTATTTCACCATATATTCCCGGCAAACCTATTTCAGAGGTCAAAAGAGAACTTGGACTTGAAAAAGTAATAAAGCTTGCATCAAACGAAAATCCACTGGGACCATCCGAAAACGTAAAAAAAGCTATAAAGGAAAGCTTAAGTGACCTCGGCTTTTACCCTGACGGAAACTGCACAGAGCTGAAGTTAAAACTTGCAAAAAAACTGAATGTAAAACCTACACAGATAATATTCGGTGCTGGTTCTGATGAAATTACTCAGTTCATAGCCAGTATATTCCTAAACCCTGGCGACAATTCAATAATGGCAAGACCTTCTTTCCCCAGATATGAAACTGTTACTAAGGTCATGGGAGGTCTTCCTGTTGAAATTCCTCTAAAAAACCATACTCATGACCTTGATGAATTTGCAAAGCATATAAATGAAAGAACAAAAATAATATGGATTTGCAATCCAAACAACCCAACAGGCACAATTGTGAAAAAGGATGAGCTTTACAGCTTTATTAAATCTGTGCCATCCGAAATTGCAGTTGTTGTTGACCAGGCATACAGAGAGTACATTGATGACCCGGAATATCCAGATGCTACCCAGTGGCTCTATGAGTTTAAAAACCTGATTGTACTTCAGACTTTTTCCAAGATTTATGGTCTTGCATCACTCAGAATAGGTTATGCCATAGCCTCTGAGGAAATAATCGAGAAACTCAACAGAGTAAGACCTCCTTTTAATGTAAACCATATGGCACAGGTTACTGCAATTGCTGCGCTTGAAGATACGGAACATATACAAAAAGCGAAAGAACTCAACAAAAAATCCCTGGAATTTTTCTACAAAAGCTTTGAGGAAATGAATCTTCAGTATATTGAGTCCTATGGTAATTTTGTGATGGTAGATTTAAAGAAGGATGCGGTTGAGATTTTTAAAAAGCTTTTGTTAAAAGGAATTATTGTAAGACCTGGAGATATTTTTGATATGCCAACATATATAAGAGTAACAACCGGACTGGAGAGTGATAACATGGAATTTATAAAGGCATTGAAAGAGGTTCTGTAAAAAATATAGGCTCGCAGAACGGTAGAATGGAAATAAAAGAGAATAAATTAATTAGTAGGACGGAGGTATGTAATATGATTATTGTAATGAAAAAAGATTGTAGCAAATCTGAGATTGATGAGGTTGTAAAATTAATCACCTCGCTCGGGCTTCGCCCGCACATTTCACAGGGTATTGAGCGAACAGTAATTGGTGTTATTGGCGATGAGAGGATACTTTCTGATGTGCCTGTTAAACTTCTTCCCGGGGTTGACAGGATAATACCAATCCTTGAAAGTTACAAGCTTGCAAGCAGGACATTCAAGAGCGAGCCAACAGTTATAAAAATTAAAGATGTGGAAATTGGTGGAAACCAACTTACGCTTATCGGTGGTCCCTGTGCTATTGAAAGTTATGAACAGATGTTTGAAGTGGCTGAAAAGATTAAAAAAAGCGGTGCAAAGATATTAAGAGGTGGAGCATACAAACCAAGAACTTGTCCGTACTCATTTCAGGGACTTGAAGAAGAGGGATTAAAAATATTAAGAGAAGCTGCAACAAGATATGATCTTCTGGTCATCACAGAAGTAATAAGTGAAGCTGCTGTTGACAAGACATATGAATATGTAGATATTTTCCAGATCGGTGCAAGAAATATGCAAAATTTCAACCTGTTAAAATATGTGGGAAGGCAGAACAAACCAGTGTTATTGAAGCGTGGGCTTGCTGCAACAATTGAAGAGTGGTTAAATGCTGCTGAATACATTTTAAGCGAAGGAAATCCCAATGTAATACTCTGTGAAAGAGGTATTAGAACTTTTGAAACATCCACAAGAAATACACTTGATATCTCTGCAATACCTGTTGTAAAAGAAAAAAGCCATCTGCCAATCATTGTAGACCCCAGCCATGCAGCAGGAAAAGCAAAGTATGTCCCGGCACTTTCAAAAGCAGCAATTGCAGCAGGGGCTGATGGACTTATGATTGAAGTGCATCCAAATCCAAAGCAGGCTTTATCTGATGGACCGCAATCCATCACGCCCGAGGAATTTGATAGGCTTGTAAAGGAAATATCACAGATTGCTAAATCAATTGGAAAGAGTGTATGAGAAGATGAAAAGAAGAATTCTGGTTGTTGGACTTGGTTTGATTGGTGGTTCGCTTGCCAGAGCATTTAACAGGCTTGGATTTGAAATCCATGCGTTTGATGTAAATCAAAAGTCAGTTGAAATGGCCATAAAAGATGGAACAGTAAAAGAAAAAATAGAAGACTTAGAAGACGTAGAAGATGAGTATGCCTTTAGTTTTATATGCGTACCTGTATTGGAAAGCATAGGAATTTTAGAAAAGTTATCGTCAAAGATAAAAAAAGGAATTATCACTGATGTCGGCAGCACAAAGGCTCAGATATGCCAGTTTGCAATTCAAAAGGGAATTTCCAACTTCATTGGTGGTCATCCAATGGCTGGCACAGAAAAAATAGGATATGAACATTCTTCTGATACTCTTTTTAAAGGAGCATATTATTTTGTAACACCAACTGATATAAATTCCAGAAATGACGTTGAAAAACTGAAAGAACTCATAACTTCAATTGGATGCAGGGTTGAGGAAATTGATTATAGTCTTCATGATGCTATAACCGGCGTAATTTCACATCTTCCCCATGTGGTATCTGCCGGGCTTGTAAATATGTTAAGTGAAAGCAGTATCTTCTGCAAGTTTGCTGGAGGGGGTTTTAAGGATATTACTCGCATTTCCTCCTCCAGCCCCAGGATGTGGGCAGACATATCATTCTCAAATAAAGAGGTTTTAATTGATCTTGTGGACAAATATATTGATCTTCTGACAAATTTTAAGCTAAATCTTGAAGAAAATCGCTACAGCGAGGTCTATTCATATTTTGAAAGAGCAAAGCTAATAAGAGACAGGATTGTGAGTGATGAACAAAAATGAATGTGAAGATTGAAGGAAGAAGAAAGATAAAAGCAAAGGTTAATATCCCACCTGACAAGTCAATTTCACACAGAAGCATAATGATAGGCGCTTTAGCAAAAGGAATAACTGAAGTAGAAAACTTTTTGTTTGCCGATGATTGCATAAGCACAATTGAGTGTTTTAAAAAACTTGGAGTTGAGATAGAAATAAAAAGTGGCAGGGTTATTATAATTGGGAAAAATTATAATTTATCAGCTCCTGATAAGAGGCTTTACTGTGGAAATTCCGGTACAACTGCAAGGCTTTTGCTTGGAATTTTATCCACACAGCAGTTTGAAGCGGTTTTGGATGGAGACAGCTCTTTGCGAAAAAGACCCATGAAAAGAGTAACAGAGCCTTTAACCACAATGGGATCAAGTTTTGAATTTCTGGAAAATGACGGCTTTTTGCCAGTAAGGGTAAAAGGAAAAAGTCCCTTGACCCCTATTTATTATACCCTGCCGGTTTCAAGTGCACAGGTAAAATCCGCACTTATTTTTGCAGCCCTGAAAGCAGAAAACAAAAGCGTAATAAAAGAAAGTCCTATGTCCAGAAATCATACAGAGCTTATGTTAAAGTCTGCCGGCGCAAACATCAAAACCTCATTTGAAAATGAAGTTTACAAAGTTGAGGTATTCCCCGGCAATTTGGAATCACTTAAAATCAGAGTTCCCTCGGATATTTCTTCAGCCGCATTCTTCATTGTGCTTGCTCTGATTTGTGAGGACAGCGAAGTTATAGTTGAAAATTGTATTCTAAACCCTACCCGGACAGGTATAATTGATATTCTAAAACAAATGGGTGCCGATATCACAATTGAAGATGTTCAGATTCAAAATGGTGAACCTGTTGGAAGGATAATTGCTAAAAGCAGCAACCTCACGGGAGTTTCGGTTGACAAAAAGGATATTCCACGCATCATAGATGAGATACCCATTCTGGCTGTTGCAGCAGCCTTTGCCGATGGAAAAACCATCATTGACAATGCTTCAGAGCTCAGGGTGAAGGAAAGTGATAGGATAAAAACAACCATCGAGATGTTAAAAAGCTTTGGTGTGGAGTGCTATGAGCTTGAAAACGGGCTTTTGATTGTGGGATCAAAAAACAAATTAAAACCCGGTATTGTCAATTCCTACAGCGACCATCGAATTGCAATGGCAGGAGCAGTTATGGCATGTGCAACAGAAGGCGAAAGCACTATCTTAAATGCAGAATGCGCATCCATATCTTTCCCGGGCTTTTATGAAACTCTTATTGGGCACAGCAAAAAGGTGTGAAGTGAGTATTTGCCTTTTTGCTGTGCACTTTTTTAGATTCATCTAATAAGGTTTCTCATTCTGCTAATAAATTCTAAAAACACAACTCCTGGCTCTTCAAGTTCGGAAAACCACCTTTTTACCCACTCAAGCGAAATGTACCCCTTATAACCATCACTGATTAGCAAATCAATAGCTTTTTTAATGGGAACATCTCCCTCACCTATCATCTTAAACACAACTCTGTCGCCTTCCATCCTTGAATCTTTTACGTGAACATGTTTTATATACTTTTTCAAGTTGTTATATGTGTACTCTACATCCTCTTTAAAAAATCTGAACGGATGATGAATATCCCAAACAACCCCAACGTTCTGATAAGGTATATTTTCAAGTAGAGTTGCAAGTTTCTCAGAATCAGCCCATACACCATTTGTTTCAATTAGAACATCAACATTATAATTTTTTGCAATATCACATAAGAGTTCTAACATCTTCCCTACAAACTCTTCATCTATGTCTTCTCCGGGTGTTATCCACTCATCCCCCAAAACCCTTATATATTTGCAGCCAAGCTCTCTTGCCAATTCCATATGCTTTTCTGCTGACATAATTGTAGCATTTTTAGATTCTCTATCAAAAAGATGACAGGATGTAGCAATACATGAAATATCCAGACCAAGCTGGCTGAGTCTTTCCTTTGTATGCTTAAGATTGTCACCGATAAATGGTGATGCTTTATATACCTCAAGCTCATCACTTATTCCTCTGATTTCAATTCCATCGTATCCAAAGTCCTTTGCAGTTGTGATTATTTCATCCCACGTAAAATTTGGGCATCCCACAGTTGAAAAACTTATCTTCATTTAAAATTGCTCCCCCTTTAAAAGTCCTGTTTTTAATATTTTACACTATTGTTTTTGATATGAAAAGCAATGCTTAATTTCTTATTGACATTTGAATTTGAAGAAATTTATAATTAAACTAAAGTTGTTTTTTTAGGAGTGAAATATGTTGAAGGATATCTTCATAGACGATTTTCAATATGTAGTTGACGAGTTATTAATAAGAAACAAAAGCATACTTGACAGCCTTACCAAATTTTCCGAATCAGCAGCAAGAGTTAATCGGAGCATAATAAAGTCTGTTACAAATTGCGGATGTATAAGAATAAATGCCAAAAAACAAGAGATTCCAATAGATGTAAGTCTTAAAGAAGCCAGAAAGTATTTAAAAACACATGTGGAGGGAAAACTGTGTGAAAATTGCAGGGATCTGATTGAAAAAGAGATTGGAAGCACACTATTCTATTTAGCGTCAATCTGCAATACCTTAGATTTGAATCTCTATGATATTGTATTGAAAGAAATTGAAAGAATGAAAACACTTGGTGAATTTAACCTAAGATAAGCAAAAACGCAAAGTAAAGCCCAAGAACAAAAAACATAAAAGCCGCCATATTTTGTTCAGAATATGGCGGCTTTAAAAGTAAAAGGAGTGAAAACTGAAATGTCGAATGAATATAATGAAATACATACCCTTGCCAAGAACAAGCTTATAATATTATACTTCTTAAACAAGATTAGTATTCCCATTTCAACTCAACAGCTGGATGAATTTATTCTCTCAACAATGTATATGAACTTTTTTGAATATCAGCAATATCTAAAAGAACTCGAAGCTCAAAAGCTCATACATAGATATGACGATGAACTTCGAACATACATCGAAATTTCTCAAAGCGGCAAAGATGTACTTAATACACTTATTAATCTTCTCCCACAAATTGTACTTTATGACATTGAAGATTACATAAAGAAAAACTACAGAAAGATAAAGATCAACACTGAAGTTTACTCAGACTACAAAATCGTCAGTCCCAACGAATACATAGTTGTGTGTTCTTTGCGAGAAGGAAATAGTTTACTATTTGAAGTAAAAGTAAACGTGCCTCACGTAGAAATTGCAAAAAGAATCTGTCGTAACTGGAACAAAAACGCCGAAGTTGTTTACAGACTTCTATTTGAAAATCTGGCTAAAAACCATGAAGAGTCTTCCCAGGAGTAGAAAAAAATAAAAGCAAGTCTTTAAAAGGACTTGCTTTTTGTTTTTGGAAATTGGTGGGCCCTTAGGGACTCGAACCCCAGACCGACCGGTTATGAGCCGGCTGCTCTACCAGCTGAGCTAAAGGCCCTTGAAAAAATTGGCTCCCCGGGTAGGATTCGAACCTACGACCCTCCGGTTAACAGCCGGATGCTCCACCGCTGAGCTACCGAGGAACCTCTTATTCTTTTATTTACCTTGTTGTCTGCGTGTTTTCCTCACGCCGTCGACATTATTTATTATACTTATAAAAGATTTTTTGTCAATATCCTTTTTTGAAAAATTTTATTGGAAATATATGGTGGTTCTGCTTTCCAAAAATCTCTGTTCACCTTTCTAAAAACTCATGGAAGGAGTATAATTAAAGTACTATACAGAAAAAATTAAAATATAAATAGCAAAAAAGCCTGTAAATAAAGGTGAGGTAAATGATAAGATGTGCAAAATTTTCCGACCTGCCTCAGGTTGCTGAGATTTTCAGAGAAGCCTTCAGTGATAGCATAAATTTCTATTTTAACAACAAGATTAAAAATTCTGCTATTGAAGATATATTCAAAGTAGTTCTTCTTGCCGAACCGCATGGTTTTCTGGTATATGAAGATAGAGAAAATAAGAAAATTGCCGGATACATTTGTGTGGTAAAGGATATTAAAAAGGTATGGTTAGCAGCTATTTTGTCTCTATCGGTTTTTAAATGGGCAATCAAATGGATGTTAGGGCTTTATGGATTTGGCGTAAAACCCATCTGGAAGATTCTTTCTAACAAGCTTGATTTTTTTAAGTTCCAGACAAAATACGCAGGTGGTATCAGTGCTCAAATTCTTTCAATAGGCACACGCAAATCATACAGAGGTAAAAACATTGGAACACAGCTTGTTGAGGCAGGGCTGAACTTTTTGAAATCAAGAGGTGTAAAACAGGTTAAATTGGAAGTAAGACCGGATAATCTGCCAGCAATAAAGCTTTACAAAAAATTTGGCTTCTACCAGATAGGAATGTCACAGGACCCTCAGGGTAAGTGGATTGTCATGAAGAAAGATTTTTAGAAAAATTAAAAGGGGCTGTCCAAAAAGATAATTGAACAGTCCCCTTTTTACAAGATAAAGTCTTTAACTTACTCAATTTTTTCTATATGTTGCGTAGTAAAATTTAAAATTTTGTTTTTAGACAGCATCCTAAAATAATATTTCACAACAGATTTGCATTGAAATCATCTAAACATTGTTATCACTTTTCCGGCCTTTTTTGTCATTTCAAATAGAATGCCAAACTTTTTAAAAACAAAAAGCCAAATTTATAAGTTCGCTGCTCAAACCCGCTATTTACATATTCTTTGAAAACTTTTTTAACACATACACTCCGACGCATTTTCTTTGTCCGATAGTTTTACAATCTTATTGTTTTCATCTACAAATACCACTTTAGGTCTATGGTTTTTATACTCCTCCATTGTAATCAAACAATAAGCCATAATGATTACTTTATCTCCGACCTGCACCAAACGAGCAGCTGCACCATTTAAACAAATTGTTCCACTACCAGCTTCTCCTTTTATCACATATGTTTCAAATCTCTCTCCGTTGTTTATATTCACAACCTGAACCTTTTCATTTTCCAGTATTCCAGCTGCCTGCATAAGTTTTTCATCAATTGTAATACTCCCAACGTAGTTCAGATTGGCTTCTGTAACGGTTGCCCTGTGTATCTTGGATTTCAAAACTTCTATAAGCATTTTTGATCAAACCTGGTCATCTAAACTGTGCAAAACTGCACAAGCTTAGACGGCTGGGGTATTTGTAGTCCGCCCTTCAGACTTTCCCAGCCCCAGCAGGCGGTTTTTGGGAAAGTCATAGCCCCTGCCTTTAAGTGGCAGGAACTCACGCCGATTTTCGGTCTCCCCACTTGCCCTGAAACCAATATCCGTTTCAGGACAGACATGTCTCGCAACACCCTGCCAGGGGAGAGCGGTGTTACCACCGCTACCCTGAGAACTCGCCAGAGATTGTAGCCTGTGCTACAACTACCTGCACTTGTTCCATCCAGAGGTGCAAATAGCCTCCCTGACTCACTCCCAGAGCTTTGTATCTTACGCATTACATATTCAATCTCTTTGATTTGCCTTTTTCTCAAGTTGGCATTTTTAACTTCTTTGCTTACATACTCTTTCAGCTCTTCTAAACTGCTTACATCAAGACTATTTAAAAGCTCCATATAGTTTGCAGGTACCCTCTCTTTTTCCCCAAGTCCTCTTCTTGCTATCACATATGCGCTTGCAATGTCTTTGCTTATTTATCATAAACTGCGGTGCGAACTTTATCATCCCTATTATCGATGTGTACGCAGGACTTACTTCTATAACCTCTATCCCTTCTCGTTTTGCTAAAATCTTAACCTTCTCTAAAAGCGACCTGTAGCTGAAAAAATGTCTTATCCGTCTTGATTTTCTGCCAGAAAAATCTCCTCTTCTTCCTTTGTCTTTTATATCCAGCCTCTCTATCACAATAGCTTTTCTTTTCTCTTTTGCCATCTTTACAATCTCATGTGCATACTGCCACCTGTAATACTCTCTTTTGTCATGATTCCCACTTTCAAGCTCTGGCATTGGAATCTTGCCATGGCTTATAAACTGTCCGCTCCTGTCCACCTCTACCCATGCCATGTGATTTGGATATGCATTTTTATCTATACCTATAGCACCATTTTCTCTGGTGATTTCTGTCGCCGGAAAGAGTTCTTCTGCTGAAAAGTAAGCATATATTTTCCCATTCTTGAGTTTTAGCTCTACTGAATAAGGCACTTCAAGAATAGCAATCTCCTGTAAAATTTCTTCTCTGTTTTTGTCTTTCTTATAGCCAGCTGACAATCTTGCAAATACATATTTTCTATCTCCTACATTTATCCTCAAAAATGTGCCTCTTTCATTTGCCACAATCCTTGTGTTCAAGTTCCCTTTCTTGCTCCTGTCTCCTCTTGAATAAAGATTCCCTTTCCTTTTTTCCTGCCACTCAATCTTAAGTTTTCTGTAAGGCTTGCCATTTATATGTCGCTTTTTGAGCTTTTCAAAAAGCTCTCTACCACCAAAGATAGCTTTCCTCGGGTCTTCTCCTCTTTGCTTGCAGGACTCTAAAACAGCTTTTGCTTTCATTATTGCATCATCTACATACCTTGAGTTCAAATCAAAAATCCCTTGCAGTTCTCTTTTGAGGCTATTTCTATCATAGCCTTCTAAAAGTCTTTTGTATGCAAATCTCATGCAAGATGACCATCTTCTCATAAGCTCCAGTACCTTTTGCCTGTCTTCAAAACTTTCAAAAATCAGCTTAGCCTGAACTGTTACCACGTTTTTTGCACCTCTGATTAATGTTCTTGTGCTTTTACCATACTCTTACTAACCTTTTTTACATACTCAGTAATATTTAATACCACCCAGTCAAAATTATACCTTTTTGCATTGTAATTCTCAACTGTTGCAAACCTCCACAATTATATTGTCGATAAGCCTGGTTGTGCCAACAAACACTGCCAATGCTATCAGCACTTTTCCTTCAATCTTTGTAATTATCTCAAATGTTTCATAATCCACAAACTCAATATAGTCAATTTTTGTGTGTTTTTCATTTAAAATCAAATCTTCCATTACTTTCTTCAGTTTTAAAGTATTCCTTTCTCCCCTCTCAATTAAATCCTTTGCCAGAGTCAGAGCCCTGTATAAAACTGTTGCTGATTTCCTCTCTTGCTCAGAAAGATATACGTTTCGCGAGCTCATTGCAAGTCCATCTGCCTCGCGCACAATTGGACATGGAACAATCTCAATATCCAGATTAAGGTCTTTTACCATCTGCTTAATTACAGCAAGCTGCTGTGCATCCTTTTGCCCAAAATATGCTCTGTCAGGATTCACAATATTAAAAAGTTTAAGAACAACAGTTGCAACGCCATCAAAGTGTCCCGGTCTTGACCTTCCACACATAATCTCTGTTATTTTCTTTACAGAAACAACCGTTTTAAAGCCATCCGGATACATCTCCTGCACAGATGGATAAAATATATAGTCCACTCCTTCCTTCTCAGCCAAACTCCTATCTCTCTCAAAATCACGAGGGTATCTATCATAATCTTCATTCGGTCCAAATTGAATTGGATTTACAAAAATACTCATAATTGTTATGTCATTTTCACTCTTTGATCTCCTGACCAGGCTCAAATGTCCTTCATGCAGATATCCCATTGTTGGAACAAATCCTATTGTTTTGCCCTGGTTTTTAAGGTTTTTTACAACATTTTTCATTTCCTGAATTGTTCTGATAACATCCATCAGTAACTATGCTCCTTTCCTGGAAATTCTCCTTTTTTCACCTCATCGATATACCTGGAAACGGCATCTTTAATTGCACTGCCAATCTCAGCATATCTTTTTACAAACCTGGGCTTGAAGTCCTCATACATACCAAGCATATCATAACACACAAGTACCTGCCCATCACAATAGGGTCCAGCCCCAATACCAATTACAGGTATTTTTACGCTTTCCTGTACCTGCTTTGCAACCATTGCCGGGACTTTTTCGAGTACAATTGCAAAAACACCTGCTTTTTCAAGTTTTTTTGCATCCTCTATCAACTTCTTTGCTTCTTCTTCCTCTTTTGCACGAAGGTCATAGCCACCAAATACATTCACAGATTGAGGAGTGAGGCCCAAATGCCCCATAACAGGAATCTGGGCTTTTAGTACAGCTTCTATTTTGTCCAAAACATCATCACAGCCTTCCATTTTCACTGCGTATGCACCAGCCCTAATGAGCCTCCCAGCATTTTTAACAGCTTCTTCAGGCGTTGTATGATAGGACAAAAATGGCATGTCTGCAACAACCATTGCATATTTTGTGCCCCTTGCAACAGCCTTTACATGGTGTTCCATATCATCCATTGTAACCGGAATAGTTGAATCATATCCAAGAATAACCATGCCAAGTGAATCACCAACAAGCAAAATGTCCACCATACAGCTATCAAATAGCTTTGCAAATGTGTAGTCGTATGCTGTGAGCATGGTAATCTTCTCGCCTCTCTGTTTTTTCTCCATCAGCACTTTTGTTGTAACCCTGTTCATAACTCAAATCTCCCACCTTTCGATTCAATAAAATCTTTTAATTTTTCAAAAACATCAAATTGTCCTCTTTCTTTTATAAGTTCCAGTGTCAGTTTCAACAGCTCCAGTAGCGTATCTTTCTGATGCTCAGAAAGTACCATATAATGCTTCTCCAGGGTGGATATATCTCCTCTTGCTGCAGGACCAGTAAGGGAGTTAAGCCTATCATTCAAGAAATTTTCAAGCGATGCTTTTGCAAGCGGACCTATCATTGAAAATATAACATCATCAGGAAGCTTTAAATCTCTGTAAATGTTATATGAAAAGTTCAAAAGTGAAACTAAATAGTTTGAAGCAACTGTGGCAGCAAGGTGATATTTTATTTTATCTTCTTTTTTAAGCTCTATATATTTATTCCCCAATTTTTGAAGTATTATCTTACCAGCCTCAAATCCTGTTTCATCGCCTTCTAACGAGAACACAGCCTGGCTTAGTCTCTGAATATCTTCTACTTTTCCTCTCAATGTCTGCACTGGATGAAGAGAAAATCTTCCTTTGCAGGGCACCATTATTGCACTTGATGGCAATGCCCCCGAAAGATGAGCAAAAATCTTTTCTTTTGAAATCTCCTGCTCAAGGTTTTTTGAAACCTCTTCAATAGCAGAGTCAGATACGCTCAGAAAAACTATATCGCAGGCTTTAACAAGTTCCTTTGCATTCTGAAAAGCCCTTGTGCATGTCAAATTTGCTGCTTCTTTGGCTTTTTCATACGTTCGGTTGTAAAATCCTGCAACTTCAATTCCCTTGCTTACAAAGTACAAGCCAAGAGAAATTCCTGCTCTTGATGCGCCATAAAAACCAACTCTCATAAAAAACTACCTCCAAAAAAATTAAAAAGGCAGAACAGAGTCTGCCTTTTCTTTTCAAAATGTGAACAAAATTATGAACCAGTAGCTTCTCTTTAGCAGTCCCTGTTCTTTTAAAAATCAGGGCAGCTTTTTATTCAATTTTCAAATAAAGCCAAATAGCCCACATGAGTTTGGTATGGCTCGACAACCCTGTCGATACCATCCTAATAAAATAATTATACCACAATTTAAAAAAAGATGTTGTTAACTTTTCTATTTTTGAGGGTAAAAATAAATACGAAAAAAATATTTTTTGAGAGGTGGAAATGAATAATGAAGAGTGAGAAAATAATTGATATGCTCAATGAACAACTCAACAGAGAACTTTTTTCTGCTTATTTTTACACAGCAATGGAAGCTTATTTTGCTTCACAAAACTTAGATGGTTTTGCACACTTTTTCAATGTCCAGACAAAAGAAGAATTAGACCATGCAAGGCTGATTTTTGACTACATCAACAAAATTGGTGGAAGGGTTATTCTCAAAGAATTAAAGCAACCAAAAATAGACTACTCATCCCCTACAGAAGTGTTCGAGTTAGCGCTTGCTCATGAGCAGTTTATAACATCCTCCATACATGAAATAGCTAAAGCTGCTTTTGAGGAAAAAGACCTCACAACGCACAACTTCCTGCAGTGGTTTATAAGCGAGCAGGCAGAGGAAGAGGAAACAATGGATAAAATTTTGAGAAAGCTCAAATTTATCAAAGAAGACCCGAGCGGACTTTTGTTTTTGGACAAAGAATTATCAACAAGAGTATACACTCCGCCTTCAATAATGCAGGCAGAGTAAATTTAAAATAGGGTTGAATTTGCTTAATTTTCTGGTATACTATTTGAAATAGAGAAAAATAATGAAGGTGGCAGGATAAAATGTACTACACGTTTATCTGCAATAAATGTGAAGAGGTTTTCGAAATAAATGCTTCTATTTCAGAGATTTCAAATGGTTTAAAAGTAATTTGTCCCAAGTGTTCTTCAGATGATGTAAGAAGAGATTATTCCAGAATAAATTTCGGAATATCTGCGGCAAATAGCTCAAATACCCAGAGTTGCAGCAGCTGCTCAGGAAACAGAGGCTGCTGTGGAAGTTAAAATTCAAAAAAGTTATTGACAAAGTTGAAAGAGCTTTTTATAATATATATTGCGACAGCTACAAAAGGTGCCGAGATGGTGGAATTGGCAGACACGCTACTTTGAGGGGGTAGTGGGCGTTATGCCCGTGCGAGTTCGAGTCTCGCTCTCGGCACCAACTAAAAAGAAAATAGAGCCCTACTAACAGGGCTTTATTTTTTATTTGTGGAACAGAAAAAAAACAAAAGTTGCGCGCCCATAGCTCAATTGGATAGAGCATCAGACTACGGATCTGAGGGTTGGGGGTTCGAATCCTCCTGGGCGCGCCAGTTATTTTCAAGGGTTTGAGGTTTGGAATAATATTACAAATGCATTTTCTACAGCTACCCTACAGCTACCCGAGAAACTGTAAAAAATTAGGGTAATTACTCCACCTGTTTAGGAGTGATTACCCTTTGTTTTTATTATATCCTCAAATAAATTGTTCAACTTCATTGCAGCAGCCTTCTTTATTTCCGGCATAACATGGGAATAGATATTGAGAGTTGTTGAGATGTCCTTATGTCCTAAAAGCTCTTGTACAACCTTAGGATGTTCATTGGCTTCTAAAAGCCTTGTTGCATATGTGTGCCTTAATGCATGAAAGTTTATGTCAAGGTTTGCCCTTTTAATTATTCGGTAAAATGTCCTTAAAAAATTCCTTGGTTCAATTGGAGTGCCGAGTTCTGTTGCAAATACTAAATTGTTATCTTCATATAGATTTCCGGCTTTCAACTTCTCTTCAAGCTGCCTCTTTCGGTGTTCTTTTAGCTCTTCCACAATAGCAGGTGGTATAGGGATTGTTCTTATACCAGAAGCAGTTTTAGGTTCTTGAAACGCTAACATGGTTTTTGTCGGCAGGTGTTTATCATATGTTTTTATTCTTTTGAGAGACCTTTTTACTGTTATTGTGCCTTCTTTGAGATTTACGCAATCCCACTTCAAAGCAAGAAGCTCACCAAGCCTGACTCCACTTGCAAGAGCCAATAAAAAAGCCGGTCTTAGTCTTTCACCTTCCAAAGCAGCTATAAACCTCTTTTGTTCTTCCAGACTCATGACTCTTATTTCTTTCTTATTCTTTGCTTTTGGCAATGTTGTTGCTTCACTTACATTTCTTATAACCAGTCCATTCTTTAGCGCTTGGTCTAATGCTGAGTGTAATATAACATGAATGTGCTTTATAGTAGAATATGAGAGCCCACTCTCACATTTAGAATTATACAATGCTTGCAAGTGTTCAGGTCTTAAATCTTTAAGTTTATAATTTCCTATAGATGGAATAATGTGATTATTGATAATGCCTTCATAATCTTGGAAGGTTGAGGGTCGCAATGTCTGTTTTTTATATTCCCAAAGCCACGTGTTAAGCCAATATTTCAATGTTATCTTTGCAGGGTCAACATAAACACCTGTTGCTATGTCGTTGAGTGCCTTTGCTATCTTTTCAGCAACCTCTTGCCTTGTCTTACCATAAAAATACTGCCTCTTTTGTCTTCCGTTTTCGTCTCTTCCTATTGTGATTTGCCCACACCAGAGCCCGTCTTTTCGTTTGTAAATACTGCCTTCATTATTACCTCTCTTTTTTGTCTTTGTAGGCATATTACAGCACCTCTTTTATCTGGGCAAAGTCTATTATAAGGTCTTCAAAAAGAGAGACCTTCACTTTGTCGTTGAAAGTGTAAACTTTGGGATATGAATATCCTGTCTCTGGATGATATACATACACAAAAATGTTCTGTTCATATGGGTTGACAATCCAGTATTCTTTAACCCCAAATTGAGTGTAAAGGTTAAGTTTTCTGATATAATCATGTGCAGGATTATTTTGTGACACCACCTCAATTATCATCTCAGGAGCTCCAATGCAGCCTTTGTCAGTAAGTTTTTTCTTATCGCAAATAATCGAAATATCAGGCTGCACAACATTGACTGCCTGTTTTTCATCCTGCCCTTCTTCTATCAGGACAACATCAAAAGGAGCTGTGTAAATTTCGCAGGTTTTTTTATTTTGCCGAAGATAGCTACCAATTGTTATTGTTAGCTCTGAAACTATCTTTTGGTGCATTCTTGAAGGTGCAGGGCTCATATCATAGATGACACCTTCAATCAGCTCTACTCTTGCGTCTTCTGGCAGCTGAAGATAGTCTGCATAGGTGTAAATCTTAGGAATCCTGGCTTCCATCAGTATCACCTTCTTTGTTTATATTTTTTATATTGCTGATTTCTGAAATATCTACTATACCTTGAACTGCTCCTATGAGTTTTAATATTCTTACTAAATTTTCTTCAAAATTATTAAGATAGAATGCTTCTATATTTCTCATAGAAGTTAAAACTTCACCTTGTGGTTTTAATAAACTTATAAGGAATAATGAAGTCTCTTGAAGTTCAGAAATTATTTTGGTTATTGTTTCATCATCCATCTTTTTTTCAAACATAAAAGAATTTCTTTTGTAATTTGACACTACATTATTAAAGCCATAGCGTTCAAAAAGTAACTTTAGTGCATAGCTCGGGTCGTAATCACTTTTTAAAGCTAAAAAATATGCTGGTTTTTTCGTATATTCAAGCAAACTACCAAAGTATAGGTTTAAACTATCCAATAATTTCTTAAATAAAGTAAAAAAATCTTTTTTCTCATCCCCAAAAGTATGTTGATATAAAATACCAGATATATTCCTTATAAGTGGTTCAACATTATTTACTAGAATGTTGCCCAAAATTGCTTTGCTTTCTGAATCCAATGAAACTTCAATTACTTCATCAAGCTTATATTTCTCATAGAAATTCTTCCCCTTGAACTCTTCTTCTCTTGTTCTGAAATCACTGTGACCAATTAAGTAGTCCACAGTTACACCAAAAAAATCAGCAATCTTAAGCAATGTGTCAAAATTAGGCTCTCTATGTCCATTCTCATAATTTGCTATGGTTTGCGTCGAAACGCCTAAAATTTCTGCCAAATCATTTCTTGAAATATTCTTTTCTTCTCTAAGCTCTTTAAGTCTAAATCTGAATAAATTCACTCAACCACCACCAAAAACTATTCGTTTAATTCTCATTATAGAACAAACTTAGAGAATTAACAATAAGAAACTAAATGAATTTAATAATAAAAAATTAAAACTAACTGTTGACAAATACATTTAGTTTGATATAATAAAATTAGAAAACTAATTGAATAGTTTTAGATAACTTTTTTTAAAACATTAATAATAAGAGGTGTTCTCAATGGAAATTTATAATCCTCAACCTCAAAGAGAGAAAATAGAGAAACTGACAATTAGCATTAAAGAAGCTGCTCAAATGCTTGGTATAAGCTACAACGTAATGCTCACCTTGGTGCACAGAAAAGACTTCCCAAAAATTTTAGCTGGGCAGCGAAGAATCTTAATTCCCAAGGAAGCTTTCATAAAATGGGTCAATGAACAGGCTTGCCAGAATAAATAGCAGATACTTACCATGTTGGCTATCCCCTTTCTTCATTGCTACCTTGTTTGGGAATCGGCAAGGTGGCTTGGCTGGTGTTTTGAAAAAGGGAGGAATAGAAAGTGTCAAAGCAATACAAAAATGCAGAATTGGACAAACATATTGATTATGAGAGATTTTACAGTCGGTATCTCACAAATATGAGAAGGACAGGCACTGATAAAATAAGTGCAAGGTGTCCTTTTCATGATGACCAGCACAATTCGTTCTGGTTTAGGATAGCAAATGGTTGCTGGAAGTGTGAAGCAGGCTGTGGCCAAGGCAATGCAGTAACATTTTTAGAAAGAATGGAAAAAATAAATAGGAAAGAAGCTTATAAAATGTTGCTCAAAGAAGCAGGGTTATTGGATAAAAGCGAGGAGAAAAAGGGAAAAATGAGATACACATTGGAAGACTATAGCCAAGAAAAGAAATTGCCTTTAGATTTTTTAAAAAGATTAGGTCTTAAGACATGTAAAACAGGCGTTGAAATTCCATATTATGATGAGGAAGGAAAGTTTTTGAGAGCAAGAATAAGACATCACCCAAAAAGTGAAAATCGTTTTACTTGGGGAAAGGGAAAAGGCACTTATCCATATGGGCTTTGGAAAATAAACGAAGCATACAAGAAGGGCTACATAGTAGTTGTAGAAGGCGAATCAGACACGCATACATTATGGCTTAATGACTATCCAGCTCTTGGGATACCAGGGGCAACAGCCTTCAAAGCAGAATGGGCAAAATACTTTGAAGGGTTAAAAGTTTACATCAGCCGTGAACCAGCAGGCGAAAAAACTGATGCAGGTCAGACTTTTGTTAATAAGATTTGTACTTCAATAAAAGAACTTGGTGTAAATTGTAAAGTTTTTAAGTTTACAATTGACGAATACAAAGATCCAAGTGGGCTTTATCTTAAAGACACTACTTCTTTCAAAGAAAATTTTGACAAAATTTTGCAGTCAGCTGAAGAAATTGACCTCACAGAATATATAGAAGCAACAAAAGAAGAAAATCCTTTCGGCATAAAATATAATACTCCACAGGGGTATTATATCACAGCCGAAGGGATATTTAAAGAAACGACAAAGAAAAAAGGACTTGAAACTATTGAGATTACTAAGACACCAGTTATTATCAGCAAAAAGTTGGTAGACATTGAAACCTCAAGACAGAAAGTAGAGCTGGCTTATATAAATAACAATCGAAGAAACTTCATAGTAATTGACAAGGAGCAAATAGCTAATAATCGATGTATCATAGACCTTTCTAATTATGGCATCTTAGTAAATTCTATTAACGCAAAGAATATGGTGCAATATTTTTACGATTTTGAATCTGCAAACATGGATAAAATTCCACTAAAATTTATGACCAATAAATTAGGTTGGTTTGGTAACAAATTCTTTCCTTATGAAGAAGATATTCTTGTTCTATTCAATGGCAACGTTTTTGAAGGTTTGACCACAGCTGGGACATTTCAAGAATGGCTGCAAGGAATAAAGCAATTCAGGTATAACGAAGCTTTTCGCTTCATGTTAGCTGCTTCTTTTGCAGCACCGCTACTAAAACTTCTCCAGCAGAGAATTTTTCTTGTCCACCTTTGGGGCGACTCCAGAAGTGGCAAAACAGCAGCTTTGAAAGCTGCTTTGTCGGTCTGGGGTAACCCAGAGGACCTTATTGTGACATTCAATGCCACTAAGGTTGGTCTTGAAAAAAATGCAAGCTTTTATAATGACCTACCTATTGGTATTGACGAACGACAGGTCGCAAACAATCAAGAATTTACTGAAAATATTGTATATATGCTCTCGCTTGGAAAAGGGAAGCTTAGAGGTTCAAAGACTGGAGGCTTGCAGCCTCTTACAAGTTGGCACACAATAATTCTATCAACAGGTGAAGAACCTCTGAGCAGCACAACTTCAAATGAGGGTGTATTCACAAGAACGATAGAGATTAATTTAAAGCCTTTTAATAATGAAGATGAAGCGAGAGAGTGTTACAAAGTTATTAATAACAACTTTGGCTGGGCTGGCAGAGAGTGGATAAAAGCTATCAAACAAAACAAGGGACTGTTGCAACAAATCAAAGATACATCACAAAGTTTATTAGAGCAAATTTTAATCTTCTATCCTGAGATTTTACAAAGCCATGCTCAGGCACTATCCTTTGTCGGGGCCGTTGACATTGCTACCTCAAAGATAATTTTCGGTGAAGAGAAGTCAGAAGAAATTACAATTGTTGTTATATCAGCTATAGCTGAACAACTTCAAAGTACAGAAGAGGTAGACATAGGGCAACGTGCCTATGATTACATTGTGGACATGGTCAATTCTCATATCAGCAATTTTAAGGATGAAGCAAAGGAAAGATGGGGTTTTTTGAATGACGACTTTGTTGATTTCATCCCTGCAATATTGGGAAAGTTGTTGGAAGAGCAGGGTTTTAATCCCAAAAAGGTTTATACAAGCTGGGCAGAAAAAGGATTGCTCAAAGCTGTTTTTGAAAGAGACAAAAGGAAATTCCAATATCCTAAAAGAATAGGCAAACAAGTATGCAGAGTAATAAGAATAAAACTTCCTCAAGCCGAATCATCTTCTATACCCTTAAGGGGTATAAAAGAGTTGTAACACCTAACAAACTGAGAACTATCAAGCCTTTAAAACAATTAGGTGTTACAGGTGTTACAAAAGGTGTTACAAAAAGAATTAAGATTTATCAAAGTATATAAGGTATCTATATACCCTATGTAACACCTGTAACACCTAAAATAATAAGTATATAAAAAAAACAGAATTTTAATCTCCATTATATACCAATTACCATTGGAAAAAATTTACCCTCAAAATATAAAAAAAGTATATATATATTTTAAAATTAGGTGTTACACATTTCTACAAAAGTAAAACCTCTGATTTTTCAAGGGTTTTTGAGGCTTAATTTTGTAACACCTCAAAGGTGTTACACGAAAAAAAAACGTTCTGAAAATCCATTTTGAGGGTAAGTTTTTTACACAATTTCCAAATCAGCTGGTAATAAAATAAGAACCCGATAAAGTATTTGGTTTTACAAATCTTACTATCATGCCCTTGGAAAGGAGTGTTTTCAATGTTCAATAGCCTTAAACAAAAATACTATCGCTTTGGGGACGAAAAGGCACTTGAACAAATGAAAAGGATAATTGAAAGCAACCCTGATTTAAAAGCACAATACATTGAGCTTTGTAAAACAGCTGAAGATGAGATAAAAGGCTATAAAGATTATGCAACTCAGCAACAGCTAAAAGAGATTGAAGCTGCTCTTATCTTTTTGGACAAGGAAAGACTGAAAGAAGCTATTCAAGCTTTAAAGCAAAACGTAGCTATAAATTTTTTTGGCCTATCAGAAAACACTACAAGGCAAGAACAGGAACAGAAATCTGACAAAAAAGTTTTGCAATTCAGCTTTTCTGAGCAAAGAGTCTCTGCCAGTGGGAAGCACTTTGTTATAAAAAGCAAAAAACCACTTGATATTAGCAAAACCAAAGAAGCTTTTACTGATTTCAGATGTGAGATGTGCAAAGGCAATGAACTTGTCTATGTAGACGCTATAGGAGCTTTTGTATGCCCTAACTGTTTTCCTCAAACTGATGTTGCCATCAGGGTTAAAAGTTACATGCAGCCAATGTCAAATGAGTATATCTATGAACTTTACCCTATATACAGATACCCAAAAGAGGACAATTTCAAAGACAATGACACTAAAACAGTGGCAGCTATTTAAAAATTTAAATAAGCTCAAATCTTTAATTGGAAAGGAGATGTTTTTAAATGACCAAAAAAGTTGTAGTGGAGCTTGAAGAACTGGAGAGGTTTTTGGACTATCTGAATGACAAAGTTGATGACGTTTATAAAAAAGAGACAACAAGGGCTGTAGAGGACTTTATTAAAAACCTTCAAAAGAGTAGCTTAACCAAAAGCAACACAATTAAAAACTAAAAAAAGGAGAGTAAATTTGAAATGCCAAAGGTTACAGTGAATCTACCAAAGCCTGTATATGATAAGCTTTGCAAACTCACAGAAGGCAGCAGAACTCTTGATGAGATTATAACCTATGCAAGCTCAATTCTGATTGATAGTTTAAGAAGAGCTATAAGAGGAGAATTAGAAACAGCACACTGGTTTACAATTGCCTCTTCAATTGATTTGGTCTACAGAAAGCTTTTGACTTCTTTTTTAGACCAGGGCTCTGAACTGTTCAAATCACATTTTGAAAAGAACCTTCAACTTGGTGACTTGCGGGAATGTGCTCAAACTTTAAGAGTGCTTATCCTGATTGAATACTTAAAAGAGTGTTTGAACAATGAAGGAATTGAGTATTTGGTTGAGATAAGGTATCAGCCGTTGGATGATGAACTAAGATTTTGGCAGAGCAAAGGTTTTACAATTCCTGAGGAGATTCTTTTAAAAACCAAATCAGAAAGTGAGGAGATTTGGCAATGTTGACACTTGAAAAGATTCAACCAGAAAATGATTTATTTGAGAGGATGTTTTCTCAATTTACAGTAGAACTTGCAAGCTGCAGGTCCAATGAAATATTGAAGGACCAAGAATATTTGAAGACTACAGGAACAATCAGTATTTTGTAAACCAAGCTCAAAGAACTGCTAAATGATGAAGCATTGAAAATTTACACAGAGATTGAAGAACTCCAAAGTTACTTGTGTGCAATTTATGAACTCCATGGGTACAGACAGGGCTTTAAAGATGGTGCAAGGCTTGTGACAAAACTTTTGATAGAATGAAATGGCTGAATTAGAGTCGGCAGGTTTGCAGCCTGTCGGTTCAAAAAAATAAATAAAAGGAGGTTTTAAAGATGGTATTATTTAGGTGCGAAAATGGTAATTTAGTAAATTTAGAAAAGGCTTTATATTTCAAAACCACGAGTGGAACAGTAGAATATGACGGTGGAATACCTATAAAAGGAGTAATTGTTTTAGCTATATTTGGCTATGACGATGGAGATTTTGGAACTCCATTAGCAACGTTTAAAAGCAAAAAAGAGGCACAGGATTTCATTGACTCACTGGGTAAAATAATGGCAACAGAAAACAACAAGGTTTTAACTGTAGATGACGTTTGCAAGAAAAAATAAGTAGATGATAAAAAGATAAGATTATATTTTGAAAGCACCTTGTATAAGGTGCTTTTTTTTTTTAAACTGGTAGCACATGTAATACCACTGTTGCATTCTGCTATCAACCTTATGACAAAATTCGACAATGCAGCTAAAAGGATGGTATAATTAAAATAGAACGCAAGTTTGGAGGTGTTAAAAATGATAAGCTATGACTGGGAAGGGTTAAAGAGTGAGTTTGTACTTGGCAGCTATAGGTCTTTAAAAGAGTTTGCAGAGGCAAAGAATATCAGCTATGGACTTTTGCGAAACAAGGCAAAAGGATGGCTGCGGGAAAAACGACAGGTTGAGAGAACCAAAAACAACCTCATAGTAGAAAAGACGATTCAAAAACACGCAGAGCTTGCTTGTGATTATAACAGTTTGCATATTGAATATTGGAACAGGCTGCTTGAATTAGTCAGGCAGGCTCTTTATGATGATAAAACAATAAGGACCAAAGAAGGCAAGATAAATGTTTATGCACTTGAAAAGCTTGCAGATGTGATAGAGAAGGTCCAAAAAGGACAGAGGCTTGCACTTGGAATTGATGAAAAGAAGGACAACAATAATGAGGAACTGCTCCAGAGGATAAGAGAAATCATACAGGCACTTAATGAACCAAATGAGGATACTGCCTTGAACTGAGCTTCAAAGGAGTGGTTGTAACAATGCAAAAAACAGCTTTGCCACAGCTTACAGAAGCTCAAAGACAGCTTTTAATTACTGACAATCTAAAACTTGTCTATCACATTGCCAATAAGTTTATGCCATGCCCAAGTGGTTACTGCTATGAAGTAGATGACCTTGTGAGCGAGGGATACTTTGGACTTGTCATAGCAGCAAAAAACTTCAACCCAGAGAAGGGAAGCTTCTCAACCTATGCTTGCAAGGTGATTGAAAACAGAATCAAAAGAAGTTTGCCAAAGTACAAATTGACAGCAGCTATTTCTTTGGACAGTCCAGTATCAAAAGAACCAGATGAGGACACAGCAGTTTTGGCAGAAGTAATATCAGATGGCTATTCTGTTGAAAGTGAAGTTATAAGAAAAGACATTTCAGAAAAGCTGCAAAGATACTTTGACATATTGACAGATGAAGAGAAAGAAAGAGTTTTGTATTATATAAGCACAGGGAAAACTCCACCTGCAAGTGATAAGGTGTTTAAAGCAGCAAGAAAGAAGTTGTTAGCAAAAATAAGACAGGAGAAGATAGAGGCAGACCTTGACGACTTGACAGTATTCATTTCATGCCCAGCTGTTCATGTGTCAAGTGGTAGTTTATATAAATCCTCATCAGTTGAGGCAGCAGTGATTGCCAGAGAGGAGAAAAGAAAACAGCTTGAGGTTCTGTCATCAATACCGCAATTGGACAAGCTAAGGGTTTTAAAGCAGCAAGGAGAACAGGACAGGATGAAGCTTCTTGCTGCCAAGTGGGAGGTTGAAGAGTTTATAGAGAAGAACTGGGACAATCTCACAATTAACAATCTAAGGCTTTTAAAAGACTACTTTGTTTTGTGTCTTTCACATCTTTCAATGGTCCAAAAGTATGGCAGCAGTTACAGAGAGCAAATAAAAAGAGTGGTTAAAAAGATAACAGGATAAAAATTTTGCTTGCTAAAAAAGCTAAAAAAAGTTCATATACCTTTGTAGGCTTTTGGCACAATTTTTGTTATGCTTTCATGCGTTCTTTAATACCTAACTTCTCTTTGAGAGCCTGCTGCAAAACCTGTGAAAAGTTAATATGTGCCTCTTCAGCTGCTTTGCTCAGCCATCTTGGCAGTGTTACAGTTTTATTTACGCTTTTGTTAGCCATCTCTTCCCTAACCGGTGGCATATACGCAATAATTGGCACTACAAAAGCACCTTTTGGAATATCTAACTTCTCTGGTGGAGTTGGTTCAGGGATTTCCTCTCCATCTTCTTCTAAACCAAAGAGATGCAGCTCAAGAGCTTCTTTTGCCATGTATAAAGCCTCTTCAAGGTTTTTTCCTTCTGTTATACATCCGGGTAAATCTGGGAATGTGACAATATAACCTTCTTTCTCTGCTGGCTCAAATATAGCCGGGTAAATATACTTATCTTTCATTGTTCTTTCCCCCTGTTCAATTTATTTTAATCCTGCTTGTTTGAGAATACTGCTCAGCGTCTTTGGGTCAAGGTCCTTGTTGTGATATGGAACTGTTACTAATCCTTTTTTAAAAGGATGTCTAAATTGTTTATGAGAACCTCTTTGCCTTACTTCATACCAGCCATCTTCTTTTAGTATTTTTATCAATTCTTTAGGCTTCAATTCTTTTGCACCTCACAATATTATATTAACACGTGTTATTTGCACGTGTCAATAATGCAATGGGTTTATATCTTTTTTAAAAGCTATAGCTTGAAACCAAGTCGACGAAATTCATCGGCTTGGATAGGTAGTAAACAACAATGACTTAAAATGTTTTGACCAATGCGGTCAAAGATAGTAATTTCAAGAAAGCAGGTATAGGGAGGACATCCCCCCACCTTAAAATTAAAGAACCAAAGCCAGAGACCGGCGGGCCCAGCTCCAAAGACCTGCGACAGGTCCATACATGAGGGGGGTTATAGGCAAAAACATCTAAAAACAGCTAAAAAGTTCTATTTTTCGATAAAAAGAAGAAAAATTTTTTTATTTCCCTTTAAAAGTTTGAAAAAGGTGCTATTTTTTTGGTTCTTAAAAGCGTTCTAAAGGCTCAAGGAATGCTAAGAAAAGCTAAGGTGGTATTTTTATATATCCTAAGCTTTTTGCTGCTCTATGAAGGCTTTTAAATGAGTTTTGATGTGAAAGCGTTATAAGGCTGCAAGAACGCAAAATAGTATTTTTCGAGTAATTTTCTTGCATTAGCAGCTTTAAGGACCATTTGAAAAGTAATAAGGCATACAATAGATTGCAGATTTTATAGCCTCAAGGGTTAATTAGCTTTATCCAGAGATTTTGGAGTCCTTTAAAAAGGAAACTTTCATTTGTTTTTCTGTAGTTTTTAGGTTATAATATTTAAAAACACTTCTAAAAATCTTTACCTAATAGGTTAATAAAAATTGACTTTCAGGAGGACATATTGTATAATGGAAGTGAGGTACAAAACTAAAAAGCTGCAAAAGATATGTGAAAATTATAAGCTGGCGCAAAAAGAGTTTGGGCAGGATATAGCTAAAAAACTTTTTCAAAGATTAAATGAGCTTAAGGCTGCCAAATCTTTATATGACATATCTTGTTTGCCAGCTACTGGTTTTCACAAGTTAGAAGGTTCTCGGAAAGGACAATATGCTGTGTACTTAGTTCATCCATTTAGGCTGGTTTTTACATCAATTATTTCACCTTCCGAAAATCAAACACAAAATGACATAGATTTATCAAAAATCGTAATAATTCAAATTGAAGAGGTGATAGATTACCATGGCAAGGAAAAAAGATAAAATAGATGAAGCGTTGATTGCTATTCCACCCGGTGAAACCATAAAGGAAAATCTTAAGTATTTAGGAATGACACAGGCTGAATTTGCCCAAAGGATGGGGCTTTCAGAGAAAACTGTGAGTGAAATAATAAATGGTATTGCTCCAATAACTTATGAAACAGCACTTAAATTAGAAAATGTCATAGGTGCTTCTGCTGAATTTTGGATGAACTTAGAAGCTAATTATCAACTTGCTAAAGCAAGAATAGCTGAAAAACTAAAATTGAAGGATGAAGAAAAAATACTAAACCAAATTCCGTATAACGAAATGTCAAAACTTGGTTGGGTGTCAAAAACCAAAAGCAAAGAAGAAAAAATAAAGAATCTTAGAAATTTTTTTGGAGTATCCTCTTTAAATTATATACCTCAAACATTAGAAGTCTGTTTTCGAAAAACTAACAATCCAAGAACTTCTTGCTATGCCTTAGCGGCGTGGATTAGGAAAGCTGAAATAGAAGCTCATAAAATAGAAACAAAGCCTTTTGATAAAGAAAAAATTTATCAGCTTATACCAGCTATAAGAGAGCTTTCAAAACATCCTTGGGAAGAAATTTACCCAAATTTAAAAAATCTCTGTTCAGAGTGTGGGATAGCATTGGTAACACTTCCCCATTTAAAAGGCACATATGTAAACGGTGCAACAAAGTGGCTTAAAAAAGACAAGGTTTTATTAGCTTTGAGTTATCGATATAAGTTTGCCGACGTATACTGGTTTTCGTTTTTTCACGAGTTAGGACATATATTAAAACATAATAGAAAAGAGGTTTTTATTGAAGGTGATGAAGAAACTGCAAAATGCGAATTGGAACAGGAAGCTGATAATTTTGCTGCTAACACATTAATACCTTATAGAGAGTATAAAAAGTTTATATCTGAAAATAAATCATTTACAAAAGACAAAATAATTGCCTTTGCTGACTCTCTTAATGTTCATCCTTGCATTGTAGTAGGAAGATTAATGCATGACAAAAAAATTAGTCCTTGGGATTTTCCTGAATTGCGACCGAAAATTATTTAGCTAAAACATTAATTTTGATATTAAAATTTTTCTACAGCTACTACAGCTACACTACAGCTACCGAAATAAAAAAATGTATTTTTTATTGAGCTGGAATAAATTTTCAAAGTCTTGAAGTCAAGATATATCAAGCGTTCTGTGGTTTGTTAAAGTTTGTAAAATGATATTTCGTCAATCTACGGATCTGAGGGTTGGGGGTTCGAATCCTCCTGGGCGCGCCAGTTATTTTCTACAGCTACTGTACAGCCACCCAAACGGATTACAAAAAATAAGGGTAACTTCTCTCACATAAGAGCAGTTACCCTTATTTCACAGCTACATCCTATATTCTAATCATTGAATAACTCATATGCCCTATCTTGACTCAAACGCTCAACTGCAGGGTCATTTAAAAAAGCTCTCTTCGCAAAATTCAAATCCTTTTCTAAGGCTGCCCTAACAATTAGCTTCTGGTTGCTAATATGCCTTGTCATTATACTCGCTAAATCAGATGGCAAAGCACCTGCATAAACAGGGCGTACATCATCACGAGTAAAAACTGCGTTTGTCTCAACAATAGCACCAGCCGGTAAATTGGGTATTTGACCTTTGTTGGGTAAATTAACATTGGTGACTAGGGTATCTAATCCCAGAATAGCTTTTATTTGCATAACACCTTCTTCTCCAGAGGGATTCAAAGGTACTTCTTTTTTGCCAGATACATACTCTCTACTAAGTTCAATCAGTTCTTCTCTATGCTTTACTCTCCAATCAACAGGTGTCAAATTGAATTTCCATTTTTTTGCTGTTTCTCTGTCAGTTAAACAAATATATGGTACAAATTCAGCCAAGTGTCTGTCACCTGCTGCAATGAGTCCAAATCGTCTGAATAAATCAAACTTAACCCTATTTGCAGATGCAAAGTAATCCTTTTCCCCAAGCCCCTTTACTTTCTCAAATCTTTCTTCTTAATACTTATCTACAAATTCTTTGTATAGAGGAAATAAATAATAACTTTTATATAAAGCTTTGTCAAACCATGTAAAATGGTTTATGCCAAGAACGTTTACCTTGATTTCTCTTCTTGAGATATCTCTATCCTCTTCCAAAAATTCCTTTACAACTTCTGCCAAAAGTTTCTGTGTACCAAAAACTTTATGACAGCAGCCAAAAGCTTTTATATTTGGGAATACTTCATAAAGAGTTTTCAAACAAATAGCTATTGGATTTGTATAATTGATAACCCAGGCATCCGGACAATTCTTTCTTATAGCTTCTGCAAACTCAACATACATAGGAACAGTTCTAAATCATCTGATAAGACCACCAGGACCAGTTATATCACCAACCGATTGGTAAATACCATATTTTTCAGGAGCATGAACATCAGAATGCATCTCTTCAAAAGTTCCAGGCAAAAATAAAATGATAACAAAGTCTGCACCATATAAAGCTTCATCCAGGCTTTTTACCGCTACATATTTCCACTTCCCCACAACCTCAGTCTTGTTTGAGAGTTTGTTCCCAATTATTTCATTGTTTTTTGCAGCTTCAAAGTCAATATCATAGAGTTTAACAGTACCACTTAAATCTTTTTCAAAAGCCAAATCAGTTATCAATCTCCATGCCCAGCCTCGTGAACCACCACCAATATATGTAATGTTTATTTGTTTTTGTTGCTCTGATGTGGTATTTAAATTGAATTCTTTCTATATTATTTTGCAATTTCAAATAAATTATATTACAAAATATGATAAAATCCAAACCATAATAAATAAAAATTTGATAATGTTGGGTTTCTGAAAATTTAGGGGTTGACAAATTAAGCAGCTATAGCTTATAATAAAGTCAGATATAGGGGCGTAGCTCAATTGGTAGAGTAGCGGTCTCCAAAACCGTTGGCTGGGGGTTCGAGTCCCTCCGCCCCTGCCATATGTTTCTAAAGGTTTGGAGAGACAAGTCCATTGTGCGGGCAATGGACTTGTGATATAATCTCTATATGGTCGGGAGTTACACCCCCTTATGAGAGTTGTTCAGCTGGATGGTTTGTGGGAGGGAGAAAGGTTTTTCCTTTCTCCCTCCCACAAACCAAACACATTTTCGCTGTGCCCTTTACATCCTTTTAGATACCCCCTTCAAAAAAATTTGACATTTTGTATAAACATCTAAAAAGTATAGTTTTGCCAACTATTTGATTATATTTTATCATAACCAAACAAGTGTATCAACTGGGTATTAACTAAAATTCTGAATCATCTTCACCCATAAAAACTGCCAATATTTTGAGCAGTATTAGAGGAACATACCATATGAGAAACACAACAACCAGTGGATGTTTAAGCATTGTTCAAACTCTC
The DNA here is from genome assembly GCF_026810225.1 of Caldicellulosiruptor morganii. Taxonomy (NCBI): domain Bacteria; kingdom Bacillati; phylum Bacillota; order Caldicellulosiruptorales; family Caldicellulosiruptoraceae; genus Caldicellulosiruptor; species Caldicellulosiruptor morganii. Next base: position 1,778,419 of record NZ_CP113865.1, read on the forward strand.
CTTCTTACAGAAAAAGGCAGGTTATTACCTGCCTTTTGTTTTACTTTTGTAGAAAATTTGACATTCTTTATAAACACCTAATTAATACACTTCTGGCAATCATTTTCTTGAGTATATTATACCATTGTGGCTTTAAAATTTCAACAACAAAAAATTTGACATTCTGTATAAACACCTAAAAAGTGTATTTCTGGTAAAGAATTTAAATATATTGTATCGTATTTTTTGTTTTGTTTCAAGAGCAACTTTTAAAAAACTTTCAATATATCTCTCTCGGTTCAGTCCATATTTCTTTGCCGTTGTACAATACAAGGGGTATTACTGGTGGAATTTTGTCTGTTCCTTCCTTTATCTTTTTCTCCCAGAAAAGCAGCATGTTGTTTAATATTATGTTTCTCATACCGCATTCTGGAATCTTACTTATAAAAAAGATGAAAATATATACTGTGCTGTTTTCTATTGTTACCTTAGCTATTACATCAGGCTTATATTTAAGAACATTTCCGTTATCGTAGTCTACTGGGATAACTTTAATGGAATCCTTTTGTATTCTATCTGCCCAGCTAAATTTTGCCACGTTTTTCAGCAAGAAAAGTATCTCTTTGGGGTCCGAAAAGATAAGTCTGAAAATTGCATTTTCATCTTGAGAAAAATTGTTGTTCATTTGTCTCTGCCCCTTCTCGAAGAGTTTTGATAAGGCAATTTTAACCTACGCTTTTTTCAATTGCAACAAAAAAGTAAGAGGAGAGTGGTTTTTAGGCACACTCTCCTCTTATTTTGGAAGCGATAAGATAATCATCATATCCCTTGTAGTCGAGATTAAACGCCAGCCTTGTTGCAGTTATACCTTCGTTTTTAAACTTTCTTTTTAGTCTTTCATATGCTTTTTGAACTTCTTTTTTTTCAATTATGTCGTTATCAAAGACTATGAAAACTTCATTTTTCAATCCAAGTTTTTTTACGATTTGTACAGCTTCGTCGTGTGAACTGTTTACACCCGGCAGAGCAATGAAAAGTTCTCCATCCATCAAATAGGAACATATATCAGCTTTGAGAGCACCTTCAATTACAAATACTCTTTTGTATTTCTCTTCGTTAAATGTACCTACAACATGGACAAAGTTTTTAGCGCTTGTCCCAGTAGAAATATTGCCTGATGAGAACCACCTGTATTTGCCATTATTTGCATCTCCTACAATTCTAACCTGCAATCCCTGTATCATGCCTTCTAAATCAATGACAGGTATACAGAATCCGTTGTATGGAACAAAGTCCCACTCACCGTTAGAGTGCTTGAAGAACCCGGGAACTCCTTCAAGTGTTAAACCCTTTTCAAGTAAAGTCCCACAGATTTCTTTCCTCTTCCTCTCATCTTTCACGTTTAAACTCTTGTAACCCTTAAACTTTATAAATACTTCTGTTAAACCGCGCTCAAGTAGATGTTCTTTGTGTTTTTTATCAATGTCTAATAATTTTAGGAACTCCCTGTAGACTTTATTCCTTTGCTCTACTGGTGCAAGATTTTCGGTACGATTAGCATTAACGTTATATGTTGCAGTAGGCTCTGCAACAGCTTTTCGGGTCCTGTTTGTGCCTTTTGTAAGTATCTGTACCAGTTCTCTGTAAGCTTCTTTTGTATCCATGTTGTTCAACCATGCGTAGAGCTGAAGTGCATTTCCACCAGTACCACATCGGTGGCAGAAAAACGTGTTTTTGTGGACGTTGATATACAGGTGTCCTTCTCCCTTCATCTTGTGTACATCACACTTAGGGCAATAAAGGTTCAACTCATTACCGTTTCGTTTTACAACGTTAAGTCTCAACAAGTTCAACACATCGTCCATCCTGATGTCAATAAGTTCTTTTTTCATCATGGCACTCCCTCTCCCTTCTTATTTTTTTACTCAGTTTTTTGTTTACTCGCGTTATGAGTAAAACTCCGACAAGAGGGAGAGGGAGTACCTCTCCTATAATATTCCTGCCTCTGCAAAGGAATAATAATTATTTTCTGTTATGATAATGTGGTCGTTTAGCTTTATGTCCAGCAGTTGCGCAGCTTCTTTTATTTTCTTTGTTGTGTTGATATCATCCATTGATGGTCTTTCAGAACCGCCAGGATGGTTATGTGCAATGATTATGCTGTTGCAATTTGTCAGTAGAACTCTTTTGAAAATTTCATGTGTACTCACAAGTGCAGTATTAGTTGTGCCTCTTGCTACTTCAAATACCGCTGTTACGTTCAACTGCAGGTCAAGACATATAACAATGAAAACTTCTTCAGGTTCGCAGTGCAACAAAAGATGTTTTTTTAGAAATTCTACTGCAGAGTTAACGTTTTTTAGTTGACTGTTGTACGAGTATGATTGTTCTTTTACAAGTAGCAACTTATATTTTTGTGCAACACACCTTGGTTCAGACTTCCTTTCATCGAAAAAACTAAGCTGGTTTTTCACGTTCTACTCCCCCTTTCGGTTTTACTCCGAAAGGAGAGGGAAGAGAAGGGATAACCTTCTCAACCCTTTTTTACTTTTTGGTCTTTCTGAGTTGATAAGTTACATTTCTCTCACCAAGTTGTTCTAAGATATCTTCAGAAATCTTAAGTTTTTTAAGTGAGGTTAAAGTGAAGTTTGCAAATTCAATTGGGTCCTTTCCAAGACTTTTAATATATTCCCAAACTTTACGAGTATCAAAGCTAAAACTATTTACTGGAGTCAAGCGCCATACTCCTGAATCTGTTACAAGTTCTTCTCCTGTTTGTTCTAAATAGGTTTTCAAAGCTTCCCGAGCTGCGTTTAGTTTTGCTTCCAGTTCATCAATATACATAGCTATTTCAATTGCTTTCTCTCTGTTTGCAATGTCTTCGCCTAAACATAACTTTGCATAGGGACAGCCTCTGCATGATGAGTAGTTCCTCTCAAATTCCTCTTCGTCTTCAGAAACAGAGTACAAAAACAACTTCTCATTCATAGAATCTTCAATTCTGTCCATCCAGTCAATTGTCTCATTAAGCTTGTCACTGCTCAGTGTAAACTCATCTTCTTTGTCAAACCTCAAATAGAAAAATGACAATTTTTCAGGTTTTTCTCCATTTTTCTTGAGAGCGTATGCGTAGATGTAAAGCTGTCTGACGTCTGCTTCTTTCTGCCAGCCTGTTTTCCAGTCTAACACTTTAGCTGTATTATTTTCAAAAAGGTCAATCACAGCGGTGTATTCTGTTCCAGATGGTGAATTAAATTTGAGTTGAAGCTCAACATATTCAGGATTAACACCAGCATAACGTCTGACTTTTTGGGTAAGAAATTGTTTAACATTTTCGCCTTCCACACCAGTAGTTAAAAATTTTGCCAACTCTTCATGAATAATTTTGCCAAACTCCATTGCAGGTGTGGTATACTCCATGTTTTTGACATACTTGAAATAAAAAGCTCTTTCACACCTTTCGAAAAGCTGAAGTTTAGAATAACTACCTTTCATTACATCAAACTCAACCATGGTTCAACTCCCCTTTCTTATGTTTGTAATACTTCAGAGGCAGGGAGAAATTCCCGCCGCAAAACTTTTATACTGGGCTGAACAATACTATTGTGAACGTTGTTTATTGAGATAGTTGCCTGAAAATTGGTTGTAGAAATATCTTGAGAGTGGTATAATAATTTTGGGGGATGTTGGGAATTTATTTAAAAGCGCAGGCGTTGAACAGGAAGTGGTAAAGTAAAACTTTACCACTTCTTTTTTTATTTGAACCCTGAAGGGTTTTATACTTACGCTAATTCTGTAATTCGCTTTAGTCAGACAGATTGCAAGTACACTTACCGCAATCACTACACTGGCCAAAACAATTTTTATTACTTCGATACTCAACGATGTCACCCCTTTTGTTTTGCATGTTTGTTTCTCCCCAACATCCCCATATCTAAAAAAGGGGTGACTTGCCTGCGCTGTTTACTCAATTTGTGGTCTTACTCCCAAGGCAGGGGGCAAGTCCCTGCCATAAAGCTACGCTGGTACATTTTCTTTTTTCTTTTCTCTTAACACCGCTCTTAACACATCTGTCACCATGACAAAAGTGCCTTCATCAACAAATTCCCGTACTTGTTTCAGTGCATTTTTTACCAGCTCATCGTCGACTACTCTAATCACAGCTCCGTTTTTCTTTACACTGAGTCTAATCTTGCCGTTGACAAAGGTTATAAGTACAACTTCCCCATTGTTAACAACTCTTATCATGGTTTAACTCTCCTTTCTTATTGGTATAACTCCGAGGCATTTGCCAGAAAGTTTGTTGTTGAAATACTCTGAAAGTGGTATAATAATTTCAGGAGATGTTGGGAAAGGTAAAATGTTTATAGAAACGCAGGGCTTTAAAGCAAGGATGGTTAGGTTTCTTTACCTAACCATTTTCTTTTTTATCTTGAGTCTAAATGGAAGTAGTTGCAGGGATACATAGATGTTTGCTTTAGTCAAACCAAAAACCACTACACCAGCAATAGTTATAATGGTTATAGCAGCTGTTTTAAGGAGTTCCTTGCCCAAAGCTGTCACCCCCTTACTTTGAAAATTCCTTTCCCCAACATCCCCATATCTAAGGGGTGACTTGCCTGCGCTGTTGACTCACTAATTGGTGTAACTCAGAGGGAGAGGGAAAACCTCCCCCATTTTATACACTTGCAGTTTCTACTTTGCTGAAATCAACAAGCATGTTGTAATTATTCTCTTTTGAAACTTTAGCTTTAATAACTGCATTTTTTTCAAGCTGGGTAGTTTTTTCGTTCGCTTCGGCATACAAGATTTTCTTTTCTGCATCGTCTGTGTAAGCAATAATTTTGAGATAATCTTTGCCGCTTTTGGATTTGATGATATTCACTTCTCTGATATACAGTGTTTGATACTCATCGCTTTGATTATCCTGAGAGATTGATACTTGAATGGTTTGTCTTGACTCTTCTGAGGGTTTAACTTCTTCTTGAGAGATTTGAACTTCTTCTGCCTGTTCAATTTCTTCTGGCTGGACAACTACAGCAGGTTTGTTTTCAACTTCTTTGAGTTCAGGTACTACTGCTGGCTGTACCTCTGGAGTTTCATCAAGTTCTGCTCCCATCTCCTCTGCGCCGTACAGCCCTTGCAGTTCTTCCATGAACGCTTCCCTCAAAGCTTGTTCCAAAGCTACTTTTCTAATCATTGTAGCCGGCATCTGCTGCCAGCTTCTTATTATTTGCCCGTCTTTTCTTCTTCTGATATATTCCGAGAGATTTACCGTAACTTTTAAAGGTATCTGCCAGTCCTTACGAAAAACTTCTGCCCAGCCGCCTACAAGTTTTTCATCTGGTAAAACAAGTGTGCCTTGTCTTTCTTCAACAGTTCCATCATTATGCTGTATAATGACGCCTGCTCTCCAGCCGTTGCAAAGTCCACTCTTTTGAGCTCTACGAATGAAAACGTCCTTGCTGACAACTAAACTTGCCGGTTCGTCACCAAATTTGATTAAATAAACATCTCTTCTAAATGGGTTTAACTTCTGGGCTTCACAAAGCTTCATGAATAGAACAACTTCTTCGTCACTTACTTTTGTAGCATCACCGCTGACGAGATATTGTTTGACTGTGTCAAACGTGAGTCTAATTTCTTTCCCGTCTTCTGAAGTGTAAACTACGCTTTCAATAATGCTGTCTGTTTCCTTTCTTGCAACAACACTCTTCATCGTTAGACTCCCCCTTTTTTATATTGGTTTTACTCACAGGCAGGGGAAAGAGAGAAAACCCTGCCAAAAAGCTACTACTGGGCTGGAGAGTGTTGTTCCTGAGTGTTGTCTATGTCCTCATCCTTTGTTGTGGTGATTTCAATCGAAAAGCTTTTAAACTGCCATTTGATGTTACGCTTAAACACTGCACAGAAAACTACAAGCAAGCTGAAGCCCAGTAGCAAAATAGCAAAAAGGTTGTTTAGGATAAATAACACGATTGACATTTAAATCACCTTCTTTCAAAATATTTGTTGTATCTAAAACTAATAAAATGTGGTATAATATTAAAGGTAGGGTGTGTTGGGGAGTTTATCGTAACGCAGGTCAATGGGTGAGAGGTGGTATCTATGATACTACCTCTTTTTTTATGTCTACTTGCAATTTTCCAATTTTGATGCTTACAGTGTAGCTTGCTTTGGTTAGTCCTATAATAAGTTCACCAATAATTATTGCAGCAGCTATTACCACAATTTTTAAGTTCTCTGCACCCACTGATATCACCCCCTTTCTTTTCCGTCGTTCTCCCCAACACACCCATGTTTAAAAAGGGGGTGACTTGCCTGCGTTGTTGACTCGCTTCTGAAGAGTATTACTCCAAAAGCAAGGGCAACAGCCCTTGCATCAATATTCCCACACAAATAAGACTGTAGTATATGAGCGGTCAGGTTCGGTAATGATGTATATGTCACCTGCCTCTGTGCGATATTTGGAGATGACTCTTTCTCCTCTTTCTACTGCCCAGTCGTTGATTTTCTTATCTTCCTCTGGCATATCTCCCCAATCGCCCTCTTGATGTCTGCCAAGGAACCAGAGAATTTCATGCTCAGGAACTTTGTTTGCAACCTCTCTTGTCAAAAATACCTGACCGAGTCTAAGTTTGATTGTTGAACTTCTCATGTTTGACTCCCTCCTGTTTGGTATAACTCCAGAAGGTGGAGAGGAGAACCCCACCGTTATTTTCCGCCGAGAGCTTTCCATACCTCGATAGAGGTCGGCAGTCGTTGCCCAAGTCTGAAATACTGGCTTGTACTGAGCAACAGACTACGGTTTGACTCATCTTTGACTCTGAAAATGTACTTGACAACTATACAGTTTGTATCAGCAAACTCAATAATTTTGTGGGACTCCATTAATTGGTAGTTTCTAAGCAACAAACTCCCGATTAACCTTTTCAAGTTAAACTCACTCCTTTTTTGGTGGGACTCCGAGAAAGGGCTGTTGAGAAGCTTTCGAAAAATAAGAAAGCCACAGAGATAATTTGCAAGCTAAACTGCAAACTCTCTGTGGCTTTACTCTCTGATAGGGTAGGACTCTGAAATATGTTCTTGATTATATTATACCCAATTTTTTGACTTCTGCAAACACTTTTTCTATGAAAATATTATACAACTTCTTCACCATTTTTCAAGTAGAACTTTACGATTTTCGATTTAAGCTTTATCTTGTCTTTTTGCTGTTTGTCCTGTAGAACACAGATTACACTTTCTGGCGGGTTCATGTTAATTAGCTCTGACACAAGTTCCTCTTCGCCAGGGAATATCACTGTAACATATGCAAGTTTGCCTTTTGTTGTCTTAACAAGAGAAACAAAAGGAAAGTCTGCCGGGTAATAAAGTGTTACCCTGTCTTGTAGAAAATCCACCATAAAGTCAAGAAAAGTAAGTCTTCTTCTTTCGACATCAGGTTTTAGTCTTCTGAATGGAACATAGTATACACCATCCCTTTCCTCAACTCTTAAGCCCTTTATTAACCTTTTAAGCTTTTGTTCTGGATATGGATGTACAAGCTCTGAAAGATGTCTCAATGTAGCAGCTCCCCAATCATACACAAATTTTTCAACCTCTCTGTCAGCTTTGTGTTTATAAACAGGCATTGTATCAGCTCCTTTCACAGTATAAATTAGATTTTAATAATCCTTAAAGTTTGATATAATTTTACCAAAAAATAAAAAGTGAAGGAGGTAAAAGTAACAATGGATAATGAATTTTATAATAAACAAACAGATTTGTCGAAAATAAAAATTAAACTTGTTACTGACTATTTTTTAGCATGGCTGAATATTATTTCTTACCACTGGAATGGTAAAATTTTTTACATTGATTTGTTCTGTGGACCAGGTTGTTATGAAGATGGTAATATTTCTACACCTCTTATCATTTTAGAAAAGACCTTAAGGAATCAAAATTTGTTGGATAAGGTAAAAAACAAATTAGTTTTTTGGTTCAACGATAAAAACAAAGATTTTGTAGAGAAGCTTTACAAAAACATTGAAGAAAAGTATGAAAATATCCAAAAAGAATTTAAAAACTTTAATAGTCCATTTCAAATTTATATTACAAACTATGAAATGCCCAACAAAGAAATTGAAGATATTATAAAACAAATAGATGGACCTATCTTTGCCTTTCTGGATCCTTGGGGCTACAGTGGAATTTCGAAAAATCTTGTGGATATAATTGTTGATAAAAAGATGTCAGAATGTATTTTCTTCTTTAATTACAACCGTATTCAAGCTGCTATCTTTAATAATAAGGTAGTTGAAACTGTTTCAGAAATATTTGGAGAAGAAAATTTGGACAATTTAAGAAAAAGGCTGCAAAATTCAAATATATATAGTCATGATAAAGAAATGATAATTTTAGATGAGTTTGTAAAGTATTTTTCAAATAATTATACCCGTTATGTAGTCCCATTTTGTTTTAAAAAAGAAAATAATCAGACAAGTCATTATATTGTTTTTGTAACAAAACATCCGCTGGGACAAAAGATTATGAAAAGCATTATGGCTCAAGAAAGTAATAATAATACAACTGGAGGATATTTTACCTATATACCATCAAGTCCCCAGCTTTCATTTTTAACCTACGATACATTTGACAGCGAAAAAGATAATATCAAAGAGAGATTATATAAAAAATACAAAGGAATGGAGTTAAAATTTGAGGAGTTGTATGCTCAAGAAGGTTACTTTACGCCGTATACGGTCAAGCAATACTTTCAAATTATCAATGAACTAACAAAGGAAGGAAAAGTTAGAGTTACTTATCCCCCGACTAAGACAGGTAAAGAGAGAAAACATTCATATGAAAACCTCTATAGATACGGAATAGTAAGATTTGAGGAGTAGGGAAAGTATGACCCTTCTCCTCTTACATTTGTAATTATAACAAAACTTCTCTTTTTATTATTACTTTTATGTTCTTTTTCAATCCAAAGTTCATAACCTCATCAGCAATTCTTCTGTAATACTCTTTCGAATCAAAGTTGAAATTTACAAAACTGTTGTAATTCCATCTTCCAAATACAATTTTTTCAACAAAGCTTATCTTTGATAAAAGCTCTCTTATGTCCTGTTGAATAATATTAGGAGTAGGGTAAGGTTCTATGCTAACCCACGTCTTAAAACCCTGTCTATGTAAAAATTCCAACGACTTTAATCTTTTTTCTACTGGAGCAGCGCCTGGCTCAAACCGTTCTCTGAATTTTTCAGAATATGAAACCAGAGAGATTCCAAAGTAGTTGTCGTCGTTTTTCGATATTCCAACCAGTTCAACTGGATAAACTCCCTTAGTTAACACCTCAACGGGAATACCATTGCTATTGAGAATATCTATAATCTGCAGAGAAAGTTTTGATACTTCTTCCTGTCTGTACATAAAAGGGTCAGTTGAAAAACACATGTTAACGTGTTTAATTTTGTATCTTAACTTTGGAATTTCTTTTTCGAGAAGATCTACAGCATTTGAAACAATCTTAGGTGTTATCCAATCTTTGTAATCTTTCACCTTACCGAATCTTTTATTCATCAGGAAGGCATAGCATGGGTACATACAACCATGAGAACAGCCAAGTACATGGTTAATAGTATAGTCACCATATTCAACACCTGTTTTGTACAGCAAGGTTTTGCGCTCTATTTTTAACATCTTCCATCATCGCCTTTCTATTCTAATAGGTTTTCCACCATTTCCTCCTGAAGCTGAACATTGGGCTTTTTGTATCTCAAAGTTGTTTCTATCCTCTGATGTCCCAGTAGTTGTTGCACGTCGTATAAATTCAGCCCTTTGTCAATTAACGTCTGTGCAAAGAAATGTCTGAGCATGTGTGGATGCAAATCAACTGAAGCAAGCTTGGCATACTTGAGTATAATTTTGTATGCTGCATTTCGTGTCAATGGTTTGCCTGTTGAAGTAACAAAAAAATAGTTTGTTTCTGAATAAGGTCGCTTTTTCAGGTATTCCGACAGGTATTTTCTTGCATCCGAGTTTAAAGGCACTTCTCTGTAACTTCTACCTTTGCCCCAGATTTTCACTTTGCCTTTCCTCTCTGATAGCTCAACATCTTCAAGTTTAAGGTTTATAGCTTCTGATATTCTCATTCCTGTATTGAGTAGAAGCTCTACCAGAGCAACATCCCTTGCCTTCCCAAATTGATGTACGGTGCGACGAAACTTGTATATATCTTTTTTGTCCAAAACTACTGGGGAGAGATTCCTTGTTGTGTCTTTTACCTGCTTTAGTCTTGTTGATATGTCTTTTTTGAGTAACCCTCTGTCCAGTAGAAAATGCACAAATTTTCTTAGAGATATAATACTTCGATTTACTGTACTTGGCTTGAGGTTTTGCCGCAAAAGGTATGATTTGTATTCCACAAGGTCAAACTCTGTTAAATTCTCAGGTAAAAACTCCTGACCAGTAGTATCAATATACCAGCGCATAAAAAGTTCAACGTCTTTTGTGTAGCTTTTTATTGTGTTTTCGGTAAAATCCTGAGTTTTCAGGTATTCTTCAAACTCTTTCAGCATTTTATCATCAAGCCTCACTTTTGAGCCAGATAATCTTTGTACATGGTATATGCTTTAAAAATTTCGTAGTACTTCTCATCGACCTTTTTTACAAATTCGTAGTCGCCGGTTCTGTAAAAGTAAGCAAAAGCTTCGTTATAGAGTTTTCTCAGTCTGTGGAGCTCTTTTTTAAGCTGAAGCAGCATTTCCTCAGGTTTTGCTGGATTTTTTACTTTCCTGAACATTGTGAATCCCCCCTTTTATTTTGCTCTAAAAACATTATGTTGAAAAAATTTTGCTTCTTATTTGATGGTTTTTCTGATATTATTGTACCATAAAACACTGAATATTGCAACATAATGTATAGTTATGAGTATAAATTATTTGTAATTGCACTATGATGAAAACAAAAAAAGGCAGGTGTGAACCTGCCCTTTACCTTTATTTTAAAACTATCGCTGTGACAATTCCTGCAAACCCTGTCAAAAGTGCTACGATGATGCCAATCGTATTCCATCTGAATGTGTTTTTTATGTCTGCAATTTCATTCCTAATATTTGCAACTTCATTTCTAATATTTGCAAACTCTTTCGCTGTCTCCTCTTTGAATTGTACAAACTCATTCCTAAGGTCGGTTATCTCTTTTCTCACATTGGCGAACTCTTTGGTTGTCTCTTCTTTGAATTGTATAAACTCACTCCTAAGGTCGTTTATCTCTTTCCTGATGCTGGCAAACTCCTTGGCTGTCTCCTGCTTGAAATCTGCAATTTCATTTTTTAAATCAGCTATTTCTTTTCTGACACTTGAGAACTCTTTTGTGCTCTCCTGTTTGACATTGCTCAGCTCTGTTGTTGTATCGCTTCTCAAGTCTGTGATTTGATAGACAGTTTCTTTTTGCAGGCTTGCAACCTGATTTGACAGTTCACCAATCTTCTGGTTAAACTCATTTTTGAGGTTAACCTCCAGAGTCTTCAGTTTGGTATCAACCTCTGTTCTGACTTCTGAAATTTCACGTCTTACATCCTGAAGATGAGAATTAAATTCAATCCTCAAAAGGTCGATACTCATAGGACTTAAGTAAATTCTAACTCTGTCCTTTCTTCTTTCCCTTTCATTTTCCATATTACTCATCTCCATTTTTTATACTCCCCCTTCTTATTGGTTTTACTCAAAAGAAGGGGCAGATGTTTACATTTTTATTATAGATTTTTGTTGCTGTTTTTACAATCCCAGCAGAATCTTTATTTTCTCTTCCAGTTCTCTTAATTTTTCATTTGGAAGTTGACCTATCTTTTTGACAAGTCTTTCTTTTGAGATTGAGCGTATATCTTCAGGTTTTGCAAATGATACTTTTGCAAGTCCGCTGTTTTCGGGCTGTATTTCTACATGCAGCGGTATATTTTTGTTCTTGCTTGTGATTAGTACAACAACCACCAGCTCAGCAGCACATGAATTGAATTCATCCACTGAGATTATTACTGCTGGACGAACACCGCTCTGTTCATGTCCTCTTGTTGGTTTTAAATCTACAAGCCATATTTCTCCTCTTTTGGCGTTCATTGCTCAATCCCATCCTGCAATGTGTTTTCCCAAAGCTCCCTTTCCTCAATCTCCTCCTGCCAGAGCTTCTTGTTTTCTTTAAGAGCAGCAAAGGCTTCAGCAGTTTTAGAAAGCATGACTTTCCTTTTGTACTCTTTAAGAGCTTCCTGAATTATCTTTTGCATTGGTTGATTGAGCTCCGAAGCCAGTTTCTTTAAGCCTTCATACGTTTCAACATCTACTCTTACCGTTGTTGTTTTGTTTAGCATATTATCGTCCCCACAGTAGATTGTTTTATCTACTTAATAGTATACCATCTTAGATTGGGTTTCTGCAAACAAAATTTTTGTTTTTAGCTTTTTGCGGCCTGTTGCCATATCTCCAGTTTTCCAGCCAACTCTTTTGAAATGATATACTTGCCCAGCTTTAGTTTTCTTGCCTTTTGCATATACTCTAAAAAATGCTCCTCAACTGCCAGATTGCAGTTTTCTATCTCCACTATTATATTGCCCTGTTCTTCTGTTTTTGTCACACTGATGTATGGAAATAGATTTTTAGAAAGCTTTTTGCTGTTCCCACCTTTTAGCTTTAGTTTCTTTATGCTGAGCTCTAAGCTCCATGTGTAGTTTTTTAGAAGCTGCAAGAGTACATAGATTCCTGTTCTGATTTCCCTGTCACTCGGTGTTGCTTCACCAAGGACGTATTTGACAAAAGCAATATCATCAGAGATTATTCTTAGCTTTTTCTCCACTGGAATTAAAGGCAAAATTGCTATTAATGAAAGTGCATGAGAATATCTTGTCGCTTTTGTGCCAAAGTCGTATATCTTCTCTTCCTTTCTGTCTCTATCTATTTTGAATACTCTTACAACTCCGCTTGAAAGTGAGTTAAGAAAAATACAAATTGTATCATTTTCTTTTCCTCTCTCATCACCCATGTTCCACTTATTTCCTTTGCCTGAACGGAACTCAAAAGCCACCCTGCCGTTTTCATACACAAGTCTTGCTCTGAACCTTTTGTTCTTTGCCTGCGAGAAAAACTCAATTTCATCAGTGATGCCCTCCAGTACAAGCTTGTCTACATCGTCCTGTTTTAGCTCATAGCCGTGAAAAACTACTGGCAGGGAAATCTGGCAGGCAATACATTTGTATTTTCCATCTTCTACAACAAACTCACCTTTGCATTTCGGACAAATCATCTAAAGCTCTCCTTTCTTAATTAATCACTATTGTTCGGTACTTGCCTTTTTCCCTTGTTATAAACCCACTCTTTTCAAGACTGATTAGCTCATTGCGCACAGTGGTTGGACTGTAGCCTGTACCATCCGCAATCTCTCTTATCGTGGGCCCATATCTTTTGTCTTCATGAAAGCTTTTTATGAAAAGAAGTATATGTCTCTGCCTTTCACTCAACATTTTGCACCACTCCTTTTGTCAGTTTTTAATGGTCTGAAGTTTTTCAGCACCTCTTTTTTATAACGCTCATAGTCAATTCCGAGAAAATCACAGATAAGCTGGCAGTATCTACTCCTGACAAAGCTCAGAGCTTCCATCTTAATTCGCCATGGCTCATTTCTGCCATCATAACAGCCCCGTGGAACCGGATTTTGCAGGTCTTCTTTTGTAAGTATCAAAACCTCTGCAAATAGATTTTTCAAAAATGCTATTTCAGGGTCTTCTGAGAGCCTTTGTATCAAGCTCATCCCAAAAACCCCCTTCCCTATTTGACAAGTTGCTGCAAAATCTCAAACGGGTCAACGGGCTGTCCTGCAACTCTTATTTCAAAATGAAGATGTGGACCGGTAGACCATCCTGTTGAACCCACACCACCAATTACACCTCCCTGCGTAACAGCCTGCCCCTGCTGGACAACAACTGAACTGAGATGTCCATACAGCACTTCTATCTCCTGTCCTGAAAGAGTACCTTTTACAATAACAGTATTGCCATAGCCTTCCATAGTACCCGCAAACTCAACTGTACCGTTTATTATGCTTTTCACATCAGCATTCATTGGAGCTCCAATGTCAACACCCGTGTGCAGTTTTTCTCTACCCGTGATTGGGTGAATTCTCAAGCCATACAGGCTTGTTATTATCATGTATTTGTCATCTACTGGCATGTACTCTGGATGCTGTTTTTCAAAAATTCTAAACTTAAAAAGTCTTGCCTGGGCAATTAGCTTTTGCGCATACTGTGTACGTGTTTTTTTATAGTCAGGTGCATCCGATTTGCAGCCATTGGGACCGAGCCAGTAGCTTGCCAGTGCAGGTATTACACCTTCCTGCCAGCCGCTTCCTACCCAGTCAATCTGCGCACTGCCAAGATAGCTTTTAAAAACAAATGACCCTATTAAAATCTGGTCACGTGGATTGTTAATATCGCCTGTAATGTCGATGTTGGGGTAGCGTGCTTTGAAGTCTTTCACATGCCCATCCCAGTAGATTTGCTGCACCTGCATAAGTCCGATGGCATAGCCATCCTTGTTTTTTGCTTTTGCTTTTGGATTGAAGGAGCTTTCTCTTGCTGCTATTGCTGCTAAGAACCATTTGGGTATGCCAAGGATTTTCTCTGCCTCCTCAAAGTATTGCTCATACTGTGCAGGCACATATTGAATAAGTGAACTTGCCGATACAACTTTGGGCGTTCCAAAGATGTTTTCTTTCACGTCTTCAAAAAGCCACCCAAAGTCCATGTCGCCTCTTTCATATGTCATTGCTGTGTATATGATAATTTTTTTTGCAAATTCGATATCAGCATTTTTATCGTCCTCAAGTATCAATTCTTCAAGCCTTTTATACTCTGCATCGAAGTTATATGTGCTGTCAATCACAGGCATGGTCTGGACTTTTTGCAGTGTTTCTTCATTTAATACTGTTTCCTGTGAATCAGTGTATGAAACATTTTTGGCTTTTTTCGGAAGTGAAACAGAAGGGTTTTGGTTGCCCGGGTCAAGCACATCTGTTTTTGCAGTCTTTTCAATTTTTTCTGCATTGTCAAGATTGCTGACAATTTCATATTTTGTCTTGATATTTAAATCCTTTGCCCTTTTTGCTTCTTTTTGTTCAATTATTTTCTTGGGGTCAAAATCAAGTTCAAGTTTGCCGCTATCCTCAACCTTTGCTGACTTTGGCAGGTTGTTCTGGTACGTGGTTGTGGTTTTCTGAAGTTTGTACGAAACAGTAAACCGATTTTTGATTGTATCAGCACAAATCAAAAGGTAGATGGGCTGTGTTTCTGTCAACTTTACCTTCTCTGTCCATGTTATTCTAACAGTCTGGGTTTTAACAGAACTTACCTTTTCGGTTTGGCCAGTTTGAGGGTTGTATACTTCATTTTCGACCGTATACGTATATGTTCTTGTTTTTTCCTTTGTGACCTCTTTTGTGGTTTCTGTTGTAATATTGTGTTTGATATAAAAAAATCGTGGCTGCATTCTTTTTGCTATACTCAAAAGCTCGTTTTTGCATTTGCGATAATACACTTCTGGCAAAAGCTTCTTTATTACATCCTCTGTAACATTTTTAATTCCTCTCTTTGCAGCTTCTTTCGTAACCTCTTCCAAATCTTTTTTCTCCAGCAGTCCCATGTTACTTGAAAGAACAAGGTATTTGTAATATGCAATTACCCATGGATAGGTAAGGATTAAGTCTTCATCAATTCCGTTATAATCATAAAGGTTTCCGTTTAGTTTTCGTATCTCTTCGGTAACTTCGCGAAGCAACCTTTCGTTTTGCTCTTTGGTAAGTTTTTCAGAAATACTTTTCTCTTTAGCAAATGAGTATATAACAGCAAGGAAGGTGATTATTATGAGAAAAAAGCCAATAAGGGCTATAGCAAATGGATTTTTGAGTAAGTCTTTGAATCTGCTTTTTCTTTTCACATTCAACCCTCCTTTTAGGATGTGGCAAGCATAGCTTTTGAGAGCAGTCAAGCAGGCTATAACAAAAAAGCAGGGTTTTAAACCCTGCTTTAAAACGGCAACTCACTTTCTGATGTGATAACGCCATTTTCTACTGGTGGCTCAAAACTCTGGTCTTCTTCAAAAATTTCCTCAAGTTCCTTTTCAAGTTCGTCATCGGAAGCTTCAGATTCTGCTGGCGCTGGAATTTCTGCAGCCTGTTCATGCTGCTGTTCCTTTTTTGCACCCGCAAACCAGAACCGCTCCACCACAAACCTGAACGTTGGGTACTGTGCACCTTCTTTTGTCTTCCCAGTAGCATTTTCAACTCTTGCTTCTACCAGTATCTCTCTGCCCTTTTGATAGTATTGCTCCAAAAGCTCTGCATTTTTGTTGAAAGCTATGCACGGAATGAATTGTGCCCTTTTTTCATCCTTGACCTTTCTGTCCATGGCAATCGTGATGCGCACCAGTTTGTTGCCGTTTTGAGTCGTAAATACCTCGGGGTCTTTTGTGAGTCTGCCAAAAAACAAGCATTTGTTCATGATTTTCTCTCCTTTCTACTGAATTAACACATAATAGACACCTAATTTTTCTTTTTCCTTTATCCTCTTTGCTGTACTATTATCCGTTGCTATCTCAACCATACTCACAAGGTTAGATGAATATTCGTTAGTTGTCTTTCCAGCTTCTCTTCCAGCCTGGTCATACAGTCTTACAAGCTTTAAGTGTTCAAAGACATTTGTATGTGTTTGATTATTTGCTGTTTCAACATTCAAAAGACCTATATATTCAGCGTTTTTGAAAGCCTCAAGCGGTACAGGGTCTACTTTGACAACTATGTGTGTGGTATATACATCTTCATACACTGTATTTGCAACAAGTTCTGGCGTAATGATACAGCCTTTTGGAATAGTTGTTTTTGCAAAGAGATTTGAAACATCCCCGGGAGATACTACTGGTGCACTGATGTCAATTGTAGTTTGTATTGCTTTTTCCCCTATCTTTTCACCACTCCTGATTGTGTCCATTGCTATAAACACTGTCTTTGATTTTATCTTTGTGGCTCTGTCCATCTGTGTATATACTACAACCATCAGAAAAACTGCTATAACAGCAGAGAAAAAGGCTATCATGATTTTTTTTAGTTTCAAGTCCTTATCACCACCTTTGCTCTTCATTGGTTAATACCGACAGCCATCTGGCTTTTCAAGTATTCATCCAGCACCTGTAAAAGTTTCTCAACAGTTTTTGATACATTGATTATTGACGGTGCAATCTGGAATATTACAAACACAAGCAAAATTGCTACTTCAAGTATTTCTGTCGCACCATTCTGGCTTTTCAGAAGCTTCTTGAGAAAATTATTCATAGGTTCCTCTCTCTCCTTTGAAAAGTGAGAAGGAGCAGAAAACCCCTTCTCACTTGATAAATAGTGTCAGTGCAGCACACAAAATAGCAAGGGTTATTTCCATAACAAAAAGCATTGTCACATTGCTTGAAATGCTTGAAAATTTCTTTCTAAGTTCTTTGAATGGATACAAAGCATTACCTGTTAGCACCATTACTGTTAAAAGTGTCCCTGCACTCGCACCTGCAAAAAGCATAAATGCAAACCACAATCTGACACCCATAATTAAATACCCCCTTGTCCTAAATTGTTTTTGTTAGAAGTCTTACTATAAAAACAGTCAAAACTCCCACCGGCAAAAACATACCAAGCGGGAGTTTCAGTCTTAAAAACCCTGTGTCAAGTTTGCCACTGTTTTTGAGGTATGTTGCAACACCTGTAGCAATAAACACAATGCAGGTTATGAGAATAGCAGGATATATGTCATTCCCCAGAAGCAACGCAAGAGCACTTAAAAACTTTACATCACCACCCATTGACGTATCCTTGAATAAAAATGCTACAAAGACCATAAACAGAAACAGTGTAATAGCCGGTGCAAGGTTGGAAAGCAACTTGAGTCTGTGAATAACTGTTGCTGCCGCAATTGTCAGAATAACAAGCCAGTTGTAAATTTTGTGGTATTTAAAGTCTGTAAAAGCTGCTATCAGGCAAACAACTATGGCTGCAAAATAAGTAAGAGCCAATTTCAGTAACCTCCTTTTTCAAATACATCTATGTCCTTGTGAATAATCAAATCAGTGTATTGCTGTTCTGTTTTAAAAAACAGCCTTTTCACTTTTGCATGAACAACAACATGCATTCCCGGTACCAGAATTTCACTCCCCTGTGTACATACAGCAGGAAGTTCATCTGCCCCGTATACACTCACCTCAACTATTTCAAGCGGACCTTCCAAAAGGTTGTCTTTGGATGTAAGGTCGTCATTTAAATTCAGGTTTTTCTTCAGTTGCTGCAAAAAGGTGTCAATACAATCTTCCTTCTGGGCATCTGTCAGGGACGAGTTTGGATTAACCCTGTAAAGCGCTGCAAAGCCTGATACCACAACTGCACTTTCTACTTTTTGCTTCACTATCATTTCCCTTGAAAATTCAAGCAAGAAAGTTGCTGCTGGCAGGAAGATGAATATAAGAACAAGCACAATAAACAAAACCATTGACTCACCGTCTTCACTGAACAATAGGGTTTTGTTTTGAAATACTTTCATACGGGCCCACACAAACCTGTTTTGTTTCATTTTTAAGTCCCCCAAAAAAGCTGATTCGCCTGAACTTCATATCTGCCACAATTTTAAGTCTTACAGTATCACCAAAGTCTACAGGATATGGAGTGTACGATACCTGAATGTTTGAACACCCAAGTTCTGCTACCTTTTGAATAAGGTCTGCATAGTCAGTTGTTGTGAGTCCGCCCTCAACTTCCATCTTGATAATATATTTTCTTGCAATACTGTCGAGCTGTGTGTACTTGAGAGTGTCAAACAACATATAAAGTGGATTGATGGTAAGAACAAGAGCCAGTGGCAGGACAAGCAAAAATCCTGCCACTGACGAACTACCGCCTTCAAGCTTCAGGAGTTTTTTAAAAAATCGCATCTGAATCACCCTGGATTGTTACTGGGTTATCTGGGATAGCTGATTGCTGATGGTTTGATTAATTTTGTCGAAAGAATCGCTCAATGTCTGTCCAAGATTTTTTGTTGGATTGACCAACTTTAGTGCAACAAAAACTATTAAAACACCAACAACAATTATCTCCAAAAGCCCATCTTCGCTCTTTAAGAGTTTCTTTGTAAATTCAAAAAACTTTTTCATTCTAAAACACACCTCCGAAAGTTTTTATTTTTGAATAATGCTTTCCTGCCAGCAGCACCTAAAAAAATAAAGCCCGGACTCTTTTGGCAAGAGAAATCCGGGCTTTAGAAAAGGTTCGGTAGTGTATTGAGAAGATTTGAAAACAGTGGGTCAAATATCGCAAGTATGGCACCAAACAATATTAAAATACTGCTGCCAAGCACAATATAATCAACAGTCTTCTCTTTTATCGTAAGGTCGTAAATTTTATTCTGGTGCTGCAAGTTTGAGAATGTTTCAATTGCCACGATTCCCTGCTGTCCGAATCGTTCAAACTCTGCTAAGGCTACCTTTAAGAGTTCTATTTCAGTAATTTTCAGCACTAAAAGTGGTTTAAAAGCCTCATCAAGGCTTTTTGTTTGTTTATATATTGCCGCAACGTTTTGAATTAGCTTTTTTTGTTTTGGTATATCAATGCCTTCTGCTATGAGAAGCAGAGTTTTGTCAAGCGGCAGGTTGTGTTTTGCTGCTATTTCAAACAAGTATGACATGAACAGCAAATTTCTTTTCAAGGCTTTCAGTTGCATTTGTTCTATTAATATTGGTACAGGTGCAAATATAAGGCACATTCCAATACCGAGTAGCAAAGTTGAAAGTACAGATGCTTTAATCGCATACCCGTAAAGTATGCCACATATAGCTGCTGCCGTTCCAAATAAAACCACGTAGGTTTTTGTGTTCGTGTGCCGTAAAGTTTCTTTTCTGGGTTTTGAAGTGGCAAACAGAATTAAACTGCCAAGTGCATATAAGCACACAGCCACAGCAATCGCAGAAAATAAAAATAGAATCTTCATACAGAATCACTCCAGCTGACCAGTAGTTTTGGTGTGGCAAGCCCTATAAGAATTGCAATAAGGTTAAACATCAGGTCCTGTCTGTTTGTTGTAAAAAGCCATGTTGCTATTTCTTCGTTCTGTATCACTGCATTAAAGATGAGCAAATTTATTGCTATCATAAAAGCAATTACTCCAAAGCCTACAATTGTTGACGCTTTTATTTGTCTGACAAGCTTTAGAGTATCTGTGTTGTTATTTAATACCTTTCGGCAAATATCCACGATATCAGCACCTGTTTCATCCGCTACCTTCACAAGCATAAAAAATTGTTTGTAAATTCTCACATTTATTCTACCTGCAAGCTCTGAAAAAAAGCTGCCTGTATCAATCACCCCTGCGTCGTATTCACTCACCACGCTGTCAAGTATATTTTTAAGCGGTGGTCTTGTGTATTCCCTGCAGTACTTGACTGCCTGAATTGCAGATTTTGTAACAGACATAGCAGTTGCAAAGGATGATACAAACGATAGGTACTGGTTTACAAACATCTGCAACACAAGCATGTATGCAAGCTCAAATAAAAAGTCAAACACACCAAAGATGATTGCTGAATACATTATTGCAAGAATAATATTCTTTCTGGTAGAAAAATAAACAAAGGACAGAAGTGCTGCTGCTACCGCCACAAAAAAGTAAACCTTCAATGAAAACACCGGCAGCTGATGCTTTATCACTTTCTCTTTTCGTCTGTATCCTAACATACAATCTCAACCTTCTTTCCTACCTGAAAGATACAATCCACTCTGTAATCTTTCATGTAGACAATGTAATCAATTGAACTTTCAAGAATCTCTCTTAAAAAAGTTTCGCTCAAGTCTGTCTGTGCCCTTTTCATAAGGAAAATAAGTCTGTTAATTGTTTCCTGAGCAGAAGGTGAATGCACTGTTGCAAGTGCCTGGTGTCCTGTATGAACAGCATTCAAAACGTCAAATGTTTCCCTGTCTTTTAGCTCACCAACTACAATCGTTTCAATGGACCTGAGTAGCATGTTCTTTGTAAGTTCAAACAGAGAATACTCTTTTAACGTAGCGCTACCGCTTCTTGTCAGTTCCAAAATTGTGTTTTTCCGCTCTGTCCTGATTTCGTACACTTCTTGTATTATGCCGACTCTGATATGCTCTGGAATTTCCTCAACAAGTGAGGAGAGCAAAGTGGTTTTCCCGCTTCCGCCCCTTCCTGCTATGATGATTGTCTTTCTTTCTCTGAGCGCCTGTTTTAATATTTCAGCCTGCTGGGTTGTTAGCATACCCGACTCTTTAACCAGAGTTTCAAGCTTCTGTCCTACAAGCGGTCTTCGTATGTGCAAAAATGGTTTTATCGCTACTGGTGGGATGGCTGCAGTGATTCTCAGTCCCCTCTTTACATCAGTAAAAGTTGTGTCTGCTTCGTTCATATTGATGTTTGCACCGTTCATGATTGCAACACGTTTGATGTATTCTATAAATGCCTGACGGTTTTTAAACTGCAGGTTTGTTTCAATAATCTTGCCCCATTTTTTGTAACTTATTTCTTTTTCGTTGTTGATGAAAATATCTGTAACAAGCGTATCTTCAAGAAGGTGCTCTATTATGCCATATCCAAACATGTTATCGAGTATAATTTTGGCTGGGATTTTATACCCTTTTTCCACCAGCAGTTGATTGACTTCATTTACTACTTGATACGGGTCGGTGGCGTTTACATAAAGCTCAGGGTATCGGCGTATAAATTCCTGAATTATCTCGGTTATTTTTTCTTCTGAAAAAGCGTAAGTGTTTTGAACTGCTCCTATACCTGCAATGGGGTTTATAATCATCTTTCAACAACCTCCAGCAGTTTATCAATATTCTTCTGCCACTTCTTCTGTATCCCGAGAGAATAAACTCTTTCAATACCATTTGTTTTAGCAATCTCAAGTGCAAATTCACTGTCTACTTCTGAGCACAGGTCTTCATTAACAAGTACTATTGAAAACTTCTCTTTATCCACATTCCAGTTATCACACACAAAATTAATACATTCCAGTGTATAAAACAGATTCAGTTTTGATTTGCAATCGACAAGTGTAAATATTACGTCGCCCTGTAGCAGCGCACAGGCAACACCGCTTGTTGATATCCCAGCCCCTGCGTTTATTACTATCCAGCCTGTATTGTCCCTGCAGAG
Organism: Caldicellulosiruptor morganii; assembly: GCF_026810225.1. Taxonomy (NCBI): domain Bacteria; kingdom Bacillati; phylum Bacillota; order Caldicellulosiruptorales; family Caldicellulosiruptoraceae; genus Caldicellulosiruptor; species Caldicellulosiruptor morganii. The sequence continues at coordinate 1,800,626 of NZ_CP113865.1, forward strand.
CTGAACAATACTGTTTAAATGTTCTAACCTGACTATGAAAAAGTTTCTGGTGGTTATTCCTGAAAAAATTAGCATGTTGTCTTTGCTGGCGGTTAATTCTTCAAGCTTTCTGTAGTTCAGCTCAAGATTGTTTAGCTGCCTTACAATCCCTTCAATTTGAGATTTTCTGGTCTTTGTGAGCTCAAACACTTTCGGAGTAATCTCCTCAAAATCAAGCAGCGCTATTTTGCTGTTGATTTTATTTTTGAGAATCCTGGCAAATTCATAACTTAACATTGCTGTGTCAAACGGGCTTTCAATACTCCAGAAAGCAATGGTTTTGGGCTTTACAAACACAGGCTTTTCAACAATTTTCTCTACTTCGACAATCTTTTCAACTGGTTTTTCAATTATCTTTTCAACAGGCTTTTCAACTATTTTCTCAACCACTTTCTCAATTGTCTTTGTTTCGTACGCTTGTTCTGTTTGTTGGTTAACCTGTATCTGCGCATCACCGACTTTAAGGGTTTTCAAATACAATCGAGAAACATCTTTAAATGTGTTTGGCTTTTCAACAGCAGCTTTAACCATCTCAATAGTTACTGCCCCAATTAAAATATCATAGATTCCAAGAGCAAGCATGAACTTTAAGATTTCTGGTCTGTCATCTTCGTCCGGCCAGATAACTATAACCCTTGTGTTGTTTTCACGCAGTCGCAAGAGCAGCTCTTCAAAGCTGATTGAACCAACCAGATTTTCTGATATTATCACCGTATCAAATTTTTGTTCTCTAAGCAGGTACTCTCTGTAATGAACAACCTCAGCATTTTGAAATTCTTTCACAAGCGAAGCATCAAACTCCTGAATCCCTGTAGCTATTGCAATCATGTTTGCCATCACCGCCTTTGCTAAATTTTATCCACAAAAAAAGCACAGGGGATTAGTTTATCTCCCCTGTGCCTATCTCAATTGAACCCACAATATTTACTGGCAGGTCAATTTCTTTTGTTGTGTAGCTGCCATCTGCGTTTTTCCTGTATGCTCTGAGCTTGATGCGCAGAACATCGCCTTTTATCAGGTATGGTGGACGTCCATAAATTTCCATGGCTTTTGCATAGCTGAACCTGTTGCCAAGCGGCCAGTCACTCCATTTGTACAGTCCGTCCCATAAATCTCTGTATCTATCAGGCCATTTCTCCTTAACATACGAGTTGTTGTTTGAAATAATAAACTTTGGCTGAAGTTTTGGGTCGAAGATATCACTGCTCCAGCTCATTGAATATGGTACTGTAGAAAATACAGGTGCTGGTAGCGGTTTTTTGCCTTTCACAGCCTCATACGAAATTTCACGATTCTTTATGGTCTCTTCCGGGTACAGAATCGTGTGCAGGTCAGTCAATGTCATGGTTCCATTTTTAAGTGAGCACTCCCAGTAACCCTCAATAATTTTAGTTGTTTTACCTTCCCTGGGTGTTCTTGTATCAACTCTGTCAAACCATACTTCAATCTTCTCAACGTACCCGAAAGTTTTTGCTTTTACGATAATACCTTCGCCAAGCTTAAAGTCGCTTGTTTTGATTGTATTTTTCACAATAGATGGAACTTCGGTCATGTTCCTTGCACGTTTCGCAAATTTCTCTGTCCATGCCTGGATTGTGATGTCTGTGCTGATATAGTACGTCTGTACATACCAGTTGCTCCAGAGCGGTTTGAGTGATGGTGACCTGCCAGTAGGATTGTCCTGTACCCTGTATCCTACTTCATATGTGCCGTCATAGGTGTAGCCAGCTTCTTCTAATGTGTTCGGTAATTTGTTATAATACTTTGTTTGCCCGTTGAATTTGATATACCACTGCTCAGCATTCTTGGGGTCACTATCAGGGTCAGAGTAAGTGGTTGACGGTTTTAGCCTTGTCCTGTGGTCGGTGATTGTCATTGTGAACGTGCCTGTAGGTGGATTGTTTGTAAGTTCAGGTGTTGTGTCTTTGCTGGGTGAGTATATCCTGAACTGTTTTGTTGTAACTGCTGAATAGTTTCCTGCAGAGTCTTTAACCTGCAATGATAGTTTGTAACTACCCTCTGACATTGTTGCAATGTAATTTTTGACAGTAGTTATATTGTTACTTGTGGTTTCTCCAAAGTCTTTGTTGGTTCTACCATCTGAGTTGTAAATCCACCAGTGCCATGCTGTGATTGTGTCTCCATCAGGGTCGTAGCTCTTATCAGTTAGATTGCTTGGTTGGTTGCCTTTGAGTATCTCGCTATCAACTATGAAATTTGCCACTGGTGGGCGGTTAGCAACACTCAAATCTATCATTGCAATCTTTGGTTTTGACCATACACCGACACCATTTGGTCCATCACAGTCCTGAACTTCAAGCTTGATGAGGTATACCTTGCCACTTTGCAGTGTCATGTTCTGTAAATTAGTAAGTGTTGTATCTGTCCAGTTTGCATCATCTGTTGTCTTGTATTGCCACTTCCAAGCAATTATACCCTTGTCGCTTCTATTATACTGATGGTCAGGGTCGTAGCTTTTATCAGTGATTGTTACCTTCCCAGTAGATTTATTATACACTGCCGTGAAGTCTGCTACTGGTCTTCTGTGAACGTACAGTATCATTTGTCGCTCCAGTTTGCTCCAGAGCTTGTACTCATCAAAATCACTTGTGCGGGGTGGTGGATTGTCCTGTACCTGGAATGTTACATAGTACTTGCCCGGTTTTGTGAATACCTCAATCGGAGCATTTAGCCAGGTACCATCAAATTCTGCTTTGCCAAGGTTGTTATCAAATACCGTCTCATCATGCTCATAGTGCCATCTCTGATCGATAATAACGTCGTTCTCATAGTCTTCCCAGTATGGGTAGTAAATAAGTTGTTCCTCATTAGTAAGGATATATACCGGGTCAGGTGTGAGCTGAGGGTTGGTGTATTTTTCTTTGATATCGTTTAATGCTTGGTCTAATTGTGCTATTGCATTGCCTGCTGAGTCGTAAAGTTTACCATCTGTTGCATTAGCAAGTTGACGTAATGTGTATTTTTGAATAGTATTATAGCAATTTGCAACATTCTTTACATTTAAATCAAAAACAGCAGATGGAGCTATAATGTATGTTTTTACGTTGTAATCAATTAATAACTTCAAATAATCATTATCTAAACTGGCGAATGGATAAACCTTATCAAATGACTGCGAATAATCTGTGGAGGTAGAATCAGTAATAAAGATACTTACGTTGTCATCCCCACCACTTGTAGGTGTTAATATACTGTTATTAACAGCAATAATATCAGTATTTACTGTTTGTGGTAGCGTAATATCCTGAGTTGTTCCAGAATAATACATATAAGGTGCGGTCGACGAAGATGAACTATTAAACCCTGAAGTCCTCCATCCTGAAAACCATCCACTAATGGTACTTGTAAATTCTTGCCCGTTTTCTTTATAATGTACACGATATGTGTATGAAGTACCATCACCATTACTTGGTGAATATTGTTCTGTAATTACATCTACCCCCACAAATGATACAGAAATCCCTCTAGCATAATCAAGAAAGCTGCTATATACTTTATCTCCCTGATAACTATCATACTTACTACTATCCTTAAAAGAAAGATACTCTATTTTATGAGTCCACGTTTTCCCGTTACTGTCTTGAGAACTAAAATTAATACTATAACTAATACCCCCTTGATACAAATACTTAGTTACTGTGCCACCTGGAATAGTATATTGATACTTCCCAGCAGTTCTGGTAGCAATATCTATGCCGTATCTTAAATTTATACCATAGCTATATAAGTCTGCCTTTAAGTTATTTAGTTTTGCTACTATCTGGGCATATTGTGTACTGTTCCGTGGATAGTTAGTTTTGACTGTTATATTCAATGTTTTCTTGGTAACCTTACTAGAACTTAGTGTTGCAAAAGGTGCAACATTGAGAACTTCTATAGTCTTCATGTCGTCTTCAATGTTGTTTATCGAATTATCTCTTTTTCTGTCATAGGCAGTTACAAACTGGTCTATTGTTTCCTGCCCAAATTCTTCTCTGACTGCAAGTTCAATCTTGTATTTACCTACATTGTTTGTCTTAAATGTGATGGTTGAATTGTTACCACTATCAAATGTCTCTATGTCAAAACTCTTTACCGCATTATAATCACCTATTGCCTGCCATGTACCATCTGCTTTCCTGACATACCATGTTTCGTTGTCGAAGTTTCCATCGTTATTGGAATCCCATGCATAGAACCATACATGTTTGACTATTGTATCATTGTCTGGGCTGTAACTGTTGCTTGTAATCTGTATAGACGCTTGGGAACTATCCAATGGGTCACGCAGTATCTTCGTTGGTGTTGTGAAACTGACAACAGGTTTCTCATCAGGTTTTATATCCAAATACCATGTTCCGGTTGCACTGTTGCCATAGTTGTTTGTAATGGTCAAATCAACTCTATATCTACCTGCTGTCTTGAACAAGCAGTTCAGTTTCTGTGAACCTGTTAAACTCTCCACCACTTTGATTGAGTTTGCTGGAATATTGCTATCAACAGGAGTTATCTTCCATCGTGCTGTGCTCCAGTTAATTGTTGCACGCTTTGAACCTGCATATGAACCTGAAGCATCCAGTACAACTTTTCTATTTTCCTTTAGTGCTCCTGAAATATAGCAAACAGGTCGTGGTATGGCTGGAATAACTGTTATACTTGTCTGTGCTGTTCCAGTAGCGCCTTTAGTATCTGTTGCAACCGCTGTAGCAGTATATGCTCCTGTTTCGTCGCTCCAGAATATTGCACTAGCCTGGTTCTTACTCTGGGCAAAACCTTCAACATTACCTCCACTGGCTGTAATAGCTGTAATCGTTGCGCTATCATCTTTGTCTGTATCAGAAGCGGTTGCAACAAGGAATGCATCGTCTCCCTGTGCAATAACACCTGGTATTGCCTGCAGTGTCGCTGTTGGTGGGTTATTTGGAGGTTCTTCAACAGGCATAATTGGTTGGTCTTCAGGTACAGTTTGGTTGTCAGGTACTTGATTAGTATCATCTGTCACAACAACCCTGACTTTTACTGTTTTTTGTCCACTATCCAGTGAATTAGTACCTACAGTTGCTTTGGAACGAGCAACGAATATTAGATCTTTCCCGTTCATATCTTTCTTGAGCACATACGTAAATGTTCGTTTAGCAGTTAGTGTTTGTTGTGTACCGCTTGCAGTTGGTGAAGGCGATTGTTCATAGTCTGCCCTTATCCATACCCTGTGGTCTGTTATAGAGCCTGTTGCTGTAATAGTTGAATTTGCTGTAATTGTAACACTTTTAACATCTCCAGGTTTTCCAGACAGTAGTGTCTTATCAGCAGTAAGTGTAAGGTCAATACCTGCACCGTTACTTTCTACTGGGACTGAAACAGTCACTGTGTTTGTTTTCTTTTGCGACCCATCTGTAAAGTATAACGTTCCTGATACATCAAAATCCTCTGATGTCCTACTGGAGCTTGTTGCTATATTAACCTGCAATGTTGTGCTGGCACTTCTACTGGTTGTCGTAACAGTTTGTGTAGCTTTTTCATTCTGATTCTGTTTATGGATAGCAACAAAAACCCACCTTTGTATTGTTTTTGAACCTACCTCATCTATTTGTGCAGATACATTGATTTTAACTGTGTAAGTTTTGGGATTGCCAGCTGAATCAAGGCGTATCTTATCACTACTTGCTGCGGCAAGAACTGGTGAGCCATCCTTGGGTATTACTTTTACGGTAGCACTTGTTGATGCTGTCCCTGACCAGTCTGAATTGTGCAAATTACCACTTGGGCCTTTAACAACGTATCTGACCTTGCCATAGTATGCTGGTGTTCCTGTCTGATTTGGCTGAATATACGTTGTATTGTAATTAAACGTCTTACTCTGAGTAAAACTTGTGATGGTTGTAGCGGTTGTATTGTAGGATTCGCTGTAGTCAGGTGTTGTAGCACTCTGGACTCTGTTCACATCCTTATCAATTATAAAATCAAGTCTGACAAGTTTCCAGCCTGCTGGGACAGTAATGTTGCTAACTTTTGCTGGTTGTACTTTGTGCTGAATTGTAGATGGTACATACTGACCATTTGAAATTGAAACAGTGCTCTGTGAAGGCGTTACTGAAAGTTGCAGAGTTGGCGCTGATAACTTAGGTTGCACTATTATCTTTATCGTCTGTGATGCAGAGTTATACGCATCCATATGATAACCCGCCGTAAAAAACACTCTAACCTTAGCACTAACAGTTATCGTATTTTCACCTGGTTGTAAAAGATTCGCGGGAATTTGAATATTGTAATCAGTAGATTTACTAGTAAATACTACCTTATCATTGTTACTTTCATTACCTCTCATCTCACCCTTTCTGTACCTATTCTCACCGGTTATACCTCTATATACAAGCTGGTCTGTGTAATCCACACCATTGATTTTAAAATAGTTTATAACTGTATAGTACTGTGCTTCATCACGTGTAAAAAAGAATGACTTATAAATATCCCTGTATGATTGTGGAACACCTTCTAAATCGTGAAATACACCTTTCACAGTTAAATTTATATTTGCTGTTGAATTCTTGGCAGGGTCAAACAAAAATGCTGAACCATCTGATGTTTTAGGTAAGTTTGGACTCCCGTAAGAAATACTGTATGCTTCCAAGTTACTATTTGGTATCATAAACTTGTTGATTGCTCCTGTAAATTTTACTGGTGCTACAACACCATTCTTTCTAAAAAACAATATCACCTGTAAGTACCCTTCTCCTGGTGAACCTATTACCACTCCTTTACTGAATAGCATATCTTTCGTGAGCCATGATAAGTCATTTATATAATGCCCATTTAAATCCTTATTTGAACTGATTATACTGAGAACCCTATTCCCTCTTATATAATCGTTGTACATCTTATCTTTAATTGTCGTGGTTAAATTCTCACTTTTGTCCTGTGCTACTAAACTTGCATATTGCGATTTAACATCATTATCGTTTCTTGATGCAAGGTTAGAACTTGTCAAATCAGACCATTTCAGGTTATCGTCACCATTGATAGTCCAGTAAGGATTTTGATAGGGTTTCTTATCCATACCATATCCATCATATTGAAATATAACCCTTGTTGCTCCAGAAGTATTAGGTGGAACAAGTGTTGCGACATTAGGTGTATATTCCTTTATCCACCAATAGCCAACCGAAGATGGTTTCCAAGGATTTGCACTATAACTTACCTTGGTTGCACCATATGGATTGCCAGGAACATTGCCAGGCAAACCGTATACTGCTCTTCTGTAGTCTATTGCATATTCGGTATTCAAATAGAATGTGCCATTTTGATTATTTATATAAACATTTGCTTTATTATTGAAAATGTCTCTTATAACATCATCTCTTGTTATACCATTATAACTGTCAAAGCCGCCTTCATAATAATTATTTGCTACTGCGCTGTAATCAATAGCATAAGCTCTTATTAAAGGCACAAACTGAACTACTATCTCCAGCATAAAAACTGCTATCAAAAACAAAGCAAGGGATTTGTTTCTACCCTTGCTTTTAAACATAAGCATTTAGAACACCTCCATTATAATATTACCATAAAGTCCCATCATATAAAGATACCGAACCTGCTGTTGTCCCAAGTCCACCGTAGCCCCCGTCAAATACTATGCCAATTGGTTGTGTACCAATAGAAGGCATTAAGACTCCCTCTGTTTTAATTTTGTGCTTACAGTATAACAACTGCCAGATTTCATCTATACGGTATGTGATAGTTTTGCCTGTATGATAATACAACACATCACATGCCCAGTCTGGAATATCTCCTGTTCTTTTTTGGAATCCATAGTTATATCCATAATCATCAATTGTATCAGTTTTAAAAGTCATCTCATCAAATACCACTCTCTTACTCTCATCAAACACCTTCGTTATAATATCCACCGCTTCTGCTCTTGTCAAAAGCTTACCTGCATTGAATTTTATATCAGGCACATCTTTCAGTATTGGTCTGTTCATCTGCCATGTTATGGTGTTATAAATCGTTATAAACTTCTTTCTGTCCTTGAAAATACTCGGAGATACATTAGCCTCTGGCTGTATTATGCCAAGGTCTGCAAGTCTCAATAACGGCTCTTGATACAGTTTCGGAATTTTGTCAAAGTCAATACAAATGTATTTGAACCTTGTATAATCCAGTGGGAATTTTCTTGGCAGTTTCATAAGCCACCTATTGAGTGCCTCATTTGTAACTGGATTTAATTCTACTGTCCATTGCCAATCATATATATTTTCACTCTTGTACAAGCCAAATTTAAAATGTAGCAAAAATATCTGCCAGTATAATGGTTTACCATCCGGATAATTCATTTTATCTATTTGAGGGGACATATGAAACTTTAAAGTAAAAAATGAATAACCTTCTCCAAAACTACGTGGAAAATCTTTAGGAATATAAAACAAACTATACAGTTTCCTATTTACATTTCCTGGTACAGCAAAAACATTATTTGTTATATTTTCTCTTGCAAGATAATTCTTATGTCCTAATACCCAAACCTGCGCTTTCAACCTTTCTGAAGGCAAATCAAACTTAACTTTATCAGGATTCTCTTTCATGAATCTCTGTAAAACTTTCCACCAATCAAGTGGCAGGAAATAATCTTTGAGCCTATTCCATACATGCACTGTCTTAACTGTACCATCTTTGTAATACTTATCAATCACAACAAGGTCATATGTTATAACCGCATACCTTGAATTAAATCTCGTATAATCCATACCATACCCAGGGTCTCCTGGTCCCCATGCAACATATGCACCTCTGAAATTATGTGTAGGATCTCCACCACTCCAGAATGTGTAATCTACTGGTGAGAGCACAACTGTCTTTACTGGTATATTCTTATCCCTCAGCTCTGGCACAGCGTTAATTAACTTCCACACAATATAGCTTGCCTGAGCTCTTGTCAGTCCCCTGTCCTTTTTAACCTCTGCTGGTATCAAACCCATCTGTACTGCCTTTGTCCAGTAGTCAGCAATGCCATTTGGTTTGACTTTTGCAGCCATCAAAAGCGATGTGACAAACTCATTCGCTGTGATGTATTGGACTTTGTTTGATACTGTCTGCACTGTTTTGGAAATTGTCCCTGCATGTGCTACTGGGAAGGCAAAGCTCAAAAGCAAGCTTATGATAGCTAAAAAGCTCAAAAGCTTTCTCATGACTAAATCAACTCCTTTTTGCTAAAGTTTTTTCTCAATATAGTTATACCATGATTTTTGAAAAAGCTACACAAAATTTAAAGCTCTTACAAATACAAAAAGCCACGACTTGACAGGCAGCTTTGAATAAGCTACCTTTAAAACCAAATCGTGGCTTTACTCCTCTTCTTTTCGCTACTTTTTTGCGTTTTACTCTCTGCCGCTTTTTACTCTTGTAAAAAATTTGACATTCTTTATAAACACCTAATTAATACACTTCTGGCAATCATTTTCTTGAGTATATTATACCACTGTGGTTTTAAAACTGCAACAACTTTTTTGTTCCCTTCTTATATTATGAAAATTTTCATGAATATCTTATTGAAATTGTTATTGAAAAATTATATAATTGAGATAAAAGACGTATACAAGGTGGGATGCTTTAAATGTCCAATGCAAATCTGCAAAGAAGTAGACAACTCAGCAGTTTAAAAGAGCTGGTTTCCCAAATGATTTCTGTGAGTGAACTTTCACGTGGGAAAGCTTCTAAAATTATCGATGAGGTGGCAAAAAAGAAAAAGAATTTTTTGGTCATTAAGAACAATAAACCTCAAGCAATTATAGTGCCAATTGATGTCTATGATGAACTTATTCAAGTTCAGGAAGATTATAAATTGCTTAAACTGGCACTTAAGAGAACTGAAAATTTGAAGCAAGAAAACTGTTCAACATTCGAAGAAGTTGTTAAGGAAGCTGGGTTTTCGATGGAAGAAATTGATAAATTGGCAGAGTCGGTGGAGATAGAATAGGATGTGGCAAATAACTTTTCTGCCAGAAGCAAAAAAGGAACTTTTTAAACTTGATAAACAAATTCAAAAGATAGTTTTAGCTGGTATACGGAAGGTTAGCAAAAATCCACTTCCACAAAGTGAAGGTGGATACGGCAAACCACTTGGCAGCAAACAATCTACCAATTTAACAGGCTTTTTCAAAATTAAATTCAAAGATGTTGGCATAAGAGTTATTTATGCCCTTGTTCCCTCTCAGAAGATAATGAATATTGTTGCGGTGTTGCCAAGAGAGGATGACTACTGTTACAAAGTTGCTGAAAAGCGAAAGAAAAAGTATGGCAAAGATGTATTTAAAAAAAGTTTCGAAAACTTATAAGACCAGGACTCTGGGAATGATTAGACCAGAGTCCTGTTATATTTTATTGTTAACTCTTCTGGCTGGGTCTTTTGTATAATCGTTTACAGCGTCTTTCCCCTGCCAAACTGAATTTTCCTATCTTGAATGGTAGCTCGAAAGCTTTTCTCGGGTTTGACTGCTGTCTTGCTACCCCAGTAGCTGTCTGTCTTTTAGCTACATGCCAAAGCCCGCCGTGAGCTTTCAAGCTACCCTGCCACTGGCCATGGTTTTGAAAAAGTTTGAATTGGCTTGATTCTGTTATAAATAGCGAACATTTGTTGGTATTAAACCTGATTCTCTTTTACTTTTGTAAAAAGTTTGACATTCTTTATAAACACCTAAAAGCAACATTTATGGCAAATATTTTAATTATATTGTAGCAGGTTTTTGTTTGTTTTGCAAGAGCTAAAATAAACAATTATCTTTCTTTTAAAAAGTTTGGAAGAAAAAAATACTCTTCATGAGGACTTAGGAACCTTTCACCGTCTAATTCATAGCTGTTGCCATATTTGCACTCCATCCCCTTAACAACTCCAAAAAGCCTACAAATTAAAGGTCTAACAGGATATATTGCGCACTTTTTCAGTTGGATATCTCTTTGACCTCTTTTGTTTGTCATTTTTCTAAAACTTTTTGCAAAAACTTAATTATCTTCTCTACTGGCTGACGATAAGGTTTTATAAGCGGGTTTGTGTAGTCAATCTCCAACAGTCCCTCCACCTTGACAGGTTCGAATGGTATGCCCCTTATATAGCACACGTACAACAGTGTCGAATTGACTCCCACAACAAGGTCGCAGTAGTTTATGAAGTCATATACATAACTGTTCTTTGCTTCTGAGAACACCTTAACAGGATACTTTGAAACCCATGATGCATCCTCTCTTGGATGTGGTTTGACAATTATGTTTGTGTTGCTGTCTGCTCTGCTTAAAATGTACTTTGCAAATATCTCTTCCTGTGTTATTCCATAGCCGTCCTCTTTGAAGCATTGCGACACAAAAAGAATATTCTTCTTGCCTTTTTCAATATACTTCTCAAACTCTGTTCTGAATACGGGGGTGTACGTCAGCATTTCCTCAAAGAACGGATTACCAAATGGCAGGAGTTTTTCTTCTTGGAAACCTTCTTGTAGCATTTCCTGACGGATATATTCATTCGGGACTATGATGTAGTCAGGTTCCACTGCAAATCGCTTTCTGTACCCGCCAAAGAAGTCCAGCATCCCTACTGTTATTAATCCCAACTGTTTTGCTGTTTCTGTTACCCTGTGGCAGGTAGCATTAACAGCTCCGTCCACCATCACAACATGAGGTTTGCTATCCCTGATAAACTCTACAAGTTGCTCTTCTGTATCGAACCTCTGAGCCTCTATGCCATCTTCCAAAAACAATCTCTCAATAACTGCAGATGTTGTCCCAGTAGTTATGCTTGCTGGTATTTTGTCCTTTTCCTTGTATATCCCTCTGAAAAACTCTACACCAGCAGGATGGTTTGAAAACACAAATAGTAATTTCATTTTTAAACCCTCCCCTCGTATAATATGATTATCAAATCACTTAAAACTTCATATCTCAATTGGTACATTAAATTATTAGTACCAATTGATTACTGGAAACTGACCTTGATAACAAAGCTTTTCTTAACACATTCACTTCTTAAAAAATTGAATATTAAAATTGACTGCTACAGTTTAAATTTGCCCTTTATCTCTGGTAAACTAATATCAGAAAAAGTTTAAGCCTGATTTAGTTTATTTGGATATTTTTTGCCACCTCCTGCTGGACGTGCTTTGATATCTGCACGCCACAGCTTGAGAAAGACTGAACCCCAAAGGATTACATGAGTAATGTTTACTCGTTTGCTGTGCACGGTCAGTTTACCACATCTGATTTGAGCATGTCAGATGTGTGCACCCTGTAAACTGCTCCGTAGCTCTAATATCGGCGAGGCTGCATTACATGTAATCCCCAGGGATAAAGGGCAAAACTTTTTTCTAACACCACACACTTTAGAAAGGAGGCCTTTAAATTGCCAAATACTTTAATCGTGGGCATTGATATCAGTAGTCAGTCAAATTCTATCTTCTTCATCGATGATGCCGGAAATCACTTGATTAAAAAACCCTTTTCCTTGCCTAACGATCAAGAAGGTGCTAATGAATTAATCAAAAGAGTCATTGACTGCCTCAGCCAGTATAATCTGTCCTACGTTAAATTCGGCATGGAAGCAACTTCACATTACGGTTGGCATCTGCATTTGTATCTTGCTTCCTCTTCTGAATTACTACCTTACAAACCAACCTTTTACGTGCTCAACCCAAGCATCGTCAAAGGATTTAAAAAGATCTACACTTTCTTGCCTAAAACAGATAACATCGACGCTGTCGTTATTGCTGAATGCGTCAGGTTCAGTAAGCTAAATCCAACACCTTTGCCTGACTTCAAATATGCTGCACTACAACGCCTTACCAGAATGCGCTATCACCTTGTTCATAATCTAACTCGCGAAAAAAACAGAGCTCTCAATCTCATATACCTTAAATTCTCCACTTATTCTCAAGACTGCCCATTTTCTGATATCTTCGGTAAGGCATCTTGCGCTATCATCGAAAACTTCACCCCAGATGATATTGCTTCCATGCCTTTAGAAGATTTAATTAAATTTGTATCTGACAACGGCAACAACAGATTATCAGATGTCAATAAAATCGCTGAAATACTTAAAACCGCTGCTAATCGTTCATACAGATTACATCCTCTGTTGGCTGAGGCAAATGACTTAGCTTTGTCTATGACTCTTGAAAACATTAGATTTATGCAAGAACAACTTAAAAAACTCGACAAAGAAATCTCAAAACTTCTTAAAGCTTTCTCCCAAACCTTGACCACCATCCCTGGCATAGGAGATGTTCTTGCAGCCGGCATCATCGCTGAAATCGGTGATATCAAGCGCTTCAAAAATGAAGCTGCTTTAGCTAAATACTCCGGCCTTGTTTGGACTCAATACCAATCAGGCAATTTCAATGCCCAGGAAACCTCATTGGCTAAGTGTGGTAACCAATACCTGAGATACTATCTTGTTGAGGCTGCTAACTGTGTTAGGGTGCACACAGTCCGTTATAAAGCCTTCTACAACAAGAAGTTCTCAGAGGTTACCAAACATCAGCATAAACGTGCCCTCGTCCTCACCGCAAGACGATTAATTCCTCTGATCTTTGCAATGCTCAGCAAAGGTCAAATATATCAAGAAAGAGGTGATGTTTACAATACTTAGTTAATCCCATTTCTTAATTTAATAATCTTCTCAAAACAAGCTGCCAGTTAAATTTTTCCAGGCTGAGCGGCTCGGTATTCTATTGCCTTTTTTGCCCTAATTATCTAAAAAATTTTTTTAAAAAACCCCCTTGACATTATACCGTTTGTCTTTTTGCTTTTCTTGTTTTGTTTTTGAATCTACTGGCAGAAGGAATTTAGCAATGTGGTTTCCGGGCTTTTGAGCTATCCTCACACCAGTCCAAGGCAGAAAACTGCAAACTGCCCTTTGGGTTGATTTCAAACCAATAGCGAACAAATGTTCGTTATTGGTTGGGTGTGTCCCTTCAAAAATAGCTTTTCCCATCTTGCTGTGGTCAGGGACAAACCAAAAGCCCGGACGTGGCTCTGTGTAGAGCCCCAAACTGGCTCTGTGTCTGGTTCTTTGCCTCTTCTCCAAAAGCCTGATTCTGTTTTGCTGTTTTGCTATATCCCCCCTTCTGAAATAATCATGAAATCGGTTGCTTTTGCCCTGTATTGAACGATTTTTGTTCAAGGCATATCTTAAAAAAATGTCTTTAAATTTTGAGTGTCGATTTTGAGACTTTTCTTTTGACTGCTTCAATCTCGCTTTTTGTTGCCAAGACTGACCCACAGCAGGCACCACAGTTTAAACATGTATGCTGTGGAATATTGAAAAGAATACTACTGGGCATAGAAAACACCTCTGAAAGCTTTACTTTTCTCAATGAAAAAAGCAGGGACTTAGAAATTCTTTGAAGCTTTGATATCTAACATGTTTGAATCCCCAAAGAACCCAAAACTTCGCCAATACTCTCTATACCACCAGCTTTTCGCAAAGCCTCTTTATAGAGCTTCTCCATACTGACATACACCTTCTTGTCCCTTTCCTCATGATGAACTTTTTCTGTTTTCTTTGCTACTGGCAGGGAAAGTGGATTTAGATTTTTGAGCTTGTTGACAATCTTTGCAAACACAAGCTCTTTTGTCTTCCTCAAAAGCGTGATAAGATACGCAGTCTTGTTCAGTACCTTGATCTTAAAATATGGCAGCATTAACAGCTCAATTGCAGCTTTTATCTGGTACGTTCTTATAGCAATGTTAATCAGTGCGTTCTTCAAAAAGGCAGGGATATTGTATGAATCGCAGAGCTCAGAAAGCTTCTCCACAGCTGCGATGTTTTTTGTGGATAAGTTCTTGTAATGCTTTTTGTAGTCGCTAAAGTCCAGAATTCTTACAGCCTTTTTGCCGGCTTTTTTAGTTTCAACATCTACTGGGGTGAAGTTTGTCCTGTATGTAAAAAGCACATTCAGGGCATAGTTCTCCTTGCTGCGTACATTTTCTTTGAAATATTTGCTGCCAAGAAGTTCTATTATTCTGTCAGCTTCCTCTTCGTTTTTCCTTGCCTTTTTCAGTATTTTGTTTGTTGCAGAGGACGAAAAGGCATACTTGTGGCACAAGTTTTCTATGTCTTCAAGCTTTACTGCATGGGCCAGCGAAAGTGTTTCTGGACTTTTTAACTTAGAGTAATCGTACTCTTCTGGATGGCTCACAAGAGCAAGCAAAATACCATCCTTTGAGCGCACCTTCTCCTGCCAGTAGAAAGAACCAGTAAGCTTTTTAACCTGCTCCAGCAGCTTTGAATCCTCAGAGCAGGCTTTCTTTACTTTCCAGAGTGTATAGCTTGATACATCTGACTCTTCAAGTTTTCTAATAATTGATGTTATTTCTTTTTTATGGTAATTAGAACCTGAAAGGTTCTCTCTATATTTTTTAATATCTTTAATATCTTTATCTTTATTATCACGATTTTGGGCAAATGCTTGGGACATCTGGGTTTGACGGTTTTTCCAGCTTCGGTTTTGGGGAAATACAGTAGCTGTGCGGGATTTCGCCTTCTTGATGTTTCCAGTTGTTTTTGAGCACACTACCCCTATACAACACTTTGCATTTTGTGGTATAATGTAAATGCAGAGTGTTTTTTTGTTATTGTAGTGTTTGCACCGTTTTTCTATCACCCCCATTTTCTGAAGGAATGATAGAATGCGGTCTATTTTCTTGAGAGGTAGCTTCACGAGCTCTCCCAGTGTGGTTCTTGGCGCAACCATGAAAACCTTGCCGTCAATGACCGTTTGTGGGAGAGCTCTTGTTCTATAGAGCCTCTCAAGAACGCCAAGAACCATCTTGACAGCAAGGTTCTTGTTTGTTAACTTCATATTAGAAACCTCCTTTGTAAGTTTTTCTTGTAAAATAAAAAAAGCCCCGAAGGTCTTAATTCCTTCGGGGCTTCTTCTTTTATTTGCTTTATATCCTCGGCTCGCTTATTACCCTCACAATGTCTCCCCACATCTTTTTCTGCTGCTTGTCGATGTCTTTTATAAGCACAACCACTGTTGAACCAATCACAGGTGTTTTTAAGCCCATTGGTGGACAGAGAACCTGCCGCCCATCCTCTATAAGGTCGATAAATATTCCAA
Source organism: Caldicellulosiruptor morganii (assembly GCF_026810225.1). Classification (NCBI taxonomy): domain Bacteria; kingdom Bacillati; phylum Bacillota; order Caldicellulosiruptorales; family Caldicellulosiruptoraceae; genus Caldicellulosiruptor; species Caldicellulosiruptor morganii. The sequence goes on from NZ_CP113865.1 coordinate 1,816,768, forward strand.
GGTTTGCAACTGCTACAACTTTACCGACGTATTGTTCTCCCACTTTGTATCTGTCAGGGTCTTTGTCCCATGGTGTTACAGTAGCTTCTTTTATGCTTATCTGAGGTGGGTTTTTAGATATAACCTTTGCTTTCACGCTGTCGCCAACTTTGAATCTTTCTCTCATGTCGTGTATCCATTTGTAGTCAACATCCTTTGCAGTGAGTCCAAATTCGTACCCGAAAGCATCCACGTACACATTTTTGGGCGACACGCCTATTACTCTGCCATTGATAATCTGTCCTTCTTTTACGTTGTTTTCAAATTCGATTCTTCTCAGCTGTTTTGCAATTTTGCGGGAAATGAACACATTGTCTTTTTGGATGTCTGTTACAACAAACTCAATTGTTGCACCAAGCAGCGCTCCAATCGGGTCATTGATTGACTCTGTTGACAGGTCAACCTCTTCTGGTGGCAAAAGACATCTTGTGCCCTGATACAGTACAACTCCGTATGTTTTGTCGCCCACTTTCTTTTTGCCCGTTACAGTTCCTGTTAAGATAGTTTTGTAGTTGTAGGACTTTTGAAGAAGACGTCTCACTTCGTCTTTTTTTGTCTGCTTCATAAAAAATCACTCCCTTTCTTCTGTTTTTTTATTTCAAAAGCCCTACCAGAGCTCACTGTCTTCTGCTTGAACTTCTTGAACTTCTGGCAGGGCTTTTGTTTCTTTAGCTGCTACAGCTTGTTCTTTTTCTTCCTGCTCTTTTGCTTGAGCTTCAAAAGAAAACTCCTGTTGCAGCTCTTGCTGCTGGCAATGGCTTTGCTTATGTATTTGTGAGCTTGAAAGCTGTTGCTGTTTGTAATTTGCAAGGCTTATAAACTCAAGCTCTTTTGCCTGTTTCATCCTGTCAAAGAACACCTTTTCGGTGATAAGCGGGTTTTTGCCTCTTAAAAGAACTATGTTCTTGTCTGCGTCAAACTTTTTAACCTCGTCCGGGTTTAGCAGCAGTCTTTTACCTACTGATTGGGTTATTCTCTCTGTTTCAAAGATTGCGTTGAAATCACCCGGGTGTGATGTGCTTCTTGTCTGTATACTTTTGATTCCAAGCAAGGTAGATACATACTCTGCGGTGTCAGGGTCGTTCACGCCGAGGCACAAAAATGTGTCACAGTTGCCTATTATCTCCTTCCACTGCCCGCCGGGGTATCTGTCTTCAAGCTGTGGAATGCTTTGAATGACTATCTGGCAGTGCAGGTTGCGTTTTCGTATTGTTGAGATTTTTTTTGTGAAGTCGGGTATTTCACCAATGTTACAGAACTCGTCCAAGAGAAAGTATACGTGTCTGTTTCGTATATCCTTATTATCTGTTGTGTCATGCAGCTTGACAAGCTTTATAAAAAGGAAACTGAAAAAAAGTGAGCTCATAAAGTTGTATGCCGAGTGCTGGTCTGGTATGATACAGAAATACGCTGTTTTCTGAAGCTTTGGAGCAAGCAAATCTATTTCGCTGTGCTGTGTCATGTCTCTTACAAGCCTGTTTTGAAACAGCTGAAGTCTTGTCCCAAGTCCCATCACAACTCCTGATTTGACTTTTTCATTGACCTGGGAGTACAGGTTGTATGCCATTTTTGCAGCTTTGTCGTCGGGTAGATTTTCAAACAGCTTTGCAATCATAGCAGGGTCTTTTGATGCAAGCAGGTCGTACACCTTTGCCATGTTCTGTTTTTCTACTGGGACGTAACAATCTTTATCCTTGACATAGAGAACCAGAGCTTTGAGGAGGTTTAACTCTGCCCTGTCCCAGAACGGGTCTCCTGTTTTTCTCCCTGTCTCTGTGTTTTTTATTACGATATCTGCGAAAACCTGTGCATCTTCTTCGTTTTCAATCCCGTCAAGCGGGTTCCATGGGTCAGAAAGAGTGAAGTCAACAAGGTTGAGAGCTTTTACAAAGTAGCCTTTCTTGAGAAGGTATTTGTATGTGTGTTCAAGTATTTCGCCTGACGGGTCTGTGATTACCATACTGTGTCCTGCTTCAGCCAGAGCTATTACATTTGGTATTATGAACGTTCTTGATTTGCCTGCACCTGTTGCACCAAGTACCATTACATGCTTGTTGTATCTTGAGTCAAACGGCAATGTTACAAGCTCGTTTGAGATTTTGCCAAGGATAAGCCCTGGCTTGTTAAAGCCCAAAACCTTTCTTGCCTCTTTTTCTGTCATCCAGTCGGATGTTCCGTATGTCCCCCTTGGGTCTTTTGGTGCCTGATTGCCGAACAGTAGTTTCATTCTTTCTTTGTATGGAAGTAACATAAGAATGCCTGCAATTAGGATAAAGGTTGTGAACCCGAGCCATGCTTTTTTGATGTCAGGGTTTGCAAAGACGTTTTGCAGAGCCTTTACAGGGTCTGTTTGTATTTTGATTTGCGGTGCTTTTTCGGGTGAGAAGAAAAAGCTTTCCTGGTTCATTTTTAAAAGGTCTGTTAGCATTCCTATGATGTAGCCTGTGAGAAGGTAAAACAGAGCTACTGCTGTTACAAAAGCAGGGAGCTTCTTTTTCATCTTGCTTCACCTTCCTTTGAATTTGTGTATCCTACTGCTTTAAAAAACTCAGAAAGCTCAACTGTTGTTATTTTAGCTTCAACTCCTTTGTATCTGTCTTCAAGTCCTCTGAGTGTGATTACCTCTATCGCCTTGTCTGTTACTGCCTTTAGGGCTTTGAGTCTTCTTTTTGCTGCTATATCACCTGCGCCTATGTGAATTATTCTATCTTCTGTTTCAAAATCACCATGTGCATTTTTTACTGTAATCTGTGTTTTTGCTGCTGGCAGGGAACTTAAAAGCTTTTCTTTGTAGTCGGGTATGCCGATTATACAGTCGAGGATCTTAAGCCCTGCCTGTGTGTATGAAAGAACTGATATTTCTTTTGCAGGTATGTTTTGCAATCTCTCTTCTGTAGCTAAAAACTCCTGAAGCCTTTCTTTTGAATCGCACAGAACTACAAACTTTTCTACTCCAAATGTTGTGGCTTCTTTGATGTCGGTGAAATACTCTGAAAGCGTCTTTTGTGATGTTTCCTTTGAGATTCTGTATATGCCATAGCCTCTTGCAACACCGAGTATCTTGTTCTTGTCGCTCATCTCTGTGCTGTCGCTTCTGGTTTCTCTTTTAAAATCCCAGCAGCTTAAAAAGTGTGGCAGGATGTATTCTCTGGAGCCAATCTCAAACACTCTTTGCCAGCGCCACAGAACTTCTTCTGCCGTCATCTTTGCAAGCGGTTCAAATACTACTCCTCTTTCCTCTTCTAAGTATGCTATACCTGCCTCACCAAGGGTGAGGATGTAATGGTTCACCTTTTGAATGTAATTTCTACTTGTAAGTTTCCTTATTCTGTTATACGTCGTCCATGTGCTGCCGTATATTAATTTGGCTACATCATAAGGGACCATTTTGAATTTTACAATCATGTCAAAGAGCCTGTTGTCTTTTTCGCTTATCTGCAGCATTCGTTTTAACCCCCCCCTTCCTGTTGCTTTTACAGACTGCTTTGATAAAATACGTTCCCATTTCTCTTTGCGTACTTGATTTTGCCATTTTCGAACACAAGTTCAGTTTCTACTGCTTTTGCTATCTTGCTGATGATTTGTTGTATTTCTGCATCATCCACAGGTGAATTTATCAAAGCTATTGTGAAAAAAGCAAGAAGTGAGTTTATCTCTTCTTCTTCAAAGATTATTGTTATCTTTTTTGAGTTCATCAAAAAGCCTCCTTTTTTGGTTTGCTACTGCTAAACAAAAAGCAGTAGCTTTTTATTGCTACTGCTTGCAAAAAAGCAGCAGCTAAAAATGCTGCTGCAATAAAGCTTTTGCCCAAGCTGACTTTATCAGCTTGGGCTTGCTACTGGTTTTATCATTGGCTTGTGGTTTGACAACAAAAGGCAGCAGCTAAAATGCTGCTGCTTATAAAAACATTGTTTCTGTAGCAGCTAAATTGCTGCTACAATGAAGCCTGAAAAAGCGCTACTTTCGCCGAAGCTGATAATGTCAGCTTCGGCTTGCTGCTGGAAATTTAATTGCTACTGGTTAACTTTGGTTCTGCCAGTTTGCAGTGGTCTACCAAGACTTGTTTGGTGCTGCTAACTCATCCTGAGGTGGTGAGTTGCTACTTTCGCACGCAAACAGAATGTGTTTGCGTGCCTGCCATAATTTTTGTTTTGTATACCATTGAAGCTTAGATTTTCTCTGCTTTCCGAGCCTTGAGGGTATACTAAACCCTATACAAATTACAAATTTTTACAGGCTTTGTTTTGTATATGGTTTTGCATGCAATTTAGTATACCAATTTAGTATACAAAACAGCAGTGTTTTGCTTACAAATTTTTTTATTGCTTATACTTTTTTGCTGGAAGCAAAATTTTATTTTGTTCTTTTTCTGTTACTTTTTTCTTGGTAATTTGGGGGTGTTCTTGAGGCAATATCAGGGTCGGTTTGTGGTGTATACGATGTCACCTTGATTACTGTTTTTGGAAACACATTTGTTGATGTGTGCCCTTCCAGTGTGATTTTCACACGTGACATAGTATCGTTTGGTATTACTCCGCAGGTGACAAGCTGATCGATTATTGTCTTGACCATTCTGTTGTCTGTATCAGCTTTCAAAAAAGGACCTACTGGAACGTAGAATTCAAAATGAATATGAGCCTTTTCAAACCTTGGCTTTTCGGAAAGTGAATTTATGGCGTTTGTAATCAGGTCTTTCCACTTGAATGTATCCTCCTGTGTATTGACCTTATACACAGGCGGAACGTCAAAGATAAGAATTTTTAAAACTCCATCTTTGTACTCAGCTTCAAACTGGTCAATAATTAAGCTGCTATCAACATCAATCCCGTACTGTCTTATATAATCGTTATCAAACATCTTCAAGAAATTTTGCCAGTGAAAGAGGTTTTGCCTGAGCTTGAAAACCCAGTACTCTGTCTCTCTCAAATACTTTTCAGCTTCATCCAAAAGATACCTGATTTCGCCGGCCAGAGGATTGTTCATCTAAAGCACACCTCCTGAAAAAATGAAGGCAGGGAATCTGAATATCCCCTGCCATTTGCTACAGTTTTGAAAAAGCGTCAAGAAATGATTTGACTGACTTTTTATCAAGTCCGAGTCCTGCCTGCTGCTGAGGAGGGCTGATTTCCTCCATGCTTTCAAGTTTGACTGCCCCTGACAGAACTGCTTTTGTTGCATAATATAGCTCAAGGGCGTCAAGTATAACTTGCTTTTTATCTTTTTCATCCCAGAAAGGGTGTCCTTCTGGAATCCTCACAGCGTATACGTTGTTTTTATTCTTTTTCATAACAAAACACACCCTGTAAACAGGTTTTTCCCTTATTTTATCTTACTTTCACGGCAACAACAAGCTCATTTTGTAAACACAAGTGTAAACGGGTTTAGCCCTTGATTTTTCTGATTTTGCTTTGCAAATAATAGCTATTTTGTTTACAACTGACCTCAAAAATCCCCTAAAAAAGCATAGTTTTGTTTACATTTTAGGGGGTTAATGTTTTTCAAATTCAGATTTTAAGCGCATTTGAGGCGTTTACACCTGTGTTTACATTTTTGGTGTCCTGACAACTTCAAACTCAGCTGTATCAAGCTCTCAGGCTGTTTACAAACCAAGTGAAAGCAAAGCTAAATATCCTTTTGCGTTTGCAAACTGAGAGTTTTCTATTATCTGAACATTGCTAAACTCCTTTTGCAAAACAGAGGCAACAGTAAAAGCTCCTCCGCCAGAGGCAAGCACTGCGTCAAATGTATCAAAGCCACGTTGAAGTCTTCTTGAGATGGACTGAACTATGTCGTCTGCTATAGCCCTGAAAACTTCCTTTTTGTGCGGCTCAATATCTATCTTTCTGCCACGAACAGATATATGTGAGCGCTCATGAATGTCAAAAAGCAGGCTTGTGTCGTAGCTCACACCGTATTTTCTTTCAATCATCAAACCAAGTCGTTCAACAGCCAGCGACATGCCTTTGTCCACAGTAAAACACATGTCAAGAAGCGGGTTTATGTTTTTGCTTTTGATTTCAACTACAATTACGTCTGTTGTTCTAAATCCGACATCCAGAATACAGTATATTCCATCTTCTACTGGTGAGGTGATTGAAAAGAGTGCACCAACACCCTGAGGGAACACTTCACACCTTGCAATATGATAGCTGTGCGCAATGCCATTTTTGTCAATGATTATCTCCTCTAAAAACTCAAAGTAGTCTTTCACCTTCTCTTTAAGTTTTGGGTAAAGCATCAGTGGAAGACCAAGTCCGAGCTCCACTTCCCTGTCGCTTTCGAGTGCCATAAGTGCTGTTAAAACAAGCAATTTTGAAAATTCGCTGAAGAATCTTTCTTCAGAAAAGCTTGTTTCTGTTATTAAGCACTGTGTTGCCGCTTCCCCGACTGCATATGTCTGGTTCAAGTAGGTTACAAAGTAGTCACTTGTGGGTTTGAGCCCAATGTCTGTCATGAAAGTTTTGGAGACAGCAGATGGGAAAACAACCTCTTTGCCCTTTTCATTCACTGCCTTTGTGAAACCAAAACCAACGTCAATACCGCACCTCATTTAAAATCACACTCCCTTTCTTTGATTTTTGTTTTACTCTACATAAAAAAATAAAAGCCTGCTGGGATACCAGCAGGCTTGTTAAGTTAACTTTTCAGCCGTCAAGCGTGGCCAGACACAGCTTCTTTTAAAACTTTCCCTGCTTTGAAAACTGGAACTATTGTTGCAGGTATAAGAATTTCTTCGCCTGTTTGAGGATTTCTTCCTTTTCTTTCAGCTCTTTCTTTTGCTTCGAATGTGCCAAAGCCAACAAGCTGAACTTTGTCGCCTTTTGAAAGAGCTTCCTGGATACATTCAAGCAAAACGTTCAAAGCCTTTTCGGAATCTTTCTTAGTAAGACCACTTTTCTCTGCCATTGACTTTATTAGTTCTTCCTTTGTCATTCAAAATCCCTCCTTAAATTTAGTTTATTTGAAGTTTGTATTTCATCCTCGCAATTTCAAACAAAATAGCTATTCTGAAATCAGGAACATCGAATACTTTCTTTCCTGTGCCGCACTCATACCAGCTTTGACCGTCTGTGTAGATTTTCTCAAACAGAGGTGTTATGTCTACCTGTTTTGCTTTTATTGAACCTTTTTTATAACCACAGCCAGCTGCTATTGAATGGTGACCGTTTGTTATAAAACAAATATCCAGTGGGACATAATATTCAGCAAAGTGATTGGTTTTATCGTATTTAAAATCCTCTCTGGCCAGAATTTTAATCATCTTTTCGTATCTTCTACTATTCCAGGGATAAGCAATCACACATGCTGTTGAGAGGTCTACTTCAATAATTTGTGCACTGGAACTATCATAATTAAGATACTGTTGTGGAAACCATGAGTTTCTGTTTAACATATTGTCTGGATTGTATATTATCTTTGTGAGCATATCACTTCTGAGGTCTTCCTTCAAAAGCTTTTCAACAAATGATAGAATTTCTATCTTGCCTTCCCTGTCCTCGTCTTCAATCGCTTTTTTGATAAAGCCAAGTGCGAAGTGAAACTCTCTTTTTGGAGCAACGTCTGAAACATCCGTATTCTTTTTTCTTAAGAGCTTTTCAAACACATACGTCCAACTCCTTTCTCCTATTTGTTTAACTCTTCAGCAAGCAGGTTTATAAGATTGTTTAAAATTCTTGGCTGCACAAGTGGCTCCTTGTTCAGTAAAGTGATAATCTCATTGCAGGCACGTGTATATTTCTTCTGGGCAAGAGCTTTTTTCACCGCAACAAGATGCAGTATATAACTTGTGTGAAGCTGTGTTATTGAAGATTTAGCATATTCTGAAGATGGCTTTAAACCTTTAATTTGCCAGAGAAACTCTTTCAAAGCGTCTTTTGCAGCCAGGTTTTCTTCCTCTGAAGTATTATTTACCCAATCATCAAAAGGCTCTAACCTGCTTATGAGCTTCTTTATCATTTTAGCACCTCCTCAGATTTTTCATAGTTTTGATTTTCTGTCTCTAACAACAAAAAGCCTGCTTTTAAAAGCAGGCTTTTGAACTTTCAAATAGTAATTCTTTTTATTCTGTTTTCGTGCTTTTTACGCCAGCAGCCAGTTCTATACAGTGTTTTAACCTCAAGGTCACATAATGGAACAAAAAAGATATTTGAGACCTTTTTTGTAGGTTTCACAGAAAATAGCCATATCCTTGTTTTCTTGTGATTTGGTTCAATCACAACCTCAGCCTCTATTTCTTTTATAACCTTGCCTTTGCCAAACAATCTTTTTTCTTCTCTGACGTGGGTTTCTACCTTTGCTTTAACACCATCTATTAACTCAGTCCATTTGCCTTCTGTGTCAAATCCCCAGTGTAGAGGCAACGGCAAAAATGGGTCAATATACATGTATTTTTCTTTTATCTTCCCAAGCCACAAAAGGGCTATTTCACCTTCAAAGCTGTATCTTGAAAAGTCCGTTTCCAATTTGAAGCTGAATTTGTAGCTGCCCGGCTCTCCTGAGCCCGGCAAACGACTGTATATGTCCTCTTTCAGCTGATACACCTGGGCTCTAATTTTCTCTATCCCCAATCTTTTGGCAAGACAGACTCTGTGCTTTCCCTCTACAACCCAGAACTTGCCTTTGTACTCGGCTAATTTAATTCTGTCCTGTTCGTAAAATGGTGTTTTACCTTCTATAAACTGTTCAAAAAAGCCTCTGCACCTGCTATATTGAAGACAAATCTCCAAATAGTTTGGGTCTGCTGCTGTGGTTTCTAAAGCCTCAAGTATTTCTTCTTCGGTATTGTAGTATGCATTCAAACCAAGTTTTGATAAAAGCAAGCACCTTGAACCAAGCTCTGTCGGAAATTCCTGAATGTCGCTTACATTTATTATCTTTTCGGTATACTCACTTTTCATTTTGTCCAACTCCTCGCTCTCCTTTTTATTAGATTTCACAAATACACCTTTCTTCTAAAACCATTTCGTGTTGTTTGCGCCACAAACCTGTTCTGAAAAGAGTTGTAAAAACAGGCTTCTGGGAACAAAACTGTGTCGTGCAAAAGTGTACAGAAAGGAGCCAGATCCTTGTTTTTTTATGATTCTCTTCAATTGCTACCTCTGATTCTATTTCAATAGTCTTTGAAGGTTTAGAGAACAGCCTTTTTGTTTTCTTTATGTTAACACTTACTTTGACTTTTACCCCTTCAACAAGCTCAACAAATTTCCCATCTGTGTCGTGTTTGCTATTCAGCAAAAAAGGCTGGGCAGTATCAATAGCCCAGAAATAGTTGGTGACTGTTTTGAGCCACTGTGCACCAAGTTCACCTCTGTGCTCTCGTCTCCCCGCCTCATCAATTTTGCATTTGTAACTAAATCTGAAAACTCCGGGATTGCCAATGTCCGGTATGCGACTTAACGTGTCTTCTCTTAATTGATATACAACTGCTTTTATCTTTTCAAAACCCGCTCTTTTGGCAAGACAGACTCTGTGCTTCCCTTCTATGACCCAGAACTTGCCATTGTATTCTCTGACTACAATCGGGTCCTGGTCAAAGAAAGGCGTCTCGTTTTTAAGAAACTTTTCGTAAAAGCCTTTGCACCTGCTCAACTTGAGGCAAATATCCAGATATTTAGGGTCTTTCGCAGTCATCTCCAAGACCTCTAAAAGTTCTTCATCAGTGTTCCTGTACGGGTCAAGACCAAACTGTGATAATAGAAGACACTTTGAACCAAGCCATGTTGGAAATTCTTGAATGTCTGAGACATTTATTATCTTTTCAGTCTTTTCATAACTCATAACTGGTTCAACTCCCTTTTTTGTGTACTTTTGAATTAATTATATCATTCTCTCTTTTGGAATAACATGTTGAAAATATTCAAACCAATCTCTGTAGTTCCTCTCAAGTAGTTTCATTTTGCAGCCAGGGTATTTTCTGTCCATCTCCTCAATTGCAGGTATAATACCGCTTCCCCATTCGCCACCTATTGGCCTTAAAATAACCTTGCCATCCTCAGTTTCGACTATAAGTAAGGCAAAAACACTTTTGTCTGCAAGTGCTTTTAAAAGTTTTTCAAATTCCTGCTGGTACATGAAAATCACTCCCCTGTTTTTGTTTTTTATTATTCTTCTTAAAAAAAACAAAAGGCAGACGCTTTGTTTGCGCCTGCCTCCTGCCCTCAACCAGTATTCTCTATTTGCCAAGTTTGCTGCGAAGCTCCCTTATCCTTTCCATGTCAAGTCCTGTGACTCTGGCAATAAAGCTATCCTCTGCTCCTTCCTCTATCATCTTCTGGGCTACCTCCAGCAGTGCTTGTTCTTTGCCCTGTTGAATACCTTGTTGAATACCTTGTTGAATGCCCTGTTTTCTTTCTTTTTCTAACTCCTTCTCCAAGCCCTTTCTTATCTTCTCAGCTGTGTTGAGAAACATCTCATTCACCCCCAATCTCAGAAAGTCAGACCTGAACAAAAACTCGTCCACTTCTTCGTCTGAAAATCCGTATCCTTTTAATACCACGTGGTATAACCACTCGCAAAACTCTTCCTTTTGCTCCTCTGAAAATCTTACATGCTTACTCAAATATTCAAGCCGCTCTGCCACCTTCTCTGGATTGCTTGATACCTTATCCACATACAAAGCTGCTGCTATCAGATTTGCACCCTTCAAAAGTTTCTCATCGTCTATCATACGCTCATCCACAAACACCAGGCTGAACTTTGGAACATACTGTTTAAAATCCTCTCCATAAATCACGTTCTGTTCAAAGCTTGTTGCTGGTGTCCATTCCTGGTCACCTGTATACAGCACTACAGGTATCACTACTGGCAGAAGGTTTTTTGCCATGTACTTCTTCTGGATTAGCAGCATGTATTCTAATATCCTCAGGTGTATGAGCTCATCTTTCGTGCTTTGAAACTCTAACAGCAAACATATATATGCGTCCTTGTATTTTATTCTGTACACCATGTCTGACCTGCGTGCTCTCCACTGCCTGTTGATAGACTCTGTGGCTATGACTTCTATGTCCTCAACTCCAATTTGAAATGGTACAACCTCAAAAATTTCTGTCAAAAGCCACTTGATGTTTGCACTGTTTGTCAGCACTCTTTTGAAACCTTCATCAACAAGCCGCCTTTTTCTACTCATCTTTCGTTTTACTCCCCCTTTTGTATTGGACTCAGATGAGGGCGGGGGTTACCCTCAGAAAACTTTCTTAATTTGCCTCTCCTTAATTATATGATACCCCCAAATGATAAGAATTTTCAACATATTTTTTGGGTTTTATTAATCAAGTAATCCTTTTTCTATTATCCTTCTTACAATCTCGTCCCATTCTTCTTTGGTTATGAAGTCGTTACCCAGGTCACATGTGTATGTCACTATACGATCGTCGATTAAAGCAGAAAAAGCTATTTCAGGACATCTTATGAACCTCTCAGCAAACTCAATATTGAAGTTTATGAGCTTCATCTTGTAGTCTCTGATAATCTCCTTTATCTCTGACAAATCCTCTAAGTTATACACTTCAATGTCTAAGTCTTTGCCATTGAAGTTTACCATAAGCAAATCAGAAGGAAGTATATGGCACAGCACCCCATTGAAGGCATCTATAAAAATGTCTTTAAGCATACCCTGCTGAACCTGCATAAAGTGATTTTTGCAAAGATTGTATTTCCCAATGCTGTAGCTTACCGGCTTGCCACAAACATAGCAGCTTCCTGTGTAAGCTCTTTTGGGCTCTAAAGCTTTAAACTCATCATCATCCCAAAAACCTTCGTATATGTTTTTATAGTTCAAAACCACTTTTGGCTTTTCTACAATGTCATAATCGCCGCTTTTTATCTTTTCTCTGACAATAAAAAGTTCGCTGCTGGTTGGGAAGTACAAATCGTTTGGCGGCAGGCAGCTAATATAATAAAGTCTGCCATCAATCACATCTGCATAGGTTACATTTTCATGGGTTGCTACAGAGCTTTCAATAACTGCTTTGTCAACTTTGTTTTCTTCTATCCCTTTTTCGCTTAGCTTTTCTTCAAGGTCATCGCAATCAATGTCAGTCTGGTTTACATAAAGGTTGTAATCACCAAGCTGTAAAACAAGCGTGGTGCTGGGTTTTTCAAGGAAATAATCAGCAGTGATTTTAGCTTTTACTACAGTTTTTAACTCTTTAGCATGCACAGAGCAAACATAAGTCTCTTCGTTCTGGTTGATTATTTTGTAGTGTGCATTGTCAATGCAGTCATGAATACAGCAAAGCCTGTCAGAAGCTTCAGCAGGTAATATTTTTGCACCTTCCTGAATGAGTTTTTCTTCAAGGTCCACAACTGTAATTTTCTCTTTTGTGACTTTTTTCTTTTTCATAGCTATACCCCTTTCTTTTTGTATATTTTTTGATTCATAAAAATCATATCACATAGGATTGAAGCTTTGAACTTTTATGTTCTGAATTCTGAAAAGTCTGGTTTTACAAAATACCGCTTCTGATTTCGTGTTTTCATTTCACGAAGACCGAGCTGACCAAGCAGCAAATCTTTTTCTATTTTGTATACGTGATGCAAAGCATTGAGTGCATGTTTTGTATTGTCGCTGATATTGTACTCTTTTTCAAGTCTTGTTGTATCACCTGTTTTAACTGCCTCAACAAACACTTTTGCCTTGTTTACGCTTGAAAGCATTTTAAAAAGCCCCCCTGTTTGTTCAAAGTATGGCTGATACTCAGGATTTTGCTGTATCCTCTCAAACACAGCTGAATCAATCCTGTCATCGATTTTGTATGAAAAGAAAGGTTCTTTGAACATGTTAAAACCTGAAGATGAAAAGTTTGCTGATGCAAAAGAGCCAGAATATGCACCCTGGGCTGAAAAAGCACCCGAGCCTGCTGCCATTCCACTTGAGCCTGCCGCTGTTGCAGCAGCAGGTGCTGCAACACCACCGGTGAGCCCTACCACAGCTGCGGCTGCTGCCATCTTTCTTGTGTTTGCTGTAGCTGCACCACTACCACCACCATATGGTGGTCTTGGTCCTAAAAAGCTTCCTGCTGGAGTTGGGCCAAAGTAAGGTGGTGGAGTAGTAGATGTACCGGTTGCAAAAAAGCTATTATCGTCATCATAGTTTCTGCCGTCTTTCATAACAACTGCTCTGTTTTGCGCAGGAGAAAGCGCTGTGGTTGGCTCTTCAATGTTTGCCGAGCTTGCAACTCTTGCTGGTCTAATCATGCCAAGTGCATTGAAAGCATTTCTAAAACCAAGAAGCATATTTGAAAGCGAACCGAGTGCAGGTCGTGCAAGGTTCAGCTCGTCCACCCCTGCCCAGCGCTCAAACAGGTTTTGCAAAAGGTTTCTTAGCGTGTCCGCAATTTTGGGGATTGAGTACATTGCAATGAACCCAAATGCCCAACCTGTCCATCCTGCTGCTGTGAATATGTGTATTGTGGTCATGTAAGTGAACGCATAGAAAAATGCCATGGATGCATTTGTCAAAATTTCACCAAACCAGACATTTAGCAGCATTGAATCCCTTTTGATTCCCCACATCAGTACTGCAAATGGTGTGAACAAGAAAAAGACACCAAGGATATATTTTCTTACCATGAACACAAGGTTTATTTTTGCCCAGAGCGGTATATACAATGCTTTCATGATGATTGTGTTGGCAGGATTGGAACCACAAACTTGATAGAAGAATGTGTCTATGATTGTATTGTCCTGGGCTATTTCCTCTGCTGTTTTTGATTCGTCATAATGCAGTCCAAAAACGTCGATAATTGTCGAAAAAGTTTCATTTGATTTTGTTGTGTACGAAAAACTGCTGTTTATAACGCTCTGAAGCCATTTTGTAAGAAGCGAAAAGAACTCAAACAGAAGAAATAATATCCAGGGGGCAGTTGCTATGATAAGCAGTGCCATAAACCATGTTGTAATTTCTTTTGTGAGTGATATCCTCTCTGATGCTGTTACGCCGCTGAACATAAGCTTTATAGCTGTCTTGCCAGCAAGCAGGATAATAAACACCGAAGCAACTGAAGTAACCACCCAGTAGTATTTTAAGAGAAAATCCATCTCCTTGTCGCTAAACGGATTTCCTTCAAAAAACAACTGATTCATTGGCTTAAAGCCTGCAAGTTTTCCAAGCCACTCAATGGGTGTAACAATGAACGCTGTTAACACATTTATTATTGCGTTTACAAATATATCCAGTTTATCACCTATATCAAACAGTATTTTTTTAACTGTAGATTCTTTTTCAGGGTTTGTGAAAGTTATCTTTGCAATGTCTATAAGCTGCTGCTGGTAGTGAAGCATAATACCTACAACTGTAGATAGAGCAAAGATAATTATGCTGCCTGCCAGGATGTACTTTGACCACTGCATTATTTTTGTTCTCTCAACGCTGTTTTTGTGGGCCATCAAGCGGATGAAGAACAAAGTAATTGATACAAATAAAGAGGCAGAGCCAAGTATACTTACTATACTGAATGCAAGTTTGATAGTTTTTGTTGCTGTGCTGTCGGCAGCAAAAGCGTATAGAGGAACAAAAGCTAAAAGCAAAATTACTGCTGGCAGGGAAATTTTTAATCTTTTCATTATCAAATTCATTTTTCTTAAACACCTCACACGTTTATGTTGTTACATATTCCCATTCAAAATCAAATGGCGTTACCTGAATGAAAATCTTTTCGCGAGGGTTGATAATAATCCCCTGTCCCTGGGCAGCAGATGTTATAATTTCAACTGTGCGTTCTGATAGCCTGAAAAACTCTGCAATCTGCGCAGCCATGTCGCTCTCCTGTCGCATTAATATTTTGCTTGCGCACATGTTTATAATCGCTCTTCCTGTGTCGTTCTGCAAGAATTCAAGCAATGTCTGGGATGCTATCATCAAAGATATCTTATACTTTCGTCCCTTTCTTGATATAAACTCCAAATACTCTGCCGATGCCTGGTATCGTGTGAACATCCATGCCTCATCGAATATTACAACTTTCTTCTGACCCTTCAGTTTAGCATTCGAGAACTTGTTCCATATCCAGCTGAGTATATTTACAGAAGCAAAAAACTTCAAAAAGTTATCTCTTTCAAATTCCTTTAAGTCAAATGCAATTATTTTATCATCAGCATCAATTGTGGTCTGGCAGTCAAAAAGTGACAGAGACCCTTCACCAACGAAAACCTCCATTGCTTTTGCCAAAGCCTGTGTTTCGCTCTCTTTAAAAAGCTCTTCTCTTAGCTCAGAAAGTGTTGGAAGCTCTTTTTTGATTTTCCCAACAATAAGTCTTCCTTTTTCATCCGTCCTTGCTGAAGTGTAAAGGCTTTCTGGGTCAGAAGTTATACCTTTGTCATAGTAAAGCTTTCTCACAATGCGCTCAATTATTGCCATCTGAACACCATCAAGCCTTTTTCCAACGTAGTATTCGGATATGATGTTTAAAATAAACCTGATATCTGCAACTTTCGAGTTGAGGTCGATGAATCTTTTGCCCTCTTCCTCTTCGATTTCAACATCAAAGGGGTTAATACCAAGCTTTTCACCCGGTCTTATCCTGATGTACTTGCCGCCCAGCTTGTTTATTATCTTCTCATATTCACGTTCTGGGTCAAGTACGCATATGTTGTAGCCGTACGCTGCCATCCTGCCAAGCATCGTCTTCATTGTTGTTGATTTTCCCGCACCGGTGGTTCCGAAGATGGCCATGTGCGGATTGGGAAGGCTTCTGTCGAATTGGTTGTAGAATACCGGACTGTTTGTTATTGCATTGTAGCCAATGTAAAAACCCTCTTCATATGTTATATCTGTGTTGCCCACTGGGAAAAGGCAGGCAGTTGCTGATGTAGTCATGGGTCTAAACTTCTCGATGTATTTTAGGTTCCTTGCGCCAAGCGGAAGGCAGGAGATATATCCTTTTGCCTGTTCAAAACTTAAAGCTCTCATGTTAAGTCCGAGTGACTCAGCAAACTTTGTTATTCTAATACAGTCTTCACGCAGCTGTTCAAGGCTCTTGCTGTATACCACTATGAACACCTGAGCCATAAGGATTTTCTCAATGCCTCTTTGAAGTGAGGCACGCAGAGCGTCGTACCATTCTATTTGTGCCAAAAGCTTATAATCAGGTTCTCCTCTTTGCAGCATTGCGTTTGACTTCATTTCATTTATCCGTCTTGTGATATCCCGTATTGCCTGACCGGTGTCCCTTGGCTCTATAAACACAGATATTGCTATCTCGCCTTTGTCAAGAAGACCGTCAAAAAGCCAACATACATCTCGGACGGATAATCTATATCAAGTACATAAACCCTGCAATAATTCTCTGCGCCAAGGTAGATGTAATCCGCCTCTTCATGAAAAGTGTCAGGCAGGATAAGTTCATAAATATCTGGCGCAAGCTCAAACATGTCACTCTCCTGCTGCTCTTGAACCGTATTCAACTTTGTTTGTTGCTCCCTGGCTGTCCTCTTTATTATCTTCATGAACCACTATCCCCTTTCCAGTAAGTATAGTGGAAAGCGCACCGCTTTCAATTGCTTTTTTTACAAGCAGTGTGCTGTCTCTCCTTAGGATGTCTCTAAAAAGCTGCAGAACGCTGTTTCTATCAAGCTGAAACACTTTTATTGACGCACGCTTAAATAATTGAAACAGCTTTTTAGCTTCCAGTTCAAGTTTGTCAATTGCTATATCTTGTCTTTGTTCTGCTACAGATAAGATAATGTAGTTTTTCCTGACAAAAAACTCACTGCCTGTTCTGAGCCTTTCAAGACTGTCCTTTAAAGCTTTCGTGTACATTTTAATTTGCTCTGTTGTGTCTGTGTTATTAATAACATTGTCAAGTATCTCGATGTATGCTGCTGTGTCCACTCTCTGGACTGTTGTGAAAAGCTGGACTGGAATGTCTATTGTTCGTGCAATTGTGATTAAATCATTTTCAAAAAGCTGCTGTTCTGAGTCAGAAAGCAAAACAAAATCGGGTGTGGAAAAATAGAATATTCTTGAGTATATGTTGCCTTCAATACAAACAGTTCCGTCTTCAAGTATATTTGTAATGTTAAATAAGCTCTTTAAACTTGTCTTTTTGTTGCTCTTTCCTTTGTGATTTTTAGTAGATGTTGTCTTGCTTGATGAATGCTCTTCAGTGTCTTTTTTAGTTTGAATGTAGATTACAAATATAGCACCAATACCTGCAATGAGAATGAAAAGCATTACGAATACCAGCCACATTATTTTGCCCTCCTGTACAGAAAAGTCCGCTGTCTTGTATAGAAAGCTATTATTCGCCTGAAGTATTTTGTGAGAGTGTCACCTCTGATTTTTATAAATGCAAGTGCAAGTCCTAAAAGTGATGTTATTGGGACAAGGGTTATAAACAAAATAAGCGACCTTGAAAAAAGAGCAAGAACTACTGGGAAGGCAACAAAACAGCCAATGATTAGAAATTGCCGCAAAGTCAAAACTCCAAAGAAAATTCTGTCCTCAAACTCCCTCTCAAAAGGAACCTGGAATGTTCGCACAAAACTTTCCCCCTTTTTTGTAAAGCTTAAAAAGAGAAAGCGAAAAGGGCTGTTCTAAAATGAACAGCCCGCGTCAGGTTATATTCTTATTAGTTTTACTTAACATTACCTATTTTCCCCACGAGCCAGTATAAAAAGCCGCCTACTGTCAGTATCAAGCAAAGACCGATTGCTCCAATGAGTTTCCATGAGAAGTTTGACATAACTTCTGACCTTTCACGTGCATCCTTTGCTGTCATGATTTTTGCAAAAAACCATACAGCAATTACAGTAAGCCCGACAAGACCGGCTATTGCAGCAATCGGTGCAACAACCTCTTTTATAAACTTTCCTGCTACCGCAGCAGGGTCCTTCTGTGAAACTCCTGCATTTTTGAAGAAAGAAGTTGTTGAATCAGTTGCCAAAGCTGGCACTGCGTAAAGCATAGCCGTTAATGTGTACATTATGCTTATCAATTTCTTCTTCACCATTTTTCACCTCCTTTCAATCCTATTTTTTGAAGCTGTAGAAAAGTGAAATGAAAGAAGGACCAAAAACTCTTATTAACCATGCTACAAAAATTCCTGTAAATATTCTTTTTGCTGTTTTAATGAGTGCGTCAGAATGCGTGGGAATTCCAATCAAAATGCAAATGGCAGCAATTATTAGAAAAATTGCAGACAGCGGTTTTAGCCAGTTGTCAAAGTAGACAAAAAAAGTGTAAAAAAACTTACCTGCTTTGTCTGCAAACTGCTCAGGGCTCACAAGCTGAAAAAGCTTCTGCAATTCTTCCATATCAATCACCCACCTTTTTTGTTGTTTTATTTTAAAATGCATATAGCAATTTACAATCTATTTTGCCTTTTCCACCAGCACCTTTCATATTCGTTTTTTATAACTGATACAACGATGACTCCGCCTTCATATTCGTATGTTATTGCTATGGCGTCATTGTATCTAATCGCTTTTTCTGTGTATGCTCCTCTTTTCCTTTTCGCTATCACCTTACCGAGGTACACTGTTTTCAATATCATATTCATTGCCTCATCATCCGAGCACCTTTCTATCCTTTCCTGATACCTTTCTATTGCATGTCTTGTTATTCTTATGTTCATGCTGAGCACTTCCTTGGTTGTAATTATTGTTATTTATAACATAATTTGTTATTTCAAAAGGGCGTAATACTCCCATCAGTCCCTTGCAAAAGGGTTTAGTAAAACTTGGAATATTTTTAAGCCATTGCTTGCTGTGCTGCTGTTATATCTGTTCTACCCTTTCTTGTTCTGCCTGCAAAATTGGGAGATTTAATTACTTTTGGCAAGCAGGTTGGAACAAGCGCGCCGCCTACGCTATCGAGACGCACATATTTGCCACCGCCTACGTATTTGTAACAGTTAGCAATAGATTCCCAGAATCTTGTCCAGGGAGTCATTCTTCTTTCTTCGTATGAAAGGTACAGTGAATCCTTATATTGCTGCATTACTACAATTGAATCAAGGTAAGCGTAACTTTCTTCTAACCAGTTCCATATATCTGCCTCTGAAATTATGCCTTTCTCAATTAATTCTGCCAATTCTTTTTTCAGCTTTTCAGCTTTCTTTTGTAGTCTTTTATTCCTTATGTAGTTTTTGATATATTCAATTTTCCTTCTTCTTGACTCTTCTTTTCTTCTAAGTCTTTCTTTTTCGTATTCTTCAATATCTATCAGACCGTACTTGTTTAAATAATTATAGATTGTTTGCCTTGAAATTCCTATTTTCTTTGCCACATCTTTTACTGTCATTTCTTTTTCGAAAAAGTAGTATTTGATTTTTTCTGCAGTCTCCATTTTTTTAAGTTCTCTTTTACCTATTTTCATAGCTTTTGCCTCCTTCTAAGTTTTGGTTTATAATTAACCCCGAAGGGGGTATAGCCATGAGTGTTGAACAACTTAATATTGAAGAATTGATAACAACTCTTGAAAATGTTTTAAAAATCCTCAAACAATATTCAAAAGTCCCAAGTTCATCTATTACTTTTAAAGAGTTTGTTGATTATTGGTTTGAGGCTTATGCAAACACAGCAGTTAAACCTTCAACACAAAAAAGATACAGACAACTTCTAAAGCCAGCCCTTAAGGCAATTGGAAGTAAACCTTTAAATGAGGTAAAGCCAATTGATATTCAAAATATCTATATTGCTCTTGCAGGAACACAATCAAACTGCACAATTCTGAAACTGCACAGGCTTTTACATGAAATTTTTAAACATGCTCAAATGTGGGAATATATTAGCGACAATCCTGTGAAAAAGGTTGTACCGCCAACGCCTGAGAAAAAAGTATTTGATGTCTGGGATATTGAAACTGCAAAAAGGTTTTTGGAGATTATCAAAGATGAACCTATCTATTATCCTGTTCTCATCGCTCTGCACACAGGGATGCGAGCAGGCGAAATACTTTCTCTTAAATGGTGCGATGTTAACTTTGAAACACGGGTAATCAGTATTGTTAAGTCAGAACGCAAAAACAGGGGTTTAAAAACGGTCAATCTGAAAACTAAAACTTCAAAACGTGCAGTGTATATGAACGATATTCTCTACAAGGAACTAAAAAATCTATATGAAATCACCAAGCCAAAGCCTGATGATTTTGTATGCCCAAGACTTCCTACTGGAAACCTGACTGCTAACTATTTATCCAGAAAGTTTAAAAAGATTATTAAAAAACATAATTTTCCTCTCATAAGGTTCCACGATTTAAGGCATACCTTTGCGACACTTATGCTTTCTCTGGGGGTCAACACTAAAATTGTTGCTGAGATTTTAGGACACAGCGACATCAAACTCACAGCTGATACATACTCTCATGTTCTGCCTACTATGCAGGAAGAAGCGATGAGGGAATTTGTTAAGCTCTGGAAATAAAGATTAAAGATTTGAGGCTTGAGGTGTAACTCCCGAAAAGCTCTCCAAAACCGTTGGCTGGGGGTTCGAGTCCCTCCGCCCCTGCCATTTGTTTTAAGACAACTGGCTTTGAAGTGAAGTGTAGAAAAAATAGGAGTAAAAAATAGCAAATGGTCTCTCCTGAATAGCAAAAAAGAGGGGAGACTTTTTTGATGCCAAGAAAAAGGGAAAGTAATAATTAGGATTTTGGTTGAAATAAGAAAGGGGATGACCTTTCCAAAAAATTTATACCGGTTCATCCCCTTCTTGTTTCATATCCTGAGTTAAAAATAGCCTTACTTTGTCCATAAATCTATATTTTGCTTAATCCTCTTTGTATAATATTCTTCTACCTTGCTATTTCCGAGTTTTTCAAAGCCGTCAAGAAAATCGCTCCATACCCTATCAAAATCCTTTTCCTTTGCCATGACAACTTTTGGAATTGTTGATAATGTATAATTCCAGATTTTATCATTAATAGTCTTTATACTTGGATCATCAATTGATATCATCCACAAATATCCCCATGTCTTTTCAGGATATTCATTGGATTTTGGGAACAAATCCTTCCAGATTTCTGCTTTATATGCTGACAGTACTTTTTTCTCAACATCACTATAGTTCTTTCTTATATCTTCTTTCCTCGTGTCAGGTGCAATTGGATTACCTGTAGAATCAACATACGTATTGGGCAGTCTCGGGAATGGATACAAATATACACCTATACCCGTCTTTTTGGGGAATGTTGGGTCGGTTTTCCTCATCTGATCATATTTTGATGTAAATACTCTCTTACCATTTACATAGGTATGATGAACGCCTTCAATTCCCCACTGTCTTAATATATTGGCATCTTCTGTGCACATCCAATCCAAGAATTTAATTGCTCTCACTTTGTCTTTACATTTTACTGTTATAGCAACACCCCAGCCACCAGTATACCCCACCTTTACGTCAGGCGGACATTGCTTTATCTTTTCATTGACCGTGACAGGATAATATCCATATGTGTATTCATACTTACCTGCTTTTTTCAAAGCAGTAATTGGTTCACCTACTGCCCAGCCAGCATCAATTAAGGCAAGAACTCTTCCCGAAGCAATTTTTGCTTTATACTGATCGTCCTTCTGTACAAATGTTTCCCGATCAAGAATTCCTGCATTCCACAGGTGGTTTAACCATTTGAAATATTCTTTTTCAACTGGACGTTTATAATGTCTGATAACTTTAAGAGTTTTAGGATCAACATAAAATTCTCCATCATCTGGCGCGCCTGTTGCCTGAAAAGCAGGATTTGTAACCGAAATAACAGTTCGCCAGTCATCTGCTGAAAGTGTCAGTGGAATTGTTGGCAGTCCCTCTGTGGTTGGATGTTTCTTCCAGTATTTTACTATTGCATTTTCAAAGTCTTTTATTGTCCTTATCCTTGGATAATTCTGTTCAATTACAACTCTGTGCTGAATCATAAAACCGCCATTAACATCTAAGGTTGCGTCATTGTCTGTTGTAATGCCCAAACAGTAAATGTGTGGATCCTGAGGGCTCCATCTTAGTCTCTTGAGGTTTTTACCATATGCTTTTTTAATATTTGGTCCATATTTATCAATTAAGCTGTCTAACTGAAGTATTCCACCAGCATTTTTAAGAAGTTGCAAATCCCCCTTTGCATATACCAGGTCCGGATAATCACCACTTGCAGCCATCAGCTGAAGTTTTTGCGTTCCTGCACCCTGAGCTACTGCATATTCAATTTTTAAAGTGACACCTGTAAGTTCTTTTATCTTCTGTGCAACCGGTGACTTAAATCCATCGTCATTTGGGTTTGTCTCTGCACTGTACATAGTGAGTGTAATTGGCTTTTTTGCCTCAGGTGTTGGCTTGAGAGGCTTTACAAGTTTTGAACTTCCGGCATTACCAACCAGACAAATACTTAATACAAAGCTAATAATAACAACTACCGAAATAACTGTAAAAAATCTTTCTGAAATTCTCATAGTTTCTTAAAACCTCCCTTTTTTTATTTTTTCAATTTATTTTAAGCTGGACAAACCAGCTTAAAACCTACATTTGAATATTTTTTTGAGGTACTTAGCTCTTTATTGCACCTATTGTCATACCCTGTATAAAATATCGCTGGACAAATGGATACACAAACAAAATTGGAAGTGTTACAATTATTGTCATTGCCATTCTCAAAGAATGTGGAGTGACTTTCATTGTTCTATTGGGATCAAGATTGCTATAGTAATCTACCTGAGAGGATGCAGCTGCATTTGATAAAATCTTTTGAAGCTCAAATTGCAAAGTAGTAAGTTTGGGTTCACCCGAGCAGTATAGATATGTATCAAACCAGGAATTCCAATGCCCAACTGCAATAAACAAACTAATTGTTGCAATAACAGGGGCACAAAGTGGCAAAATTATTTTCCAGAATATTAAAAAGTCATTTGCACCATCTATCATTGCTGACTCTTCTAAATCTGAAGGAAGGCCTTCCATGTATGATCTTATAACAATAACGTTAAAAGGACTTATAAGACCTGGCAGAATATATACCAAAAAATTATTCATAAGCCCAAGCCCTCTTATCAGCATATAGTCAGGAATCAAGCCTCCACCCACATACATAGTGATAATAAACATTATAGCAACCGGTTTTCTTGCAATAAAATCCTTCCTGTTTATAA
The DNA here is from genome assembly GCF_026810225.1 of Caldicellulosiruptor morganii. Taxonomy (NCBI): domain Bacteria; kingdom Bacillati; phylum Bacillota; order Caldicellulosiruptorales; family Caldicellulosiruptoraceae; genus Caldicellulosiruptor; species Caldicellulosiruptor morganii. Next base: position 1,839,873 of record NZ_CP113865.1, read on the forward strand.
CATAAGCAACCATAGCAGTTGACAAAACCCCAACTGCAGTCCCAATAACTGTTCTTAACACAGTTATCAAAACAGCCCATGGAATTTGTGGATAGTTGAGCATTTCTATAAAATTTACCATGGTAAACTTTCTTGGAAATATTGTAATTCCGCCTCTCACTGTATCATAAGGGTCATTGAGAGACACAGCTAAAACATGCAAAAAAGGATAGAGAGTGACCACAGCCAAAATTATCATCAGTGTGTAATTAAAAATTTCAAAAACCAATTCACCGGCAGCTTTCTTTTTCACCCTAAAAATCCTCCTTGATTCAAAGTTTGCGCTTCCACCCTACATCATGCGATAGCCAGTTGTCTTTTTGGAAAACCAGTTAGCAAAAACAAGGAGAACCAAACTCACAACAGACTTAAAAACACCCGCAGCTGTTCCAAATGAGTATCTTCCTGTACCAATACCATATGTGAGTATATAAAGATCTATCACATCAGCAACATCTCTTGTTGCCGCAGTTCTCAAAAGAAATTGCTTTTCAAAACCTATGTTTATTATGTTTCCTATACTTAAAATCAATAAAACTGTAACTGTGGGCATTATCCCCGGTAAAGTTATACTTATCATCTTCCTAAACCTTCCTGCTCCATCAACTGTTGCAGCCTCATACAGTTCAGGATTTATTGAAGTGATTGCCGCCAAGTATATAATGGTGTTCCATCCAAGCTCTTTCCAAATATCAGAAAATGTAACTATCCACCAGAAATAACGAGGTTCTGCCATAAACATAATCGGGTAATTTGTGAGATGAAGCTTTTGTAAAATCTGATTTATCACACCACTTGGTGACAGAATTTCGCTTACCAAACTTGCCACAACAACCCATGAAACAAAGTGTGGAAGATATGAAATTGTCTGGACAGTTCTTTTAAATGCTATATTCTTTATCTCATTTAAAAGCAAGGCTAAGACTATTGGTAATGGAAAGCCGAATATTAAACCCATAAAACTCATCACCAGGGTATTTCTCATAGCCTTATAAAAGTCAGGGTCCTGAAACATCTCAACAAACCACCTAAATCCAACCCATTCTTGATTCCAAATAGGTCTACCAGGTTTATAATCCTGGAATGCCATAATCCAGCCCCATAGTGGAATATATCTGAAAATGATAAGCCATATTATAAAAGGAAAAATCATTAGAATTAGATATTTCTGTCGCCACAGTTTATTGGAAAGTTTTTTACTGTGCATTTTGAAACCTCCAATTTTGCATGTCAGCTTTCCTGCTCATGTCCACATAATTGATTTTAAAAAGAAAAATAAAATTACCATACCCCACATTTTTGACATTTTATACCCCAAAGTTTGGACATCAAAAAAAGCCTTTCCTGTAGCTTTTTATGAATACATCAATTTTTCTGTTTTTCTTTAAACTCCCTTGGCGAAATGCCTACATATTTTTTGAATTTTTTACAAAAATAATCGACATCATCAAATCCAACTTTTTTACACGTCTCAGATACCTTATAGCCCTCTTTTAAAAAGGCTTTTGCCTTCTCCACTCTTATTCTGTCCAGATATATTGTAAAATTTTCTCCAAATACCTTTTTGAATAGTTTACTAAAATAAGAACTATTGTATCCAAACGCATCCGAAATTGTTTCCAATCTTATATCTGCAAAATAGTTTTTTTCTATAAATTCTGAAATTTTCTGTTTAAGGTTATCGGGATTCATTTTATCAATTTCATCTGCAAGAGATAGAAAATAGAACTTTATCAAAGCCTTTAACTCTGTCAGGGTAGATTGAATATAAAAACTCTTTAAAATATCCTTATTAAGGTATTTTTCAATAATAGGTTTGTAAAGTTCATTATGAGATAACCTGTATAACGTCTCAATATAAAAATTTGAAAAACCTATTTTTATATCATCCTCAGACAAATTGGCGTGTAGAAAATGCTCACTCTTTTCTTCTACTATTTTATTAATGCTATCAAACCCATTTAGTACAATTGCCATTGCCAGTTTTTCAGCATATTCTTTATCATCAAATTCAACTTTATCACATCTCTTGTCTTCCAAACACTCACCTATATAAACAATCCCTCTGTATCCAAATAAAAATCGTTTTTCAAGCAATCTAATTGCTTCATTAAAAGACTCTTTTATAAGAGTGTAGTCATCTACTTCACTACCAATTGAAATTACCACCTGGTTGCCAACCATTCTTACCAGGCTTTCCTTTAACATGTTAATACTTTTGCTATTGAATGGATACCAGAAATCTTTGAAAAGAATACAGATATCGTGATTAATAATGGTTAAATACCCGCAGCAATTTCTTTTTAAAAACAAATCTACTTCTTTTTTTAACTGAAATATCTTTTCTTCTATAATCTTTTGGCTATCCTTTTCGCAAAATTTTACTATTGCAACCTGATATTTCTTCCACGGAAGTAAAAGTCCATAAAAACTATTGACATAATCTATTTCACGGTTATCAAGTGTCCCCAATAAAAGCTTTTCAATTACTTTTTCCAAACCAATTTCCTGAGTTGTTTTTATAATCTTTTGCAGTTCAATTTCCTTACCAATCTTCTGTTTTACTTTTTCCAGCTTTTGTTCAAGCAAATGAGGATCCACAGGTTTTAGCAAATAACTTTCAACGCCAAGCTCAATTGCTTCTTTTGCATATTCAAACTCAGAATACCCTGAAAGGATTATAACTCTGGTATTCACTCCTTCCTCTTTTAATTTGTTTATTAACGTAAGCCCATCTATTCCAGGTATTCTAATATCAACCAGAGCAACTTCAGGTTTAAATTTTTTTATATTTTCTAATCCTTCCATACCATCCTGAGCAGTGGCAACTATCTCAAATCCCAATGCATTCCAATCAATAATTTTTTGAAGACCCTGTAATATTATAGGCTCATCGTCAATTAAAATTACTTTGAGCAAGTCATCTTCACCTCTTTGGAATCTGAATTTCAATACTTGTGCCTCTGCCAGGTTCACTGTTTATAATTATTTTTGCTTCATCACCATAAAATAGCTTTAGCCTATGATAAACATTTTTCAGCCCAACATGACTTCTGTCTTTGCTGTCTAATGTCTGTAAGATAGTTTTAAGCTTCTCTTCTGACATCCCAATTCCATTGTCTGCTACAATTATATTTATCATTCCATCTTTCTCAAATAACTTAATAGCAATAATTCCTCTTCCTATCATTGGTTCAATACCATGCCTTATCGAATTCTCTACAAGCGGCTGGATGGTAAACGGAAGTATTTTTGAAGAAAGAAGATCACTCTGAACTTCAATTTTGTAATCTATTTTATCTCCAAATCGAAATTTCTGTATTTCCAAAAAATCTTTCACAATCTCAATCTCTCTTTCCAAATCTATTAATTCTGTTGACATCTCCAAGCTTTTTCTGATTAAACTGCTAAGAAGATAAACAACCTGAGCAATTTCATACTGACCGGTACAAAAAGCTTTCATCCTGATAGCCTCAAGAGTATTGAATAAAAAATGTGGATTCATTTGACTGCAAAGCATTTCTATTTGAATCTCTCTCTGTTTTGCAATCATCTGCTGCTTTTGAACTTCTGCCAGATACACCTGATTAATCAAGTTTTTAATATTCTTTGCCATTGACTGAATATTTTTTGCCAGTTGTCCAATTTCATCGTTTCCTAAAATATTTATCTGTGTATCCAGATTACCATGTGAAATTTCATTTACTTTCCTGTTCAATATTGCAATTCTACCTGTTATCAGTTTAGAAAATAAAAGCATAAGTAGAAGTGATACTACCGAGTTGATAAGTATAAGTAAAAAGGTGACAAAAGTTATTTTGTTGACCCTTTTAAATACATCTTTCTCAGAGAAAAAAGAAACAATTCTGAGAAAGCTATTTCCACTCTCACTTGCATTAATTGTTCCTAAAATTGCCATTGCTTTCTTGCCATCAATATTTACATTCTCAATAAGTTTACCATCCTGAAAAGAAAAATTGAAATTCAGTTTCTTACCAACAAAATTTCTGTCTTTTGCAGCAACAATTATTCCTTTGTCTGTAACAACCAATGTGTTCAAGTGCAGTGACAGTACCTCTTCAAGCCTTTCTTTTCCTATGTAAATTACCATCACACCTATCTTCTCACCATAGGAATTTTTAAAAAGTCTTGTCAAGCTAAAATAGTACTGTGGTCTAAATGGATTGCTGTCAAACACAAGTCCCCATAAAATTTTTCCATCACCTTTTACAGCCTCTTTAAACCATTCTTGACTTTTTGTATAATCGTCAACCTTTACGATTTCGCCTGTATCAAGCAGCGTAGGATTAAAGGCATAAATTTTTATTGCATGAATATTTTTGCTGTAAATAGACATGAGATTAGAAAGCTCTGTATATGAAGTATAATCATCGTATATTTTGGATATATCTTTGTACTCTGTTGAAAGTATATTCAGAAGTTTTTTATCAAGATACAATTTATTGGAAATATCAACAGCATTCTGTACAATATCCATAAGCTTAATTTTCACATCCTCAACATTTTTTCTTGTGTCTTTGATGGCATTTTCCAGGGCAATTGCTCTTAAGTTTAAAAAAAGAATAATCCCCAGAATAGTTTGGGGAATTAAAGCAGAAATCACAAAAGCTAATATAAATTTCTTTTTTATTTGTAAATTCGCAAATAAAAATTTCATTTATTCTCACCTATCCGTTTTTTGAGTTTTTTCTTAACTAAATTATAACATTCTAACAAAGAAAAGCTCACTTTTCAATACTCAAAAGCGCCTCTTCAGCTGCTGCCCCTAATATTACTTCACTCCCATTTTCTTTTTTAGTCACAAAAGCATTAAACTGAGACTTTAACTCAAGACCATGAAAGAAAAGCCTCCAAAGCTTTTGAGTGTCCTTTAATACATTTATCGAAATTTTACTTTTTTCTCTTCTTACTTCCAATTTAAGCTCTGTTTCGCCATTTGTATTTTTCACAACCACAGAAGCTACCTTTCCCTCTTCTAAATTGTATACATTCAAAGTTACATTTTTAGCATAATCATAATCAGGTCTTGTATCACAGTATCCCATTGGAATTATAGAATGGGGTCTTGCCAGAAGCGGCAGGCTAAAGTAGCTATGTTTTTCCTTTCTCCATCTTCCACCAACAATCTTCTCACCTGTCAGGATATTTGTCCATATACCTTCAGGTACATAATACTGAACCTCACCATCCGGTGAGAAAATTGGAGCAACCAGGAGACTATCTCCAAGCATGTATTGTCTGTCAAGATACTCACATGCAGGGTCATCCGGAAATTCTAATACCATGGGTCTTAGCACAGGGATTCCTTTTTCTGCTGCCTCTGTAGCCGCTGAGAAGATGTATGGCATAAGTTTGCATTTTAATTTTGTAAAGAATCCAAGTACTTCAACCGCTTCCTCATCGTAAAGCCAGGGAACTTTATAGGCAGAATTTCCGTGAAGTCTGCTGTGAGAAGACAAAAGCCCAAATGCCACCCATCTTTTATAAAGATCTGGCGTTGCTGTGCTCTCAAACCCGCCTATGTCATGACTCCAGAAACCAAAACCACAAAGCGAAAGTGAAAGTCCACCTCTTAAAGTCTCTGCCATAGACTCATATGAAGCCAGACAGTCTCCGCCCCAGTGCACAGGAAATTTCTGGCTTCCTGCTGTTGCTGACCTTGCAAAAACAAGTGCATTTGCGTTGCCAGATGCTTCTTGAAGTGTTTCATATACTGTCCTGTTGTAAAGATAGGTGTAGTAATTGTGCATCTTTTCGGGATCCGAGCCATCAAAGTACACAACATCTGTTGGAATTCTTTCACCAAAATCTGTTTTAAAACAGTCAACTCCCATTTTGATAAGCTCTTTGAGCTTTTCTGAATACCACCTGCAGGCATCTGGGTTTGTAAAATCAACAATTGCCATACCGGGCTGCCAATCATCTGTCTGCCAGATATCTCCATTTGGCTTTTTTATAAAATATCCTTTTTCTTTCCCCTCATCAAAAAGTTTTGAAAGCTGAGACACATAAGGATTTATCCAGACACATATCTTCACTCCCTTTTCTTTCAGACGCTTTAGCATCTGCGAAGGCTCCGGAAAAACTCTTCTGTCCCACTCAAAATCAACCCAGTGCATATCTTTCATCCAGAAACAGTCAAAATGAAATACATGAAGCGGAATGCCTCTTTGCAGCATTCCATCTATAAAGCCTGTAACTGTCTTTTCATCATAACTTGTTGTAAATGAGGTTGTAAGCCAGAGTCCAAAAGACCATGCAGGTGGAAGCTGCGGCCGACCTGTAAGCTTTGTGTAATTTTCCAAAACATTTTTCATGCTATTGCCACCAATTATGAAATACTCTAAATATTCCCCTTTCACAGAAAACTGAACCCTTTCAACATTCTCAGATGCAACTTCAAAGGATACACGCCCTGGATCATTTACAAAAACACCATACCCGCGGTTTGTGATGTAAAAAGGAATGTTTTTGTAGGCAAAATCAGAGATTGTACCACCATCTTCATTCCATATATCAACTGTTTGTCCGTTTTTAACAAAAGAAGTAAATCTCTCGCCCAGCCCGTAAACACATTCACCAACACTCAAAGAAAGCTGTTCTCTCATGTAAGCAGTGTTTTCAGGCATAACTGCGCAGCCAAAATATTTATAACCATTTTTTGTCAGGCATTTATCCTCATAGTAGTATTTCACTTCCCATTCACTTTTTTTATTTACAACAGCTTTCAGCTTTCCACTTGTTATTATTATTCTATCCGAAAAATCTTCTATCACAGGACAGTATCCTTCTTCTTTATAAAATTCAAAATATGGCTTTTTCTCTTTTTGACCCTTGTAGTGCCAGATTTGCACTCTTATAACATCTTCAAAAGGTGAAGAAAAACGCACGGTAAAGACAGGACCCTGCAGCGTTTGTCCCCTGTTTGCAATAAAATGAGCTGGTGCAAAAATTATAGCTGAATCCTCTGCAATTTCATAATCATACACATGAGCTGGATGATATAACTTTATACCCTCTTTGACACGCCAGAAGCCATCGGTAAATTTCATCCTGTTCTCCCTCCAGAAAAATATCAGGTATCTACTATAAAAAATAAACTTAAAACAAAATTATTTCTTTAACCATATTGCAAAAAAATATAAATACATTGCTAAATTGTATCCTTCTTTTTGTACTGTAGAGGAGTTATTCCTACATATTCTTTGAATATTTTTATAAAATAACTCACATTGTTAAATCCAACTTCAAATGCTATTTCTGAGATGCTAAGATTGGTGTTCTTGAGAAGTTCAATAGCCTTTTCAATTCTGAGCTTGTTTATGTAATCAATGGGTGTAAGACTGGTAATCTCTTTAAACAACCTGCAAAAATAGTACTTGCTTAAGCTTGTAATCTTGCTGAGTTTCTCTATACTGAGTGAATCAGAGTAGTTAGAGTTGATATAGTCCAAAGCTGCCTTTATCTTCTCAAGCTTGGAATTAAATTCTCTGTTAATGCTGCTTTCCACAACATATCCTTTGTTAAAAAGATGGTAAAAAATTAAAAAAAGATTTGATTTTATATAAAGCTCATAACCATAGTTCTTTTCTTTCCATGTCTTTATTAAATCAAATATCAACATCTCCAGAAAGGTATCCTCAATTAAATTGGGCACCAGTACTTTTCTTTCCTCAACCGGCTTAATATATTTAGTTTTGCAAATATCTGGTTCTTGCGAGCAAAGCATATTCAGATTGAATACAATCGCATACGCTTCTGGACAGTCAATAGCTTTTCCTGAGTGAATTGAACCACAGCTGATAAATAAAAACTGGCGAGGTGACAAAATATATTCCTGTCCATCTATAGAAAAACTTGCTGAACCTTTTTCAAGATATACTATTTCAAACTCATCATGCCAGTGTGGTAAAAGATAGCTACTTTGATACCAGAATAAATTTTCATATACATTTATCGGAAACATTAATGTGCCATGTTGCACCTTTTCTTTGAGCTTTATTCTTTCATCCATATTTTCAGAAATCCCCATTCATAAAAAAAGTCAAGGTTTAATTATAATTTTACCACGAATGCATAAAAACAAAAAAGCCGCCTTTTTACCAGGTTTTACCCTGTAAAAAAGACGGCTATTACTTTTAAATTTTCTTTACTTTTTCAGTTTCATAACTTCCTTTGCCTTGTTTACTATCTCCTCAGCAGTGAGTTTATAATATTTCAAAACATCCTCAGGCTTTCCTGACCTGCCAAACTCATCATTTACACCAACCATCCTAACAGGTACAGGATAATTTTGAACCAGAACCTCAGAAACAGCACTCCCAAAACCACCCAAAACATTGTGCTCCTCTGCTGTGACAATGCAGCCAGCTGTCTTTGCAACTTCCAATACAAGTTCAGCATCAATTGGCTTGATACATGGCATGTCAACAAGATAAACCGATATCCCTTTCTCCTGAAGCATCTTTGCTGCTTTTATGGCTTCATGAACCATAAGCCCGGTTGCCAGAATTCCAACATCTGTACCTTTTTGAAGAACAATGCCTTTCCCAAGCTCAAGTTTTAGCTCACCTTTTCTGTAAATCTCCTCAACACCAAGTCTTCCCAAGCGAATATAAACAGGTCCTTCATGTTCAATTGCAAGCCTTACACATTCATATGTGGATGCTGCATCAGAAGGTGACAGTACAACCATGCCCGGAATTACTCTCATCAGTGCAATGTCTTCAAGCATCTGATGGGATGCCCCATCCTCACCAATTGACACACCTGCATGTGATGCTCCAATCTTAACATTAAGATGCGGATAGCCAATCGAGTTTCTGACCTGGTCATAAGCTCTTCCTGCCGCAAAGATAGCAAACGTGCTTGCAAAAGGTATCTTTCCGCATGTTGCAAGCCCTGCTGCTGTTGCCATAAGGTCCTGCTCTGCTATTCCTATGTTGAAAAATCTATCAGGGAACTTCTTTTTGAAAATCTCTGTCCTGGTTGACTTTGAAAGATCTGCATCAAGTACAACTATGTTTTTGTAAAGCTCTCCAAACTCAGCCAGAGCCTGACTATAAGCTTCTCTTGTAGCAATTTTAGCCATTTTATCCCTGCACCTCCAAGCTTTCTAACTGCTTTTGCAGCTCCTCTAAAGCTTTTTGAGCCTGCTCTTTATTGGGAGCTGTGCCGTGCCAGCCTGCTTCATTTTCCATAAATGATACACCCTTGCCTTTTACTGTTTCAGCAATTATAATTGTCGGCTTGCCTTTCACTGTCTTTGCCTCGCTAACTGCCTTTTCTATCTGATTAAAATCATGCCCGTCAATTGTTATAACATGCCAGCCAAATGCTCTGAATTTCTCATCAACAGGCTCGGGTGACATGACCTCTGTGATTTTACCGTCTATCTGAAGCCCATTGTGGTCCAAAAACGCTGTCAGGTTGTCAAGCTTGTAATGTGCAGCTGTCATTGCAGCTTCCCAAATTTGTCCTTCCTGAATCTCACCATCGCCAAGCAAAACATACACTCTGTAGTTCTTCCCATCCAGTTTCCCTGCAAGCGCCATGCCGTTTGCAACAGACAGACCCTGCCCCAGCGAACCTGTTGACATCTCAACACCCGGCACCTTTTTCATATCAGGATGCCCCTGGAGATTTGAATAAATCTGTCTGAAGCCTTTCAGCTCCTCCTTGCTTATGAAACCCTTTTCAGCTAAAACCGCATATAAAAGGGGAGAGGCATGTCCTTTGGATAAAACAAATCTGTCTCTATCCGGGTCTTTGGGATTTCTGGGGTCAATATTCATCTCAACAAAATAAAGATATGTCAAAATCTCAACACCAGAAAGTGAGCCGCCAGGATGACCAGAGCCAGCTTCAGCCGTTTGAATAATTATGCTTTTTCTTATCTCGGTCGCTATTTTTTTGAGCTCAAGCTCTTTTGCCCTGTCCATTTTATACATTTGACCTCCTTTATGAAATTTGAATTGTCTTTTGCCTGCTGACAGGTAGCTTATTTCTTTTTTCTTTATATTATACCATTAAATTATTTTTAATCAAACAGAAAAACCTTCACCCAAAACCTCTCGAACGTCTGTCAAAATGACAAATGCCTTCTCGTCAACACTTCTGACAAGGTTTTTCACACGGCTTACCTCATGTCTTTTTACAACACAAAGCAGCACGTTTTTTTCTGTCTTTGTCCACATGCCAATACCGTGAAGACCTGTAACTCCTCTGTCAAGATCTCTTAAAATCTTTTCAGTAATTATATCAGATTTATCTGAGATTATTATGAGCGCCTTTGCAAAGTTTACACCTTCTAAAATGGCATCAATCAACTTTGAACATGCAAAAAGTGTCAGAACTGCCCAAAGTCCAAGTTCATAGTTCTTAAATACCATTGATGCCATTGCAATTACAGCGACATCAAGTCCCAAAAGAATTTGCCCAACTGATATAAAGGAGAGAAATTTGTGAATAATCCTTGCAAGCATTTCGGTACCACCGGTTGTTGCTCCATACAAAAGCACAATAGCAAGCCCCAACCCCATGAGTGCTCCGCCAAAAACTGAAGCCAGGAGCTTATCATATGTAACACATGGCAAAAATGCTGTCAGGTCTGTTAAGACCGAAAGAGCAATGGTCCCATAAACACTTTTTACTCCGAAATCCACCCCAATTGTCTTTATGCCGAGTAAAAAAGCAGGAATGTTCAAAGCAAGCATTGTCATACCAACAGGAAGTTTGTAGTGAGAAACATAATACAAAACTGTGGCAATACCCGAAAAGCCCCCCGCTGCTATCTTGTTTGGCACAAGAAAAAGGTTTAAAGACAGTGCAACCAGAAGTGAGCCAAATGTTATAGCAGCATATTCGTATATCACTCTGAAAATTTTTTTCAGCATTTATCTTCCCCCAAACATCTTAGTTTTCAAAACAACAAGTACAAACTTAGGAAGTGCCAGCATTCTTCTGAATCTCCATGGCTGTGTAATCAGTCTATAGAACCATTCAAGTCCAAGCTTCTGGAAAATTATAGGTGCTCTTTTTACCTCACCCGAGAGCACATCAAGACTTCCACCAACGCCCATAATAAGTTTACAATTTAATTTTTTTCTATTTTTATAAATCCACTCTTCCTGCTTTTTCATGCCCATTGCAACAAAAAGAACATCTGTTTTTGATGAGTTTATAATGTCTATCACTTTCTCATTCTCTTCTTGCGAAAAATAGCCATGGTGTGTACCACAGATAATTAAGTTTTTGAAAGTCTTTAAAAGATTTTCTCCAGCCCTTTCAGCAACCGAAGGTTTTGCCCCGAGTAAGAACACTCTTTTTTTATGCTTTTCAAGCTCTGGCATAAGCGACATCATCAGATCAAACCCGGTAACCCTCTCAAAGAGCCTTTCTCCAAAATATTTTGATGCCCAAACAACTCCAATGCCATCCGGAACATTTAAATCACCTGAGTTAAGAATCTTTTTAAATTTCTCATCCTTTTGTGCAAGCATAATCATTTCTACATTTGGAGTAAAAACAATATGAGGTGATGAGGAATTTAAAAATTCAAGACACTTTTCTTTTGCCTTCCTGAAGTTTACACAGTCAATCCTCACACCCAAGATATTTATGCTATCTTTCTTTTTAATATTACTCAGAGCATCTTCCAGTATATCAAAAGCCTTTTCAGCTTTCTGGGTCATACTTTTTGAAATCTCTTCAATCTTTTTTGTTACCTTTCCTTCAGATAGCATATACTGGATGTCGATTAATACGTTGTTTACATCAAAGCTATCCACATACCCTGCAGGTTTAAACCCATATATTTTTAAGAAACTATCAATTTTGGGATCATATGATATGCCAATAAACTTAACACCCATTTTGGCTGCAAATACAAGAGCATGAAGCCTCATTCCAACTACTAAATCCAACTTCTTGAAAATTCCTAAAAGTTCATAAGGTGATAATTTATCGCTCAGCACATATGGTTTGTTTTTCATCTTTGAGACAATCTCATCTATCTTGATTATGTCCCACTTGCCCTGAAAAGGGATAAAAACAACATTGTACCCTTCATTTTCTATAAGGACATCGGCAATCTTTGCAATTTTATCAGTCATGTCTTTCTCTTTTTTCCATTTTCTTACTATAATACCTATGGTCTTTTTACCAAAATCTATTTTATACTCATCAAGGAGCTTTTTTACCTTAGCATCACAGCATGGATTCAATAAAAACGCAGGGTCTGCTGAAAGTTCAACCTTTTTGCCTATCTTTAGCTTATGCAAAAAGTCAAACGAATCATAATCTCTTACTGTAATATAATCTGCAAGTTTTATCACATGCTTAAAAAGCAAAAGATTATACCACCTTTTTATTGGTCCAATACCCTGAGAAAAAATAAAAACCTTTTTGCCAAAAAGCTTTGCAAGAAATATTTGAAAAAGGTAATAATAAAGGCTTCTGTTGCTTGTCTCATTCTGAAAAAGACTTCCACCGCCAGAAATAAAAATATCACATCTTTTAATTGCTTTTATGACAGAAGGAATCTTTTTTCTGTTGACAGCTTCCACATTATAAAGCTTTGCTGTCAGCTCGGGTCGTGAAGACAGCACAACTATATTTAAACTGCTATTGCTCTTTCTTTCATACTCCTTCAGTTTATCAACCAGAACCCTTAAGATTGCCTCATCACCGGTATTTAATTGTCCGTAATATCCTGATATAACAATATTTTTCATTTGCTTTTCTCACCCAAAATTAAAATATTGGTCTTGAATAAAGTTCAAACTATTTGCAAAGAATAATTCTTGGAAAACTCAAAAAAATCATATCAATAGTGGAGGTATTCAGTATGCCGGATAGAATAACATGCAATGTTTCTGACTGCATGTACTGGGACAACAAAAGATGTACAGCTCCATCAATTGAAGTATCGGTTGATGGTGGCGACTCTATAGCCCAGGGCACAAAAGAAAAGACAAACTGCCACACCTACACTTTAAAAAGATAAAAACCTATCTTTTGACTTCACTTCCATAAGGACAGACCCTCATGCATATACCACAGACCTGGCCACGTCCTATATACTTAAACTTTTCTTTCATGTAAGTGCTACATGCATGGGGGTCTATCATCTCATTTCTATCAATGCCAAAGTGCCATGTACTTCCACGAAGTGCCTGTGCTGGACAGCTTATTACACATAAATTACATTCACCACACTGGGGCTGTATTATATGATTTTCAATCTTTTCTTCAGGTTCATATGTTGTAAGTATTGTCCCAAGCCTTACCCTTGGACCAAACCTGCTGTGAACAAAAAGGTTGTTTTTCCCTATAAACCCCATGCCAGACAAAACTGCTCCTATTTTGTGAGACAAAACTCCTGAAAAACCACTGTCCTTGCCATGGACACTCTGTGATGCTGCAATGCTCATTGCAAAATAGCCTTTTGACTCTAAAAATAATACTCCTTTCAATGTCAAAAGGTCAATGAGGTTGTTTACCGCTTTATAATGATGGTAATAAGTAAATGTGGGGGAATCTGCAATTTCATTCACAATGGCATCAGAGAGTTTAACCACAACTGTTATACAGGTTTTAAACATTTTAAGTTCAGGCGGAAGATACTCTTGTATATTTGAAATCCCAGCATCACTTGCGCCCTCTTTAATTAGCAGTTTTTTTAATTCTTCTAATATCATATTTTAATCATCTCTCTTTTTTAAAATATAAAATCAAGTACCTCTTCTATATTTGACATTGCATATATCTTCATGCCAAAATCCGATGACAGGTTCTCCGAGTTTCTCTTTGGAATTATCGCCCTTTCAAAGCCCAGTTTTTTAGCCTCATTTAACCTCTTTTCGATATTGCTTACTGCCCTAATCTCACCTGTCAGCCCCACTTCACCTATTAATACATTATCTCCAACCGGCACACCCTTATAACTTGAGGCAATTGCACATACAATCGCAAGGTCTGCAGCCGGCTCTGTAACCTTAAACCCGCCTGCAACATTTACATATATATCATGAACATTTAAAGGAAGCCCAACCTTCTTTTCAAGCACTGCACAGAGCATTATACATCTATTGTAATCAATGCCGGTCACAGTCCTTCTTGGTGTTCCAAAAGGGGTTGGTGATGTCAGTGCCTGAATCTCCAGCAATATAGCGCGTGTCCCTTCAATTGCAGAGTAAATGGCAACACCTTCTACATTGTAGCTGCTTTCCAAAAAGAGGCTTGAAGGATTCTTCACCTCAATAAGTCCTCTGTCAGTCATCTCAAATATTCCAAGCTGGTTTGTTGGTCCAAATCGGTTTTTATAAGCTCTTATAATTCTGAATGTATTAAATCTCTCACCTTCAAAGTATAAAACACAGTCAACCATATGTTCCAGAACACGCGGTCCTGCAATAAGTCCATCCTTTGTAACATGCCCAACAATTACAATTGTAATCTTTAAGCTTTTAGCAAGTTTCAAAAGTTTCATTGTCACATCTCTTACCTGTGTAACACTTCCCGGAGCTGATTGATTCTCCGAAATATACATTGTCTGGATAGAATCTACAATAATAAACTCAGGCTTGCAGTCCAAAATCAACCTCTCAACAATATCAAAGTTTGTCTCACACACAATGTCAATATCGCCGTCTATCTTTAACCTCTGGGCTCTCAATTTTAACTGGTTTGCTCCTTCTTCACCCGACACATACAATACCTTCATCCTTTTGCTCAGGATATTTGCTACCTGCAAAAGCAAAGTTGACTTCCCTATTCCCGGCTCACCGCCAAGTAAAATAAGCTCACCTCTGACAAAACCTCCGCCAAGGACACTGTCAAGCTCTTCAATTCCGCACAAAAACCTCTCTTCTTCTGTTGCCACATCTGAAAGCTTTAAAAGTGATAAGCTATTTTTTTGAATTTTGGCAGTTTCTTTTTTCTTATCTTCTATGTACTCTCCCACAAATGTATCCCAGCTTGAGCAGTTTGGACATCTTCCAAGCCACTTTGAGGTCCTGTAGCCACATTCCTGACACACATATACCATCTTCAATTCAAATCACCTTTTTTATCGAATCCATACGATATATTTTTATCATATTTTCACCTATAAATAAAGAGTTGTGATATAATCTAATTGAATGGGGATGGCAAAAAATGAGGAGGTTTGTGTTTTAAAATGAAAGTCTTGCATCTAATAAGCGGTGGGGATACCGGGGGCGCAAAAACACATATTATAAATCTCTGTTCAAAACTAAAAAATCTGGTTGATTTAAAAATTATCTGCTTTATGTACGGACCATTTTATGAAGAGGTGAAGAATGCCTCAATTGACATAGACGTTATTCCACAGCGTTCACGATTTGATTTAAGTGTTGTTGACAGGCTTTATAATCTGATAGAAGAGCAGGGTTATGATATAATCCACTGTCACGGGGCAAGGGCAAACTTTATTGGTATGTTTCTCAAAAGGAAACTCAAAGACAAACCTTTTATAACAACAATACATAGTGATTTTGACCTGGACTTTCAGGACGTTTTTTATAAAAGGATTATTTTTTCATACCTGAATAAGATCTCACTGAAAAGATTTGATTATTTTATATCTGTGGGTTCTGGACTAATTAGCAAGATTAAAAGCTTGGGAGTGAATGAAAAAAGAATTTTTCTTTTGTACAACGGATTTGACTTTGACAAACAGATAAGTTTTGAAGAAAAAGATTCATTTTTGTCAAAGTATATGGACAAATCTGTATATCAATCCAAGACAATTGTTGGGAATTTGAGTCGATTATATAAAGTAAAAGGATTGGATGTATTTATTAAAGCTGCAAACCTTGTGGTAAAAGACAATCCCGATGTAATTTTTCTAATTGGTGGCAGTGGCCCTCAGAAGGAATTTCTTCAAAATATGATAAATGAGTTTAAATTGAATGATAGAGTCTTTTTGCTTGGCAACATAAAAAACCCTTATGATTTTTTCAATGCAATTGATATAAATGTGATTAGTTCATACTCAGAGACTTTCCCCTACTCAATCTTAGAAGCAACAGCTCTTGAAAAATGTTGTGTCTCAAGCAAGGTTGGTTCTGTTCCAGACCTTATTGAAGACGGTGAAAATGGCTTTTTGTTTGAGGTAGGAGATTATAAAGAACTTGCCAGAAAAATAGAAACTCTTTTGAATAGCAGAGAACTTATTACAGCTTTCGGTAAAAGACTTTCTCAAAAGGCAAAAGAAAAATTCTCAGCTGACACCATGGCCAAAATGCAGTTTGATATATATAAAAAGATTATGAAAAAAAGATAAAGGGCTACCTGTTCAAAAGATTTTTGTAAAAAGAAGGTAGCCCTTTTGATTTTCGATGCTTTTTAATACTTTTAAATTTTTACATTTCTCTCTTTGCTGCTAATTCTAATAACCTCACTTACCTCTGAGACAAATATTTTCCCATCGCCCGGGTTGCCAGTTGAACAGCAATCAAGAATAATATCTATAACCTTTTCAAATCGCTCATCGCTTACAACAATCATTACCAAAACCTTTGGCAAAAGGTCTACTGTGTAAGACCCTGCCCTCCACTGCAGAGTAATTCCTCGCTGGATTCCTCTTCCTTTTACTCTCATAACTGTCATGCCATAGATTCCTTCTTTTTCCAAGCACTCCTTGAGGTCATTTAGCTTTTCTTCCCTGATAATAGCTTCTATCTTTTTCATTTCAAAACACCCCCGAAATTAGATTCCGCCATAAGCCTCTTCGCCATGCTGGGATATGTCAAGACCAACTGTCTCCTCTTCGTATGTGACAGAAAGTCCAACTGTCTTGTCAAGAATTTTCGCTATTATAAAAGTAACAACAAATGAGAAAGCCCATACAACAGCTACAGAAAGAATCTGTACCAAAAATAATCTAAAATTTCCAAATATCAAACCGTCACCTCCAGCAGAATTTACAGCCTTGCTGGCAAATATTCCTGTTGCTATTGCCCCCCAGGTCCCACCCATGCCATGGCATGCCCATACATCCAGAGTCTCATCAAGCTTCAGTCTTTCGCGAAGCCTTATAAAGTAGAATGAGATTATAGATGCAACTGCACCTATTACAATTGCTGAAAGAGCATTTACATAACCCGATGCAGGTGTTATTGCAACAAGCCCAACAACCGCACCTGTTGCAATTCCAATTGCACTTGGCTTTTTATAAAGCCAGCTTATAATCATCCACGAAACAGCGGCAGCTGCAGCAGCTACATTTGTTACAACAAATGCATTCACTCCTATCTCGTTTGCAGCCAAGCTGCTTCCACCATTGAACCCGAACCATCCAAACCAGAGCAAAAACGCACCAAATAATGTAAGTGGAATATTGTTTGGTTCCATCTGAACCTTGCCAAAATCTTTCCTCGGTCTTAGCACAAGTGACAGCGATAAAGCAGAGACACCAGCGGTTATATGAACAACTGTCCCGCCTGCAAAGTCCAAAGCACCCAAATTTTTAAGCCATCCACCTTTTGCCCACACCCAGTGCGCAACAGGGTTGTATACAAATATAGCCCACAGCAGCGTAAAGAGTATATAACTGCTAAATTTGATTCTTTCTACATAGGCTCCTACAATCAAAGCCGGGGTAATTACAGCAAACATCATCTGAAATGCCATGAACAAAAGGTGTGGAATTGTGGCTGCATAGTCAGGGTTAGGTTTATACCCCACATCTCTTAAACCTGCCCAATCTAAGGTTCCAATCAAACCAAATTTATTAGGACCAAACGCCATGCTGTAACCAACCAGTACCCATTCAATGCTGATTATTCCCAAAGTCAATGCTGACATGGTAATTGTTGAAAGTAGATTTTTTCTTCTTACCATTCCGCCGTAAAAAAGACCTACCGCTGGTGTCATCAGCATAACCAGAGCAGTTGAAATAAGCACCCATACAATATCTGCATAGTTCATCCAAAACACCCCCAAATCTTATTTTGAAAGTCTATATCCGCCCAAAATGCAAAATGGGGACATACCATTTCGGTATGCCCCCATTGGCAATTACAAATTTATTATATTTCTCTTTTTAAATAATGTCAATAGGTGAAATTTAAAATCGGTAAAATTGCAAAAATAAAAGCTCCTTTTGAAAAAGGAGCTGATAGAACCTCTTTATCTTTTTGAGAACTGGGGTGCTCTTCTTGCTTTTTTGAGACCGTACTTCTTTCTCTCCACCATACGTGGGTCTCTTGTGAGAAATCCTGCTTTCTTTAAAACTGGTCTTAACGTTGGGTCTGCAAGCACCAGAGCTCTGGCAATACCATGCCTTACAGCACCTGCCTGACCAGAAAGTCCACCGCCCTGGACTTTTGCAATAACATCATATTTGTTCAATGTCTCTGTAAGAGTAAGTGGCTGTTTTACAATTATTCTCAATGTCTCAAGCGGGAAATACTCTTCCATCTTTTTATCATTAACCATTATATTCCCTTTTCCTGGCATTAGCCAGACCTTAGCAACAGAAGTCTTTCTTCTACCAGTTGCATAATATCTAATCTGTGCCACTTTCATATCCTCCCCTTAAAACTAAATTTCCAGAACTTCTGGCTTTTGTGCAGCATGTGGATGATTTGGTCCTCTGTATACTTTGAGCTTTCTCATGAACCTGTCTCTCAGCCTGTTTTTAGGAAGCATTCCACGAACAGCAATTTCAATTGCCTTTTCTGGATGCTTTTCTAAAAGTCTGCGATATGGAATAAATTTCAAGCCACCCGGATACTTTGTATGATACCTGTAGCCGTCCTTGTCAAGCTTTTTACCTGTTAAAACTACCTTTTCAGCGTTTATAACAATCACATAGTCACCTGTATCAACATTTGGCGTAAACTGGGGTTTGTGCTTACCTCTTAAAATCACAGCAATTTTAGCAGCAAGCCTTCCAAGCGGTTTTCCTGTTGCATCTATCACATACCACTTCTTTGGAACTTCATTTGGCTTTGCAAGGTATGTTTTCATCTTTCTTCCCTACACTCCTTTTCAAATTTTTGTAATCATAAAATCAAATCTATACAATCAACTCATACTCGGGGCCTTATTTTAAAACATTAAATATTCTAATATATTATCATGTCAATGTCAATTGCTGAATAACCATTTTCCCTTAATATATTGGCAATAATTCTTCTCAAAAATTTATCGTATGCGGGAAAAATTTTGTTAGAATATATTTATGGACTGATTTATGGACCGGAAAGGAGGAAATTTAATTGAAATATCTGGTTGCGCCGGATAAATACAAAGGATCATTTGACGCACTGAGTGCATCTGAAATTATAAAAGAGGCTATTTGTGAAGTTGACAGGAATGCAGAAGTTTTTCAGCTTCCACTTGCAGACGGTGGAGAAGGCACCCTGACAGCTCTCTCTAAAATCTTCGGCGCCAGAATAGAAGAAGTTGAAGTAAACGACCCTCTTTTCAGGAAAATAAAAAGCAGGATAGGATTTTTTGAAGACAAAGCAATCATTGAAATGGCAGAATGTTCAGGACTTCTTCTTTTAAAAGATGAAGAGAGAAATCCCCTTTATACAACAACATATGGTGTTGGTGAGCTCATCAAATACGCAATTTCAAAAGAAGTTAAAGAAATCATCATTGGTATTGGTGGGTCTGCAACAAATGACGCAGGTGTGGGTATGCTAAATAGCCTTGGTATGAAATTTCTGGACGAAAATGGGAATAAGCTAAAACCGGTTGGAGAAAACCTGGTAAAAATAAAAAAGATTGATGATTCAGAATTTTTGAAAGATGTGTGCAAAGCAAAATTTACAGTCCTGTGTGATGTAACAAACCCGCTCTATGGAGAAAACGGTGCAGCGTATGTATTTGCACCTCAAAAAGGTGCAGATGAAAATGCTGTAAAACTCCTTGACATGGGGCTCAGGAATTTTGCAAATGTTGCCAGAGAGTATCTTGGAAAAGACATGTCGCTTTCAAGTGGAGCTGGTGCTGCTGGGGGCCTGGGTTTTGCACTTTTAGCTTTTCTGAATGCCCGGTATGTATCTGGAATAGATTATATACTCAGCGCTTCAAATGCAGAAGAACATGTTAGGTGGGCAGATATTATCATCACCGGTGAAGGAAGATTTGACAGGCAAAGCCTATCTGGAAAATCTACAATTGGAATTGCAAGGCTTGGTGCAAAGTTTGGCAAAATGGTAATTGTTATTTCAGGTTCGATTGATTGTCCTTTTGAAGAATATTCAAAAGAAGGCATAACCTCAATTTTCTCTATCGTTGATATGGCATCATTGCTTGACAGATGCTTAAAAGAAGCGCCACGGCTTTTGAAAGAAACTACAATGAGCATTGTGAATTTGATTTTGAGATCAAAAAATCTTTAAAAAGCAGATAAAATCATCAGGGCTATTCCCTCTTCTTTTCGAAATAGCCCTGAAAAATAAAAGTTTTTACTTTATGCAAAAACAATGTGGATATCCTGTGCTGCAGTACTTCTCTGGCAATTTGATTATCAGAGTGCTGTCAAGCTGTTCAAATTCAAGCTCATCTTCAAAGCCCAAAAGTCTTACCTCTTTGACAGAGATGCCGCTTGATAGTCCCAAACTTTTGATAATTGCCCTGTGATCCTCTGGATACTTCATTTGAAAAGCAAAAATTTTCCCATCTTTTTGGGTAAATCTAAAATCCTCTTTTGTCCACTCAAGCCTTTTTTCCTGAAAAGCTCTGCCTTGACCCTTTGTCGGACCTTCTCCATATTTTATCCATGGACGCGTGGAATATATACCTTCCCCGTTTGTTTTCATTCACTTTGCAATTTCATCAAGGATATACAAGAGGAGTAGGAAGTTGTTATTGAAGAATTATGAAGAACTTGAGCCTGAGCAAAGAGAAGAATTAGAAGTAATGTTTTGGTATAGTCAAGATTTGATGAAAGCCCATCAGCTCAAAGAAGAATTTAAGAGAGTGTTAAAGAGCAGTAATTCTGAAGAAGCAAGACTTGCGTTAAAAAAGTGGGTAGAGAAAGCAGAGCAAAGTGGACTTTCTGAATTTATGAGATGTGTAAAGGTTTTTAGGAGCTGGTTTTCTGAGATAGTAAATGCATTTTATGTTCCATATACGAATAGTACGACAGAGGGTTTTAATAACAAGATAAAAGTATTAAAGAGGAATGGATTTGGATACAGGAATTTTGAGAGATTTAGGAAGAGGATTTTGTACAGTTGTGGTAGGTAAGTTGAAAAAGTTGAATATTTAAAAACCCACTATATGAGTGGGCGGGTGTGGTATTGTTTTTTTGCAGTAGCTTACCTATAATAGGTATGTATAACATTTAATGTATGCTTGAAAAAGCTAAAAAGGTGGGCATTCAGAATACCCCCCCCCCACTACTACTTGACAAAGAGCCTAAATGATTAGGTTCTGAAGGATATTATACACATCCGTATTCAGCGTATGAGAGGAGGACAAATGAGCGCATGAATGGATTGATAAGACGTTTTTTACCTAAGGGTATAAAGAGATAAGAGAGACATCGAAAGAAGTAATAAAGAGGATACAAGATTGGTACAACAGGCTTCTTAAGGAGAATATTCAACTAAAAGAGCAGTATGGAAAAGTTTTTAGTGGAGATGAAGGAAATATGCAAAACATAGATAATAGAGAAGTTTTTAGTAGAGGCATAGGAGGTGGCGTATATAGATAGAGGGAAATATAGTATAAAATGGCATCCGCCAGCTTTCCTGTAGGAAAGCTGGCATATATTGGCAACTAATATCATACACAGTTGTTGCTTTAATCAACTTATAATTTCCAGTTCCATCTAAAAAAGTGTTGCATTTAATATTGCAATTTAGATATTTATTTTATCATTTTTCTTTTTTTCTTTTCAATTGACATTAAACTTATACTTAAAGCCGTCTTCGGTTTTAATTGATAATTTCTAAGCTACTATCAAACACAAAAGCACTCTTACTTTCTTCAAAATCCACCTGTGTCAATTTGTCTTTGTATTTTATCACAACTTTTTTAGTAAAGCCCGGAGTTATTGCAAGTTTTTTAAGTTCACCGTTTTCCCATTCGATATCTATTGTATGACCTCCTCGCGCCTTTAGTCCTTTTATATAACCATTTTTCCACTCTGGTGGCAGTGCAGGAAGAATCTCTATGATACCATTGTGCGATTGCAGAAGCATTTCGGCAATGCCTGCAGTTGCACCAAAGTTTCCATCAATTTGGAAAGGTGGATGATTGTCAAGCAAGTTAGGTAAAGTAGACTTTCTCAGGAGTTCTAAAATATTTTTATACGCCATTTCACCGTCTTTAAGTCTTGCAAAAAAACATATTATCCATGCTCTGCTCCAGCCTGTATGTCCTGAACCAGAAGAGAGTCTTCTTGCAAGTGTTTTTTTAGCCGCTTCAAAAAGTTCAGGTGTTTTTTCTTTTGTTATTTGACTTTCAGGATAAAGTCCAAACAGGTGAGATATGTGTCTGTGTCCGGGCTCTGCTTCTTCATAATCTTCAATCCATTCTTGAATTTGTCCATATTTTCCAATTTTAATGGGTGGAAGCTTTGCTAATGCTTCTTTTAATTTCTTTGCAAAGTCAAAATCAAGATTCAAAATCTCGCTTGCTTTAATAACCTTATTAAATAAAGCTGTAATAATTTGAATGTCCATTGTCGGTCCATAAGTTAAAGAGCACCTATCACCATTTGGAAGAATATATGTATTTTCTGGTGAGAGCGAAGGACATGTAACAAGATAGCCATTTTTGTCCTCAACCATGTAATCAAGAAGAAACAAAGCCGCTTCTTTCATTGTTTCATAATGAGATTTTAAAAACTCTATGTCACCTGTGTACTCATAATGTTCCCAGATATGAAGGCACAGCCAAGCTGCACCCATAGGCCAGTGAGTTGCAGGTAAATAAACGTCCTGTGGTTCAGTATCACCCCAAATATCTGTATTGTGGTGTGCACAAAAACCACGACATCCATACATTTCTTTTGCAGTTTTACTGCCTCTTTGCCTCATCTTTTCAATGAGGTCAAACAGTGGCAAGTGGCACTCTGAGAGATTGCAAACTTCTGCCGGCCAGTAACTCATCTCAGTGTTAATATTTATAGTGTACTTGCTATCCCACGGTGGCAACATATCTTTGTTCCATATACCTTGCAAATTTGCAGGAAGACTGCCCGGGCGACTACTTGAAATAAGCAAATATCTGCCAAACTGAAAAT
This sequence comes from Caldicellulosiruptor morganii, assembly GCF_026810225.1. Lineage (NCBI taxonomy): Bacteria > Bacillati > Bacillota > Caldicellulosiruptorales > Caldicellulosiruptoraceae > Caldicellulosiruptor > Caldicellulosiruptor morganii. The sequence goes on from NZ_CP113865.1 coordinate 1,863,172, forward strand.
ATAGAGGTATTAATCCTAAATCAATCTCTCCCTCTTGTAAGCGTTTAAGCCTCTCAGGCGTTGGCAAATCATGCTTGTTTTTGTCATCAGACTCAAGATGAAAATCTACTCTGTTAAATAGCAATGTGTAATCTGCAAGATGATCTTTATAAAGTTTATCATATCCTTTTTGAGCAGCTTTCATGAGAGTATCAATAGTATGTTCAAAGTAGTCAGAATGCCTGTATGTTGTTGCAGAAGAAATCAGTAATACTGCTTCAGTTGCATCTTCCACAAATAACGTTTCGCCAATTGAATAAACTTTTCCATCCCTTGAGAAAGCCTTTACCATTCCACAAAACGAAAGCCCCTGTGCCCCACCATTAAATACCTCAATAAATATCGTGTCATCTCCTATATGTCCGCATCTATCAACATATTTCTCTTTTTCCCTTCTCAAAACTGCAGAAAAAGAAATACCTTTTTCTTTGCTACATTTAAGTCTTGCTACAATTACATTGTCCGGATATGAGGCAAAATACTCCCTTTCATATTTTACACCATCAATTTCAAAGCTAACTTTTGCAACCGCTCTTTCAAGGTCAAGTTCTCGTTTGTATTTTTCGACCTTATCATCTTTAACGCTGAAATCAAGATATAAATACCCTAAGGGTTCATAATGTCCCTGGCTTGGTGGTGTTGCTGTCAAAGCATATAAAGCTAACTTTTCAGCTTCTTTTACCTCACCCTTTAATATAAGCTCTCTTATCCGCGGCAAATACTTTTTAGCATCAGGGTTGATTCTTTCCATTGGTCCCCCTGACCAAATGCTGTCTTCATTGAGCTGAAGAATTCCCCTTCTTATCGTACCGTAGACCATAGCTCCTAATTTTCCATTTCCTATAGGCAAAGCTTCATCCCAGCTATTTGCTGGTTGATTAAAAATAATCTTTAGATTTTTGTTCATTTTTATCCTGCATCTCCTTCGATTTGTTTTAAGAAAATTTTACTCACTTTGTTTTTTATATGTCAATATTATAAGCTCAAGAATATAATTTCTTAAAATTTTAATACTTTGGGGAAAATAAAAACCCCTCCTACGGCTCATCTTTTTATTAGCCTCATAGAAGGGGTATTAAATTTATTCCACTGTAAACGGCAAAAGTGCCAGTATCCTTGCTCTTTTGATTGCTCGAGTCAACTGTCTTTGATGTCTTGCACAGTTTCCTGTTGTTCTTCTTGGCATTATTTTGCCTCTTTCTGTGAGGAACTTTTTCAATCTATTTACATCCTTGTAATCTATATCATATATTCTCTCAACACAAAAAGAGCAAACTCTTTTCTTTTTTTTCTGCCTTGAGCTTACTCTCTCTACAGTCTGAGCAACCTGGTTCTGGTTTTGATTTTGATTTGTCACCCATTTTCCCTCCTTTTTCCAGTTTTATACTTCTATCTAAAACGGCAGGTCATCTTCAGGGGGCTTATCATCGTCAAGCTTTGACAAAGATGAATCTTCATCTTCTTCAAAAAAGTTTTCAAGCTCGCTGTCAAACATTTCATCATCCATATTATCCAAAATGCTATCGTTCTTCATATCCACCTCTGCTTCTGCTGGAGCATCCTTTGGTTTTGGCTCCGCAAAGTATATCTCTTCCGCAACTACCTCTGTAATATAATGCCGGCGATTTGACTCATCATCCCATGTTCTAAGCTGAAGTCTACCTATTACAACAACCTGTCTGCCCTTTTTCAAATAATTTTTTGAAAACTCGGCAAGCCTGCTCCAGGCAACAATAGGAATAAAATCTGCATCCTGGTCATTTTCTCTTTTAAACCTTCTGTTTACTGCTAACGTAAAATTAGCAACGGGGGTATTGTTAGCAGTTAGTCTAAACTCGGGGTCACGTGTTAAGCGCCCCATCAAAATAACTTTATTCAAAAATGCCGCCCCCTCTTTACTTTTCAAGCTTAACAATCAAAAATCTGATAACCCCATCTGTGATTCTATAAACCCTCTCAAGCTCGCGTGGAAACTCAGGCTTGCTTGTAAACTGCATCAATACATAATAGCCTTCTGCGTGCTTGTCAATCTTGTATGCAAGCCTTCTTTTTCCCCACTCTTCAACTGTAAGAAGCTGTCCATTGCTTGAGATAAGGTTTTTGAATTTCTCTATGAGGCTTGTTCTTGCCTCATCATCCAGTGTGGGGCTGATGATAAATACTGTTTCGTACTTTCTTTCTACCACTTATTTCACCTCCCTTTTAGACTTAAAGGCCCCCAAAGTTTTTTGGGAGCAAGGGAAGAGTAATTTTTTCTTCCCACAACATGCAGTATTTTATCACAAAATGCACTTTAAAGTAAATAACCTTTTTTATTTTGAAAAATAAGCTGCAACCTCTTTTAAAAGCTGCCTGATTGGCAGATTCTGTGGACATTTGGTCTCACAAACACCACATTCAACACAATTCTCTGCTCTTTCTTTTTCCTTCTTTAAATAGTCATTCTTCATCTCTTCAAACATATTGTACATGCTTGCCTGATTGTAAATGCTAAAGTTCCATGGAATGTCAATCCCCTGCGGACATGGCATACAGTATTTGCACTCTGTACAGTTAACTCTCCTAAGTTCATTGTACTTTTGTGCAACCCTTTCAACAAGATCAAGCTCTTCAGCAGTTAAAGAACCAACCTCATACTTTTCTGCATATTTTATATTTTCCTTTACCTGCTCCAGCGTGCTCATACCACTTAAAACAACAGATACCTCTTTCTGATTCCAGAGCCATGCTAAAGCCCACTCAACCGGTGTTCTTTTGACAGCAGCCTTATCCCAGAGCTCTTTTATTTCCCGAGGTGGCTCTTTTGCAAGTCTTCCACCCAAAAGCGGCTCCATGATGACAACCGCCAAGCCTTTTGATGCCGCGTACTTCAATCCCTCTTCTCCTGCCTGATAGTTTCTGTTCAAAATGTTATACTGTATCTGGCAAAATGTCCATTTGTAGCTATCCACAATCTCCTTGAAAGTGTCAAGATCATCGTGGAAAGAAAAGCCTATATATTTAATCCTGCCATCCGAAATTGCCTTTTCTACCCACTTGAAGATATCTATCTGCTTTAGCTTTTTCCAGTGGTTTTTGTTAAGAGCATGTAAAAGATAAAAATCAATATAGCCTGTGTCCAGTCTTTTTAGCTGCTCATCTAAAATTCTATCAGCGTCATCAAGGTTATTTACATCCCAGACAGGAAGTTTTGTAGCAATTTTGACCTTTTCTCTGTATCCCCCCTTCAAAGCTTTGCCCACAACAACCTCACTGTTTCCACCATGGTACACATACGCTGTATCAATGTAATTGATTCCACTATCCATTGCAAAACGAAGCATCTCAATAGCTCTGTCCTCATCAATCTTGGAGTAATCCCCATCCAGAACAGGCAGCCTCATTGCACCAAAGCCAAGTGCCGAGACCATAAAATCGGTTTTTCCAAAGGGTCTGTATTTCATTTCAAAACCCCTCCAGTGTATGGTTTATTTAAAAATGTAGGTTACGAATAGTGTTTAAAACACTAAAAACTATTCAAAATTTTATTAAACACTATTCTTTGTTAGGCTAAATTCAGCCTAACCGGGTGTAACCCCACACCCTCTATCCCCTCCGCAAACGCTTCGGGGAATACTTTCCTTACAATGTTATATGCACTGTTAACATCTGCGTTTATTAAAATATCTCTATTGCTCCTAAATAGCCCTCTCTTTACTCTCCTTCTTATATTGTAATTCTCTTCGCATGGCATCTCATCATCTAAAAAACTGCAACCACTTGTATAACTCTCTTCTGTGATTATAAAGTTAATCCCTTCTTCCTCACATTTATACTGCAGCATTTTGACAAAAGTATAATAAGGTATCCCAACAAAGTGCTGGTTATTTACCTTCCCCAATTCAACTTCCTGCTTCCATTCTGAATTGTAGCCAACAACTATTGTGTCTATGCTATGCTGTTTGCACCAGTTAATTATAAAGCGACTTGCTTTGTGCATAAAATTTTTGATTTTGTTATTTCGTTTAAGTGTTAGCTTTTGTATTCTCTTACTTATCCCTCTGCTGCCTACATAACTCATTAATTCAGCTTTCCTTTTGTTATAGTACTGATTGATTGACTTAATAACTTTGCCATTAATAACAATAGGCTTTTTGCCTATGTTATTTACCAAAGTTACAAAGTTATTAAGTCCTAAGTCTATTCCTGCTATTCTGTTTGGCTCTTTTGTTGTATTGTCAATCTCCTTCTGATAAACTATCTCTACAACATAGACTGCTCCTTTAGGAATTATTCTAACCTCTCTCAGGTTGCCTTCTATCCTTGTTTTTAGCTTTAAATCTGTTTTCGGAAATGTTAAAAATCCATCTCTGATTTTGCACTGCTGATTTGTAAATATTGCTATACTTCTTCCATCTTTTTTCTTATACTTTGGCAGCTTTGGTCTGCCTGAGTATTTATCTTGGTTTTTACTCCAATCTTTAATGGCATTTAAAAATGACTTCCAGTTTCTATCCAACAATCTAAGTGTCTGCTGTGCTGTCTGGGCTGGTAAACTTTTATAAGTTTCATGGCTTTTTAATAGCTTGTCTAACTTGCCATACCTAATCCATTTGCCATTGTTAATAAATTCTTGTCGAACAATATAATTAGCATAGTTGTATAAATTCTTTGATTTAAAACACATTTCATCACAGTATTTCCATAAATAATGATTCTTGTTGATTTGAATTTGTTCTGTTCTATCGACTGCGATTATTATTCACCTCTCTTTCAAAAATATATTTTATTAAAAAATTTAACATTATTGAATGATTCTTGTTTTATTTATTTACTATACGTTTATATTTTACCTTATTTTTAAAAGACTATAAACACAAAAAAGCTGCAGAAAATTCTCTGCAGCTTTTAGATATTTTCACAAATAATCTTTCCCATTTGCTTTGTTCCTACAAGCTTGCAATTTTCTGTGTAGATATCTCTTGTTCTATACCCTTCTTTCAAAGCAATCTTCACAGCATTTTCCACTGCAATTGCTGCATCTTCCATGTCAAAGCTGTATCGCAGCATCATCGCCGCAGACAAAATGGTTGCAATAGGGTTTGCCAAATCCTGTCCTGCAATGTCCGGAGCAGTCCCGTGAATGGGTTCGTAAAGACCCACCCTGCCCTCTCCAAGCGATGCTGAAGCAAGCATTCCGATTGAACCCACAATCATCGAAGCTTCATCCGACAGAATATCACCAAACATGTTGGAAGTAAGTATTACATCAAACTGTGACGGGTCTTTTACAAGCTGCATTGAAGCATTGTCAACATACATATGAGAAAGCTCCACATCCGGATACTCCTTTGCAAGTCTTTCTACAACCTCACGCCACAGCCTTGAAGATTCCAGTATGTTTGCCTTGTCAACAGATGTGACCTTCTTTTTGCGCTTTCTTGCAGCCTCAAATGCAACCCTTGCTATTCTTTCTATTTCGCTCGTAGAATAAATTTCAGTATCATACGCAACCTCTTCACCGTTTCTTTTCTCTCTCCCCTTCGGACCAAAATACATGCCACCAATTAGCTCTCTTACAACCAGAATATCAATACCCCTGTTTACAATCTCTTTTTTAAGAGGTGATGAGTCCTTTAGCTCATCATAAAGTACTGCCGGACGCAAATTAGCATAAACTTTAAGCCCTCCCCTGAGCTTCAAAAGTGCCTGCTCAGGTCGCAAATTTCCAGGAAGAGTATCCCACTTCGGTCCTCCAACAGCACCCAGAAGTGTTGCCGAACATTTTTTTACCAAATCCAGGTCTTCCTCTCTAATTGGAACGCCAAACTTATCTATTGCACACCCACCGGCGTCAATAAAGACATACTCAAACTTAACACCAAACTTTGAAGAAACTTTGTCAAGGACAAGAAGTGCCTGTTCAATCACCTCAGGTCCAATCCCATCACCGGGAATTACTGCTATTCTATGCATCCCTCTTCAGCTCTCCTTTTACAAATTCTATGAGCCCGCCTGCTTTCATTATGTTTTGCATAAACTCCGGAAATGGCTTTGCTTTAAATTCTTTCCCTTTTGTTATATTCTTAATCACACCATTTACAAGATCAACTTCAACCTCATCACCATTTTCTATTCCATCAACAGCCTCCGGGCACTCCACAATCGGCAGGCCAATGTTTATTGCATTTCTGTAGAAAATCCTTGCAAATGACTTTGCTACAACGCATGAAACCCCGCACGCTTTTATTGCGATCGGCGCATGCTCCCTTGATGACCCACACCCAAAGTTTCTACCCGCAACCAGAATATCACCCTTTTGAACTTTGTTTACAAACTCTTTGTCTAAGTCTTCCAAGCAGTGCTTTGCAAGCTCATTCGGGTCAGATGTGTTTAAATACCTTGCTGGAATTATAACATCTGTGTCAATATTATCATAATACTTGTGAGCCCTTCCTCTAAAGTTCATCTATTCTTCATCTCCCTTCATACCAAGCTCTTCAGGCGATCCGATATAACCCAGTACTGCTGAAGCTGCAGCAATCGCAGGCGATGACAGATAAACCTCACTATTTGGGTGACCCATTCTGCCAACAAAGTTTCTATTTGTTGTGGCAAGGGCTTTCTCACCTTCTGCCAGAATTCCCATGTGCCCGCCAAGGCAGGGACCACATGTTGGAGTTGAAACAACACATCCAGCATCAATGAAGATTTCAATAAGCCCTTCTTTTAAAGCCTGCTTATAAATATTCTGTGTTGCAGGGAATATGATGCAGCGAAGACCTTTTTTGACTTTTCTTCCTTTCAGAATCTTTGCTGCAATCCTCAAATCTTCAATTCTGCCGTTTGTGCAAGAACCAATTACCACCTGGTCAATATAAATCTTTTCTGTTATCTCATCAATTGTTCTGGTATTTTCCGGAAGGTGCGGGAATGCAACTGTTGGTTTTATCTTTGATATATCAATCTTATAAACCTCTGAATACTCTGCATCCTCATCTGCCCTAAAAATTTTGTAGGGCTTTGTTGAGTGCTGCTTCACATACTCAATTGTTTTCTCATCAACCTCAAATATACCATTTTTTGCTCCTGCCTCAATTGCCATGTTGGCAATTGTGAACCTGTCATCCATAGACAGAGACTTTAACCCCTCACCTGTATACTCCATGGATTTATAAAGCGCACCATCAACGCCAATCATACCAATAATGTGAAGGATAATATCCTTGCCAGATACCCAGCCGGTTTTCCTGCCATACAGCACAAACTTGATAGCCTCTGGAACTTTGAACCAGCACTTTCCTGTTGCCATTGCACATGCCATGTCAGTTGAACCAATCCCTGTTGAAAAGCTCCCGAGAGCACCGTATGTGCATGTGTGAGAGTCAGCACCAATCACAAGATCACCCGGGACAACCAGGCCTTTTTCAGGCAAAAGTGCATGTTCAATACCCATCTCGCCAACTTCAAAGTAGTTTGTAATGTCATATTTTTTAGCAAACTCTCGAACCATCTTGCACTGCTGGGCAGATTTTATATCCTTGTTCGGTGTAAAGTGGTCAGGAACTATTGCAATTTTGTCCTTGTCAAAAACTTTATCAACACCTATCTTTTCAAACTCCTTTATTGCAACCGGAGTTGTGACGTCATTTCCCAGAACCAGATCAACATTTGCAAAGATTAAATCGCCAGGCTCGACATATTCTTTCCCTGCATGATATGCTAAAATCTTCTGGGACATTGTCATTGGCTTTGACATAGCAAATAATCACCTCTAAACCTTGTTTTTTTATAATTATAAACATCGCTAAAATCATTTTCATCATAAAAATTTGTTTTCTTAAAATTTAATGTAATGTTTTTTGCATAAAGTTAGAAAAACCCTGTGCAGGGTAAAAAATATAAAAAATTGGGGAGCAAAATGTTACTCCCCATTTCACTTTTGTATATTATCTGCCTTCAACAATATACTTCTCAATCTCTTCTTCCTCATCCATTGTAAGCACACTCTTCAGGTCAAGTATAATGATCATGTCATCGCCAACCCTTGCGATTGAGTCAATAAACCTGCGCTTTATACCTTTGATGCTCTCGTTTGCCTTTTCAATCCTGTCATCTTCAATCTTGAGAATTTCTGATACGTCGTCAACAAGAAAACCAAGCTGGAATTTTGAAAGCTCAACAATAATAATCTTCTGTGTCTCTGCGTTTGAGTCAATCCCAAGGCGTTTTGCAAGGTTATAGACAGGAACAGCTGTACCTCTTACATCAATGATGCCTTCTACATACTGCGGCGCATCTGGAAGTTTTACAATCTTTGTAGGCTTTATAATCTCAACAATCTCAAGGATGTCAACACCAAAGCTGTAGCTACCCACATTGAAAATAACATACTGCTTCATGCCACTTCCTCCTCATTTCTAAACTTTTTCAGGTAAGCATTGATAAAGACATCTATCTCACCGTCCATTACTGCCTCAACATTGCCAACCTCTGCATCTGTTCTGTGGTCCTTGACAAGTGTGTAGGGGCAAAATACATATGACCTGATCTGGTTACCCCAGCCAATCTCTGTTTGCTCCCCTTTAAGCTTTTGAATCTTCTCCCTTCGCTCCTTCTCTTTGAGCTCCAGAAGTTTTGCTTTTAAAATCCTGAGTGCAATCTCCCTGTTTTTGTGCTGTGAGCGCTCATTCTGGCAGGTGACCACAATCCCCGTTGGAATGTGTTTTATTCTCACAGCCGACTCTGTTTTATTTACATGCTGGCCACCTGCACCAGATGCTCTGAACGTGTCAATCTCCAAATCCTCTTCTTTTATCTCAATCTCTGCATCGTCTTCTACCTCAGGCAGAACCTCAACCGCTGCAAATGAAGTGTGACGCCTGCCTGCTGCATCAAAAGGCGAAATTCTCACAAGCCTGTGAACTCCTTTTTCAGCTTTCAGATACCCATAGGCATTCTCACCAACTATGCGAACTGTGACATTTTTAATCCCCGCTTCCTCACCGGGTAGAATATCAAGGGTTTCAACCTTGTAGCCTTTTTTTGCTGCCCAGCGCGTGTACATCCTAAGTAGCATCTCTGCCCAGTCCTGAGCTTCTGTGCCACCTGCACCCGCATGAATTGAGAGTATTGCATTGTTTTTGTCATAGGGACCGTTTAAAAGGACCTCTATCTTGAAATCCTCTATCTTCCTCTCAAGGTCCAAAAGCTCTTTTTCAAGCTCTTCTGCCATCTCATGGTTTCCTTCATCCAAGCTCAGCTCTGTCAGCACTTTTAAATCTTCCCACTGCGAATATAGTTTTTGGAACCTCTCTATTTTGTCCTTTAGCCTTTTTATTTTCTGCAAAACTTTTTGAGAGTTCTCTAAATCCTGCCAGAAATCAGGACTTGAAGTCTCACTCTCCAACGATTTTAGTTCACTTTCCAGCCTGTCGATGTCAAAGAGAAACCCTCATTTCCTTGAGGTCTTCTTCTGCCTTCTCAAGCCTTTGCAAAATTTCTTCAAGCATAAGCATATTTTAAGACCACTCCTTTCACTAATGATTCTTAAAAAATCACACTGCACCGCAGCATTTTTTGTATTTTTTGCCGCTCCCGCAAGGACATGGGTCGTTTCTTCCAACCTTCTGTGTTTTCACAACAGGTTTTCTCACAGGTGTGTCTGATGGCGCATTTTCATACATCTCTTTAACAACTCTTTCTCTTTGAGGCATATTTTCAACATTTGCATGAAGTATAATTTTTATTGTATCCTCCTGGATTCTCTTTATCATTTCATCAAACATCTCAAACGCTTCGAACCTGAACTCAACTATTGGGTCTTTTTGGCCAATTGCGCGAAGAGATATGCCTTCTCTCAGCTGTTCTACTGCATCTATGTGTTCCATCCAGTGCATGTCAACAACTCGCAAAAGCACAACCCTTTCAAGCTCGCGCATAAGCTCGCCAACTTCTTGTTCTTTCTTCTCATATTTTTCTTTTGCAATTGAGATGAGCTTTTCTTTTAGCTCCTGTTTTGTCATATTTTTTGCATCCTGCTCAGAAAGCTCACTATCCAAGAATATAAACTTCAAATCCTGCAAAAGACCTTTTATATCCCAGTCTTCAGGATGAGGACTTTCGCCTGTGTACACCTTTATCTTGTAATCCACAAGCTCATCTATCATGCCAAGGATAGAATCCCTTAAGTTCTCGCCTTCTAAAACCTTGCGCCTTTGTGAGTATATTATCTCTCTTTGCTTGTTCAAAACATCGTCAAATTGCAAAAGATGTTTTCGTATCTCAAAGTTTCGTGCTTCAACCCTCTTTTGCGCCTTTTCAATGGCATCAGACAAGAGCTTGTGTTCAATCGGCTGGTCATCAGGCAAGCCCAGCGACTCAACAAGGTTTTTGATCCTCTCAGACCCGAAAAGTCTCATCAAATCGTCCTCAAGCGATACATAAAACCTTGACTCGCCTGGGTCACCCTGACGGCCGGCTCTTCCTCGGAGCTGGTTGTCTATTCGCCTGCTCTCATGCCTCTCTGTACCAATTACTTTCAGCCCGCCAAGCTCAGCAACACCTTCGCCTAAAACAATGTCTGTTCCACGGCCTGCCATGTTGGTTGCAATTGTCACAGCACCTTTTTGACCAGCCTTTGCAATTATCATAGCCTCTTTTTCGTGGTGTTTTGCGTTTAAAACCTCATGTTTTATACCATGTTTTTTGAGCATCTCGCTCAGCATCTCAGACTTCTCAATTGACACTGTGCCAACCAAAACAGGCTGACCTTTTTTGTGAGTCTCAACAATCTCCTGAACAATCGCCTCAAACTTTGCCTTTTCTGTCTTGTAAACCTTGTCAGGATGGTCAATTCTTATCATTGGTTTGTGCGTAGGAATTTCTATGACATCAAGCTTATAGATTTCTCTAAACTCCTGCTCTTCTGTCTTTGCAGTACCTGTCATACCAGCAAGTTTTTTGTACAGCCTGAAATAGTTCTGGAAGGTAATTGTTGCCAAAGTTTTGCTTTCTCTTTCTATCCTCACGCCTTCTTTTGCTTCAATGGCCTGGTGAAGCCCTTCCGAAAACCTTCGGCCGTACATCAATCTTCCTGTGAACTCATCAACGATGATTACTTGGCCATCTTTTACAACATAGTCCCTGTCTCTTTTCATGAGCGCGTGAGCTTTTAGTGCCTGGATAATGTGGTGGTGAAGGGTTGCATTTTCCGGGTCAGCCAAGTTTGTGACACCAAAATATTTCTCGGCTTTCTTGATACCCTCTTCTGTGAGCGAAACTGTGTGTCTTTTCTCGTTTACTATATAGTCATAGCCAGTGGTATCTGGCATTTGCTTGTCATCATCACTGTTATAATAAAGAGGTTTTAGTCTTCTTACGAAATTGTCTGCTCTTTTGTAAAGGTCTGTTGACTTTTCAGCAGGACCTGAGATGATAAGAGGCGTTCTTGCCTCGTCAATCAAGATCGAGTCAACCTCGTCGATTATTGCATAGTTTAGCTCTCTTTGCACAAGCTCTTCTTTGTAAATTGCCATGTTGTCACGCAAGTAATCAAACCCAAACTCGTTGTTTGTACCATAGGTAATATCACAGCTATAAGCTTTTTTCCTCTCTTCATGTGTCAGGCCATGGACTATAACACCAACAGAAAGTCCCAAGAAATTGTAAATAGGCCCCATCCACTCAGCGTCTCTTTTTGCCAAGTAGTCATTAACAGTTACTATATGAACACCCTTGCCCTCTAAAGCGTTCAAGTACGCAGGTAGAGTTGCCACAAGGGTTTTACCTTCACCAGTTTTCATCTCTGCAATCCTGCCCTGGTGAAGAACTATTCCACCAATTAACTGAACTCTGAAATGGCGCATCTTTAAAGTCCGCCAAGCAGCCTCTCGCACAGCTGCAAACGCTTCTGGCAGGATATCGTCCAAAGTTTCGCCGTTTTTTAACCTCTGTTTGAATATGTCTGTCTTTTGCCTCAGCTCTGCATCTGTTAACCTCTCATATTCCGGGGCAAGTGATTCTATCTTATCAACTATTGGCAAGATTTTTTTAATCTCTCTTTCGCTGTAGCTTCCTATCAGCTTTTCAATTATTTTTAACATGTTTCCACCCTCGATTTTTTCAAAAATTTTTGGACAGTTCAAATAATTATTTTATCACTTCTTGAAGATATATTCAAACAAAAATCCGCTCAAGACAAATTCTTGTCTTGAGCGGGGGCAGTGATGCTCTTAATTTTTTCTTATGTTTAAAAAAACTTTTAATATTCAGGTTCAATTAAACCATACGCACCGTCGTTTCTTTTATACACCACATTCACCTTATCTGTGTCCTGATTCAAAAATACAAAGAAGTTATGACCAAGCAAATTCATCTGCAAAATAGCCTCTTCCACGCTCATTGGCTTTATTGGAAACCTCTTTGTCTTGGCAATTCTAAACTCACCATTTTCTTCTTGACCTTCCTTTTCAGGCTCCTCTAATTCGAATGTCATGTATCGCAAAGACTCTGCATCTTTTGCCCTTTTTGCTATCTTTGTTTTGAACTTTCGAATTTGCCTTTCCAAGGTGTCAACAACCAAATCTATGGCACTGTACATATCGTTGCTTCTCTCTTCAGCTCTCAAAATCATTCCATGGAATGGTATTGTCACTTCAATTATGTGTGAAATCTTCTCAACACTCAAAGTTACATGAACATCAGTGTTAAGTTTGATATACCTCTCAAGCTTTGAAAGTTTCTTTTCAATCCTTTCTTTTAGTGCATCTGTTACTTCAATGTTCTTGCCACTGATAATAAAGTTCATCATATTGACCATCCTTTCTATGTAGAAGGTTTTGTTTTGATATTATATATATACCACCAAATTCGACTTATTTACACAAAAATTTTTTCCACAAAACTATCCACAATTCACAATAGCCAAATATCCATTCTGTTAAAACTTAAGCTGTGGATAATGTGGATAACTCTGTGGATATGTTATTTCCCAAGCTTCTTTGGGTGTTGAAAAGTTACTTTCTATTTTTTAAGCAAACAAAAAAGGCACACACATCTTCTTTTACATGCATGTGCCCTGAGCATGAATATTTTCTATAAATTTTGTTTTAAAAACTCAACAATCTCGTTTGACTTTGGAGGACATCCAAGTTTGCACACATTAAAAGCTTTTGTGCAGCTTCCAATTCCTATTCCATCCATAGCTTTTCCTTTATAGCCCTGGCCAATATACAGTTTTTTTGAAAGTTTTTTCAAAAGCCCTTGCTCATCAAGTCTCATAAGGCTACTTATTAAATTTGCATAGCAGACTGAACATGCATCTTTTTCTTCAATATACTTCGCGTATCTTGAAACAATAGAGGACCTTTTTGAAAATCCAATTGTTTTTTTCTCAGGATTTATTTCTATGATATTATACTCACCGGCTTTTCCAACTCCCAATTTTTCTGCCAAGCTTATGTATTCAATGTCATATGGGTTGTATCCCAGATGCTCGGCGGCAAAGCTGTCAATCAGAACCGGGTCAAAGCCAAGGGCTATAAAATCCTTCTCAACAGGATTTCCTCCCTCTTCAAAGTCAGGGTCTGGCATAATACTGTCTACCACTACAAGATGGGTCTTTATTGCTTTGTTCAAATATGCAATTGGTTTGTGAAGACCAAGTGTATGAAACCTTCTCTTTTCACTGTCAGGAATGAGCCCTTTAAGATTTTTCAAAGCACAGGTAAGTTGTGTCTGGCAGTGCCCTTTCAAAAGCGGAACATTTATTAAAAAGTCATATTCATAAACCTTGCTACAAATGTTAAGTTCAAACCCATCAACATTTACCTTCAAAGGCCTATCGTCTTTTGTGTCAATGAGCTTTACACCATACTTTTTTGCAATCTCAGTATACCCACAAACTTCAAACGCCCTTTTTGTGGAAGCGCCAAGCCATGCACCCTCTAAAATTGCAATGTTTTCAAACCCATTTTCCCTCAAGTACTCTATGATTCCTTCAACAATGTATGGGTTTGTTGTCGCACCTGAGGTGTACGGCTTTGCAACAACCAAGTTGGGTTTTATAGCAATTTTGCTCTTTATAGGAATATATCTTTTCACATCGGCATACTCAAGAAGCTGTTTTGTCATAGATTTAGCATCTTTACCGTAGATAATGTAAATGTTGTTGTTCATATCGCTTCTTCCTTTCACTCTTTTATAGTAATCTCTGTGTCAGGAAAGATGTCCTTGAGCTTGTTTATTATATCCTGGTCAGATACAGCATCTTCCTTCAAAGGCTTTTCCTTTTCAACCTCAACAGAGACTTCTCCTTCATATCCTACAATTCTTTTCAAAACCGATTTAAAATACTCTATGTTCCTGCTCAAAACATCTGCAAACACACTATCTTCCTGCTTGAAACATACCTTCACACCATTTTCAAACTTCAGGCTGGCACTTTGAAGAACATGTGAAAGTCCCGGCTTTTCCTCCTTGACAGCCTCTTTTATTTCCTCCCATCTGCTCAAAATCTCAGACCATGAAAAAGATGCATTGGTATCTACACCTTCCGCGCTTTTGTCAGCTATATGCGGGGTCTTTTGCTCTTGTTTTGTGGATTGAGCCTTGTCAAGTTTCATGGCATCAAAAGCTTTGGGATTTTCGGCAAGCTGTGATAGCTTTGTCTCAAGTTTTCGCACTCTCTCAAGGAGTGCTTCAAATGAGGTGTCAAACTGGCTATCGCAAAGCTTTATTGTGTTTATTTCAAGCAAGACCTTTGGAAACCTTGTCCAGCGTATCTGGTTGGCAGTGTCAATAAGCATCTTTATGCTCGACACAAGCCTGTTTGAGTCAACAAGGTTTGAGATGTTTATGACAAAAGCTTTATCATTCTCAACCATGTCAACCAAAACATCTTTTGCACCAAGTCGTAAAATCAGTGCACTTCTCAAAAGTTTCACAGCCTCTTCTAAAAAGGTATTAACATCCATTCCTTCATCCCAAAGCCTATTTACAACTTTGAGTCCTTTGTTTGAATTGTTTTCTACAATAGCAGCAATAAACTCTTTCACAATCTCAGTTGATGTAACACCTAAAAGGTTTGCAACAAACTTGTAGGTTATATGTTTATCAGATGTATTTATGCATCTTTCTAATATGGTCAAAGCATCCCTCAGAGCTCCTTCTGCCTTTTGCGAAATCAAATAGAGGGCATTATCGTCAATTGAAATATTTTCCATCTGAACAATCTTTTTGAGTCTTTCATATATGTCCTTTACAGAAATCCTTTTAAAATCAAACCTCTGACACCTGGATAAAATGGTTGCAGGCACTTTCTGGATATCTGTGGTTGCAAGAATAAAAAGTGCATGGGAGGGGGGCTCTTCAAGGGTTTTTAAAAGCGCGTTGAAAGCCCCTGTTGAGAGCATGTGAACCTCGTCTATTATATACACTTTCTTTTTGCACATAGAAGGTGGGTACCTAACTTCGTCCCTGATTTGCCTCACGTCATTGACACTGGTGTTTGATGCAGCGTCAATCTCCAAAACGTCAAGTGTCTTTTCGTCTAAGATGCTCCTGCAAACCTCACATTCGTTGCATGGATTTCCATCCTTGGGATTCAAACAGTTCACAGCTCTTGACATTATCTTTGCGGTTGTTGTCTTGCCAGTTCCTCTTGGTCCACAAAAGATGTATGCGTGTGCTACTTTGTCCTGTTTTATCTGGTTTTTTAACGTTTTGGTTATATGATCCTGAGCAACAACATCTTCAAACACTTTGGGCCTGTATTTCCTGTAAAGTGCTATGTGCATGCGCACCACCCTTCATCACATTTTAAGTTTTTCTACCACAGCAAACTCTATTTGTCTGAGTGGCACATTGGCGTCAATGAGCATTACTTTGACCCTGTCACCAATTTTGTATACCTTTTTTGACCTTTCACCTATCAGCTGATATGTCTTTTCATTGAAGACATAATAATCATCTTCTAAAGAGCTGACTCTTACTAAGCCTTCGATTGTGTTTTCAAGCTCAACAAAAAATCCAAAAGGCGTAACATTAGAAATAATTCCTTCAAAGACCTGACCAATCTTGTCCTGCATAAATTCAACTTTCTTTAGGTCAACCGTTTCACGTTCTGCCTCTTCTGCAACTCTTTCTCTCTGTGATGTCCATTTTGCAATCTCTGGCATTTTAAGTTTCAGTCTCTGAGCTTTCTTCTCTGTCATTTTGCCTTTCAAAACATCTTTCATAATCCTGTGGATTACAAGGTCAGGATACCTTCTTATTGGAGAGGTAAAGTGACAATAGTATTCTGTCGAAAGACCAAAGTGACCAAGGTTTTCTTCACAGTACCTTGCTTTCTTAAGAGACCTCAAACACAGCGTATGAATAACCCTTTCTTCTGGCGTGCCACGGCTTTGCTCTAAAACCGCCTGCAAAGCTTTGGGATGTACCTTGTTCGAAATACCTTTTAGAACATACCCCATGTTGTATATAAACTCTGCAAACTGGTAAATCTTTTCAATATCAGGCTCTTCATGAACCCTGTACAAAAACGGAACATTTAGCCAGTAGAAATGATTTGCAACTGTCTCGTTGCAAATTAGCATAAACTCTTCAATTATTTTATTAGAAATTGTAAGCTCATATCGGATAACGTCTATGGGTTTGCCGTTTTTGTCAAGTATGACTTTTGTCTCATCAAAATCAAAATCCAAAGCCCCTCTTTTCATTCTCTTTTCTCGCAAAATTAAAGCAAGCTCGCGCATTAGCTCTAAGTCTTCTCTTATATGTTCATACCTTTTCAAAAGCTCTTTGTCCTCTTCTTTGAGAATCTTTGTCACATTTGTATACGTCATTCTCTCTTTGCTTCTGATCACACTTTCAAAGATGTCATGCTTCACAACATTTCCCTGCTTGTCAATCTCCATAAGAACTGAAAATGTCAACCTGTCAACGTTGGGGTTGAGTGAACAGATGCCATTTGAAAGCTTAAACGGAAGCATTGGGATGACTCTGTCAACAAGATACACAGACGTTCCGCGCCTGTAAGCTTCCTTGTCAAGATGGGTGTTTGGCTTTACATAGTGGCTAACATCTGCAATATGAACACCTAAAAGATAGTTCCCGTTTGGAAGTTTTTTGATAGACACTGCATCGTCAAAGTCTTTTGCATCCTCACCATCGATTGTAAAGATTGTCCAGTTGCGCAGGTCAACTCTTCCTTCTAAATCCTCTTCTGTCACTTCATCTGGAATATTCTCAACTTCTTTTAATACCTCTTTTGGGAACTCCTCGTCAAGTTCATATTTTTTAATTATTGAAAGAATGTCAACACCTTTGGCATTTTCATACCCCAAAATCTCAATAATTTTCCCCTCAGGGTTTCTTCTTTTTTCAGGATACCTGGTAATCTCAACAACAACCTTCTGACCCGTTTTAGCCTTGTTCTTCCCGCTTTTTGGAATATAGATGTCATATGTTATCCTCTGGTCATCTGGAATGACAAAACCAAAGTTTTTGCTATCCTCATACCTTCCAACAACTTTTGTGATACCTCTTTGCAAAATCCTCTCAATAAACCCCTCTACCTTTTTGCCCTCAACAGGCGGAAGAGAAAGTACCTTTACAAGCACCCTGTCGCCATGCATAGCACCGTTCATGTTCTCTGGTGAGATATAAATGTCGGGTACATTGGGGTTGTCAGGAATCAAAAAACCATAGCCGCGCGGGTTTACCTCAAGCATTCCTGCAAACAGGTTCATCTCCTCAGCAAGACCGAACCTGCCACGCTTTGTCCTTACAATCTTGCCCTCTTGTTCTAATTCATCTAATATCTTTTTGAGAAGCTTTTCATCCTTTTCCTGCCAGCTTAAAATCTCAAGGATTTCTGAAAATGTCATGGGATGATAGCTTTCTTCCTGAAAAAGATTTAAAACCTCCTGTTTCTTTTCCTCATACTTTATCTTTTTCACAGGATTATCACATCCTTTTATTTTTTAAGTTTACAAACCAAGCTCATTAGATATTTTTTGCATAGCTCTGATTGCTATACCTAAAAACTCTTCAAGTTCAAGCCCAAGGTCAGAACATGCTCTCATCTGATCTCTGTTTGCACCCTTTGCAAAGCTTTTTTCATTGAACCTGTTTAGCAGAAACGGTACCGTCACATCCGAAAGTTTTTTTGATGGTAGAATCAGCGCACCTGCAACAATGAAACCAGATGTCGGGTCAACACAGTAAAGTGCCTTGTCCAAAAGAGAAAGTCTTGGAAGACCGTGTGCGTCGTTGTGAACTTTTACAGCATATACAATGTCCTTATCAAACCCCAAATCCTCCAAAATTTTTGCGCCAACCAAGCTGTGCGCGCTCGGGTCGTTTTTTGTATCCTCATAATCTATGTCATGAACAAGTCCACAAATACCCCACTTATCCATATCTTGTTCAAAATAACATGCAAGCTCGCGCATGATAGCCTCGCAAGCCAAACAGTGTTTGAAAAGATTCTGTGTCTTTATTCTCTTTTTAAGCTCCTCCAGTGCAACTTCACGTGTGACGCTCATTTTAAAATCTTCCTCCTTTTGTATTAAGCGTTTTGTAAGATATTGTGAACATTCATGGTTAAAATAAAAACCCAAGGTTGACATTCAACCTCAGGTTTTACTTTATTACAAAGAATAAAACTATTGATACAACAAAGAAAGCTGCTGCTATAATCCACGTATATCTTCCAAGCATAGCATCAAGAGTTCTTCCTTTATACTTTCCAAAAAATGTCTCAGCACCACCTGCAATTGAACCTGAAAGTCCTGCACTCTTGCCAGACTGCAAAAGCACAATAATTATAAGGGCTATTGCTAAAAGAAGCTCTAATACAGTTAGAATTATCTTTGCCATTGTGATTAAAAACCTCCTAAAAAATTTGTATTGACTTGTCAAAAATTCCAGTTCAAATCATAAGTCCACTTCTCTGCACTTTGTTTCAACAAGCTTGATAGCACCTTCTTTGTCCTCACCCAAAAGCAAATCGCACATCTCTTTTGCCTTGGCATTTGTGAGGAAAACATCTTCTACCTTTTTTCCATCTTTATACTCAATATTAACGTAGAAAATTTTCAATTAACTCACCTTCCCTGCAAAAAGCCATAAAACCACATTACAATTATATCACATGCTGAAAAAAATTCAATCAAAATGATTAATTCAGATATTTTATTCTTCCTCAAGCAAAAACCAACCGTACATATTGTGTGTTGATTTTTAAAAACATACTGCAAACTGCTACCTTCTATTGATTTAAAAAAAATAAAAATGGAATATTCCCTCCTTAAAGTAAATAGAGGTTGAATATCATCAATTTTCTGACTGGAAACTCCTCTACCTCAATGTTTACAAAAGAAACCTTTAAATTTGGTTGAAAACTAAATTACAACATATTGCTTTTTTTGTAGATTTCCTTCGTTAGTTTATAAATTTCTTGAACGGCATTTTCAAGTCTAAAGTAGTATATTGTATAGAAAAAGGTCATAACTATCAATATTGCAATTAGTATATACCCACACAGAGATTGTACATTGCTGTATACAAATATAAACGCTAATATTGTAATTAGTCCAAAGAAGAGTGTAACCAATAAGTGTACTAATCTTTCATGTTGAAAATTTTTTATCATTTGGTCATTATAAATGAAAAATTTTTCGTTTAACTGAATTTCATTATTTAATGCTTCTTCTAACAACTTTTTGTGTTCCAATATCAAGTTCAACATTTTTCAACCCTTATTTTTTACACATTTTAATTGAATTTTTGTAATTAACTGGACAATAAAAACTTTGCATAATTCTTCTTTTAGCTAATTTTTATTATATCTCAATGTTGCTAAATTCAAAATATCTTCTAATATCAAATAATCAAAGTTTCTATAAACATGTTTTTAAAACTTAAAGGCAAAGCTAATTGATGATAAAACAAAAGAAGAGTATAATATTGGTGATTTGGACACTGTCTCTGCACAGTTTGCTATAGCTTTGCCTATTGCATTAGGATAAGGAGGTCAACTAATTGAGGAAAATTTCTTTATTTGATAGTTTAAGAGAATATTTATCGAATTATAATACCAGAGAATTTTCAAACTTTTGTCTTTACAAAAATAATAAAATTTTTTGTTGGACTTATAAACATCCATTTAAATTATATCAGATGGGAGTATTTTATATTGATACTAAAAAATATAAATCTAAATACTTTAAACTTTCCAATGATGTTAAAATTTTATATAATGATATGTGCGAAGATATATTTACAATTCATGGCTCTTTTACTTCTTGTCTCAAACTCCATATAAAAAAACTGAACTCTGAGTTAGAAGAAGAGGATATAATAGACATTCCCCTCCCTTTAGAACTGGAAGACTTTGATAACAGCCTTTTTTGTAAAACTAAATATTCAATACATGCAAAATTATTAGATAAAAGATATATCTTTGTGAAATTAATGCTATACTTTGATAAGAATAACAAATTAGAGATGTTTGAACCATTATTTATTTTTATTGATATTATAGCAAAAAAATATTATCTATTGTCTTCTCGACTATCAAAAAAAATAAAACATATCAACGTGGTCCAAGTACATCTGTTTGATTCTAAATACTTATTTTTTGAAATTAACAACCTTGGAAGTTCCGAAAAACATGATCTCCTTGTCAATAATAAAGAAGGAAGTGATATTGTTTCAACCGATCATTTTACTCAAAAGCACATAATTTATCCTATTGAACAATTAAAAGTTGATATTTTAAAAGATACAGTAGATTTCGAAAAATACACTTTTACATGTACTCAATTCGATGCTGTTTTACCCTTTTATTTCATTGAGAATGATAACTATTATTATCTTAAAACATATGTTAATGAAAATAAATCTGAATTTTACAAAATTAATCTTCTTGAGAAGAATAATTCTTCACATCTTATTTGTACCATCAGGGAAAAAATATTAGAAAATTCTAGTTATACCAATTACAAAATTATTAAAGTAAAGAAGATTGATAAAAAAGATGTTCTTTACATTGCAAGAGAAATAGTTGAAAATCAAGAAATAAGTATTATAGAAGCTCTCTATTTAGGAAAAAAAATAGTTACTAAGAATTACAACACATTTAAGTTTAACAAAAAAGAAAGATGTATAGATATTTGTGAAAGTGATGGCTACCTTGTAACAATGGAATATTTGGAGCCTAATAACACCATTTTTAAGTTTTTTTCACTTTATGATAAAAGATTACTACTACAAACCGAACCTTGTTCAAATATTTTGTATTTTAATAATCCTCTAGATAATGAGGAAATCTTGGTTGTACCATATTGATATAAAGTTTCTAATCATTGGTATTCTTTGAATTACAGTCGTTTTCTAGTTGTCAAAAGTGGTTTGGACAACAATTAGAATAATGTATGCAAAATAAGCTTGTGACGCCAAAAAGTCAAAAATAGAAATATCAATTGAGGTGTAAATAAGTGGGTAATGTAACTTTTGTAGGACATTTGTTTATTCCACAAAAAAGCATATTGTCTGAAAATCCATTAAAAATTTGTTCTAAGACGAGACTTTTGTACCACGAAGATACTTTATTTATTGCAACAAGAGAGGAAAATTCTTCTAATCTAAAAATTACAAATTTGCTAATATACACTCTTGAAGCAGATAAACGTCTTCACCTTTTGACTGAATACAGTTTAAAAATACCAATAGATAATATTATTGGTATTGATAAGACAAAAATGATTGTCTATGGTTTGTCTATAGAGCAAAACTCTTCGGCTTTTTGCATATTAAAAATAGATATATTAAACCATGCCGAAGTAAACTTATATGAAATAAAACTGCTACAGTTTCGGAAAACTGAATCTAAAATTTCCTTAAATCAGATAGAATGTTTCTGTCAAACTAAGATTCTTGATGGTAAATATTCTATTTTTACAATAGATTGTTTGATAGAAACAATGAATAAAAAGAAAAAAGATAAATCTTATCTTTTCTTCTTTGACTCAACAGTTGAGAAAATTTATTACCTTTCATACATTTCTGAAAAGTTTATAAAAGAAATTGAAATAGTTCAGACAACCTTGTTGGGAGGAAAATATATTCTTTTTCAAACTGGTAGAATTGGTGATTCTGAAAAATTTGATATTATCTTTGAGGCAATACAAGAAAAAAAAGAAAATTTTGAGCTTTCTAATTTCCGTGTTAATCAAAAGATGATAATTTATCCTCTCAGGAAATTTTTTGAAGACATTTCTATTCGTAATGTTGATCTCGAAAGATATTGTTTTGAGAGAATGGATTTCAATGTTGTTGTGCCAACTTGTTGCAGATGGTTCGAAAATGATGAGTTTTTCTATATAAAGACTTTTATAACTCAAAACAAGTCAGAACTAATAAGAGTCAAAGTTTCTAGGTGTAAAAACAAAAGAAACCGTCTGTAGCCTTGATGAGAGAATTTTAAGTGATTCAATGTTCGTAAAAGAACGTATATTGGACAGCAATAAAATTCCAAAAAAAGAATTTATTTTATATTTTATATTGTGAAAGCCAATAAAATAAATTCGTATTGTTTTAAAGTTACTATTTTGTTTTTTGGAAAAAGGATAATTAAGAGGGACTTTTATTTTGAATTTGAGGGAAATGAAAATATCATTAAATTAAATTTAAAAAAAGATTACATAATTACATGTAAAATGCATTTTAATGAAGAAGATATATTGCAAAATCCCGACCATCTTTATTTAACTTACAAGTCTTATAGTTGCTCTAATAAACAGTTTATTGATTCTCAAGATCAAGTTCACATGCTATATAAAGATATGGTTTTAGATAATCCTTATAATCAAATGGAGACACTGATATATTTTTACTGATTTATTCTTGATAGCTAATGAAATTTATAAAGTGCTTTTGAAATTATCTAAAGACATAGGAAAAGAAGGAAAAGACAATATCTTTGGTTATGGTTTAGTAAAATTTTGTAATACAAAAATTACAAAGAGGTAGCTAAACAAACTTTTCAAAGCTACTTCTTGTCTTTTAACAAAGCAGTCAAATACTTTTATTTAGGAGGATAAAAATAATGAACATTGATGTTGTTTATATCCAAGATTTATCATCCGAAATGCATAATGTTTTAAAAAATAATCAATTGGGTAGTTTACCAATAGAGTGCAAAAATTTCTTATTAAGAAGTGTATTAAACCGAAGCACATATAAATCTGTTGGTATATGTTTTATTGATATCTCAAATCTTCAACTTAAAACTTACCTGTTTAAAAAAGAATTAGATAAAATCATTTATTTTGATGAAATAAATAATACACTATATGGGTATTACTGGAATATTGCAGATGACTATGTTAAAATTACTGTCAGGAGTATTAACCTGCTAAATAGAGACGAAAAAGACATTTTTGAAATTCCTATTGTTGAATTAAAGCTATGGGAAAATCACTTAAAACAGGAAGGTATAAGTAATTTCATTGTGCCTCCCCTTCTTTTTTTTGAAATGGTAAATTTTCGCTATATAATAACTATACACGACAAGTTCTATGCTTCCAACTCTAATAATAAATGGCAAATTTATGTAATAGACCTTTTTGAAAATAAATTCTATAGTTACATTTACGATAATGATCCTAAAAAGCCGTTTCCTATATCCTATATAAGGTATTTTCCTGTTAGCAACGCTGATGGTTTTATATTTATTAAATTTGGACAAATTGACGCTGAGGAAAAGGAAATGTATTGGCTACCAGAAAATTCAAAAATGACTCGACACTTTTGGGAGGCTTTTGCATTTTATCCACTGAATAAATTTATTGAAGACATTAAAAATCAAAAATTATTTTTAGACGCTTATATTGTTGAACGTGTCTCAGAAAATTTTTCTTTTCGCTTTTTAGATGATATTGAATCGATAAAAGATTTGTGCTTCTACTATATTAAGAAATCTATAAAAACTAATTTATCCAGACTTATAAAATTAGAACTTAAAAATTATACAAAAGAGATAATGCAAACTTCAATCAATCTTGATAATAAATTCCTGCACTATAATAATGGTTTACTAACGACTATTTCTTTATCAATTGAAGAAATAAATGATAAACAAAATCTGTTAAGAATAAGTAAAGAATTTTTAAATGGTAACAATACAAAAAGTGTAAATATTCTCCTGAGCAAAGAAGAGCAATTTATGCCAGATATCATGTACAAGTACATCTTAAAACATGGTCTTTTTTTAACTTTCTCCCCTCGTTTTGACTATAGAGATATTCCAAAGCATTATAAAATAAAGGTATATTCATTAGATTCTTCTTCAGCTTTTCTTGAATTTACCACAAAATATCCCCTTTCAAGTCCTTTTACAATTACACTTGTTGAAAAAAGTAGAACTAAAGATAAATTTTTATTAATTATATAATACCAAATTTTAATTGTTAAATAAAAAAGCTCTCATTCTTGGCATCTATTTCTATTTATAAGCTTTATAACCAAGATAAGAGAGCTTTTTTCTGTAATTTCTAAAAATAATCTTTAATCCAAATACTCTCCAACAAAAACCTCCTCGGCAGGTCCTGTCATGAATACTGTGCCATCATCTTGCCACTCTATTTCAAGCATGCCAAAATAAAGGTGGACGTTTACCTTCTTTTCTGTAAAACCGTTCAAGTTTGATGCTATCACAGAGGCACAAGAGCCTGTTCCACATGCAAATGTAGCTCCGGCTCCTCTTTCCCACGTTCTCACCTTAATATTATTCTTGTCAATCACCTGAACAAAATTGACATTTGTTTTCCTTGGAAATACCTCATGCCTTTCTATTTTAGGACCTAAAGTATAAATGTCAACCTTTTCTACATCATCAACAAACAACACTGTGTGAGGAACACCCATCAACAGAGATGTAATCTTATACTCTTTACCATCAACCTCTATTGATGTATTTATAGCATCGCTTTCTGGGTCGCCTTGCATAGGAATATCCTTTCTTTTAAAGCTTGGTTTTCCCATGTTGACCTTTACCTTCTCCACAAGCCCATATTCATTTAAAATAAGCTCTGGTTCTATTATTCCTGCCAATGTCTCAACCTTGAATTTGTCTTTTTTTACTATTCCTCTTTCAAACACATATTTAGAAAAGCACCGAATTCCATTTCCACACATCTCAGCCTCAGACCCGTCTGAGTTTATAATTCTCATCCTGATATCAGCAAGCTTCGAATCTAAAACAAGCAGCAGTCCGTCTGCTCCAACACCAATGTGTCTGTGGCACATCCTCTTTGCAAGAGAGTTGTAATCAATATCCTCTTTGCCTCTTGCATCTATTACAATAAAGTCATTGCCAAGTCCGTGCATCTTGGAAAAAAGCATTTTTTGTACCTCCTTTTCAAAATTTTTAGTTTCTAAGCGAAATTATAGGTGGTGGAACTCTTCCTCCACGTTCAATCAACCTTTTTGGTGAGCTTCTATTTATTTTCATCACTTTTGAACCTCCCAAAAGCCCACCAAAGTTAACCTCATCGCCTTCTTTTTTACCATACGCAGGAATGACTCTCACAGCAGTTGTTTTGTTATTATATACACCAATTGCTATCTCATCTGCTATCATCCCTGAAATCAATTCAGGTTCAACATCTCCCGGCACAACAATCATATCAAGCCCAACAGAACAAACACTTGTCATAGCTTCAAGTTTTTCCAACGTAAGCGAACCACTTTCAACCCCTTTTACCATTCCACTGTCTTCTGAGACAGGAATAAACGCACCAGATAAACCCCCTGTAAATGTTGCAGCCATTGCACCGCCTTTTTTAACTGCATCATTTAAAATTGCTAAAGCAAATGTTGTTCCATACCCTCCAACCTTATCTATCCCAATTTCTTCAAGTATCTCCGCAATACTGTCACCTACCTTCGGAGTTGGCGCAAGAGACAAATCTACAATCCCTGCAGGAATACCAAGTTTCTTGCAAGCATACTGCAAAACAAGCTGACCGGCCCTTGTTATTTTAAATGCCATCTTTTTTATTGTCTCATAAATCTCATCAATTGAAGCGTCTTTCTTCTCTTCCAATGCTCTTTTCACAACACCAGGGCCTGAGATTCCAACATTGATGCTGCAATCTCCCTCGCCTGTCCCATGAAACGCACCTGCCATAAATGGATTGTCATCTGGTGCGTTTGCAAACACAACAAACCTTGCACATCCGAAACTGTCTTTGTCTTTAGTTTTTTGTGCAATCTCTTTTATTATAAACCCAAGATGGGCAATCACATCAAGGTTAATACCCGACCTTGTTGTCCCAACATCAACCGAAGAACATAGTCTATCTGTTGATGCCAACGCATCTGGGATAGAAGATATAAATTTCCTTGTATTTTCATCATAGTTTTTGTGAACAGCAGCAGAGTAACCACCTATCAGGTCAACCTCAAGTTCTTTGGCAATATCATCAATGGCAGTTGCAACCTTTATGAGGTCTTCATATGAATAAGAAAAGGTCAAAAGAGAAATAGGTGTTAGCGCAACCCTTCTGTTGACAATTGGAAGTCCAAACATATCCTCAATCTCATTTGCCACATTTTTGAGATTCCCCGCATATTTTATAATCTTTTTTCTCATGTTATCAATAAACCTTTGGGGAATGTCAGAGCTACAATCAAAAAGGCTTATCCCCACTGTGATTGTTCGAATATCTAAATTGCTTTGCTTCACCATATTGATGGTTTCAATTATCTCCTGCGATGTAAACATTCTGCTTTCATCTCCTCAAAAAAGTAAAATTACTATATCCTGTTTATGCTATTGAAAAGGTCTTCGTGCTGCATATTTACATCAACGCCTATTTCCTGCCCTTTTTTTATGAGAAGATCTTTCAGTTCAGAAAACTTCAATTTGCAATCTTGAAGGTCAACAAGCATTATCATTGTAAAAAATCCCTGCATAATTGTCTGGCTTATATCAAGAATATTTACATTGTTCTGGGCAAGTAAGCTCGAGATTGCCGCAATTATGCCAACTTTATCTTTACCCACAACCGTTATTATTGCTCTCATAATTCTTTCCCCCAAAAAATTTTTTAATAAAGGGCTTTTTGAACTTCAAAGCCTTTCTAAAACTTGAGTGTACTCAGGAATTGCAGGAATAGCACCTTTTTTGGTTGCACAGAGAGCCCCTGCTATGTTTGCCTTTCTTACAATTTTAATAATTTCATCTTCTGAAAGATTTTCAACTGGCAAAAACTTTGAAATTTCGTACAAAACCATGCCGACAAAGCAGTCTCCACATCCTGTTGTGTCAACCACATCAACTTTTATTGTATCAACAAAATATGACTTCTCCTTAAAGAAAACCATACTACCTTTTTCGCCAAATGTCACAAGAAAAATCTTTACCTTATCTTTTATTCTATTATAAAAGTTATTTACGTCCTTTTCATATAGCAAAACCTCTTCCTCAGACATCTTCAGAATATCAACAAACCCACTCTCAACAGGTTCAATCATGGTATCCAAAGCCTTTTTTTGGCTTTCCCAAAGGCTACTTCTGTAATTTGGGTCATATGAGATGACGCTGCCACTTTGTCTTGCAATCTTTAAAAGCTCTAAGGTGGTTCTTTTGTTTTGTTCATATGTCATTGAAAGTGAGCCAAAGTGAAATATATCAGCTGACTTTACGATATTCATATCAATATCTTCCACTCTCAGGTAAACATCTGCACCATATTTTCTTGAGAACGAAAAAGACCTTTCACCCCTGCTATCAAGCTTTACAAACGCAAGTGTCGTAAAATATTCATCTGTTATTTTAACATTTGAAATGTCAACACCACAGGCAGAAAGGCTATCTATAATCATTTTTCCAAACATGTCATTCCCAACTTGTGAAATTAAATAGGACGTTCCTCCAAACTTTGAGATAGCCGCTGCAACATTTGCCGGTGCACCACCCGGGTTTGCTTCAAAAAGGTTTTCTTTTACATTCAAAAAATCTATCAAAACCTCTCCGTAGCAGACAACTTTCAAAAACTAGTAGCCCCCTTTTCTTTGAGTATAACATTATTATAGAACATTTAGTGTTCATAAGTGAATAAGATATAGAGGGATAAATAAACCTTGTGAGAAACCTTTTAATATACTCTTAAGCATACTTTTTAAAAGTTCTTTACAGAAGAAGTGTCAAAATTTTTTATAGCATATTAAAAAATAAGGGGCTCTTCTGCCCCTCTCAAAAGATCTCAATATCATGCACACTATCAATGCTTATATTCTTTACCTTCTCCTTCTCAAACACATCCTTTACCCTCTTTGTAACTATTAAAGATACACCACCAAGCAGGTTAAAATCACTGCCGTCCCAGTCCTCAGGCTCAAAATACCATCCAAACTTCCTTATCTTCTTAGTCCCATTTAGCCTCTCCTCTACTACCTCTCGATATAAATCCCTCCTTCTTCTCAATATATTGCTCACAACACTTATTCCCCAGTAACCTTCGCTTATTACGCCCTTCTTCTTATCCTTTATCACTACCTTAAATTTCCTCCACCCCGTAAACCCATACCTCTCCAAAATCCCTATCACCCTGCCCGTCACTACCAGTATACCACTTCCTGTGGTAAGAACATCTGATAACCTTTTATTCCTTATCCTCCAAAACTCTATCGCACCTTCTTTTTCCACAATCTCATGCCCTCGTCTTAATATCTCTAAATATTTACCACTTAAATAGTCTTCCTGTCGCATTTCTACTTGCATTGAACGCCAACTAGGTATAAGATGATAAAAATTGTCATAAAAGCTAAAATCTAACCCTTGTAAACCCATATCTGCTCGCTATCTCCCTTCCTTTTTCTATCACTTCAATTATATCAATATCTTCTATCCTGTTTCCGTGTTTTTCCTTCAAATCGTCCATTTCTTTAAACCATACTTCATTATAATCATACTTTTTCTTCAAATGGTCCTTTGCATCCCACAGCCCCAAAAACCTCACATCGTGGACATTCAATCTCGCTCTTTTAAATATCGATTCATAAAGACCACCTTCCCCAAATAAACTCTGTGGAAATATGTGGTGAACTTGATATGCCTTGTTTGCCAAATCCTTTATGTTATCTATACCCAGATATTTATACAAACAATCTCGATAGTTGGATTCTTTGAAAGCACTCACACCCAGCGACTTTGCCAGCTCATCGCCGCTATTTATAAAATATACTAAATCTTCTTTATTTTTTATCTCTCTTGTATTTTTAAAAATCACAGCCAGTCTTCTTTCGGCATTCTCCAACCCCTCGTGAATACTCAAATAAACTGCCTCTCTGCCATACTCTTCTGATAATTCCATCAGTTTTTTGTAATGTGAGTCTATATAGATATTTAATCCTTGGGTAA
Source organism: Caldicellulosiruptor morganii (assembly GCF_026810225.1). Taxonomy (NCBI): domain Bacteria; kingdom Bacillati; phylum Bacillota; order Caldicellulosiruptorales; family Caldicellulosiruptoraceae; genus Caldicellulosiruptor; species Caldicellulosiruptor morganii. The sequence goes on from NZ_CP113865.1 coordinate 1,892,627, forward strand.
AAAATTCGCCTATCTTATTATACAGTCTTCCTGCCGCTGATATTTCAGAATTCGACAATTTCCTGCAAATTTTTTCGGCAAACTCAGGTGAATATTTCGCAACAGAGTCCCTGAATTCTTTACTTGAATTTTTCTCTATTTCATCCAAATATTTAAGCCACTTTTCAATATCATCTGCTCTTCTTATATCATTAGCATTTAAAGTTAAAAACAGTAACCTTTCAACTTTCTCGATACCTGGAATCTCTTCGCCAGTTATGATGTCTTCGCCTGCTAATATTTCTATGATATCTTTAATACCACAAGGATCTAATAATCCTAAAATAGCTGAAAATAGAGTTTCGCTTGTTGATGCTCCCTCAAATTTTACGATAGGCTCTATGTTTCTAAAAACCGTGTATGTCTATCTACAATAACCTTAGGATTTACTTGGCGTAAAATTGAGCAATATTTGTGCCCTTCAAATACACAATCATTTATAAATACTATTGTTTTGTGATAATAAGCATGTATTCCAATGCTATTGTTTCTAAATGCACAGGATAAAAATAGAATGTTTTTTGAGCCTCTTTGCAGTGTTCTAAATGCCGGTTCATCTTTGCTGTTATTGCAGTTTTCGAATATACATTCATCAAACCTCAAATTTGCATCCTTGCTGTCAACTATAACAGGGGCACTATAAAATATGCTCTTATTTATCCTGACAGGTTTGATATTTGCGCAAAGCCACAGCCCGGCTGTTGAGCAGCTATGGAATGTGGTATTTGAAATCAAAAGCTGGGAACCCTGCGGAGAACAAACCGGGCTTACATATACACCCGTCTTCACATTCTTAAGTGTGCAACCATCTATCTTAACATATCCCTTGTGTCCTATGCTTAAAAAACCCGCAAATGAAGAAAGCTCTATATTCGTAATTTCGCATCTGGGTTGGTTACCACACTCCATTGGGGCTACTACCGCAAAAATGGTCATTCTTGAAGTATATTCTCTAATTGCTTTGAGTGTATTGGACTTTGATGAATTATTTGGATTTCCTATTTTCACATAAGTTTTTTTGTTAGGTCCACCTATTTTTAAAGAGCCGTAAACTTTAAACAATTCAGGGTATTTGCTGTTAACATAAATAGTTGAGCCCTCACAAATTATTAACTCTTCATCCGGTTCAATCAGAAGTTTTTCATCATTTCTTGAGCAAAAAACTATGTTTTTATTCAACATTGTAACTTTGCTTCTTTTTCTGGAATTATTTAAAGTTTGCTGCTTTTTGTAAAGAGAGTATGTTGTTGTTAAGATTACATCCTCAACTGTGTTTCTTTTCACATAAAGCGGAAGCTCTTCTCTTAAATAGAGGAGTGCTTCTTCATAGTCACATCCCCACAAAGTTGTTTCAGTGTTAGGATCAAAAGCTTCATCACCAGGAAATAGATAAAACTCAACACTATCACTCAAACCATCTTCATCGCTATCAACAACAACCGGATTTGTCCCTGCTTCTATTTCCTCAAGATCGCTCAAAAGGTCGCAGTCGGTATCATAATCGATAGGAGATGTTTTGTATTTAAGTACCTCATCGTAATCTGAAAGTCCATCCTCATCACTATCAACTTTGGTAGGATAGCTTACAAAATCCCAAATTTCTAAATTTTCCAGCAATCCACCCCATGGAAGTTCCAGTGTTATTTTCTGGGAGTTCTTTAGCTCCTCAGAGTCAGTAAGTCCATCTCCATCAGTGTCGGTAACACTGTCGTTTAAATCTGGAGCTTTTTTAAGTTTGATTATATCCAGATTGGACAAAACAATCCAGCTGCCATCATTGACATATTGGTTTGCTAAATCAATTAACTTTTCAAGTGTTGAAGAAAAGTCAGAATAGATGTCTGCAAAAATACCTTTTGTTTGGCTGGAAAAAGCAAAATACAATTCTTCAAACGACGTAGGACTTACAACTGAAACAATAATATTATCACTTTTGAGTCTTTCTATTATCTCATCTGCTGACTTTATTCCAAACCTGTTCTCAAGCTTATAGTTGGCATCTGTTAAAACAACTATGAATTTTGTGCTGTTTTCTCTAAAGCCAAGCAACCTTGCAGTTTCAAGAGCATCAATCAGTGTCTCAGGTGTATCGCCACCACCATCAACTTTTATACTGCCGAGTGCATTTTTGAAGTCATCTGCTGATGAGAAAAATCCATGACCTACTGTTGAATTTGGACCATCACATGTTATATCTTTGTATGTTACAAGCCCCAAATTTACACTAATATCTTTTGTTTTTAGCTTATCTACAAAATTGTTAATGTTTTGCTTGACAGCATCTATTTCGTCTGACATTGAACCTGTTGTGTCTATAACAAACACAATATCAGCCTGCCCGGAAGGTGAAACAGTCCCACTTTTTAAACCAGTGATGTCTAAATATTTCTTAAGATTTATAAGATAGTATACACTGAAATGATTTGTTTCAACAGTAATAGTTTTTGAACTCTCATTATATGTTGCCTTTGGTAAGCTAAACTTGCCGCCTTTGGTATCATAGCACACAACCGCAAAATGGCTCAGCTGATCTCCCTCTAAAACAGTGTCATTTAACCTAAATTGAAGCTGGGCTACTTCAAACGGTTCAAAACATTCAATTTTAACAGGTTCTCCTACTATAAAGCCATTTGCAAAAAATGTGGATGAATTATAAACTTTTTGGACAACAACACTGTTGACTATTTCACCCTTTGCTTTTATCTTGAGTCCAAAGACAACCTGTTCATTTTGATTAACACTTCTTAGCCTTTCGCCTGACACAACTTGGTAGATACTTTCTTCTCCATCAATCACGCCATTGCCGTCACTGTCTTTGCTAAGTGGATTTAAACCACTATCTACTTCTGTTTTATCAAACAAACCATCTTCGTCAGTATCTACTTTTATTGGATTTGTTTTTGAGATAAATATTTCATCATAATCACTAATTCCATCAAAATCTGTGTCTGCAAAAATTGGAGATGTAAAAGTCTTTTCTTCAGACAAATTATCAAGCTTATCATTGTCAAAATCTTCTTTGGAATCAATAATGCCATCACTGTCAGAATCAGAAATGAGTGGGTCTGTTTTCGAAATTTCAAGTTCAAAATAATCACTCAGTCCGTCATTATCAGAATCCTTAGAAAGTGGATTTGTGCCAAGCTCTGCTTCATAACTATCTTCAAGCCCATCTCGGTCACTATCCTGCACTTTGGAGTTCAAACCCTGCATGCTCTCTTTCTTGTCATTTATGCCATCAAAATCGCTGTCGAGGTTGCGAACATCTACTATTTCTTCGTTTGAATGACTCTCTCCAAAGCTGTTGTAAGCATACACCACGTAATAATATCTGCCATCTTCATAACATGTTGTATCTACAAAACTTGTATTTTTTGTCTTTGCTATTTCTTTGTAATTCTCTTCAGTTTCTGCTTTTCTCTTTACAACATAATATTCAGCATTGCAAACTTCATCCCATTCAAGATAAACATCTCCATAGACACTGTCTGCCATAAGAACAAATGGATAAGGATACTTGTCGTGGACAACAATCCTGCAAACATCAAAACTTCCTGTCTCAGGCAGATTTGCCTTAACCCTTGTCTCTCCTACTGAAACTCCTTTTACATTGCCCTGTGAGTCCACCTCAGCAATATCAGGATTTAAGCTAATCCACTCAATCTTGCCTTTATACCCTACAGGTTCAATTATATATTCTATCTTTCTGCTTTTGCCAATCTCTACATCCAAACGAGTCTTTGCAAAAGAAATCTGATATGGCACACCAGACTCTACAACAGTGACTTTACATACAGCCTTATATCCTCCATCCTTAGTTTGTGCAATTATATTTGTGGTTCCGGCTGCAACTCCTGTTACCATACCTTTTTGGTCTACTTCGGCAATTGAAGGGTTTTCGCTGCTAAAAATTACTTCTTGATTATCCGCCCACTCTGGAATAACTTTAGCAAATAAATATAAACTCTCACCTATTTCAATTTCCATTTCCTTCGGCTCTAAGCTGATGCTACAAACTTTTTTTGAGAATATCTGTATGTAATTTAAAACTGTTTTTGAATTACCGTGAAAAGATGTGCTGAGTGTAAGGTATTCATCATTTAAAATTACTTTCTTTTTTATCTGCTGAAATTCACCTCTTTTGAGTTTCAAATTTAAACAGAACTCCTGCCCTTCCACAATAACTGTGTTACATGTGTCCTTATTTGCACTCCCCACACTTATTACAACATCATAAGCTCCATTGGGAAGTTTTATCTGCCATTTATTGTTATGTTCTAATATCACGCCGGTACAAACAAGAGGGTCTTTGCAAGCATTATCCCTGAAGGTTTTCGCCTTCTTTTCAAATCCAAAATCAAGCCCGAATTGATTTGAAAAAACTTCACCACTGTCTGGTATAAAACCTTCTGTTAAAATATTATTTTGTCCTTTTATATACGGCTGAAAATTAATAGATATAAGAGAAGAGTTAAAATCTAAATTTGCAGCCTCTTTGTAAGCTATAGCCCTTTTTTCTTTTCCCGAAATGTTTTTTATCTCCCAAATCACCCTGTCACCAGTAAATAATGTTGAAAAAGCAGTTGCATGTTTCCCCGGTTCAAATCTGTAAATACAGTCACCTCTTTTGATATCGCCAAATAGTTTAGAGTGCCCTTTCGGAAGCATTATTGTACTCTTATTCGGATTTTCATATCCCCATGTTGCTTTATACTGGTTATTGTCAAGCCTCTCAACTTTTGTCACAAATATTGAAATGTCTTTTAGAACTTTATCTGAATACGAAAAAGCTTGATAGGAAAGAAAAATTGAAATTAAAAAAGACAAAAGCATAACAAAAGATATTACTCTTTTTGGCATCCTCTATACCCCACCATTTTTTTAATTTTATAATATCATATCCAGTTTATTTTTGTAAATATAGCTTGAAACAAATTAAAACTTAAGGTATGATAAAAATATGTAAATATTCGAAAGAGGTGAAAATAAATAATACATGCTTTTTGATGTTTTCTTCCAAAAATATGTTGAGGTTTTATCTGGAAAAAAATATAATAACGGTTTGTTCTATGTTGAGTTTCTTGAAAAAGAAATAGAAAATACTCAGCTGGAAATTTACCAAAAAGTATATTATGGTTCTGTAAATAAAGTTTTAGGATATTACATTCCTGACAAGCAGATAGGTTTTTTAAGAATTAAAATTGAAGCAGTTTTGCAGTTAATGCTTGAAATTTTAAAACTTGTTTACCAAAATGGTTTCACAATAAGTTCAGAAAAAGAACTTGCCCAAGTTGTTTATATTATTTTAAAAACCATTTATTCTCGCTTCGAATTTTACCACTTCTGTGATGTTTTTGCCAGAATAAATAACTGTAGTCGAATATGGCAGAAAGAAGAAGCTTTTGCTATTGCTTATTCTTATAATTTGATTATGGAAGAGAAAAAGAGTATTAAATTTCTGAAAAGAATGAACAAAAATCTTTTTGAATTTTTAATTGACAAGCTGTTCAATTACAGACCTGTAGAAAGCAATTACGACTGGTATGGATATACTAACAAAAATACTTTTGACAGTGCTTTCAGAAATTATATATATAGTAACAATCCGCATGCAAAAACAGTTGCAGTTAATTTATTTTTCCCTGATTCCTTTTATGGTTTATGTGCTGGTATGAGAAGAAAACGAATAGAAATATGGAGCCCTAATGAAGTCTTTTTACTTGCTTGTAAAGAAATTAACAAAGCTTTGAAAGAATCCCCAGTGACCTTTGAAATTTCTTATTTGAATATGTTACTTAAAGAGTTTGCTCGTTCTTATCTGGGTGAAAACATGTTTAAATGGCAAGATGAAGGATTTATTATTGATAAAAAGAACGGTTATTTAATTATCGACCCTGCTTCGACTGCTCTTTATTTTCAACTTCCAATTGAGATATTTAACAAGGTTAAATATGATAGTTTCTGTTATGCGAGAGCAAGAGTAGACTTAAATAGTGAAGAAGTGAAAGACAGTAAATATCTTTATTTTGTATTTATGTTAATACGAAAAGCTTCCACTCTGCACTATATCAAAGTATTGTCACACAGTCTTTATGAAGCTGAAAAAAGGAAACATAAAAATAGAGAATAAGAAAATTATTTGCTTTTTGAAGTATTAATATTCTAATGTCCTGAATTTAACTTTATTGGTATAATTTAATATTGTTAAATGCCATTTTGTTTTGGCAATTAGAGGAAATTGACAGGTGTTAATAGTTAAACGAAATTAAAAACTTTGGACAATACCTCTGTTTCTTGAAAAGTAGTTTGCTGTTGATGTCATGTTTTTTTCATTTTCGACACTTTAAGTTTTCAGAATTCAAAGTTGATTCTGGTGTAAAAAGCCTTTTTTCTTTATGAAGAAGTATAAATATAAAATTAGAATTGAATAAATAAACATAAAAATATATGTAGTACAAATTTTTATAGAATTATGTTAGAATCAAAGGAGCAAAAATTACGACAAATGGGGTGTTGTACTTGTTTAGAGAAAATAACAACCATCTCCAACAATCATTATTTGAAAGTGTTAACTTCATGGATTCAAGGATAAAGGCTAAACTTGAAAAATCATGGGCTCCCATATTTTATAAATACGTGTTCTGCAACATCGATGAAAAACCCTTTTCAGTTTTATACAGTGATACAGGAAGGGCTAACTTCCCGGTTAACATACTTCTTTCTTTGGAATACATAAAACACCTTAAAAACTACTCTGATGATGAACTTATCGAAAATTTCAACTTCAATTACCTGATAAATTATGCTGTAGGAATAAGAACATTAGGAGGTATGAACCTTTCAGAGAAAACCTTGTATGACTTTAGAACAAGGATATACAAATACCTCATAAAACATCCTGAACAAGAGGACTTAATATTCGGGCAGTTTTTAAATCTTACCATGATTTTTGCCAAAGAAGCAGGTATATGCATGAAAGAACAGCGGATAGACTCCACCATGTTCATGTCAAACATCAAAAAAGCAGGAAGAGTTGCCCTTGCCTTTGATGTACTTTACAGGGCAGTAAAATCCATTCCTGAAGACAGACTTTCAGAGAACCTAAAAAAGTTCTCAACCCTGAATTTAGGACAGAAGTGATACACAAAACCAAGCCTTCAGAAGGCGAAAGCAGGCTGGAAATGCTCTTGAATCTTTGCCAAGAAACAAAAGAAACAATTGAAAACATTTCTGAACTAAAAAACTCCGATGCGTATAGGATCCTTGAAAGATTTTTGTCGGAACAGGCGTACTACGACGAACAAACCAAGAAGCTCAAGGCCAAAGATAGCAAAAGTATACCCAGCGATTCTCTTCAGTCAGCATATGATGAGGATGCTACTTATCGCAAGAAGGGGAACAAAGCTGAAAGCGGATATGTTTTAAACCTTAGCGAAACCTGTGCAAAAGAAAATTCTTTTCAGCTCATAACAGACTATACGGTAGAAAAGAACATAAAGAGTGATGTAGAGCTTTTAAAAGAGAGACTACCTATTGTAAAACAGAATACAAAATGTCAAGAAGTCTATGTAGACGGTGGTTATTACTCCAAAGAAGTAGTACAAATTGCAAAAGAGAACTGTGTAGAAGTTCATTTTACTGATTTAAACGGTAGGAAGCCTGTTAGGATGTCAGTGTGTTAATGATAAAATAAAATCATCAGAAATGACATCAAAAATTCCCCACCTGCTACTTAAAAAGAAGCCTTCTGTAGTGTAGAATGGAAAGTATGGAAAAACTACAGAAGGAGAAGATAATAAGAAAATGTTGGGGGTTGCAATGCACACAACAATCTACACTCTTTTCAAACAGGGATACAACAAAAGTCAAATAGCAAGGTTGTTAAACGTGGATAGAAAAACTGTTAGAAAAGTAATCCAAGACATTGAACAGAAAGGAGAAGTTGAGAGAAAATCAAAAAATTCAGTATTGGATAATTACAGGCAATTCATTGAGGCAAAAGTTAACAAAGGACTTTCAGCAAAGAAAATATATCAAGATCTACAAGCGGAATTTGGTTTTGAAGGAAGCTACTCGAATGTAAGAAGATATGTCCAAAAGGTAAAACAAAAGATAGCAAATTCAAAGGTGTACATGGTTTTAACAACGCTACCTGCAGAAGAAGCTCAAGTTGATTTTGGATATATAGGTAAGATAAAAGTTGATGGGAAATTCAAAAAAGCATGGGTATTTACAATGGTTTTAAGTTATTCAAGATATATGTATGCAGAGATAGTATTTGACCAGACAGTTGAAACATTTATACAGTGTCATAAGAACGCATTTAAGTATTTTGGTGGAGTAGTAGAAGTTGTGAAGATAGACAATTTAAAAGCAGGTGTATTGAATGTTGATTTTTATGAAGCGCAAATACAAAAGGATTATGCAAGTTTTGCAAGCCACTATGGATTTTTACCTCAGCCATGCAGGGTATACACACCGACTGATAAAGGCAAGGTAGAATCGGCAGTTAAGTATGTTAAGCAAAACTGTTTTTCTGGGGAAGAATTTAAGGATATTGATGAGGCGAGGGAGCATTTAAAAAACTGGCTTGATGATGTAGCAAATGTGAGAGTACATGGCACAACCAAGAAAGTTCCCAAAGAAGTTTTCCTCTCAGAAGAGAAAGAAAAGTTAATAGCTCTTCCTATTGAGGAATACCACATATCAAGGAGCTCAATTCATAAAGTAACTACTAACTGTCATCTCATATACAAAGGGAACTATTATTCAGTGCCATATGAGTATGCAGGATATGAAGTAGAGGTAGTTGAGATGGGCAGTTTTTTGAGGGTGTTCTTTGAAGGTAAAGAAATAGCCCTTCATCAAATTGTCAAAAACAATGAGAAGGGCAAATACGTAACCAACAAAGAACACTATCCCTCGTCTAAGAATATAACAATTGAGGATATATAGTCAAGACAGAGGGATAAAATGGCAGAAATTGGTAATTGGGCGTTGGAGTTTTTTGAGGAATTTATTAAGCAAGAAGGATTTAAAAAGTATGATTACAGAAGCATAAGCGGGATAATAGCCTTGAAAGAAAGATATGGAGCGGAGGCAGTGGACAATGCGTGTAAAAGAGCTTTAAGTTTTACAGGATTGAGTTATAAGGTTGTCAAGAACATATGCGAAAAAGGGATAAGCGATTTGCCTGTATATGAAGATGAGAGTTACATTAATGAGGGTACAACAGAGCTTTACAGGGATATCAAGGAATATAACAAATTGCTTGAGATGGGAGAATTGCAAAGATGAATGATCTTTTGTTGGGAAAACTAAAAGATTTGAAATTATCTGGGATAATAAAGAGTTTTGATTTAAGAGTAGAGGAAGCTATTAAGAATAACTTTTCTTATCAAGAGTTTTTTGAGATATTGATAAATGATGAAGTGAGTAACAGGAGAATAAACAGTAATCAAAAGAGGATAAGCAAAGCGAGGTTTCCATGGCACAAGACATTAGAAGAATACAATTTTAGTTATCAGCCTTCAATTAATAAGAGGTTTATATACAATTTGGCGACCTGTGAATTTGTCCGCAAGAAAGAGAATGTGGCCTTCATAGGACCGCCAGGGACAGGAAAAACACACCTTGCAATAGCAATAGGACTAAAAGCTGTAGCACTTGGATATAGAGTTTTGTTTACCACAGCAAATGAGATGTTAGAAGAGTTGTATATTTCAAGAGCGGATAATTCGTATCAACAAAAGCTAAAAAACTATGTTAATGTGGATTTGTTGATAATAGATGAGCTGGGCTTAAGGAAATTTAATCAAAGCAGTGTAGATGATTTTTATGAGATAATATCGAAGAGGTATGAGAGAGGATCGATAATAATAACCACAAACAAGGTATTTGAAGAGTGGCCGAGGATATTTTATGACCCAGTTTTAGCGACAGCGATTTTAGATAGATTTGTACATCACTGTCATTTTGTAGTTATCAAAGGTGAAAGTTATAGGATGAAGCAAAGGGAGGGTGCTATAAAAGCTTTAACAGATGATTCCAAGAATGAGTCAAATCAGTTAGATAATGATAATTAAATTTTTTTGAAAACAGGTGGGGAAAAAATATTATCAAAAGTGGGGAAAAGGTATTGACAATAACAGTCAGTGAGCGAATATGAAATAGATGAAGAGACGAAAGTGATAAAAAAATGCCCAAGGGGAATAATACCCATTCATGCAAGTGTTAAGAAAGGGCAGACGGTAGCCCATTTTCCAAAAGAAGCCTGTGCAAAGTGTGAATTAAAAAATCAATGTTATTGCAAAGAGCAGAAAAAAGATTATGTGGTGAGGGTAAATCTAAAATCGATAGAAGCAACCAAACAACGGGAAAAGATAGAATGCAGGTGTGAGGAAAACAAGAGCAAAAGAGCAGCAATAGAAGGTACTAATTCAGCCTTGAAGAGGGGTCATGGTCTTTCGAAACTTCGAGTAAGGGGACTTGTAAAATGTAGAGTAAACGTAGGTTTAAAGGTATTGGCCCAGAATTTTAAGCGTTTTGCAAGATACATGTTGGAGCGAGCTAAAAAAGCTATTGGAGAGAGCCAGGGGGGAAGTGCGCCCGTATTGGTACAATAAATGGTAATAACGTATTATAGAGGTAATACATAAGTTTTTCTCGGCAGATTTTAGACTGGATTTTTGTTATCATGGGCATAAATTACCACAATTTACCTGAATAAATTTTCAAAATACAGAAAAGCAGATTCTAAAATTGAGTTTTTACACTAGAATCAAAGTTTAGTAAATCCAAAAAAATTGGTGCACAGAAAGTCTTCTCTGTGCACCAAAATATTTTATTAAGTAAAGGGGGTCTTTCTGTTAAATATTTTTCCCTTTTTGTATTCTTTCATACATCAAAAACCTCAAAATGTAATACAATTTAAAAAGGCATATCCTCCTTATAGAGTTCCCAGTTCCACATCCCTTCAAAACTTTAACACAACCTTCTATACCATCAACAAAAAGGAGGTATTATTACAGGTTTGCTACCTTGACAGGTTGCTCAAACAAACCTCTTTTCATCTCTGTAGTTGTCATATGGCTTGCTTTGAGCATCTCTGTGATGTAATTGCAAGCCTGCCATGGGTCAACCCTATCACCACATGTGAAAACATCCACAGCCGCATATCCAAGCTCTGGCCATGTATGGATTGTCAAATGTGACTCCGAAATTACCACAACACCACTAACACCCTGTGGTGAAAATTTGTGAAACGCTACCTCTCTTACCTCTGCTCCTGCTTTGAGCGCTGACTCTACCATTATCTTTTCAATCAGCTCGCGGTTGTTGAGAATGTCCCTATCACAACCGTATAGCTCTGCAATAATGTGTCTGCCCAATGCGTGCATCTTCTCTACCTCCTTCTTGGAATTTACTTTCTTCAAGTGACAGAATCTATTTTAGCAAATTTGTCTTAAAAGTCAATATATTTTTTTAAAAAATATCATTTTCCTTCAAATTTTAAAATTAGCCCTCGTTTTCTCACTAACTTATAAGATTTTCTTTTCTTTATGCTATTATATGCAGGAAATTTTTAAAACTCAACATTGAATACTCTTTCAATAGCATGTGCAAAGCCGCCATCATCACAGCTCAAAGTTACAAAGTCGGCCACCTGTTTTAGCTTTTCTGTAGCATTCTCAACCGCAACCCCAACACCTGCATACTCAATCATTGAAATGTCATTGTCACCATCGCCAATGGCCATAACCTCTTCTCTTTTAATGTTATAATAGCCGGCTAAAAACCTCAAAGCATTGCCCTTGGAAGCATTCACATCAGTAAACTCCAGGAAAAAAGGTTTGGAAAACATAATGTTGAACTTCTTTAAAAATTCTGAAGGAAGATTGTCTTTGATTCTTTTCAACCTCTGGTGTTCATCAAAGAACAAAACCTTTGTGACACTTTTGTTTACAAAATCATGTAAATCATCCACCTTTACAGGCTCAAGTCCTGTTAAGTTTCTGTAATATTCTACCTTTTCATTGAAAACCTCAACATACCACACATTGTCAATGTATATGTGAACATGAATATTCTCCTGCTTTGCAAGTTTTATGAGCTTCTTTGCATCATCGGGTTGTATCTCAAATCCATATAGCTTCCTGTCAGTTCCGGGGTCATATATCAAAGCACCCTGGTAAGTAATCATGGGGTTAAGATTGCCAAGATCATATGCAATCTTCTTCACAGAAGGATAGGGTCTGCCCGATGCTAATATTAAAATCACTCCTTTTTGTTTTAAAAATTCAATAGCTCTGAGATTTTTCTCGGCAATTTTTAAGTCCTTTGAAAGAAGAGTATCATCAAGGTCTGTTGCAACCAGCTTAACCATCCTGCAAATATTACCCCTTTCTCTTTAAATTGTAGGTTAGTAAAAAGTTAATAAAAAACGGTTTGGATATTCATGCTTCAAAAAGCATCAATACCCAAACCTGACATTTAGATTTTATTTAAAAACACTGTGATTCATAATTTATCTAACTTTGATGTACAAATATCACATTGCCGGTCATAAGCTTTGGATAGAAGTATGTGGACTTTTGAGGCATCTTTTCGCCACTCAATGACACTTCTTTTAACTCTTCAACAAGTGTAGGATTTAATATAAATCCATATTTTCCGCCACCATCCACCATATTAATCAATTCTCTATCTGACTTTGTGTATTTAAGATTTCTCTGATGCAATATATCTTCGTCAGAAATATTCAATATTTCATTTAACACAAGCTTTTGCAAAACAACAACATCAAGGTTCTTATATGCTTTGCTCCCCTCAATATTTTGCAGAGCCTTTTCAGGGTCTTTCAGTTTTATTAAATAGAAGTTTTTGTTGTAAGTATAAACCACAAACGCATACTTTTTGTATGCTGCAAGCTTTTCCTTTAAAGCCTCATAATCACCTTTTTCTATATCAAAATTTTCTTTTAACCTTTTAACAAAAATATTCTCTTCAACATCTGCTGAAAGAACAACTCTGTGTGTTGGAAGGATGACTATTCCTTCATCTTCAAGTGCCGTCAATGTTATCATTATATAATTATAATCTGCATCTTTATTGTAGTTTTCTTTCTGCATCATTTCTTTTTTATACTCCAGAGCTGTCTCATACCTGTGGTGACCATCTGCTATAAAGATCTTCCTGTCTGCAAAGATTTTCCTGAGAGCTTCTATTATACCATCATCTGATACAATCCACATTCTTTCAAATGTACCAATCCCATTGTAACTTATGTCTTCCTTTTTCGCTTTGATACCGTCAAGCATTCGCTTTACCTCGAAGTCTTTGTCCTCATAAAGTCCAAAAATGCTGCTTATGTTTGCACGTGTGTGTCTGAGAAGATTGAGTCTTTCCTGCTTTGGTTTGGAAAGTGTAAACTCGTGAGGAATAACAATTCCTTCTTCAAAGCCAACAAGTTCAAGCAAAGCTATCAAACCCGTTCTCTTGTACTGCCTTCCTTCTACTTCAAATTCCTGCTCAATTACATACACACTCTCTTTTTCATCAAACCTCAAAATCCCTTTTTCAATCCACTCATCCAGATACTTTCTGGCACGTGTGAACTTGTTGTTCTGAACATTGTCACCCTCAAATTCTTTCCCATATTCTACCCTTATAATGTTGTACTCGCTCTTTTCATAAAGCTGATCTCTCTCGCTATCCGAGATTATATCATAAGGCGGACAGATACAGTCATCTAACCTGACCCTGTCTGAATATCTCAAACCCCTAAATGACCTGATATTTGCCATCTCTTACAAAACCCTTTCTTTTCAAGTTTTCACTGTAGCAGCAATTTTATAACTTTGCCATTGTGACTCTCAAAATGCCATCTATAGCTTTGAGCTTTTCTAAAGCCTCATCTGGCAAAGCACCATCAATCTCACATACCATAACAGCCTTCTCGCCTTTTTTATTGCGTGAAACCTGCATTGTGGCAATGTTAATTCCGTACTCTCCAACAATTGTACCAATTCTGCCTATCATACCCGGCTTGTCAATGTTTTGAATAAGCAGCATGTATTTTTCTGGCTTGAAGTCAACTTTGTATCCAAAGAAATCTATAATCCTTCCCTCATTGTTGTAAACAGTCCCTGCAAGTTCTAAAACTTTTTCATCTGTTGTAAACCTTGCAGTTATCATATTCTTGAACTTTCCACTTTCCTGCGTCCTGCTCTCAATTACCTCAATGCCCTGTTCCTGGGCTAAAACCTGGGAATTCACATAATTTACCGTGTCTTGAACAGAAAACTCAAGATAACCTTTTAAAAGTGCACGTGTAAGCCATGTTGTCATCTTTTCATCTATCTGCCCGCTATATACAATCTCTATTTTCTTTGCAAATGCTCTTTCTGCCTGAATAAAGATCTTGCCCATCGCCTCAGCAAGCTCCAAGTAAGGTAAAATCTCATCAAGCTTCTCTTTTTCAAAAGCAGGAAGGTTAACAGCATTTTTGGCAATACCGCCTTTCAAAACTGCTGCAACCTCTTTTGCAACAGACACAGCAACATTTACCTGCGCCTCCTGAGTTGATGCTCCTAAGTGAGGTGTAATTACAACATTGTCAAGTTCCAAAAGAGGATTGTGGTAGTCTTGCTTTTCAAGTTCAAAGTTAGGCTCCTTTTCCAGAACATCAAGTGCTGCTGCTGCAACAATACCCTCTTTTATGGCATTGTAAAGGTCTTTCTCATTAATAACTCCACCGCGTGCACAGTTTACTATTCTAACCCCTTTTTTCATCTTCCTGAATTCTTTTTCTGAAATTAGATTGTAGGTTTCGGCTGTTTTGGGTGTGTGAATGGTGATGAGATCAGACTCTTTCAAGAGAGTTTCAAAGTCAACTTTTTCCACACCATATTTTCTGAACTTCTCATCAGAGACGTAGGGGTCGTATGCAATAACTCTCATTCCGCAGGCTTTTAGCCTTTCAGCAACAAGCGCTCCAATCTTGCCAAAACCAATTATGCCCGCTGTCTTTTCGTAAAGCTCTACACCCTTGAACTTGTTCCTTCTGAAATCTCCCTGTTTGCAGGACATATACGCCTGTGGAATGTACCTGAATATACTGAATATCAGACCAATTGTGAGTTCTGCGGCTGCCATAATATTACCATCAGGTGCATTGACCACAATTATACCCTGTTTTGTTGCAGCCTCAACATCCACATTGTCAATCCCAACACCTGCTCTTGCAATCACTTTCAGGTTCCTGCCACATTTTATCATTTCTTCATTTACTTTTGTAGCGCTTCTGACAATCAATGCATCATAATCACCTATAATATTGCAAATCTCCTGGTGTGAAAGCCCCACTTTTTCATCAACTTCAATCCCTTCATCTTTTAAAATCTCTATACCCTCTTTTGCAATCCTTTCTGTTACAAGCACTTTCATAATGACTATTCTACCTCCTTGGCAATTTCCTGAAGCACCGCTTTTGTCGCCTCTCCAACTTCAAAATTCTTATATCCGCACTCCAAAAGTGCAAGCTCAAAACACTCTATTGTTTTAAGAAGGTCAAACTCGTCAACATATCCCATATGACCAATTCTTATAATCTTGCCTTTAAGCGATGCCTGCCCTCCTGTTACCATTATATCATATTTTTGATTCATTATCTTTCTTACCTTTTCTATGTCAACACCCTCTGGAGACCTGATTGCAGTGATGACAGCAGAGGAGTACTCTTTCTTGGGTAGAAGTTCTAAATTTAGCTTTTCAGCGGCAAGCTGTGTAAGATGTGCAAGCTTTTTATGTCTTTTGAAGTTGTTTTCAAGCCCGTAGTCAAGTATGAGCTTAAGTCCGGCATCAACAGCTCTTATTAATGTCACTGCAGGAGTAAATGGGGTATCCTGGCTCTCTTTTAAAAGATTGTCCTGGTACTTTTTGAAGTCCCAGTAGAATTTTCTCAACTTTGAAGTTTTGTAAAACTCCCATGCCCTGTCAGATACAGAAACAAAAGCAAGACCGGGCGGTGACATTAAAGTTTTTTGAGAGCCTGTGACAACAACGTCAACTCCCCATTCATCAGTTTTTAAATCAATTGCACCAAGTGAACTTACAGCATCAACAATTAAAATCTTGTCTGTATTTCTGAGATACCTTGCAAGTTTTTCTATGGGATTTGTGACACCCGTTGATGTTTCGTTGTGAGTTATGAAAACGCCCTTTATGTCCTTATTGCTTTCAATTATTCCAATTACTTCATCTATGTCTGCAACATCGCCGTAGTTATATTTTTTCTCAATGACATTCAAACCAAATGTTTTGCATATATTTATAAACCTGTCACCAAAAACCCCCACTGACACAACCAAAACAGTATCGCCTTCAGAAAAGAAGTTGACAGCACTTGCTTCCATTGCACCGGTACCCGATGCTGCAAAAGTAAGTACATTGTTTTTGGTTTGAAACACCTTTTTCAGGTTTTCATTCACCCTTGAGAAAATCTCGCCAAATTCTTTTGTTCGATGATGAATAATCTGCTGTGACATGGCAGATATTACTTCCGGTGGAAGTGGAGTTGGACCAGGCGTCATTAAAAGCTTTGGTTTTCTCATATTTACCATTCTACCCCTTTCAACAAAACTGAATAATTATTTAAGTTTGATTATATCCAATCTACCCGGCAATGTCAATAATTTGACAATCTTATTATTATACATTTTAAACACTATCAGGCCAGAACTTTTTGTCAATAAACAACAATTATCCTGCTGAACAACAAAAACAAATAAACAAAAAGCCGGCAGATTTATTTCACCGGCTTTCTTCAAATTTTAAATCTTACTATTTCTCCTGTCTGCCATCTTTATCTTCTTCTTCATCCCAGTCTTCATCTTCATAATCCTGGTCATCGTCTTCTTCTTCATCATAGTCTTCTTCAAGAAGCTCATCAATATAGATTACTTCATTGCAATTTGGACATTCAATCTCGTCCTCATTTAAGTACTCATCTTCTTCTAAGTAGAATGTTACCTTGCAATTCGGACAGGTAACTTCAACAAAATCTTCATCCTCATCCTCGTCGTCATAGTAGTCATCATAATCCTCATCATCATAATCATAAACCTCATCTTCTAACCTTTCCAAGTCTTCGTCGATATTCTCAACCATATCTTCAAGGTCAGCATACTTTACATCCAGTTCATTTATAGCATCCGCAAACTCGTCCAGCACATCAATGATACTCCTTATAAGTTTCCCTTCTTTCGACTCCTCACTCACTTCAAGCCCATCCGCCAAACCTCTTAAATATGCTACTTTCTCATACAAATTTTCCATAAAATTAGCCTCCTAAAAATTAAAATAACCTTTTTCTATACTTAATATTTACCCATTAAAAGTGGTTTATACACACTCAAAATGCAGTTCTTTAAATATCTAAACTCTTGACAGGTACTCCTCTGTTGAAGTGTCAATCTTTATCTTATCCCCAACATTGATGAAAAGCGGCACCTGGATAATAGCACCTGTCTCCACCTTCGCCGGCTTTGTGGCACCCGTCTGTGTATCACCTTTAAAGCCTGGCTCTGTGTCAATTACCTCAAGTTCAACAAATCTTGGAGGTTCAACACCAAAAACGCTACCATTGTGTGAAAGAATTGTAACTGTCATGTTTTCTTTTACAAACTTCAAAGCATCACCAACCATTTCCTGGTTAAGTGCTATCTGCTCATAGGTCTGGGTGTCCATAAAGTAATAAAGTTCACCATCGTTGTAAAGATATTGCATTTCCCTTCTTTCAATATGTGCAAGCGGCATTCTCTCATCAGGTCTGAATGTCTTTTCAATTACTGCACCAGTCTTTATATTTTTTAACTTTGTTCTAACAAAGGCAGCACCTTTACCGGGTTTCACATGCAAAAACTCAACCACCTGGAATATCTGACCGTCGTATTCTATTGTCAAGCCTTTTCGAAAATCGCCCGCTTCAACCATTGGCTTCCCTC
Source organism: Caldicellulosiruptor morganii (assembly GCF_026810225.1). NCBI lineage: Bacteria > Bacillati > Bacillota > Caldicellulosiruptorales > Caldicellulosiruptoraceae > Caldicellulosiruptor > Caldicellulosiruptor morganii. Next base: position 1,910,671 of record NZ_CP113865.1, read on the forward strand.
CATCATAAAATTTTGCTCTTCTATTTTACCAAAAAATTTATACTTTTTTCAACCAAACTATAACTCTTCTGCAGTCTCTTTGGTCTCATCAAATATCTCCAATATCTTCCCTTTTGACTGCGTACCATATACCTTTTCGATTTTTGCATAGACGTATTTACCTATAAGATCAGAAGCGTTGTCAAACTCTATTCTGTTCTGGTTAACATACCCAATGGCATTCTGGCAGTTGAAGCTATCTTCCTCTTCAACCAGTGCCAGAACCTCATCACCTTCAGAAAGTGCACCGCACAGCGCCATGTAATGGTCAGCATCTTTTACAGGACATATTGTGAATTTATTCATATGGATACTGGAAGAAGCTTTCAGATATATCTTCTTTTTGTACTTCTCCTGAAGTTCCTTTATTCTATCAACCTCACCCTTTCTCAAAACATCACACACCTTTGTATTCAATTCAACAAAAAACCTTTCCTCAACCCTGTTTTTAAAGTACCACTCAATCTCTTTCAGTATCTTTGAGGCAACCGTCTCCGGAGAGAGAATTTTACCCGTCCCCTCACAGTACGGACAGCAGGTTTGCAAAGTACAGCTGAGCCTCTGTCTTACTTTCTTTCTTGTCATCTCCACAAGCCCAAGCGGAGTTATTCCCACAACAACAGTTTTTGTTTTGTCTTTCTTTAAAGCATCTTTCAAAGTCTCAAGTACAAGCTTTTGATGTTCTGTGTTTTTCATATCTATAAAGTCAATGACTATAATTCCTCCTATATCACGAAGCCTGAGCTGCCTTGCAATCTCCACCGCCGCTTCAAGATTGGTCTTGAGTATTGTCTCTGACACGTCATTTTTACCAACAAATTTGCCAGTGTTTACATCTATTGCTGTCAGCGCCTCTGTCTCGTCTATCACTATATACCCACCGCTTTTCAGCCACACCCGCCTTGACAGAGCTTTTTGCAGTTTCTGTTCAATCTGAAAATACTCAAATATGTTGGTGGCAAGGTTAAAATATTCCACTTTGCTTTTAAGACTCGGAGCATATGCGGATAAAAATTCCATTATTTTGTTGTACTTTTTTCTGTCGTTTATAACAAATCTATCAACCTGATTTGTAAACATGTCTCTTACAGCTTTAAAGACAAGGTCATAGTCCTTATACAGAAGTACAGGTGCACTTTCCTTGCTCTTTTGCTTTATCCTCTGCCAGAGGTTTTTTAAAAACTCAAGTTCATTTTTCAATACCTCTTCACTTTTACCTTCTGCTGCCGTCCTGACAATAATGCCCATGCCTTCTGGCTTAAGCCTGCAAGCAATCTCTTTCAGTCTTGTCCTTTCCTCTTCAAGCTCTATCCTTTTTGAGATTCCTGTATAGTCAGTGTTCGGCAACAGCACCAAATACCTTCCCGGAAGTGTGATATTGGTTGTAACTCTTGGACCTTTCTGGTCATGCGCCTCTTTTATTACCTGCACAACTATTTCCTGACCGCATCGCAAGGCAAGTGGATTTGTCTTTATCTCATACCACTCATCTGTATCGCCAAACTCAAGCCTGTTTATATCACCTAAGTACAGAAAGGCATTTTTGTCCTGACCGATATTTATAAAAGCAGCGTCCATGCCGGGTAAAATATTTTCAACAACGCCCTTGTATATATTCCCAACTATGCTCTGTTGATCTTGCCTTTCAACGTAAATTTCAACAAGCTCTTTGTCTTCCAACACTGCAACGCGCGTCTCGCCAAAGCTGACATCAACTATAATTTCACATTGCATTATATCACCCTTTGATAATTTACTTTTTCCCTTTCCACCTTTATAATCTCATATTCAATATTATATTCCTCTGCAAATGTCCTGAGTATATCCTCGGGTTTGATATAACTTCCATTCACAAGCTTAATATGAAATTTAAGCTCTGTAAAATCTTCCTCTTTGCGGCATTTACAATCCAGAAGATAATCTAAGACGTTTCTGTATGTTATTTTTCCTTCCTTTTCACGCTTTATTTTTGGATTCTTTTTTATAAACTCTTCAAAGCATTTACAAAAATCTTCCTCAGTTTCTACCAAACATTTATAATGCATATCACTTACTTGTATTTTATCAATTGCTTCTTCAAGTTTCAACACTTTAAGTCCTTTTGGCAAAATCAGATTTAAGTTCTCTACTATTTTCTGATCAAGATTTTCTTCAACATCAACTTCAAATATCTCCTCTGGTGAACAAAGCCCAACCGCCATCGGTAAAATGAATGTAATCTTTGGATGGGGGTTAAAGCCTTCAGTAAATTTAAGTCTAACATTCAGCCTTCTGAAACTTCTTTCAAAAAGCCGCACCATATCTAGGTGCGAGATAAAACATGAAGGCAGATCGCGTGAAAAATAAAATCTATACCTTTTTATCAACACAGATTCCTCCTTTATAAGTAGCCACCCCACATCCAGTACATCTTTCAAAACATGAAGGTGTTGGTTTTGCCTCATATGCACGATTGCACTCTTTTATCAAAAACTCTTTTGATACACCGGTATCTATAATATCCCATGGTAAAATCTCATCAAAGCTCCTTTTCCTGTCTGAATAAAAACTGTAATCAAGATTGGCTTTTTTGAAAGCCTCCTGCCACTTTGAAAAATCAAAAAGCTCGCTCCAGTCATCAAACTGGCAGCCAAGATCCACTGCCTCTTTCAAAACTCTTGATACTCGCCTGTCGCCTCTTGACAACACAGCCTCTAACTTGCTCAGATAAAAGTCATGCCACTTGTACTCAACATCCTTTATTTTGCTGAGTTTTCCTCTAAGCATCTTCATCTTTCTTTCCATCTCATCAATGCTATCCTGTGCTTCCCACTGAAATGGAGTGTGTGGTTTTGGTACAAAAAATGAGGTAGAAATGGTGATTCTGATTCTTTTTTTAAAACCCAGATCGGAATAAATTTGTCTGATATTTTTTGCAATTTCGTATATCCCTGAAATATCTTCATCGGTTTCAGTGGGAAGCCCCAGCATAAAATAAAGCTTAATATTTTGAAATCCTCTTTCAAACGCAAGCTTTACAGTGGAATATATCTCCTCTTCTTTAATATTTTTATTTATAACATCCCTGAGTCTCTGTGTACCTGCTTCGGGTGCAAATGTCAACGTGGGTTTTCTAACCTTTTCTATCTGCTTAAGAAGCTCTAAAGATGTAGAGTCAAGCCTGAGAGAAGGAAGAGAAATATTCACCTTTTTGCTTTCTGCAAATTGCAAAATATTCTTTGCCAGATTTTCTATGTTTGGATAATCACTTGTACTGAGCGAAATAAGTGAAAGCTCGTTGCACCCTGTATTTTCAATCAGATCTTTTGAATACTCTATAATCTTTTCCTCACTTCTAAACCTCACCGGTCTGTAAATCACACCTGCCTGGCAAAATCTGCATCCACGTCCACATCCCCTGAAAACCTCCACAACCGCTCTGTCATGGACAACTTCAATTAAAGGTGTAATTATGCTCTCCGGAAAGTATACACTGTCCATGTCTCTTACAATTCTCTTTTTCACCTTAGAAGGTGCATAGTCTGTCTTTGGTAGAATACCTTTTATTGTCCCATCTTCATTGTATTTGACCTCATAAAGCGATGGAACATAGCAACCCTCAATATTGCTGCATTCAAGCAAAAATTCTTCTTTTGACATATCAGAAAATTTATATTTTTTGAAAAGATCAATAAACTCTAAAATAACTTCTTCTCCTTCACCAATTATAAACACATCTATAAATTCCCACAGTGGCTCGGGATTATAAGTACATGGTCCTCCCGCAATGACAACTGGCATACCTTTTGGTCTATCCTTGCTCTCAAGAGGAATTCTGGAAAGTCTTAGCATCCTGAGCACATTTGTGTAACTCATTTCATATGAAAGTGAAAAACCTATTATATCAAATTCATCCAGGGTTGTGAATGTTTCGAGAGAAAAAAGTTTTATACCCTCTTTTTGCATCCTATTTTGCATATCAATCCATGGCATAAAAGCACGTTCACAATATACATCCTCTCTCTGGTTCAAAAGATGATACAAAATTTTTAGCCCGAGGTGTGACATACCAATTTCATATACGTCAGGAAAACAAAACGCAAATCTTATATCAACCTTATTCGGGTCTTTTTCTACCATGTTTATCTCATTTCCGATATATCTTCCTGGCTTTTCAATGCTGTATAGCAGCTTGAATACTTTATCTTTAACAACCACTCTCTTCCCACATCCTTTCACAAAAATATAATAAATAATAAGCTACAGGTAAGCCTGTAGCTTTTTATCAAAGAGTTTTTCATTTTACTCCTCAAAGAATATAAACGCAACCGTGCCTGGTCCAACATATGTGCCAATAACACTTCCGATTTGTGTAACAATAAGCTCACCCGGCATCAGCTCACTTTTTATCAAATCCACATACTCCTGTGCCTCATCCAGGCTACCTGCATACGAAAGCCCACAAAGTTGTTTTGTCAGATCAAGCCTTTTACTTTTTACCTCTTCAATTATCCTTGGAAGAGCTCTTTTCATACCCCTTACCTTATCAAACGGTTCAACAACGCCATCAACAAGATGAAGGATTGGCTTTATATTCAGAATATTCCCCAATGTCGCCTTGGCAGGAGAAATTCGCCCGCCCTTTTTGAGGTATTCCAGGGTTTCAACAGCAAAAAGATGTCTTATAGTCTTTGTCTTTTGCTCAATAATCTCTGCAATCTCACGCGCACTTTTCCCTTCATCTGCCAATCTTTTTGCAATTACCGCTAAAATCCCTGTACCAATTGACGCAGTTTTCCCATCTATCACAAAGATCTTACTGCTATCTAACATGTCCCGTGCAATACAAGCCGAGTTATATGTGCCAGAAAGTTTTGCTGAAAGATGAATTGAAACAACTTCATTACCCTTCTCAAGCTCAGCTTTAAAAACCTCCAAAAACTGCTGGGGACCGGGCTGTGAAGTACGCGGAAGTTCACTCACACTCTTTAATTTCTGGTAAAAACCCACCGGGTCTATTTCCAGCCAGTCTTTGTAAGCTTCTTCTCCAAAGTAGACTGTAAGTGGCACCATTTTGATCCCAAATTCCTCATACATACGGGGACTTAAATCAGCTGTCGAATCTGTCACAATTGTAACACCCATTAAAATCCCCCTTAATAATATTTTTTATTCGCATTTTGCTTTTGCTCACACAAGGTTGGGAAAGTTAAGCTGCCTCAGTGCTTCGTAAAGAACAATCGCAACTGCATTTGAAAGATTCAATGACCTTACATCGCTTATCATTGGTATTCTGAAAGTTTTGTGTATATTTTGTTCAATCAGCCACTGAGGCAAACCTGCCGTCTCCTTACCAAACATCAAATAGCAATTGTCTGTGTATATCGCCTGGGTATAGTACTGCTTGCCTTTTGTGGAAAAGTAAAAAACATTTGCATCTCGATTCTTTTCAAAAAAGTCATTCAAATCTCTGTATATCTTTACATCTAAATACTGCCAGTAGTCAAGCCCTGCTCTTTTCAAATACTTATCTTCTAAAGAAAAACCAAGTGGTTCTATAAGATGAAGCTTAGCGCCAGTACATGCACAGGTTCTTGCAATATTGCCAGTATTGTATGGAATCTCCGGTTCATGAAGTACAATATTTATTGGCATACCCCTAAATCACAAAGCCCCCTTTCATCAGGTCAGGTTTCAACAATTGCCACGTCCATATCAATTTTATCACCATTGCTAAGAAGAAGCGGAACACATATATTTATCATCTTTGATGTACTCAAAGTCATGTTTTCCCCTATAAGTATTGAGGGGGGTGTGATTTCAACCTTGAGTCCTTTCTGTGAGAAAAGTGTTGATGTGTTTCCCATTATCATATTAGCCATCTCACCAATTGCGCTTTTTGCAAGATCATCAAACTCAGCAACAGGATACCCGCCCATCATCATAGACGCAATGTTTTTAGCAGTATCAAGCGACATACAAAAATTAACCTGCCCTTTTATACTCCCTGTCATTCCAATTATAACAACCACCTGGTCCACCTTGTATGTGGGGTCTTTGAGATATATTTTCCCCAGTGTAAAATCAATGTTTGCAACCTGCTTTAAAACCTGCTGACTTGCTTGAATAAACGGATTGATGTATTCTACACTAACTTTACCACTCATGTTTTTCCTTGCTGCTGTCAGTTTAATTTTTTTGACAGCAGGCAAGATACCCTCCCTTCTTTTATTTTAGTATTTTTTCAAATAAAAATGATCGCCTTATGGTAATGGCTTTTGCAGGACAAAGCTCATGACAGCAATAGCACCTGATACACTTTTCCAAATCAACATACGCTTTTCTACTTCGCATCTCAATTGCCTGAGCAGGGCAGGCATTAAAACACTCTGCGCACCCTATGCAAACATCTCTGTTGAAAACTGGTCTTGGGGTAAGAAGGTCGTTTATAAACCTTGATACAAAATTGGGAGCTCTTCCTCGAACAAATGAAATCTCAGGTCTGAGCGGTACATCAAAATTGCCAACCGCAACCTCCTCCAGCTTCTCACCCACAATCTCGATATCATCCGGATCTAAAAGTCCTTTGGTCTTTGCAACATTCAAAAGAGGAACATCTTTGGTTTGAAGTCCAATAATTTTGCATGCAACAAAGTCCAGTGCAACTGCATCCTGAGAAATCAAAATAAGTCCAAGACTCCGTGGTTTGCCCGCAGACGGTCCCTCCCCTTCCATACCAACAATTGCATCCATTATGTTTAAAACAGGGTTTGCAGTGTAATAAATATCAAGTAGCATCTCCATAAACTTTTCAACTTCCTGAAGTCTGAAATGCAGCTCTGCTTTCTGTCCGCCGGGAACAAGACCAAACAGATTTTTAACAGCTCCTGTGTACACAGCCATCCTGTGAGTTTTCAGCTTTGGAAGGTTAATCAATCCATCTGCTTCAAAATAGGGTGATATAAATGATATCTTTTTAAGAATACTCTTTTTAAGCTGAACCTCCTTGAAGGATGTATCATAGTTTAGAATAACCTTTTTGTAACTTTCAAGATCTTTCAGCCCTGCTGCCTGATATATAGCTTCAAGCCTTCTTTTTGTATAGGGTCCACCCGGGCTGTCTGCTATTATGATCTCATTTGCTTTTTCCTGAATAATTCTTATAACCGCCTCCACCACAGAAGGATGGGTTGTAACAGCTTCCTCCAGACTTTTTTTCATAAGTAGATTGGGTTTTAGCAATACCCTGTTAAAAGCGGGAAATTCAAATCCTAATAGATTTATACCTTTTTCAAGTGCACATTTAACATCTTCCACATTGTATGTATCACATCTCACAATAGCCACTTTTTTAGGCATTTACAAATTCCCCCAGAATAAACTTTTCAATTGCCTTTGCAACACCGTCATTTTCATAGGAATCTGTTATGTAGTCAGCAATCTTTTTGAGCTCACCAATAGCATTTTCCATTGCAATACCAAGCCCTGCAAACTCAATCATCTGAAGGTCATTTTCGTTGTCACCTATCGCCACCACCTCTTTTTTATCTATGTTAAGATAAGAGCAGACAAATTCAAGCGCATTTCTTTTGTTAACCCCTTTTTTCATCACTTCCAAAATATTGATATCCGATTTTGTGGTCTCAATACTCTCTACCTTTTCTTCTATCTGTCTTCGAACATAATCAACCTTTTCGGTATCATTATCAATAATCACAAATTTGGTTATAAGATTCCCACAGTCTTTTATTCTATCCAGGGAGCTGTCAACCACAATCTCTATTCTCTCATCCTCGGGAAGTTCTTTGTTTTTTTCATAATAAAATCTTGATGAATAATCAAGCTTCTTGGCTATCATAGTATCCTTGCAGTAATAGTGATAATAGATGTTATTTTCCCTGCATATCTCGGCAATCTTTATGCTACTGTCATTGTCAAGCCCTATATAATAAATGTCTCTGCTGGATTTCTGGTCTCTTACTATTGCGCCATTGCAGGCTATGACAATTTCATCTGATAGTCCCAGTACCTTTGCAAAATGCAAAACACCTTTTAGAATCCTGCCCGAGCAGAGTACAATGTGCACTCCTCTTTGTTTTGCAAGTGTAATTGCAGTTTTATTCCTTTGAGAGATTTTTTTATTGCCATCCAAAAGTGTCATATCAAGGTCAATTGCAAGCAGTCTGTACATCTTCCTACTTCACCTTTTAAAAAGATTTTTGCATGATTGTTACAAATATTATACCAAAAAAAAATAAAGGCTGCTATCAGTAGCAGCCTTTATTTCAAACTTTCAATTTATTAGTACATATCAGGTGCTGGAGCCGGAGGAGTTTTCTCCTTTTCTGGCTTTTCAGCAACAACAGCTTCTGTTGTCAGGAGCATTGCAGCAGCTGATGCAGCGTTCTGGATAGCTGTTCTTGTAACCTTTGTCGGGTCTACAATACCTGCCTCGAACATATCAACAAATCTCTCATTGAGTGCATCAAACCCAACACCGGCCGGGCTCTCTTTCACTTTGTTTACAATTACTGAACCATCCAAACCAGCATTCTCTGCAATCTGTCTCAGTGGCTCTTCCAGTGCCTTTTTAACAATCAATGCACCTGTTTTCTCATCCCCGGAAAGTGTCTCAATTAATTTGTCAAGCGCAGGAATTGCATTGATCAGTGCTGTACCGCCACCAGGAACAATACCTTCTTCAACTGCAGCCTTTGTTGCAGCCAGAGCATCTTCTATTCTGAGTTTCTTTTCCTTAAGCTCTGTCTCAGTTGCAGCACCAACGTGGATTACTGCAACACCGCCGGCAAGTTTTGCAAGTCTCTCCTGCAATTTTTCTCTGTCAAAATCGGATGTTGTCTCTTCAATCTGTCTTTTGATTGACTGGATTCTTGCTTTGATCTCGCTTGGATCACCAGCACCGCCAACAATTATTGTATTTTCTTTCTGAACCTTAACCTGTCTTGCACGACCAAGCTGGCTTATTTTAACCTCTCTCAAATCAAGCCCAAGCTCTTCTGAAATTACCTGACCACCTGTGAGTATTGCAATGTCCTGAAGCATAGCCTTTCTTCTGTCACCAAAGCCAGGTGCTTTTACAGCAACGCACTGCAGTGTTCCTCTGAGCTTGTTTACAACAAGTGTTGCCAGTGCTTCGCCTTCAACATCCTCTGCAATTATTAACAGCTTTTTGCCCTGCTGAACAATCTGTTCAAGAAGTGGCAGGATGTCCTGAATTGTTGAAATCTTCTTGTCTGTAATCAAGATGTATGGGTCATCAAGCACTGCTTCCATCTTTTCTGTATCTGTTACCATGTATGCAGAGATATAACCTCTGTCAAACTGCATACCTTCAACTATCTCAAGTGTTGTCTCTGTTGTTTTTGACTCCTCAACTGTGATAACACCATCATTTGTTACTTTCTCCATTGCATCTGCAACAAGTTTTCCAATCTCTTCATCACCGGCAGAGATTGAAGCAACATACGCAATGTCTTCTTTACCTCTTACATTTTTGCTCATCTTTCTGATTTCTTCAACTACAACATCAACTGCTTTCTGAATACCCTTTCTCAAAATCATTGGGTTTGCACCAGCTGCGACGTTTTTGAGCCCTTCTCTGATCATTGCCTGAGCAAGCACTGTTGCAGTTGTTGTACCATCACCGGCAATGTCGTTTGTCTTTGATGCAACCTCTCTTACAATCTGTGCACCCATGTTCTCAAACGGGTCTTCAAGCTCAATCTCTTTTGCAATTGTAACACCATCATTTACTATTTGAGGTGACCCGAATTTCTTCTCAAGAACAACATTTCTTCCTTTTGGTCCCAAAGTAACTTTAACAGTGTCTGCTAATTTATTCACACCACGTTCGAGCGCCCTTCTTGCTTCCTCATCAAACAATATCATTTTAGCTGCCATGTTCTATCTACCTCCTTTTTTGTTTTGTTTAGTCTTCAATGATTGCCAGGACATCATCCTGTCTGATTATTGTATACTCTTCACCATCAATTTTGATTTCTGTTCCTGCATACTTGCTTACAATTACTTTATCTCCTTTTTTAACTACCATTTCTACCTTTTCACCATCCACAATTCCACCAGGACCAACTTCAATAACCTCTGCAATCTGAGGTTTCTCTTTAACAGTATCTGGCAGAACTATACCGCTCTTTGTTACCTCTTCTCTTTCCTTGAACTTGATTAAAATCCTGTCGCCAATTGGCTTTATTCTCATTCTCTTTCCGACCTCCTTCTCCATTTTTGTTAGCACTCATTAGCAGTGAGTGCTAATCACATTAATTACTATAGTATATTCTTCCTTCTCCAATCAAGTTTGATTTTGCTCAAAATAGGCTCATGATATTCAATTTTTGATGAAAATCCTGAAAAAAGAAAGGTTTTTCTTCAAAAAACTCTTTATTGCTCAAGATTACCCATACTTTTATTTTGCAAAAAGTTGGAGTTCTGCAAAGAAAGTTTTCTAAAGTGAGTTGGAGAAAAACCCGTATACTTTTTAAAAATATCATTGAATCTCTGCAAAGACGAAAAGCCACACATAATAGCAATCTCACTTACTTTTAAATTAGACATGGAAAGGTATTCCTTTGCCTTTTCTATCCTTTTTGAAAGTAAATACTCCTTGGGTAAAACCCCGAAATGATTTTTAAAAAGACGGGAGATGCTGCTTTCTGACAAAAAAAGTTTTTTGGCAATATCTCCAATTTTAATGTCTTCCATGTAATTCTGGTCTATATATTCTTTTATGAATTTGGCAATCTTTGAATAATCAAAATTCTTTTTTATTTCCAGATTGTCTATCTCACGCGTAATATATGCAAAAAGTTCCAGTGATTTTATATAAAGTAAAAGATTTTCTTTATTTTCTTTTGCCTCTTGCAGTATGGATTCCAAACAAAAAAAGATACTGCTTCTTTTTCTGACGCGCAGATAATAAAAGCGAGAAGAAACCATTTCTATGTGTTTTAAAAAACCGTAGATCTCTTTCAATTGCTCTATTTTAGCTTTACTCTGAGGCTTTAAATAAAATGCCATAACAATAAACTCTGCTTTGAAACTCCCGACAACCTCAAACTTGTGCCGTGTATGTGGTTTTATTATAAGCAGGTCACCCGCTTTCAATTCTATTTTTTCTCCCTCAACCCAGAAATCAACATTGCCTTTTTTTACAAATATCAGTTCATAACTGTCATGCATGCTGTAATCCATCTTCCATGAACTATCATGTACACGCTCCAACGTCTTTACAATCACCGGCATTATGGCATTAAGCGCTTCTATCATTTTTCAACCCCACAGTTTTTTAAATTTAGCTTCAAAGCCCTTTATTCTTTTACTCTTTCTTATAAACAATATCAAAAATTTCTTCATAACTCATAGCCTTCTTAAAAGAAACCTTCCTTCCCGTTATAAAATGCTGTTTGTTAACTTTCTTAGACTTCAAAAACTCTTCAAACGATTTTTTATCCTGTATCACACCATTTTGATAAAGTAACTCTCCCAAGTTTTCCACATTATTTATATAAATATCAACTCTATCATCAAAATTCAAATGGTTTTGATTGTAGCTTGAACCAAATAAAAAATACATTGTCAAAACTCCCAAAATCCAGCCAATGCCAATACCAAGGAGTACAAATTTAAACCATCTCAGATCTTCTCCCTCCCAACAATCCTTATTGCAAGCTTTGCCTCACCTTTACCTATGCCAAGCTTTGAAGCAATCTCCTCTAAGCTCAACCCCTGTCTATAAAGCTCAACAGCCCTGTGATATATTTCCTCTTTTGACTTTTTTGCAGTATTTTCAGCAGAAGTAAAATTCTGTCTGCCATCCACAGGCTGTTTCTCAGCTTCTTTTGAATTTTTATTTTCATTTATTTCTTCAGCAAAAGCTTTATCTTCCATTCTATCCATTTGCTCTTTTACCCATTTTACTTTGTTTTCTATCCTTTCAATTATATACTCTCCAAAACTATCCAGTTCCTCAATGGTTTCAACTGCCTCATTCAAAAGCTGTGAAAGTTTCAAAACAGCTTTCTCAGAATCAATCAGGATTTTTTCACTCTTTTCTACATCTTTTTTTATTGACCTGAGTGAAGCAAAAACCATGATTAACCCCAGTAGCACAAATAAAGCGACATATGCATCCATTATATTCCACCCTCATGCTAAACTCTTATATCAAAACCCTTGTTGTTTTTCTTCTGTTTTTTCGCCTGCTGCCTTTCTTTCTCCTGTTTTTGTGCAAGTCTTATTTCTGAAACATCATCCTTGCTTTTTACCTGCTTTAAACCTTCCTCTACCTTTACCTGATTCTTCTGCGCATTTATGTGTTTTAGCATATTCTCTTTTTGCTGCTCACCAAGTACAATCTGGGATACCTCCGTAGACTTGGGATACAGTATCCTGACATCAACAGGGCGGATATTCATACAAAACATCCCCTTTTTGCTTTTCTTTAATCACTGTAGGGAGCTATCTTTATGTCGGCATCCTGTCTATAAATTTTGCAATATTTCACAGGTTCTTTTATAATCTTGCAAACATTCCCTATTGTAATTTTAACACCCGGATAAATGACATCCTGCACCTTTACAACTCCTTCACTTCTCTCCTCAAGTCTTTTCTCTATCTCCTCCTGCTCCTGCTGAAGAGATTTTAACCTCTCCTGAGCTACAATCTTGGATCGAGTAAACTTTTGGAGCATCTCTCTTTTGTCATCAGTAATTTTGCCTGCTGCCTCAATTTTTTTAAGTACCTCGACTGCCTGATCACACTTTTTTACATTCTCTTTTAATTCATTGATTTCTCCCTTGATTTCTCTATATCTTTCTATCATAAGAGGGTCCACACCAACTTCAATCTCGGTTGATGTCGAAAGATATGATCCTATGGTTTTTGCGTCAACCTCTCTGCCCACCTTGCAGCTTCCACCAACAATTGATGCTTTTGGCCCTACCAGAATTAGCCTGCCACCGCACTTGATATCGCTGTGTATAATTGCTTCTGCCTGAACATCCTCGGCTGCTAATACAGTTGCATTTTCAATAAACTTTGCAATCACACTCTTTTGAGATACAATTTTGCCCTTGCCCATGCCTGTTATGCCCTTGTGCAAAATTACAGACCCCTTTGCCTCAATCTCGGCTGCTTCAACAATCCCGTCAACTTCCACATTACCCTCGGCAACAACCTTAAACCCGGATAAAACACTCCCCTTTATATGAACATTTCCCACAAAGTTTATATTTCCTGTGGAATTGTCAACATCCGAGGATATTTCCAGAGTGTTTAGAACAACAACCTTGCCCTCAATTATACAAACCTGTCCATCGCAGGCGGCCTTCAGTGTATGTCCATCTGCGTCAATATAGGTATTCTTTCCGCGCGGAAGATTTACTTTTTTGCCCTTCTGTCCTCTTATCACCCCTCCAAAAACATCCACACCATTTTCACCATCAACAGGATCAATCATTGTAACAAGTATATCATCTTTTCTGACATTTTGCACAATCCCCAGGTCCTTGTAGTCAACCCTTCCATCAGGAAGCTCTTTGGGTTTTATCTCACGCTTTACATCAAAATGATATATGAGCTTGCCATCAACCGGCCTGCCGGGAGGCTTTCCCTGCGCAACCACAACAGGTGAACCAAATACAGGATTTTCAACAAGTCTTTTGATTGCCTCTTCATCTATGCCATACGTCACCCTGTTTGCTTTAAGCGCATTGATTACATTCTCTGAAGTCAACTCCACTCCATTCTGGTTCTGGATCAAAACAATACTTGCCTTTAGTTTATCTGAAGTTACCAGAACCTTAATATCTACCTTTTTAAGATTTTCTTCAGACATAAAAATACTCTCCTTTCCCCGCTGAAAAAATTAAATTCCAATAATTTTACTTTATATACTTTTCCAATCGCGACCTCAATTTTAAAAGCGATCTTGTGTGAAGCTGACTCACCCTTGACTCAGAAACACCCAAAATTTTGGCTATCTCTTTTATTGAAAGCTCTTCAAAATAATAAAGGATTATCACCATCCTTTCATTTTCTGAAAGATTGTCTATCTCCTGCCTGAGCACTTCTTTCAGCTCCTTATTTTCCACAAACACCTCGGGGCGAGAGACAAAGTCTTCAAGCCCGCCTATTTTTCTTTCATAATTCTGATCAAGAAACCCTTCCAGCGAAACAATCATGCCGCTGCTTATCTTTTCCTGCAATTTTTGAAGTTCTATCAATGAAAGTCCCACTCTTTTTGCAACCTCTTCATCTGTAGGAATCTTCCCTTCCCTTTCTATCTCAATATATGCCCTTTCAATTTCTTTTGCTTTCTGCCTTATACTTCGTGGCACCCAGTCCTGGCTCCTTACACAGTCAATAATAGCACCTCTTATGCGTGAATATGCATATGTTTCAAACTTGACCCCTTTTTGACTGTCATACTTTTCAATTGCATCCAGAAGCCCAATTGAACCAAAGCTCACCAAATCCTCATATTCAACATTTCCACCGAAATACATTGCCATTCTGCCCGCTATCAGCTTCACAAGTGGCATGTATTTTAAGATAAGCTGTTCTTTTATCTTTTGATCTTTTGTTCTGGAATATCTCTCCCACAAAACTGCCTCGTCCATTTTACAAAATCCCCTCAAATACTAAATTAACCATCTTTATCAATAAAATCTTTTATAAATTGTCCAAAAACATATCCTATCAATGATATAACAAAAGTAGAAAAAAAAGTATACTCGCCGGACTTTTTCATAACAATGCAGGCTAAAAACACAATACCTCCTTCTATCAATGCCAAAATCTCAGGCAAAATATGTTTCCATTTCAAAGCCCAGTCTTCTCCTTTAGATAATTTTGGTTCCCTTCCCGATTGTTTTTATTTCAACTCTACCATCTTCTGAGTAGAATATAATTGTTCTACCATAATTACCACCCGTATCTTCAGCAACAATTGGAATATTCAAATCAGCCAGAACTTTCTTTGCTGCCTCCACATTGCGCTTTCCAATGTTCATAAATTCACTTCTTGTTACTTCAAACATCTGTGCACCGCCTGCAAGCTTCGCAACCATATTTTTTTTGTTTGAACCAATACTCTCCATTTTTGAAATCAAAAGAGGAATGCCTGTATCAGCAAACTTTGCAGGATTACTGTTGTTTTTTACACCCCAGCTGTAGGGAAGCATTATATGTATCATGCCAATTATTTTATTCTTACCATCATAAATACAAACTCCAACACATGAGCCAAGACCAAGTGTGGTAAGTGCATTTGGATATTTTGCCACATTTAAATCTGCCATTCCCACTTTAATTGTTTCGATCATCTTCTATACTACTCCCAGTGCCCTTAGCATTTTTTTGTATGACTCTTCAGTTGGTATTAAAAAGAAATCAGCAATAATTCTGCTGCTTTGTTCAAAAATCTCTGTTTCTATATAAAGAGCAGTGTCTCCAGTCTCACCAAATTGAATTGCAGGAAAACTCAGTATCGCTCCTGCCATGTCTTCTGCAAGCTGCGGGACAGATTGAATCATTTTAAATCCTGTGAGTGTAGAAAGCGCTGTTAAATACGCCCCTGCCAAAATATTCCCTATTTCCATCAAAGCAGATTTTTCTATGTCAGTAAATTCACTATACTCATTTAAAGAGGTACCAAGGAGCATGTTTACCAGAACATGCGCTGATGCTTGCGACATCACAAGCATAATAAATCCGTCTATATCACCCTCAACATTCAAAAGTATACCTACAATTGGTATTTCTGCACCACCCAGAATCTCAGGCACCTGGCGCAAATCCACAATCTTAACAATAGGTACTTTCATATCAATGCGCTTTCCAATCATCATAGCAAGTGCAGAAATTGCATTGCCTGTCCCGATATTCCCAAGCTCTTTGAGAACATCCAGATACATCTCATTTATCTCGCTATTTGAAAAGTTCATAAAAATTAAACCTCCTCAGTCTTTTCAAACAACACATCTTCCAAGTTTATTATATTTATCAGCATATCGCCTTTTCTTGCGATTGAAAAAGTAAACTCATTCCTGTCTCTTGTAGCAGCATCAAAATCCTCCTTGGCAAGATAAACCACATCCAAAACCTCATCAATAATCAATCCTACCTTGAACTCATTTTTCCAGTTTATAATCAATATTCTGGTTTCATCACTAAATTCTTCTTTTGTTACCCCTATCTTCTCCCGCAGGTCAATCACAGGCACAATCTCCCCGCGCAGATTCACAACACCTTTTATATACTCTTTGGTATTTGGCACCCGCGTAATTGGCATCATCTTCTCAATGTTCTCTATAAAGCTCACCACAAGAGCGTAATATTCATCAGCCAACCTGAAAACAAGATATTGTTCCATATCTTATCCCACCTCTACTTCCTGTTTATACAACCAGTACATTGGGGTCAAGTATCATTGCAACAGACCCATCACCAAGTATTGTTGCGCCGGACACAAGCCTGACTCCCTCCAAGTATTTCCCGAGCGACTTGATAACTATATCCTGCTGACCTAAAAGCTTATCCACCACAATTCCAGTAAGCTTCTCCCCACGCTTTACTATCACAACTGTGTACTTCTTCCTGTCAGGATTCTCTTCAAGTCCCACAATTTTATGTAGATATTTTATTGGAATAACCTGATTTCGAAGCAGAATTATCTCCTTGCCCTTCTGCACAACTTTTATATCCTCTTTTGCAACATCAACTATCTCTTTTATCGAAGCAATAGGAATTGCATAAATCTCATCAGCCACAGTTACAAGCAGGGCTTGAATTATTGCCAGAGTCAAAGGAAGTCTTATTATAAACTTCGTACCCCTGCCTTTTTCACTCTTTACCTCAACCATCCCGCCAAGTTGCTCAATTTTGGTTTTAACAACATCAAGCCCCACACCTCTTCCCGAGAGGTTTGTAACCTTGTCCTTTGTGGAAAAGCTCGGTAAAAACAGTAAATCTATGATTTCCTGATCAGACAAGTCCAACTGGTCCTCTTTCAAAAGCCCTTTTTCAATGGCTTTTTTCCTTACCTTTTCTATATCAATTCCCTTGCCATCATCTTCAACCTCTATCACAACATTGTTGCCATCATGGTAAGCAGAGAGTTTTATAAGTCCGCTTCTTGGCTTGCCATTTTTCACCCTTTCCTCCGGATCCTCTATGCCATGGTCGGCCGCATTTCTCAAAAGATGAATTAGAGGGTCACCAAGCTCATCAACAATAGTCCTGTCAACTTCTGTATCCTCACCCGACATAACAAGCTCAAACTCTTTACCAAGCTCTCTTGCCAAATCTCTCATCATCCTTGGAAATCTTGAAAACACCCTCTCAACAGGCACCATTCTCACTTTCATCACAGCATCATGCAAACTTGTTGTAATTCTCTCTAAGTATTCTATTGATTCTTCGAACTGTCTGTCGCTATATTTTTTGGTTAGTCCTTCTATCCTGCTCTTTATGATTATAAGCTCACTAACCAGATTCATCAAAACATCCAATCTTTCTATATCAACCCTTACTGTCTGAGCTGTCTTTTTAGCAGCTTCCTGTTTCTGATCACGTACAACCTTAACAGTCTCTGTTATCGCACCAGTCTCCTGCTCTGTCACTTCCTGCTTTGCTTGCACTGCTATTTGCGATGTCTCTTTAATCTCTATCCCTTTTACTTCTCTTATCTCTGAAATGGACAGTATTCTATCTCTTATCTTTTCAAGCGATTCTTTGCTGACAATTGTAATACTAAATTCAAAATCAAATTTTTCATCCTCAATATCCTGCACAGATGGTTTTGAATGAATTATCTCGCCCAGCTCTTCAACAGCTTTGAAAACAAGATAAGCCCTGGCAGACTTTAAAAGACAATTCGGATCAAGTTCAACATCCAGCCTGTAAACATTAAATCCCTGCGAATTAGCTCTTTCAATAGCTCTAATGACAAATTCATCATACTCAAACTGAGCACCCTGGGTTTTATCTTTCAAAGCCACTTCTTCCTGTGGTCTGCCCAGAATACCATTTAAACTGTTCACAAGCGAAATATTCTGCTCAGACCCTTCTGTGCCTGTTGCCACAATTACATCCAGATATTCTTCCAGTGCATCAATGGTTTTGAAAAGCACATCCATTATATTACTATTTATTCTTAGTTTGCCATCGCGTGCTGCAGCCAGAACATTCTCCATGGCATGTGTGAGCTTTTGCATATTTACAAATCCCATTGTGCCCGCCATACCTTTTAAAGTATGAGCAGACCTAAAAATTTCATTGATGAGCTGCAAATCACCCGGATTTTCTTCTAACTTCAGCATGTTGTCGTTTAAACTCTGAATATGGTCCTTTGCCTCCTCTATAAACATACCTAAGTACTGAGATATATCCATAGCAATCATCACACTCCTTCTTAAACTGCAATAAAACTTTTTATTACAGTCCTTTGCGTTTTATCTTCTGCTGTTCTTTGAATATAAATCTTACAATCCTGTCTATCTCATTCTGCCTTGCCTCTATGAATTTGCATCCATACATAAATTTGTATGCATGATGATCTATCCTTTCCTTTCTCAGGATTTCGGCTTTCAACACAAGTTCTTCACTCTCAAGAGGAACTTTTGTCAGGATAATATCTTTTGGATTGAACTCCTCTGCTGCCAGAAAGCAAATGCCTCCACCGCTTATATCTCTGGTAATCGCCTTTACTATCTTACCTTCTGAAAAGTCGTTCTGGAAAGTTTCGTCAGTATTTTTTTCCTGCGGATTCAACAGCTTTACATATATGTCTAAATTTATTAGGAGTCTGAAAAACATGCGCCTCTGAATCTTCCGGATATCAGATATCTGTTTTATCTTTATCATATATTCTGGCTCTTTGAACCTGTCTTCAACTGTAGCGTCAAACAGCCACACGCCATCCGGCATCACTTTGTATACTCTAACAATTTCGTCAATATAAAAGGTTACATATATGCCTTCCTTAATAGGTGTAAACACATAAAAATACTCATCTTTTATATCGGCAATCTTGGAAACATATTGTACACCATTCTCCTCCCACGTGCGCCTGTCTATCCGTACAATCTCAATTTTATCCCCTACCTTAAAAATTCTTTGCATAAAAAACCCCCTTTTATTTATCGCTCTCTGAACATTTTAACCACACTTTCTACAAACCTTGCAAAGCCTCTTTGCCTGTCTTTGCTTACCATATCCTCATCATGGACAAGTTTTCTGGCAACCTGTTCTACCTGCTTTGAAATACTGCTCCTTTCATATGATATCATAAAGGGCACCTGTTTGATAACCGATTTTGATACAACAGCATCTTCCTCTATATAACCTATATATTCTACTTCGCGCTGCAAAAACCTTTTTATAACCCCGTTTAGCCTGAAAAAAATCTCCTCGGCTTCTTTTGAATTTTGCACTCTGTTTACCAAAATGTTTATTCTGCGTTCAAAATCCCTCCTGATAATAGCTTTTATTACAGCATATGCATCTGTAATGGATGTGGGCTCTGGTGTGGTCACAACAATTACCTCATCAGCCATCATAACAAACTCCATTACATTCTTTGAAATGCCTGCACCGGTATCAATCAATACAATGTCAAAGTATCTGTTAATAGCCTCTGCACATTCAACCAGCCTCAAAAGTCTCTCCTCATCTAAGTTGGCCAGGTCAACTATGCCAGAGCCACCCGAGATAAATTTAACCCCGTGCGGGCCTTCTTCAATCACCGACATTATCTCTTTTTTACCTTCCAGCACATCTTTTACGGTGAATTTTGGTGATGTCCCAAGAAGTACTTCCACATTTGAAAGACCCAGATCTGCATCTATTACAAGTACATTAATACCCATTTTCCCTAAAGCAATAGCTAAATTTACAGTCAGGTTTGTTTTGCCAACTCCACCTTTCCCACTTGTAATTGTAATTACTTTTGAGCCATTTTCCACATCCTGTACAGGCTTTTCAAAGGTATTCACTTTCATAACGAGATTTCTTAAACCTTGTGCCTGGTCTCTCATAAAACCTTACTCCCTATTATGAGTTTTGCAAAATACTCTGGATTAAACTGCTGTATGTCATCAGGAACATTTTGACCTGTTGTTACATATGCAATGGGTTTCTGGGTATAATGTCTTATATTCAATATATTCCCATAGCTTGATACCTCATCAACCTTTGTTATTATGACCTTATAATCCTCTATAAAAGAATATGAGTTTACTATCTCCCTAAAAATACCCGGCTGGGTGGTAGCACTCAAAAGCAAAAACACCTCATCGGGAGTTGCCTTTTTGAAAAACGCTTTTAGCTCATCCATATGTTCCTGATTTTTATGGCTTCTGCCTGCCGTGTCAACAAGTATTATATCAGAGTCCTCAAAACTTTTTATTATCTGGTCATATTCGTCCACCTCGTACCATACCCGAGTTTTAATGTTCATGATCTCGGCATAAGTTTTCAGCTGCTCAACAGCAGCAATTCTGTACGTGTCAGCTGTAATGAATCCCACCCTTTTGCCTTCTTCAAACATGAGCTTTGCAGCAATCTTGGCAATTGTTGTTGTCTTCCCCACACCGGTTGGTCCCACAAAAAACACAACCTGTGGCTTATTTGAATCAAGATTAAAATTCCAGGGCATCCCCAGCATGTTTTTTATCTCTCTGTACATACTGTTCACTATATTGTTTATTGAACCATCACCACTGACTTTGCTCAAAAGCTGGTCAAGAATATCATCTTCAACACCATTTCTTTTCAAATTCTCCCGCATCACATCCAAAAAGTTCCTCCTGGATGCTTCCTTTGTCTCAGGTTCCACATTTGTTTCTTTTATAACTTCTTTTATTGTCCTTTCCAAAGACTCTATCTTCTTCTCAAGCTCCTTTATTTGAGTCATCTGAAAGCTCAGAGCCAAATTTTCTGACTTTTTAATCTCCTCTTCCTTTTTTATCAGTTTTTCATCCTCACAGGCTGCAGTCACTTCTATAAGAGGCTTTTTGAAAAAACCCAGCAGTCCTTTTTGTCTCACCTTCTTTGTGGAAAGAATTACTGCATCTTTTCCAAGGTCTGCCTTTATTCTGATGAGAGCTTCCTGCATATCATGAGCCAAATACCTTTTTACCTTCATTTTCAGACTTCCACCATCCCAACAGATTTTATTTGCACACTGGGTAAAATCTCATTGTATGAAAGAACAACAACATCTGGAAAGACGTTCTCAATAAGCCTCCTGAAATAAATCCTAACAATCGGCGAACAGACCACGATAGGCTGCGAGGCACTGCTCAGAAGCTTTTCCAGAATATTGCTGAGATTATTGATAAGTCTCTGGATGTAGTCTGGAGGAAGATTTACAAAACTGCCCTGATCAGTTTTTTGAATAGAGTTCATGATAGCCTCTTCTACCTCAGGTGAAAGTGTTACAGCCTCCAAGGTATTACCCGGGACATACTTCTTTGTAATATACCTTGCCATTGCCTGTCTTACATACTCTGTGAGAATGTCCACATCCTTTGTAGTGGAAGCCCAGTCAGCAAGGGTCTCTAAGATTGTCACCATGTCTCTTATACTAATCCGTTCTTTGAGCAGATTTGCCAGAACCTTCTGTATCTCACCAATTGTCATCAACTTGGGAACAAGTTCGTCCACCAGCACAGGATTGGTTTCCTTCACATTGTCAATTAGCTTTTGCACATCCTGCCTTGTCAAAAGCTCATGTGCATGTCGCCTTATTATCTCTGTAAGATGTGTGGATATAATAGATGGAAGATCCACAACTGTATAACCTGCCATCTCGGCTTTCTCTTTCATTGAAGAAGGTATCCAGATTGCATCAAGGCCAAACGCCGGTTCTTTTGTAGCTATTCCCTGTATCTGTTCTGTTACAAACCCGGGATTTATAGCAAGAAGACTATCGCTTATAAGCTCTGCCCTTGCAACCTCTACACCTTTTATATTTATTCTGTATTCATAAGGACTCAGTGAAATATTATCTCTGAGCCTGATAGTTGGAACAATTATTCCAAGCTCGAGCGCAAGCTGTCTTCTTATCATTACAACACGTTCTAAAAGGTCACCACCCTGATCCCTGTCGGCTAAGGGAATTATACCATATCCAAATTCAACCTCAATCGGGTCAACATATAGAAGGTTCATCACATTTTCAGGCTTTCTCAGCTCTTCAATTTCCTTTTCCTCTGTTTTCTCAACCTCCATTGTCTCAATCCTCTTCAAGCTTGAATTCATCCTAAAACCCATTGACACCATGGTACCAGAGAGAATGAGAAGTGATAGCTTTGGCATCGTAGGAATAAGTGACAGTATCGCCAGAATCCCGCCAACAGTATATAGCACCTTTGGGTGATATTCAAAAAGCTGCCGGATTAAATTCTCTGAAAGCTTGCTCTCATCGGCTGCTTTTGTCACAACAATACCAGTTGCAGTTGATATCAAAAGAGCCGGAATTTGTGCTGCAATCCCATCACCAACAGAAAGCAAAAGATACTTCTGTATAGCCTCAGAAACATCTTCACCTCTCATTGCCACACCAATAATAAGACCACCAATTGCGTTTATAAACGTAATCAAAATGGCTGCAATGGCATCACCTTTTACAAACTTGCTCGCACCGTCCATTGCTCCATAAAAATCAGCTTCTTTTTGAATCTTGCTTCTTCGAACCCTCGCCTCTTCTTCGGTTATAATCCCGGCATTAAGATCTGCATCAACTGCCATTTGCTTCCCCGGCATAGCATCAAGTGTAAACCTTGCCGCAACCTCCGAAACTCGCTCTGCACCCCTTGTTATCACAATGAACTGTATAATGATAATTATAAAAAATATTATAACACCAACTACTATATTACTACCAATAACAAAGTTGCCAAATGTATAGACAATCCTAACATTCTCACCTTGCCCGGTTAATATCTGCCTTGTTGTTGAAATATTCAGAGAAAGCCTGAGCAGCGTTGTGAACAAAAGAAGCGACGGAAAAACAGAAAAATCCAGAGCTTCTTTTATATTTATGCTATTGAGAAAAATAACAAGTGCAAGTGCAAGGTTGACTGCTATCAAAACGTCAAGCAGGCTGGGCGGAACAGGAAGTATCATGGCAAGGACTATCACTATTGCAAATATCGAAATTGTGGCACCTTTAAAATTCATCTTACATTCACCTTCTGATAGTTCTTTAGACTGTATACATACGCCAGCACTTCTGCCACTGTTTGATAAAGCTCAGGGGGAATAAAATCACCAACCTCGCACATATTATAAAGGCTTCTTGCCAGGTCTTTGTTCTCCACAATCTCAATCCCATATTTTCTGGCTTCCTCTTTGATCTTCTGAGCTATATAATCCTTCCCTTTTGCAATAACACGTGGCGCATCAAACTTCTCGGGCTCATACAGAAGTGCAACAGCATAGTGCGTCGGGTTTGTTATAACAACATCTGCTTTTGGAAGCTGCTGAAACATCCTCTGAAGCGAAACCTTCCTTTGCCTTTCTCTTATCCTTGACTTTATCTGCGGGTTTCCCTCTGTCTGCTTGAACTCTTCTTTGACCTCTTCTTTGCTCATCATGAGTTTCCTTTCATATTGCAGCTTCTGGAAAATATAATCACCCACTGCCAGTCCAAAAAACATTACCGACATCCATAAAATGAGGTTTATCGCCGAGTTAAATGAAAACTTGATAACAGAGGTCAGGCTCATATCATACATCTCAAGCAGTTTATCTGCAAATGTTCTGGTATACAGATAACCTGTATATCCTATTATCACTATTTTCAGAATTGATTTTATAAGTTCAACAATAGAGTTAATAGAAAATATCCTTTTAAAGCCCTCAACAGGATTTATCTTTTGAAAGCTCATTTTCAAAGATTCAGTTGTAATCAAAAAACCGCTCTGCATCCATTCAACTAAAATCCCTATGGTCATTGCAGCAAGACAAAAAGGTAAAATCAGCTTTAATGTAATGGTTATTATACTTGAAAAAAGTTTGTTTGCATCGGCTATATCTTCAATACTATAGCTCAGGTTGCTGAAAAAATACCTGCTATAGCCTTTCATAGGATTTACAAAAAGAAAATAACCAAACTTCAAAAAAAGAACACCTGCAAGTAAAACAAAAGCAGAGGTAACCTCTCTGCTCTTTGCTACCATTCCGCGTTTTCTTGCCTCTTGTCTTTTACGAGGGGTTGCTTTTTCTGTTTTTGTAGCAGTGTCTGCAAATAGCTGAATATCAAAAACCAATCTCACTTAAAGCCCCCTCTCAAAGCTTCAAATGTATAGGTGCTGAGCCTATCAAGTAAAACAAAAATCATCTTGTTCATAATTGGAAGAACTGTCACAAGCACCAGAAAACCCAGAGCAATCTTGACCGGCAGCCCCACCATAAATACATTCATCTGTGGCACTGACCTTGACAATATCCCAAGTATAATATCAACTATAAGCATACTCATCAAAATAGGCAAACTAATCTCTATTCCAATCACAAACAGTTCTATAAAGAATGTCACAAATTTCTGTGAAATCCGAGGTAGAATACTATGATAATCCAATGGCACCAATTTATAACTGTACACAACTGCCCTTATCAAAATATGGTGATTATCAGTGGCAAAGAATATAACAAGCATGTACAGGTACAAAAAGTTTCCAAGCAGTGGCACCTGAACCTCATTCAGGGGGTCAATCACGTTTGCCATCCCAAAACCAATTGCATTATCAACAATCTGACCCGCAAGAAGAATTGTAGCAAATATCATGTATGATATAAACCCTATTACAAGCCCCACAACAAACTCCCTGGCAACTGTCAGGACAAACTGTATTAGATTCTGGGGCAAAACATAGTTAAAATTATACGACAGCATTACAATAATACTTAAAAAAAACGCAAAACCTATCTTGAAATATGCAGGAATATTTCTTCTTCCAAATATAGGAGATGCAATAAAAATCCCACTTATACGCGATAGAACAAGAAAGAGTATATATGAACTATCTAAAAGATAGTTAAAAATCTCCTCCATTTTTTATTTCCTTTACTTCACAAACTGGTTTATATTTGTTAAAAGGTATTTTGTAAATTCCACAGCCTTTGTAAGCATCCAGCTGCCAAATATTAAAAGCGAAATTGCAATTGCAATAAGCTTGGGTACAAATGTAAGAGTCTGCTCATTAATCTGTGTTGTTGCCTGCAAAACCGAAACAATTATCCCCACAACCATGGATACAATCAAAATGGGTCCCGCAATATAAAATGCAGTCAGTATTGCCTGTCTTGCAATCTCCAAAACAACCGATACATCCATTTAAAGCTTCCCCACACCTTTTTCTATTTAAAACTTCTAATAAGAGACTCAACAACAAGTCCCCAGCCGTCAACAAGTATAAAAAGCAAAATCTTAAATGGCAGAGAAATCATTACAGGTGGAATCATAAGCATTCCCATCGACATCAAAATACTTGCAACAACCATGTCAATTATTAAAAACGGCACATATATTATAAACCCCATCTCAAAAGCACTCTTGAGTTCACTTATAATAAAGGCAGGAATGACAACCCTCAAAGGCAAATTTTTAATATCTGTGTCTGGATTTATATTGCCAAGTTTTACAAAGAGGTCTAAATCCTTTTTCCGGGTATTTTTAAGCATAAACTCCTTCAAGGGCTTTTCGGCTCTTTTGAGTGCCTCCTGTGATGTAATCTCACCTTTTATGTACGGCTGATAACTCTGTGTATAAATCTTATCACCCACAGGCGCCATTATAAAAAAGGTTAAAAATAAAGCAAGCCCAATTAATATCTGGTTTGGTGGCATTTGCTGTGTACCCAGGGCATTTCTAACAAACCCCAGCACAATTAAAATCCTGGTAAAAGAAGTCATCATAATTAGAATTGACGGGGCTAAAGTAAGCAGAGTAAGAAATATTATAAGTTGTATGGCAGCAGATACATCTTTGGGATTGTTCATGCTACCTAAGTTTATGCTAAAACTTGCTGCAAATGCCCGTTCAATTTTGCAAAAGGATATTATTAAAATTATTAAACCTGTCGATATAATATAGTGAAACTTCTTTTTCATCTTTCAGCTTCATCGTCCTTGTCTTTTATGAGAGTATACAGGTTTAAAACTTTATCTTTGAGCCCAAACGAAGAGCTTAAATTTTTGTCAAAAACATCTTTAAAACTTATTTCTTCCTCAGCATCTTCTGCCGTTGAAAAATCTGACATCTCAAATTCTTTTAAAAAAGTTATACTCTTTTGAGTTTTGCCAAGCAATATGTATCTCTGCCTAACCTTTACCAATACAAGCATACTGTCAGAAGAAAGGGGAAGAACATCCACTATCTTTATAAATTCCCCTTTCCTGAAAACCACCTTTTTGCTGTATGCCTTTAATACAAAGTAGGTAAGATATATCAATACACCTACTAATACCAGAGAAAATATTACTTTTAAAACAAGTTCCATCATTTAATTTCTCCTTGACATCAAGGTAAAAGCATAAAGATAGCATTTAGCCAAGTACCTTTTTGATAGCCTCCACAATTCTATCTGCCTGGAACGGTTTTACAATAAAATCACGTGCACCCGCCTGAATTGATTCTATAACCATTGCTTGCTGACCCATTGCAGAACACATTATAATCTTTGCCTGTGGATCAATCTTTTTTATTTCTCTTACCGCCTGTATTCCATCCATCTCCGGCATAGTAATGTCCATCATAACAAGATCGGGTTTCAGTTCCTTGTACATCTCCACTGCCTTAAGTCCGTTTTCAGCCTCACCCGCTACTTCATACCCATTTTTTGTTATAATGTCTTTGAGCATCATTCTCATAAACGCTGCATCATCCACTATTAAAATTCTTTTTGACATGAATCCCTCTCCTTTTCTCAAGTTCTTTAATGTAAAATTTGTCTTTCAAAAAAATGCTTATTTATATTTTATAATCTATTTGTTGGGTTGACAATATCAGTTATGCGAACACCAAAATTTTCATCAATAACCACAACTTCACCTTTTGCAATCACCTTACCATTTACAAGAATATCAACAGGCTCGCCCGCAAGCTTGTCAAGTTCTATAATAGAACCTGTTGAAAACTCTAAAATCTCCCTCACAAGCTTTTGTGTTCTTCCAAGTTCAACAGTAATCTCAAGCGGCACATCCAGAATTAGTTCAATATTCTCAGGATACCTTCTCTCTTCCTCTTCATCAAAGCTCTCAAACTGCACCGGTGAGACATTGTACACTCTTTCGCTTTTCTCCTCTCTTCTGGGCTGATAACTTTGTGATGAAGTAACCATTTTCTTTTTCGCACTCTCATCTTTTTGTGGCCTTTCAGAAGTCCCGGATGGCTGGTGGGAAGATAACGGCTCTTTTTTTTCCTCAGCAGCTGCACCCAGTGTATTGTTTAACATGGCATTGACAAGCTGTTTTGCAAAGTCCACTGGAATAAGCTGCATTATCTGGCTGTCTATCAAATCCCCTATTGTCATTCTGAATGCAACCTTTACTATTTTATCAGCCTTCTTTAATTCCGGAATCATCTCTTCGGCATTCCGTGCAAAATCTATCACAAACGCCTCGGGGGGGCTGATATCGATCTTTAAATTCAGCATTGAAGAAAGAGAAGTAGAAGCAGAACCCACCATCTGATTCATTGCTTCCTGTATAGCAGAAAGCTGAAGATCTGAAAGCTCCTCTGTAAACTCTATCTTCCCTGTCCCACCCATCATAAGGTCAGCTATTATTTCAACATCTTCCTTCTTTAAAATAAGAAGATTGACTCCATCAAGTCCTTCTTTGTACACAACTTTTATCGCAACATAGGGCACAGGAAACTCTCTGGGCAGCTCATCCCATCTGAGTACGCTTACAACCGGAGTTGTAATATTTACTTTCTGATTCAAAAGAATACTTAAAGTGGTTGCCGCTGTGCCCATTGAGATATTGCCTATCTCACCCAGTACGTCTTTGTCCTGATCTGTAACTGTAAGATCCTGTGAAGAAGAAGATTCGCTCATACCCCGCAAAAGAGCATCTATTTCATCCTGCGAAAGCAGATCGCTCATCTAAATTCCTCCTCCTCTTCCACCCTTGTTATTTTTATTGCTATTCTCTTCTCTTTTCTTCCAGGAACACCATAAAATTTCAATCTGTTTCCAACAAACACCTCAATTTCTTGATTCTTCTTTCTATCAAGTTTGATTACATCACCTACTTGAAGATCCAGAAATTCTCTTACTGTGATTTCAGCCTTGCCAAGGATTGCTCTAACAGGCACCTTTGTCTTCTCAATTTTTTTCTGCAAATATCCCCTTGTCTCCTCTGATGTTTCCTTTGCAGAGGTCGAAAACCAGTACTTTGTGCTAAGCCTTGGCATAATAGGTTCTACAACCATGTAAGGCAAACAAATATTTGTCATACCTTCTGCTTCGCCCACCTTCATATCAATTGTCACAAGTGCCACAGTCTCGTTTGGCGATACTATCTGTGTAAACTGCGGATTTGTTTCTATTTTTTCAACTCTCGGTCTTAAATCTATGATGTTTTCCCATGCTTCTCTGAAAAAACTGATAAGTTGCTGCAGTAGTCTTTCAATCAGGACAAGTTCAATCTCAGTAAATGTTCTTATCTTGTCAATGCCTTTCCCAAAGCCCCCCAGCACTCTGTCTATCATTGCAAAGGCTATTTCGGGTGCCATCTCAAATACAATACTGCCTTTTAAAGGTGCAAAGTTAACAATTCCCATTACCACCGGGTTTGAAAGTGAATTGCTGAACTCGTAATACGTCAGCTGTTCAACAGAAATCACATCCATTTGCACAACCGTTCTTAAATATCCAGATAAAAAAGTGGTGACCATACGAGAATAATTTTCAAAAATTATCTGGAGTGTTCGAAGGTGGTCCTTTGCAAACTTGCTTGGCCTTTTGAAGTCGTAAACTCTAACATTTCTCTCCTGCTTGGGTTTTTGGACCTCCTCAAGCGAAAGCTCACCTGATGTCAGCGCACGCAAAAGTTCATCTATTTCACTCTGCGAAAGTATATCACCCATTTTAAGTTGTTTCACCGCCTTTTTTACTGAATAATAAACTCACCAAAATTGACATTGTACACTTTATTGTCAAATATCTCATTTAACCTGTCTTTTATTTCTTTTCTAACCTTCTCTTTCCCTTCCGGCTTCAAAAGTTCATCGGCAGTTTTGCTTCTGAGCACACTATCGATTATGTCAGCAATCACTATATTCTTTTCTTTCATAGTTTCAGGCAATTTCTTATCCGTCACTTCCAATTGCACTGTCACCCTGATAATTCTGCCTGCATTTGTTTGAGTATCCTGAAGATTGCTCATCAGTGCTTTCCCATCATTGACATCATATGTATACAGCTTCTCTGGTTTTTTTACTTCAGGAGCAGACTTGGCAGCTGGGGTAGTTGGTGATAGGTTTTTCATCACTGTCAGAAAACCAATTCCCATACCAGCCATCATCAAAAGCAACAAAACAAGCAATATGAGAATTATTGAATTTAGCTTTTCTCCTTTCATTGTTCATACTCCTTTTTCACAGATTGTATGTTGAATATAACTCCTTCAAAAATTCTCTTTTTATACTCAATAACCTTCTCAATTACTTCATCCACCGACTCTTTCACAACAAGCTTAACACCATTTGTAAGCGTGATAACAGTATCAGGTGTTGCCTCAACAAACTCAATAAAATCAGCATTTACAACAAATTCTTTATTGTTTATTTTCCTTAATTTTATCATACAAAACCATCCTTTTGAAATATCTGTGGCGCACCTTATTATCATTTTCAGATTCTTTTCGGGAGGAGCAAACCCATTGCCCCTCCCTTTTCATATCCTCTTTATATATTTATTACCCATTATTTTTATCTTTTAATATTTACCAAATCCTGCAAAAGTTCATCAGATGCAGTTATAACCCTTGCATTTGCCTGATAACCCCTCTGGGTTACAATCATATCTGTAAACTCCCTTGCTAAGTCAACATTGGACATTTCCAGCATTCCTTGAGCTATTGTACCTCGAGAACCAGAACCTGGTGTTCCAATCTCAGGATTACCTGAGTTGGCAGTGTTTATATAAAGATTATCCCCAATCCTTTGAAGCCCTGCAGGGTTTGCAAATGTTGCAAGAGCAATCTGAGCTATCTTTTGTCTATGACCGTTGGAGTATATACCATTGATAAAACCAGCTGGATCAATCTCAAAACCCATAAGATCTCCTGCAGTATATCCATCTACCGATAAAATTTTAAGTTCATTGTTCCCATTATACTGGGTGATTTTGCTCAAGTCAAAAAGCTTATCAGGATCAAATAAATCAAAAACTATATTTTTGACATCTCTTTCAGTTCCATCTCCCAATTTAATAGTAAATTTTTTTTCAGGATTAGCTGTATAATTATCCTCATAATTACCCAGAACCTTCAAACTATCACTTTTAATACTCCCATCATTGTTAAACTCAAGTAGTCCATATGCTATAAACTTATTAGATTTCTCAGGATCAGTATTTTGGTATAATCTTTCATCAATATATTTACCATCTGATCCTCTCATCCCATCAACAATCCATTCCCATTGGTTAACCCCGAGTTTTACAAACATAAGTTGAAGAGTATGTTCGCTTCCCTGGCTATCAAAAATTTTAAATGATGTGGAATAAATGTCATTTGGAGAAACCTGTTTTAAGACATTGTAATCACTTATTGTAAAAGGCAAGCTTTTTTGTAAATATATTGTATCTACTGGCATTTCAGGATTCTGTGAAGGTTTTGTAAGAGTTAATTGAGTATTGTTGTTACCTGGTATAATATACTGATTACTAGGATTCCAATCTATTGTTGTGTAGTTTTTACCCCCATCTGTACTGTATTTGTAGTTTTTACCATCAAAATATATTTTTAGAGTATCATACCCCTCCAATGAACCATTCAAAATGATTCCTGTGTCTTTTAGAGTTTCATTATTAAATGTTTTTGCTTCAGTCAAAACTAAATTATCTTCAGCATCACTATTAGGATCAACAGCTTTTTTTTCAAGTGTTAAACCATTACTTAGTACAGCTTTGTTCCCATCCCACTGGGTTATCTCTATCCAGTTGGAGTCTCTATCAGTCTTATACATGTACTTCTTATTGGCACTATCATATTTTACAGACAACTGTGTAGCTCCATCACTTCCATAGTAATTCCCTGTCACCGTTATACCTGTATTTGTTAATGACACTGGATTTGAATTAAAATTTTTATACTGCTTTAACTCTACTGTGTCCTCGGGCACACGAGTAACAACAGTTGGCTTCTCAAGGGTTAATCCATTTAAATTGAATTTGCCATCAGGATCCCAATTTATTTTAATAAAACTCCTACCACCATCAATACTATATTCATAAATGCTACCATCATATCTCACTGTTAAATTTATATCACTTTCACCATTATAGGTTCCATATATTTTTATACCCGTTTTAGATAATAATATTTTCCCTATATCAAATTCATTATTCAAATTACCACCAAACACTATTTTGGAAGTCGGCTCAGCACCCATTGGATTATAGTTTGTGATATTTATCTTGTCCAGTTTTTTGCTTATTTGGTCTGTCTTAGGATCATATGCATACCCCAGAACATACAATCCATTTGCCGTAATAAGATATCCTTCCTTATTTAAACTAAAATTCCCTGCCCTTGTAAATCGTGGTGCTTTCCCATCACCACCAACCACAAAAAATCCATCACCCTCAATTGCCAAATCAGTTAAATTGTCTGTTCTCTGTAAACTACCTCTTGCCATATTCAAATCAGTTGATGCAACATTTACGCCTAAACCAATTTGCATAGGGTTAAAACCGCCCCTGCCAGAGGTTGTATCGGGTGCAGAGGCTGCTTTTATAACAGACGCAAACACAGATGCAAAAGTCACTCTGCTTGATTTAAAACCAACTGTATTCACATTGGCAATATTATCACCTATTACATCCATCCTGGTCTGGTGTGCACGAAGCGCTGAAATTGACGAAAACATTGACCTCATCATTTTTCCAAAAATCCCCCTTTTAAATTGCTTAAAATATCTACATCTCAAACCTTCCCTCTGTCAGTCAGGAAGGCCTTTTTCTTCACGGGGGACCTCCCACCTGTCGGGTCCATCCCCCTCTTTTTTATAGCATCAAAACTCCATCTATGTTGGTGAATATGTTATCCCTCAGGCTGTTTACATTTTTTGCTGTCACAAGCACTCTGTTTTTTACATTAACAATGTATACAACATCTCCGTTTAGAACCAATACATCATTCTTAAGACCTTTCTGCTCAGCTTTTTCAATGGCCTGCTCAAGCTTTGCCAAAATATTTTTGTCAATATTGATATTCTGGGTATTTATCCTGCTGTTTGCATGCTTTGAAATCTTGAGGTTTTGAGAAAGCAAATTTGCAAAACTTTGATGGTTATCTTTCTTTTCAGTCTTTGTATAGTTTGGTTTTTCAGAATTTATATTGCCAATTCTGTTTATGGTCATTTTGAACTCTCACCCTTTTGCAAAGAGTTCAAAATCTCAAGCAGGTCATCTTTTGTTGGAATTTTACCCATTATATCGGCCAAAACTTCTTCTGCATATGTGTGGTAAATCTGCTTGACATTCTCTGTACTAACTTCAACCCCGTTTATATTTAAATACACTTTGCTACCATCTTTTCTTATGCTGTCAACTCTTCCTTCCAATGTTTTTGATGTATCAGAAGGGTTTGTGGCAACCACATACCTTCCAATTAGCCCCTGGGCTTTTACAAGCTCAAAAGATTCATTTAAATTCTGCATCTGTTCAAGCGCAGAAAACTGTGCAAGCTGTGCAACAAACTCTTTATCTTCCATAGGTTTTAGCGGGTCCTGGTATCTTAGCTGTGTCACCAAAAGATTCAAAAACTCCTGCTTGCCAAGGGTATTTTTTGTAGCAGCCTGAGAAAAAGAGGTATTTGAGCTCTGCCTAAAAACTCCTGTCAGATTGTTAATACCTGTCTCCGCCATTTTTTTCACCTCAAGCTCTCAAGTTTAATACATTCTCGCTCATCTCATATATCAGATCTTCTATCAAGTAAGCGTCAGTCTCATGCACATCAAAAATAGAGTTTTGCTTCTGGAAAAATCGCTGCTGGTTTTGAAACTTCTGACCACTGCTATTATTTCCAAGGCTCACATTCAACTGTGATATATTTATACCCTGGTCTTTTAAAATTGTAAGAAGATTGGAAAGCGAACTTTCAATAACCTCTTTTACCTGTGGATTTGTTACCACAATATTCCCTGTAATATTACCGCTAAGGTCCTTATTTAGCTCAATCACAACACTGCCAAGCCATTCAGGTTTTATAGAAACAGTTAGAGTTGTCAGGTTCTGTTTGTGGCTCAGCAGAATCTTCTCTGCTATTTGATCAATCACTGTCACTCTTAAAGGCTTAATGGCATTTTCATCTGGTTTTATTTCCACTTTAAAAAGCGAATTTATATCAAACTTTGAAAAAACTTTACCTGAAATATCATTTACATCATCACTTGAGTCTTTTACATCATTTGAGTCTTTTGAACCAGCTTTCTCCATATTTTGAACCAAACTTTTCATATCAGTTTTCGCAGATTCTTTTAAGTCCTGCAGCAATGTTTGAAGATGATCGCTGCTGCTTGTGCTCTTATCTTCAGCGTAAGCTACACTTTCATAAAGACCATTTAATACATCAGTATGAAGATTTGCTGAATTGCCAAAATGCTCGGATAAAATCTCTGATAGCTTTTCTAAAATGGCTGTCTTACTGTCAGTTAACTTCTCATCACCTGTTGCAAGAATATTATCTCTTTTAGCATCTAAAAAAATATTTTTTAGCAGTTCAAAAAAGCTGCTTTTGAGATTGGCTGTAGCATCAACATTTTCAAATACAAGTTTTGCAAAAGGCAAAGCCTTGTTTCCAAACTCAGCCGGTGCACTCTGAACCTGCTCTGTACTTCTTAAAAATTCAGCTAAGGCTTTGGTTACTGCAGATGCAAGAATGTTACCGTTTTTAGCATCTAAAAAAATATTTTTTAGATGCTCAAAAAAGCTGCTTTTGAGATTGGCTGTAGTATCAACACTATAAAGCCTTTCATCACCGAGCCCCAGAGCATCAGCATTTTCAAATACAAGTTTTGCAAAGAGCAAAGCACTTTTTTCAAACTCAGCCGGTGCACTCTGAACCTGCTTTGTACTTCTTAAAAATTCAGCTAAGGCTCTGGTTACTGCAGATGCATCAAAAGCAGTTTCAAGATTTAATAATGCTTCTATCCTTTCAGAAGGCAAAGATGCACCTGTTTTTTTATCGTTCAAAGCCTGCTTTTCAAACTCAACTGTATTGCCTACTCTATTTTGCAGCAGGCTCAGTATCAGCTGCAGCATCAGATTAGAAACTTCTTCTTTTTCTGAAGCAGCCTTGGAAGATTCTTGCAGCATTTCAATATCAGGATTTGAACTTTCATCTGTCTCTTTGCAACTCTGTGCTATCATTTTTCTTACTTCGGGGTTTAAAACAGGTGCAAAATTTTTTCCTCCTTTCTCCCTATTTCCAGTTTCAGCCGGAGCACTGCTTTCCGTGTCCTTTTTTGATGCACTGTCAAAAACTTTTCTAAATGATACTCTGTCAGTTCCTCGAACATTTTGAAAGCTTTCCTCTGCTTTGCCTGATGCTGCTGCTGGGAAAAAAGCGCTTGCTATTCTTATCAAACCTGCATCCAAATCTTAATTTCCCCCCTTTCGTTTTAAAGTAATACTGAAAACTTGATTTTTTAATTTATTTCAATGCTGAAAGGTCAGAAGTGACCTTTGCAGCATTTTCAGGCTTCATGCTGGCAATTATCTGTGAAGATGTTTTTGTATCAAGGTTTTTTAAGATATTTAGCACAAGGTTATATTTTTCTTTATCACCCATCATGTTTTCAAATATAGAAGCTGCTATCCTTGAGTCAATGTTTTTATAAATATCAACAAGGATTGAGATATTCTGAGCCTGCAAAGCCCCCGACTGACCCGAAACTCCTAATAATTTTATCGTCTTATTCGAAGAAATATTTGATAGTATCTCGGATGCAGTTTCACCCGAAATGTTTTTCAAAACAGCTGACGCCATCTGTGAATCTGTATCTATCAGACTTTCCAGTATCTTTGCAGCTTTTTTTGAATCCATATTTTGAAGATAACCTGAAAAATCTTTCACCTTGTTTGAAATATCTGTCTGTTTTGCCACAATATCATTTAGCCTTGCTGTGACATCCTGCAGGTGTTTTTGCAAATTCGAATTTTCTGTCTGAAGCTGCTTTAGCTTGCTCTGTAAATCCCTGTTTTGCCTCTCAAGCTCAGCTATCTGCTGCCTGTAAACTTTTTCTAAGTCCACTTTCTGTGTTGACTGTGCAGTTTTTTTACCGGGCAAAGCCTTTTGAAGTAAACTGTCAAAAGCAGTCTTTGCACCAAAAAGATTAAAATACACCGCCGCAAAAGAAGCCCCACCCACAAAGAGTAAAATTAGCAGAAAGATCAGTCCCTTTTTGCCCTTTTTCTTTTTCTTACCTTCTTGATTTCTTTCAAGCTTTGCTGAATCAACATTTCTACTTTCTGACACCATCATCACCCAGGTTCTTGTAGATTTTGTAAGAAATTATTCTATCAAGTTCTTTATTTTCCATATGTTTTAGTTCATTTGCCAAACCTATCATAAACTTTTCTTTCAACCTCTCATATTTTTTCTTTTCAATCATGCTGTCTACAAGTTCTTTTCTTTTCTCCTCTACCTTCATCTGCTGATAATATATGAGTTGATTCTGAATATCTATCTTTTTTCTCAGACTTCCCATAAACCGAGAATAATACCTTGCTTCATCGGGTGAAAACACGCCATTATAAATAAATTTTAGCTGATTTTTGGTTTCACTGAGCTTGCTTTCAAATTCAAGTTTTTTTTCTATATATCCATTTAAAATTTGGTTCTGCTTTGCAAGTTCGCTTTTTCTAATTTCTTCCAGCTGCTTTTTAATCCTCAGAATCTGTTCGAACCTGAAGCTTTTCATTCTTTATTCAACCCTTTTTAAGATATAATACTCTTCAACATCTCAAGTTCCTGAGCAAACTCAAATTTCTCATCAATATCTTGCCTCAAAAACTCATTAATCCGTGGCATAAGCTCAATTGCCCTGTCAATATCGCTATTTGTCCCTTTTGTATATGCACCAATTGTAATCAAATCCTCAGCTTCTTTATAGGTGGCCAAAATCCGCTTTGTCTCATTTGCCAGTGCCCTGTGCTCAGGACTTACAATATCATTCATTACCCTGCTGATGCTTGCAAGCACATCTATAGCAGGATAGTGATTCTTGTTGGCAATCGACCTTGACAAAACTATATGCCCGTCCAGAATACCCCTTGCTGTGTCGGTAATTGGCTCATTAAAATCATC
Organism: Caldicellulosiruptor morganii; assembly: GCF_026810225.1. Classification (NCBI taxonomy): domain Bacteria; kingdom Bacillati; phylum Bacillota; order Caldicellulosiruptorales; family Caldicellulosiruptoraceae; genus Caldicellulosiruptor; species Caldicellulosiruptor morganii. The sequence goes on from NZ_CP113865.1 coordinate 1,947,277, forward strand.
ACCATCCACAAGCACTGTATAAAGAGCAGTAATAGAACCTTTTTGGTTCTTGCCGGCACGCTCCAGAAGTTTTGGCATTATGCTAAAAACAGAGGGTGTATATCCTCTTGAAACAGGTGGCTCTCCAATTGCAAGCCCAATCTCTCTCTGTGCCATTGCAAACCGGGTAAGCGAATCCATCATGAAAAGAACATCCATACCCCGGTCACGAAAATACTCTGCAATTGCCATTGCAACATAAGCAGCTTTCACTCTTTTTAGTGCTGACTCATCAGAAGTTGCAACAACCACAACAGACCTTCGCAAACCCTCTTCTTTTAAATCCTTTTCTAAAAACTCCTTGAGCTCTCTCCCTCTTTCACCAATCAGTGCCAAAACATTCACATCAGCCTTGGCATTCCTTGCTATCATACCAAGCAGTGTACTTTTTCCAACACCACTTCCTGCAAATATCCCCACTCTTTGTCCCTTTCCAATTGTGAGCAGAGCATCAATTGCTTTTATACCCAGCGGCATTATTGAATCTATCCTCGGCCTTTCAAGAGGGTTTGGCGCCCTGTTCTCTACAGGGTACTTTATTCTGGATTTTATCTCTCCTCTGCCGTCAATGGGTTGCCCGAGACCATCCAAAATCCTGCCCAGGAGCTCTTCGCCAACTCTGACCTCAAAAATGTTATCCTGCGCAATAACCTTGCAACCAGGAAAAATGCCTATAAGGTCTGAGTATGGCATCAAAAGCACCTTGTTTTCCTTAAACCCTACAACCTCTGCTAAGGTCTCTGACTTTGCTGTTTTGATTTTGCATACTGTGCCGATGCTCACAGCAGGTCCTATCGACTCTATTGTCAGTCCTATAACTTGATTTACAAAACCTGTAAAATGATAAAAATTGGCACTTTCTATCTTTGTTATCAAGCCCTCAAACATTTCAATCACCAATTATTGAAAAGACTATCTGTTGAAGTTTTTCAAGCCGTGTTTTTATACCTGTTTCCACAAACCCATAGGGTGTTTCAATCACAATATCACCGGACGCCAGCGCCTTGTCAATCCTGATTTCAACTCTGTCAATACCTTCAATTCCCCGCAAAATTTCATCCAGGTTTTGTTTTACATAATCAAAATCCTCTTTACTTGTTCTTATAATAAGACTGCTCTTTATTGAAAGCTGAGAAATGGCATTTTTTATGAAGCTTTTGATAAACTCCTTATCGCTTACTTCTTTTTCCACAACCTTTTCCACAATCATGGGCACAAGCAGCAACAATTCATTCTGAGCATCTTTTAATATTCTTTCGCGCTCAGTTAAAACCTGCAATTTAAGGTTTTCTATCTCCTGAAGTGCTTTTTCATATTCTGCTCTGGCATTCATCTCTCCCCTGGCAAAACCCTCATTAAATCCTTTTTCAAAAGCCTCTTTTTTGATTTTATCTGCCTGAATTTCTGCCTCTTTTACAATCCTTTCTGCTTCCTCTTTTGCTTTATTTAAAATCTCTTCTGCTTCCTTTCTAAATGCTTCATTCTGCTCCTGCTGACGTTTAAATTCCTCTTCCTGTTCCTTTAGCTTTCTTTCATAGTGTTCAATCTCGGCTTTTGCTTTTATTAGCTTTTCCAAAATCACCTTGTAGTTTGTCTCCACAGGGTTTTGAATCAGCACCTGATTGTGCCTTATCAAATTAGACAATTATCTCATCTCCCCCACCGCGAGCTATTACAATCTCACCAGCATCCTCAAGTTTGCGTATTATATTGACAATCTTTTGCTGCGCTTCCTCAACATCGCGTATTCTGACAGGTCCCATATACTCCATGTCTTCCTGTATCATTTCTGCCATACGCTTTGACATATTGCTAAAAATAACTTTTCTGACCTCTTCTGTTGTGCCTTTGAGCGCAATTGCAAGCGTATTGTTCTCAACCTCACGCAGAACTCTTTGAATAGACCTGTTATCAAGCTTGATAATGTCTTCAAATACAAACATTCTCTTTCTAATCTCTTCAACAAGCTCCACATCTTCTATCTCCAGAGCCTCCAGTATTCTCTTTTCTGTGCCCCTGTCAACAGCATTCAATATATCAACTATTGCCTGAATACCACCAACAACTGTGTAATCCTGCATTACAACCGACGACAGCTTCTTTTCAAGCACCTTTTCAACCTCACGGATGACATCCGGCGAGGTCCTGTCCATAAGAGCAATTCGTCTTGCAACCTCAGCCTGCTTTTCCTGTGGCAGTGATGCAAGAACCTGTGCTGCCTGCTGGGGCTTCAGATAAGCAAGAACAAGTGCAATAGTCTGTGGATGTTCATTTTGTATAAAGTTGATTATCTGTGACGCATCAGCTTTGCGAATAAAGTCAAAAGGTCTAACCTGCAGCGACACCGTCAGTCTTTCAATAATTTCTTTTGCTTTTTCAGGACCAAGTGCCTTTTCCAGTACCTCTTTTGCATAGTCGATACCGCCTTCTGCAATATACTCCTGTGCAAGACACAGATTGTAAAACTCTTCTAATATGGCTCGTTTCTGTTCAGGCGAAACAGTCCTGATATTGGCTATCTCAAGGGTTAGCTCTTCTATTTCTTCCTCTTTTAAATATTTGAATACTCTGGAAGATCTCTCTGGACCCAGCGCTATCAAAAGCATAGCGGCTTTTTGCTTGCCAGAAATTTCACCTGCTTTTGGCATTTTTTATATCACTCCCAATCCTCATTGAGCCAGTTTCTTAGAAGCTGTGCAACAACCTCCGGCTTTTCGCGAAGAAGCTTATCTATCTGTTTTTCATACTGATTCACACCAAATTCCTCTAAATTTATTTCTTCCACTTGAGCCTCTTCTTTTTCTCTCTTCTCCCTGGCCTGCTGCAAACCCTCCTGTGCAAGTTCTTCTCCAGAAGAAATGCTTACTTCCCCAATTCCTGCAAGCTCAAGCTGTTTTGCCGGTTTGACCCTGACAGATTTTATCAGTAAACTGAGCGCAAATATCATCAAAAGTAAAAATGCTAATGCAACATAAATATAATCAAGAGGAATCTGCTTCTCTGGTTTGTCAACAAATGTGGGAATTTCGTACCCCTCCACAGTTACATTTTGAATTCCAGTAGCGTTTTTTATAATATTTACAATATTCTCAATCTCTTTCTGATCTGTTAAAAAAGTTCTTTTATTGTTCTGATTCTGAAGTTTAAACTCATCCCAGCCAATTGTTTTTGCCTGGTTGGACTTTTCATAGTCTTCCTGCCTGTATGTAACATACCTGTAGAGCACAACCGCAATTGATGACTTATCATAGTTTATTGTTCCAGGTGCTTTGATTGTCTCAATCTTTTTTTCATTGTTCTGGTAATTTACAGTTTCATCAGTCTTTGAATAGGAAGACTGCCCGCCCTGAGTGGCAAGCGGGTACTGTGGAGCATTTTGAGTGGGGTTTGTATCGGTCCCTGGAACACCGCTTGTAGATGAATTGTTGCTCTGTGCCTCTTCCTTTGTGGTCTTTCTGGAAACAACTATACCACTGTCCTCTAAGACAGGCGAATACCTTGTTTCACTGACTTTTTGCATATCAAAGTTCATATCCAGATTCACAGAAACTTTAACATCCTCAGGAGAACTAACGTAATTCCCAAGAAGCTCTTTGACCTTCCTTTCTATCTCATTCTTTGTTGCAATCTTTAGCTGAAGCTGCTTGCTTGAAAGACCTTCAGCAACATCAGTTGAATTTATAGACAAATAATTTCCTTTATTGTCTATTATTACCACATTTTCTGGCAAAAGTCCCTCCACCGATGCAGCCACGAATCTCTGGATGCCCTCTATCTGGTCAGCCGACAGACTTTTTCTGAGAGTAAGTTTTACACTTGCCGTTGGCTTTGTAGATTCATCCTTTAGAGCAAATGTATAATCTTCGGGCACACTGAGATTCACAACCGCATCTTCTATGTAATCGGTCATCTCTTTCAGGGCTTTTTGAATCTCACTTTCTTTTAGCTTTATAAATGTTCTTCTCTTATCAGCTTCTGTTGCTGTCATTGAACTTGAAAGTTTTAGAGCATCTTCAAATGTGATCTCACTGCTTTTGGGATAACCGGAAAGTGCTGCTGCCATTTTAGCCCTGTCAATATCGGTATCCTTTACTAAAATGGTTGTTCCACTGTTTGTTATCTTTGAATCAATCTTCTGTTCATCTAAGGTTTTCTGGATTTCTGCTACATCCCTGGGATCAAGCCCCGAGAAAAGAACAACATAGTGTGGCCTTGTAGTAATATAAATAGCGACAATTACCGATAATAAAATTATAGAAGAAGAAATCAGCAGCATTGCTTTCTGAGACTTTGAAAGCTTGTCCCATTTTTCTTTTATATTCTTCAAAGAATCACTTAAAAATTGAGGCAACTATTATACCTCCCCGCAAAAAATATAAAAAGGCTATACCTGCATCCTCATAATCTCATTGTAAGCATCTAAAATCTTGTTTCTGATCTGAAGTGTAAGTTGCAAAGCCAAGGAAGCCTTTTCGGATGCTACAATCGCATCCTGGGGATTTGACGTAAGCCCGAGAGTAAAAAGCTGGTTCTGGTAGTCAGCCTCTTTTTGAAGATTATCAACGCCCTCTAAAGTTCTGTAGAGAAAATCCACAAACGAGGTGGAAGAGTTTCTATTTACATCTTTTCCTGTATCTGAAACTAATTTTTCGAAAGTTTTTGAAATACTGTCAAAATTAATACTTCCAACCATCAATGATCCTCCCTTTTAAAAAACATCCTCTTTACTTTCCTATCTCAAATGTTCTTGTAATCATACTCTTTGTAATGTTCATAGCAGTGATATTTGCCTCATACGCGCGGGATGCCTCAATCATATTCACCATCTCGGTTACAATATCAACATTCGGATAGTTTACATAACCATTCTGATCGCTATCCGGATGAGATGGGTCATAAACTCTTTTAAACGGACTTGGGTCTTCAATTATAGCTTTTACTCTCACACCACCGTATGTATTGGTGTTTGCAGCATTCAATTTTTCATTTAAAATATCGCTAAAACTTTGCTTTCTTTCCTCGAAAACAACAATCTTTCTTCTGTAAGGTGTACCGTCTTCTGTGCGGGTTGTATTGGCATTTGCAATGTTTTGGGCAATTACATCCATCCTCACCCGCTGTGCATGCAAAGCCGAACTTGAAATATTTATAGCATCAAACATACCCATTTTCTAATCTCACCTGCCCTCTTTTATAACCATCTTCCACTTGTTTATCTCTCTGGACAGCTGAAGGCTTACACCGTCAAAGTACAAAGAGTTCTGTAAAAGTTTTCCCATTTCCTGTTCAATATCCACTGTATTGCTATCAAGTCGCATCTGAAAGCTACTGTCCAAAACCTCAAGTGAAGTATCAGCACTGCTATCATCCGCCTTGTCTGACTTTATATGCCTTCTGTCGGTTGTTATGAGATTCAATTCATCCTTATTTGCCAGGTATTCCTGCAAAAATGCTTTGAAATTCAAATCTTTTGCTTTATAGCCGGGTGTGTCGGCATTCGCAATGTTGTTCGATATAAGCTCATTTCTTTTCCATGCATAATCCAGAGCTTTTTTGTAAAAGTCTATTCTGTCAAACATATTAATCATTTTTCTCTTACTCCCTCTGTATTTCGACAATCTTTTATTTTATTTTACAAAATTTTTGATAAAAATACCATACAAAATTTTTTTAGAAATAAAGATAGAGAGGACAGCAGGTACTATCCTTTACTGTCCTCTCTTAAACCCTCTTTTTTATATATTATTTTCTTTAAACTGTAAAATTCTACTTTACTTTCAGCTTATGCTTATAATTTTCTATCTCATTTCTCACAAGATCATTTAATACCTTTATATACGTCCCTTTTAATCCTAAGGACCTTGTTTCAATAAGCCCTGCACTTTCAAACTTTCTCAATGCATTTACAATTACAGACCTTGTTATTCCCACCTTATCTGCAATTTTACTTGCAACCAGCAACCCCTCATTTGTTTTAAGCTCTTCGAATATGTGAATCAGAGCTTCAAGCTCTGAAACCGAAAGTGTATCTATTGCCGACTTTATCATCTCTCTCTTTTTCTTTTCCTCTTCATCCTCTTCCTTGGTAAGGTTTAAAAGTTCAAGCCCTACAACTGTGGCAACATATTCTAAAAGAATTACATCCTCTTCTGTAAAATCGGTATGGCTCTTCAAAGAAACAACTGTTCCAAATCGCCTTGTGCCACCCACAATAGGTATTATTGTACAGAATATATCTTTTATATCAACCCTTTTGCTCTCTACCTCCACAATCTTTGCTATGTCAGAAAGCTTCAAATTTATCCTTGTATCAATAAAAGACCAGAAGAATTTCTGAACATCCTCTTTCAAAGTCCCATCCTGATTGGCTTTAATCTCTGCACTGACAAACGGCATTATATACTTAGAAAATATTTTACCGTTTGCATCAACAAAGAAAACGGTTGAGTCTGTAACATCACCCACAATGCAGCACAGCTTGTTAAAGTCCAGAATTTCCTTTTCTTTGCTCTGAACAATCCTGTTTATTTTCCTGACCTTTTCGAGAAGACTTTGCTGCATGTATCTTTGCTCCTTTCGCAAAGTTGCTAAAACTAAATAATAAACCTGTTGAGGTCCTTATCTTTTATCATGTCTGAAACTTTGGAATACACATAGTCCTTGTCAATTACAATGTCAACCGGCTTCTCAACGCTTGCATATTCAAAAGAAATGTCCTCCATTATCTTCTCAACAACAGTATGAAGCCTTCGCGCACCAATGTTTTCACTTTGCTCATTTATCTTCACCGCAACCTTTGCAATAGCCTCAATGGCATCATCTGTAAATGTTATATTAACCCCCTCTGTCTTCATAAGCTCAATATACTGCTTTGTAATAGCATTCTTTGGCTGTGTCAAAATCTTTTTAAAGTCCTCTTCTGTCAATGGCTGCAGCTCTACAACAACAGGGAACCTTCCCTGAAGCTCAGGAATCAAATCCGAAACTTTTGCAACATGGAAAGCACCGGCAGCAATAAATAAAATGTGGTCTGTCTTTACAGGTCCGTACTTTGTCATGACAGTAGAGCCCTCCACAATGGGCAAAATATCCCTTTGCACACCCTCTCTTGACACATCCGGACCTGCCCCAGAGCCCCTGCCGGCTATTTTGTCTATCTCATCAATAAATATTATTCCATGCTGCTCAGCACGGTTTATTGCTTCTTTTATAACCTCATCCATATCAATGAGTTTATTGTACTCTTCCTGCTCCAGGACCTCGCGCGCTTCCCTTATGGTCATCTTTTTTCTTTTCTTCTTTTTGGGAAACAGCGAACCAAATACATCCTGGAAGGATATCCCCATCTCATCAGAAATTGTGCCCATTATCATCTCAAACGGTGGTTTTACTGTATCCTCCACCTCAACCTCAATTACTCTGTCTTCAAGCTCACCAGATCTTAACTTTTCTCTTAAAATCTCTCTCTGTGTTCTGATATAGTCGTCTGTTGTTTGATAACTTTGCTGCACTTCCTGCTCAGCCCCGCCAAAAAGAGCTTCAAAAGGATTCTTAAATCCAGCCCTCTTTGACTGAGGCTCAGGGATTAATATCTCCAGGATCCTATCCTCAACAAGCGCCTTTGCCCTTTCTTTCATCTTTTCCATGTATTCGCTTTTCACAAGCGAAATTGCATTTTCAACAAGGTCCCGAACCATTGAGTCAACATCTCGTCCAACATATCCAACCTCAGTAAATTTGGTGGCTTCAACCTTCACAAAAGGCGCATTTACAAGCTTTGCAAGTCGTCTTGCAATTTCTGTCTTGCCAACACCTGTTGGCCCCACCATCAGGATATTCTTCGGTGTTATCTCATCCTGAAGCTCTTTCGGAAGCTTTGCACGTCTGTACCTGTTTCTCAGTGCAATGGCAACACATCTTTTTGCCCTATCCTGCCCAACTATATATTTGTCAAGCTCTTTTACTATTTCCTGAGGTGTCAATTCATTCATTTTACTATCACCTACAATTCCAAAACTGTAATATTGTTATTTGTGTACACACAAATAGATGCCGCAATCTCCAGTGCTTTTTTAGCAATCTCGGCAGGCTCAAGGTCGGTATTATGAACAAGCGCTCTGGCTGCTGCCAGCGCATACGGTCCGCCAGAGCCAATTGCTGCTATGCTGTCATCGGGTTCAACAACCTCGCCACTTCCAGAAACTATAAACAAATGTTCGAAATTTGCAACAATCATTAGAGCCTCAAGCCGCCTTAACACCTTGTCCTGCCTCCACTCTTTTGCAAGCTCAACAACGCTTTTTTGCAGATTACCGCTATTTTGTTCAAGCTTTTCTTCAAACTTTTCGCACAATGTTATGGCATCAGCCACAGACCCGGCAAAACCCACCAGAACCTTACCATTGTATACCTTTCGCACCTTTTTAGCAGTCTGTTTCATTATCATATTCTGTGAAAAAGTAACCTGCCCATCACCGGCAATGGCAACCTTTTCACCCTTTTTCACAGCCACAATTGTTGTTGCATCAAACATATTTAACCTCCATAAATTTTAAATTATTCAAAAATCTGATTGGCAATTTGACTGCACAAACTCAGTGACCTTTCAGCAATCAAAAGTTTCTTTTTTTCCTTATCTTTTATCCTTGCAATTTCATCATCAATTGATATTATACCATAGTTTGCATTCATTGGCTGAAAATCTTTTTTTGGTGTTGTGATATACTCAATCAAAGCACCAATGCAGGTTGCTGGAGGAAGAGTAATTTGAGGTTTGCCAAGTACATACCTTGCAGCGTTTATACCTGCCACAATTCCAGTTGCAGCAGACTCCAGATACCCTTCAGCACCTGTTATTTGGCCTGCAAAGAAGATATTTGGGTATTTTTTGAGTGAAAGAAACTTTGTCAAAACCTCTGGTGAGTTTATATAAGAGTTTTTGTGCATAACGCCAAATCTTACAAACTCTGCATTCTCAAGTCCCGGAATCAGTCTGAAAACCCTCTTTTGCTCACCCCATTTGAGCCTTGTTTGAAATCCCACCATATTATAAAGCCTTCCATCCTGAGTATCTTTTCTTAGCTGAACCACTGCATATGGCATCCTGCCAGTTTTGGGGTCAACTATGCCAACAGGTTTTAGCGGTCCAAACCTCATAGTATCAATTCCTCTTCTTGCCATTTCCTCAATTGGCATACATCCCTCAAATAACAGGTCCCTTTCGAAATCCTTGACCTCAATAACCTCAGCATTTACAAGTTCATGGTAAAACCTTTCATATTCTTCCTTTGTCATAGGACAGTTTATATAATCATCCGAGCCCCTGTTATAGCGCGATGCAAAAAAAGCCTTTGAAAAGTCAATGGAGTCTTTTAACACAATGGGCGCTGCTGCATCGAAAAAATAAAGATTTTTACTATTGCAAAGCTTTGATATATCCTCAAGAAGACTTTCTGATGTCAAAGGACCTGTGCTGACAACTACAACCTCATCTCTTGGAATTTCTGTCACTTCCTCGTGGATAATCTCAATCAGAGGATTTTGTTTAATCTTTTCTGTTATATACTCAGAAAACAGAAACCTGTCAACTGCCAAAGCCTGTCCTGCCTCAACCTGTGTGCGGTAAGCTGCTTCCATAACAATTGAACCAAAGAGTTTCATCTCTTCTTTCAAAAGTCCAGAGGCATTTGTCAGAAGCTTTGACTTTAAAGAGTTGCTGCACACAAGCTCAGCAAACCCCTCTTGCTTGTGCGCAGGTGAAAACTTTCTGGGTTTCATCTCGTACAGTCTTACTTTAATACCATACCTGGTAATAGCATTTGCAGCTTCAACACCTGCAAGTCCAGCTCCAATTACTGTTATTTCCATTTTAGTCTTCACTCACCTTTTTCATTTAGCTTTACTTCATACCCGCAGGACTCATTTGAACATACAAGTTTTTTGCTACCTTTTTTGCCCTTTTCAAACATAAGCTGATTGCATTTAGGGCAGTTACCGGCCGGCTTTTCCCATACAATCAAGTCACATTCAGGGTAATTTTCGCATGTATAGTATTTTTTGCCCTTCTTTGATTTCTTTTCAACAAGCTTTTTGCCACACCTGGGGCATAAAACATCCAGATAGTCAAAATAAGGTTTTGTGTTTTTACATTCAGGATATCCCGGGCAGGCCAGGAATTTGCCATATCGACCTTTTTTAATAACCATATTTCTCCCACAATTTTCACAGACAATGTCTGTTTGCTCATCCTCAACTTTAATCTGCTGCATGGTATTTCGTGCAATTTCAAGCTCCTTTTCGAGCGGCTGGTAGAACTTTTTTACAATCTCCACCCAGTCAGCTTTACCTTCCTCTATTTTGTCAAGGTTTTCCTCAAGTTCGGCAGTAAACTCAATATCGATTATGTCCTTGAAGTATTCTTTTAAAATATTGGTAACAACTCTTCCAAGCTCTGTTGGTTTTAAAAATCTATCTTCTTTTACAACATACCCCCGCTCCAGAATGGTCTGGATGGTTGGAGCATATGTGCTTGGCCTTCCTATTCCTTTTTCTTCTAACGCTCTTATAAGTGTTGCTTCTGTATAGCGCGAAGGTGGCTGTGTAAAGTGCTGCTTTTTTTCAAGCCCAACCGGCTTTAACATCTCACCTTCGACAATCTCCGGAAGCTGGTTTTCTTCCTCCTCCTCAGTATCTGAATCCTTCCCCTCAACATATACCACCATAAAACCTGGAAATTTCAGCTTTGAACCTGTGAGCTTGAAAATATAGTCCTGGACTTCAAGCTCAGCAGTCAGAGAGTCATATACACTGCTTTCCATCTGTGATGCTAAAAATCTATCATAGATGAGCTTGTAAAGCCTGTACTGGTCAGGTGTTAGAGAATCTTTTATGCTCTCAGGGTCCTTCTCAATATATGTTGGACGGATGGCTTCATGCGCATCCTGAGCATCCTTTTTTGTTTTGTATACTCTTGGATTTTCAGGCACATATTCCTTGCCAAACTTTTGCAATATTACTCTTCTTGCAGCCTCCTGCGCTTCCTGAGAAACCCTTGTTGAATCTGTCCTCATGTAGGTAATTAAACCTACGCTTCCCTCACCCTTTATCTCAACACCCTCATAGAGCATCTGGGCAATCATCATGGTCTTGGCTGGTGTAAACCTTAACTTTCTTGAAGCTTCCTGCTGCAGAGTGCTTGTTATAAAAGGTGGGGGCGGATTTTTCTTCTTTTCAGAGATTTTAAGCTTTGCAACCCTGAATTCCTTATCTTTGAGTTGATTTACAATCTCATCCACCTGCTGTTGATTTTTAAACTCAATTTTGTCTTTTTTGGTGCCATAAAATTTTGCCTTAAACTCCTGATTGTCTTTTTTGAATATTGCCTCTAAGGTCCAGTATTCTTCTGGCTTGAAGTTTTCTATTTCCTCTTCACGCTCAACCACAAGTCGTGTGGCAACAGACTGCACACGCCCTGCAGAAAGCCCACCTTTCACCTTTTCCCACAAAAATGGACTTAGCTTGTATCCCACAAGCCTGTCAAGCACTCTTCGTGCCTGCTGTGCGTTTACAAGATTCTGGTCAATAGGTCTTGCATTCTTTAAAGACTCCTGGACAGCCTTTTTTGTGATTTCATTAAAGGTAATTCTAACACTGCTATTTATATCCAGCCCCAAAATATTTGCCAGATGCCATGAAATTGCCTCGCCCTCCCTGTCAGGGTCGGTGGCAAGGTAAACCTTTTCAGCCTCCATAGCAGATTTTTTGAGTCTGTTTATAACATTTGCCTTTCCGCGAATGTTTATATACTTTGGTGTAAAGTTATTTTCTATATCAACACCTAAGTCGCTCTTTGGAAGGTCTCTTACATGGCCCATTGAGGCTTCTACCTTAAACTCTTTCCCAAGATACTTTGCAATTGTTTTGGCTTTGGCCGGTGATTCAACTATGACAAGCTTTTTCAACGAGCATTTACCTCCTGTATTGGGAAATTTTATATTTTAACAATTATATTGCCTCTCTCCCGAACAACCCTGCCCTTTATCTCAAGCGAGGTTATAACGCTTGCAATTTTTGATGGTGACCAGTTTGTCAGCAAAATCAATTTCTCAATATGAGCTTCACCAATATTGTCCAAAAGCTTTAAGATGGTATTTTCTTCTTCAGAAAGTTCCTCTTCAAAACCAAACAAACTCATTTGTCTTGGAACAAGATTATAAATCTCTTTCAAATCATCCAGAAAATCCTGATATGAGCATACTATCCTTGCCCCTTCTTTTATTAACCTGTTTGTGCCGCTGCTCTTTTGCGAAAAAATATTGCCAGGTACAGCAAAAACCTCTTTTCCCATCTCAAGGGCAAAGTCAACTGTTGAAAATGTCCCGCTTTTCTCTGCTGCCTCTATCACAACAAGGCATGGTGAAAGCATTGCAACAATCCTGTTTCTCTGCGGAAAGTTCATTCTGTCCGGCAAAGTTTTTGGTAAAAACTCAGAAATCACACATCCTTTTTCTGTAATCTGGTTATAAAGCCTGTAATTTTCTTTTGGATATACAACATCCACCCCACACCCTAAAACAGCAATTGTTGTTCCTTTTTCCAGAGCTCCAATATGACAGCATGTATCAATTCCGCGTGCCATACCACTTACCACAACCATCCCCTGCTCAGCAACAATGCTTGCAAGCTCTTTTGCAACTTTCCTGCCATAATATGTGGGTTCTCTTGTGCCAACCATTGAAATTCTATTCTTATCTTTTAGAACATTTAAATTACCCTTTGCAAAAAGTATTACAGGTGAGTGATCAAAATTTTTAAACTCGGGCGGGTAAAACTCATCATCTTCAAGAATTATATTTATACTATTTTTTATACAAAATTCAAGAAGTTTTTCTGCCTCATACAAATCTGATTTTCTAATTAGCTGTGTAATGGATTGAGAAAAGCCATCTAAATTAAATTCTTTTCTGCTAAAGTAGGCATTTTCTAAGCTTTTAAACTCCTGTTTTATCTGTCTGAATTTTTTAGGTCCTATACCTTTTATTGTATAAAGCCAGAGCCAGTAAAGCTTTTTCTCTTCACTCATCTTCCAAACTCTCATCCTTTTTATTTAATCTTTCCCTTTGATAACACCAAGCGGTGTCATTTTTGCAACAGGCACAGCAAGTCTTGAGGTAATAACCGAGTTTATAACAGTATCAATGTCTTTGTAGCTTTGCGGACTTTCGTCCAAAAAGTCTTTAAGATTTCTGGTATTTATTAGTATCTCATTTTCCTGACCCTGTCTCAATGCTTTTGAAAACTCTTCAACCGAAATTGTTTTTTTAGCCTTATTTCGAGAAAGAACCCTTCCCGCTCCATGGTTGACTGTGTGATAGCTAATTATATTATCCTCAATCCCTCTCATAAGATATGAGCTTGAACCCATGCTTCCCGGCAAAATCACAGGATGTCCTGTTTTTAAAAACCTCGGATTTGGAATTAAATAGTGATCCGGCGGCAAAGCCCTGGTTGCACCTTTTCTTATCACAAGCTTTTCTCTGTTTGCAAATCTTTCCATATACGCTATATTGTGTGCGACATCATAAAGTACCCAGACATCAATACCATGCTTATCCAGAACCGAGATTATGAAATTGCTCATATAATGGCGATTTACCTTTGCATAAATTGCTGCTGACTGCATAGCTTTAATATAGTCCTTTGCAACTTTGTTGTCAATTGGTAAAAAGGTAAGCTGCGGGTCAGGAGTTGCAATGCCTCTTGATTTCATTACATCTTTAAATTTTTTTTGATAGTAATCACCGATAACCGCCCCAAACCTTCTTGAGCCTGAGTGAATCATCACAACAAGCTGACCTTCAAAAAGCCCCCACTCTTTTGCAACCTCATCATCTATTACATGAAGTTTTTGAAACTCAATAAAATGATTACCGCCACCGAGGGTTGCAAACTGCTCCTTGCCAATTTCATACGCCTCATCTGGAATTGTGTCAAGGTCAAACTCATGAATCAAAACCATCTTATCCGATATGTCTTTGTCAATCTCTGTGTTTTGCAGGTACTCTTCATACTTTGAGCGTGAAAGAGAAATCTTCTTGTTCTTCTTCCCCACACCTGTCGGAATCAGCTCTTCTATCTCGTTCATCATCTTCTTTAGAAGATTTTTATCTATATCATCTGCATATGATTTTGTAAGTATAAGTCTCATGCCACAGCCTATATCAACACCCACAATTGTAGGTGAAATCCAAGCCTTTGACATGTCCCAGACAATTATAGTCCCGATCGATGTGCCTTTACCAATATGTGCATCTGGTGTGTAGCCCAAAAACTCAACGTTTGGAATCTGAGATGCATTCTTTGCCTGCTGCAAAACTCCCTCGTCAAGGTCTTTTAAAATCTCCTCTGTCATGAAGAATATCGCATAGTCGTTTGTATAAACACCATCTCTTATCTTTTTCATAGACCCAATCACCACTTTCAAGAGATTTTTCTTTTATGGTTTGAAGTACCTCATAAGATGATGTAAAATTTGTTTAAACATCTTTTCAAGCAGGATTTACAAAAAACGACTATGGTATTTGCTCTTATTTCATTTTTGATCGGAAGCATTCCCTTTTCGTATATTATCACAAAGAAGTTTTTCAATAAAGACATAACAGATTCACCTGACAGAAATCCCGGCGCAACCAACGCATTTAGAATAGCCGGAGTAAAAGCAGGTGTGCCTTCGCTTATTCTGGATATTTCAAAAGGATATTTTGTGGCTTATATAGCCAAATACGTGCTTTTTTTGAAAGGACCGAACCTTTATCTTGTTGTTTTTATGGTCATATTAGGTCATGCATACTCTGTTTTTCTTCACTTCCAAGGTGGAAAGTCGATTGCTGCAACCACAGGAGTATTATTTGCCTTCTGGGGCATATTTCCTGTTGTGTTTTTTTGCACTTTTTACATTTTTAGGCCTTTTGATGTACAAGAAAGACAATCTTGGAACAGTGGTTGGAATTTGGTCACTCATGATTTGGGCAAGATGCGTGTACTTGCCAGTTGATGGTTTGATATTTTTGCTTGTGCTGTGCACATTTTTGACATACAGGCAGCTGAGAACCAAAACTATTGAGATGGATTTAATAAAAGTAGCAAAAAATATCTTTAAAGCATAATTCAAAAAGGGCAAGCTTCAAAATATACCAAAGCTTGCCCTTCCTTTCTATATCTTTGGCTCTGTATTTTTTAGCTCTTTACTTCTTCTAACACCGACAGGTCAACCTTGTTCTGAGGAATCCCTTGTTTTCTTTGCTCCCAGAGCTTGTCTGCAACCTTGCCCCACGCCTCTGAATATTCAAGTAGCTTGTTTGCAAGCTCTTCAGCTGTCTCTGTCTCACCACCAATTTGGGTGGGATGTGCACCAGATTCTTCAACAATCTTTTTGAGCTTGAGCGGATTGTCAATCATCGGACACGGTCTTAAATGGTTTTCACTGAAAGGAATATTCCTTCTGTATGCCATAAACAGCGGTGATTTTAGCGCATCAAGCAGTGAACATTCTTTTATATTGACATTTGAGAAATGTATAAATGCGCAGGGCTCAACATCGCCGTTTGCGTTTATATGAAGGTATCTCCTTCCACCTGCAATGCACCCACCGGCAGGCTCACCATCGTTCCAGAAGTCAAGAACAAATATTGGCTTTGACCATCTAATCTCTTCAATCCTCTTGTACATGTAAGCTCTTTGCTCCGGTGTTGCCATGAAAGATACATCAGCGTCCTTGCCGACAGGCACATATGTGAAGTACCAGCCAAATTTTGCACCCTTTTCTATCAAGAAATCTATATACTCATTAGATGATACCTCTTCTACATTGTACCTGTGATATGTTGTTGAAAATCCAAATACAACACCTGCTTCTTTGAGTTTTTCCATTGCTGTTACAACCTTCTTGAACACACCCTGACCACGTCGCTCATCAGTCGACTTTTCAAAACCATCAATACTGATTGCAAAAGCCAGGTTACCCACTTTGGCAACCTTTTCAATGAACTCATCATCCATTAATGTGGCATTTGTGAACGACAGGAACACTGTGTCCTCGTACTTTTCGCAAAGCTTTAATATGTCGTCTTTTCTCAGAAGAGGTTCTCCACCTGAAAAGATTATAAAGTACACTCCAAGATCCTGAGCTTCTTTTACAACTCTATCAAGCACTTCACAGTCAAGTTTTGCTGCTTTATGGTATTCTCCTGCCCAGCATCCTTTGCAGTGGAGGTTGCAAGCAGCTGTCGGGTCAATCAAAATAGCATATGGAATGTTTATATCGTATTTCTTGATGAGCTCCAACTGCTTTGGAACACCGATAAAACCTGCATTCAGGAAAAAGTTGATAAGAATTCTCTCTCTTACCTTTGGATTTGTCTCCTTTATTATCCTCATGGCATAGTGATGCCAGGAACTGTTTGGATCAAGCAAATACTTTTTGGCATTTTGAATATACCACTTGTCCCTATCACGTCTTACTATCTTTTCTGTAAGGTCCAAAATCTTACCCATATTCTCCTCGGGGTTATTTGCAAGGTATCTTATAACCTGTTTTAACACTGCCTCGCCTATTACTCTCTTTGGAAGTTCCATTTCCTCCCACTCCCTCTTTTTTATTCGCTCTTATTATAACTCCAGCAAACTGATGTGTCAATATTTATATATGCATATGCGTATATAACTATGTTTATTTTTTTTTGAAAACGTGCTATAATGTTAATTGTCATCATCTTTATAGCACAAAGGGGAGAGAAAATGACAAGGCTAAATGAAATACTCTATGCACTTTCAGACACAACAAGGCTTAGAATACTGAACATACTGGCTCATCGCGAGCAAAATGTAAGCAATCTGGTAAAGCTTATTCAAGAAAGTCAGCCCAAAGTTTCGCGCCATCTTGCTTACCTTAAAAATGTGGGACTTGTTGAAGCAAAAAGCCATGCTCAGTGGAAGATTTATTTAATAAGAAATGATGTTTTTGATAAATATCCTTTTCTAAAGGCATTGATACAAGACCTCTCTAAATTAGAGCTTTTTGCTAACGACTTAAAATTGCTATCTTCTCTTACTTAAAGGTTTGAAATTTACTGTTATTTAAAAAACCGTGCATCCAAAAAGACCTCCTTTATGAAGGAGGTCTTTTTTACTTTGTGACTATGTTGACTTTTTTATACTGCCGCTTTATAATATCATCATAAGTTGTTGCAAATTATTTGCAAGTAGGTGAAAATAGAATGCAAACATCCAATATAAAAGAGCTATTAAATTCTAACGGTATAAAAGCAACATGGCAAAGAGTAGAGATACTCAAAGTTTTGCAGTCTTCAAACGAATGTCTGAGCGCCAGCCAGATTCATCAAAAGCTCTCAGCCAAAAATATAAATATTGATCTTGCAACAGTCTACAGAGTACTCGAACTTTTCGACAAAAAAGGAATTACTCAAAAGTCTGTCATAAACAGAAAAAGCTTTTTTGAACTTAAAAAATATGAACACTGTCATTATTTTGTCTGTATAAAATGTCAACAAAAAACCAATATTGTTGACTGTAAGATAGACCTGATAAAAGAAGAATTAAGAAAAAGAAACTTTAAGGTTCTGTCACACAATTTAGAGGTATATGGAATTTGCAACAAATGCTGTGGAGGTGATTAGAAGATGAAAAAATGGATACACTTTCTGGTTTTAATAACAATTATGTTTTCCTTTTTGCTCGGTGGTTGCAGCCTGCAAAGCAAATCCACAAATACTGTATACACTACCATCTACCCTGTGTATTCACTCACAAAACTCATAGCAAAGGATAAAATCAAAGTTGAGAAAATAGTGAAAGATGGTGCGGAAATTCACTCATTTGAACCATCTTCACGTGATATTGCCAAGCTCACATCATCAAAAGCAGTTATCTATCTGGGGCTTGTTGATGAATGGGTAAAAAAGCCCCTTGAGGGCACCAAAACAAAAATTTTCAAAGCATCTGATGGTATAGTATTCCAAAACAGTGACCCACATATATGGACATCGCCAGAGCTTTTAAAAAAGATGGCAAAAAACATTAAAGATGCATTGACAAGGATAGACCCAAAAAACAGACAGTACTATGAAACCAACTATAATTTTGTTATTTCAAAATTGGATGAGCTTGATAAAAAATTTCAAGATGTTGTCAGCAGGGCAAAGAGAAAAGAGTTTTTGATATCCCACCCGGCATTCGGATACTTGGCAAAGCAATATGGACTTTTGCAATACTCAATCACAGGAGTGAACGAGGAAGAAGAGCCTTCCGCTGCAAAGATGAAAGAAATAATTAAACTAATCAGGAAGAAAAATATAAAATACATTCTTGTTGACCCAAACGAAAATTTGCCTGCTGTCAAATCGCTGGCAAAAGATACAGGCGTAAAGATAACATACGTATATGGCATGGGAATTGTGAGCAAAGAACAATCAGAAAGAGAGACCATTTTAAGTCTTATGGAGAAGAATCTAAAAGCATTTGAAATTGTTCTGAACAATTAAAAATCTTTCAGGAGAGCGATTTTTAAGATGATTGAGTTAATTGATATCAACTATTTTACAGACCAAAAGCAGATATTAAAAGATATCAATCTTAAAATTCAAAGAGGCGAATTTGCAGCAATTGTAGGTCCCAATGGGTCCGGCAAAACTACGCTTTTAAATATAATAGCAGGGATACTTAAACCGACAGGGGGCAAACTTTTGATATTTGACAAAAGTGATATTTCAGCAAAGGATAGAATGAGAATCTCATATGTTCCCCAAAAGGTTACAAGCTTTAACCAGAGCTTTCCCATCAGCGTTATAGAAACAGTGCTCCTTGGACTTTGTCCAAAAAAAAGACTTTTAGAAGGCTACTTGCGTGAGGATTTAAAAAAAGCTGAGGAGATGTTAAAACTTCTTGAAATAGAAAACCTGAGAGACAGGCTAATAGGTCATCTTTCAGGCGGGCAGCAACAGAGAGTGTTTTTAGCACGTGCTCTAATCTCAAATCCGGAAATCCTGATTTTAGATGAACCCACCGTTGGAATAGACAGCAGATCCGAAGAGCTTCTGTTTGAAATTTTGGCTCAAAAAAAGAAAGAAGACACAACCATTTTGATGGTAACACATGATGTCTATGCTGTCACACACCATGCAGACAAGATAATCTGCATGGGCGATGGCATGATTTATACAGCCTGCAGTGCTAAGGACTTTTCTCCCTCAAAGTTTGAAAGTGTGTATAAATACAGGATAAAGAAGATTGAACACAGACATTTTTACTCTGAAAAAAAAGATTAAAGTCTACATTATTTAAAGGCTGGGATGTGAAAAAATGCTTCAGTATGAATTTATGCAAAGAGCTTTAATTGCTGGAATCTTGGTGTCTGTTATGACATCTTTAATCGGCAACTTTCTGGTATTAAAAAGATTCTCGCAGATAGGAGATTCTCTTTCTCACACAGCCATTGTGGGTGTTGCAGCAGCGCTTCTTTTAAATTTCAGTCCAACAGCCGGTGCTGTTCTGGCAACAATTGTATTTTCATTACTGTTAGAATACTTCAAAATAAGGTTTAAAAGGTTCGAAGAAATCTCTCTTTCTCTTGTTTCAATCACCGCACTTGGCATTGCTGCTGTTTTGTTCGGGGTTTTGAAAAGCAGTGCAAATCTCATGAGTTACCTTTTTGGAAGTATTGTAACAATTGGAAATGAAGACATCTGGATAATAGCTGCAATAGCAATTGCAACGGTGTTTTTTTTAACCGGGTTCAAAAATCAGCTTCTTTACACAACATTTGATGAGATAAGTGCAAAAGTCTCGGGAGTCAATACAGGACTTCTGGATTTTATCCTGAGCGTACTTGCTGCTACAATAATAGCTGTGTCACTCAAGATTGTAGGCGGACTTTTGATATCCAGCATGATTGTTTTCCCTACAGCAATAGCCATGAGATTTTCAAAAAACTTTAAAATGCTTCAGATAGCATCTTTGATTGTATCTTTGATCTCTATAATATCAGGCTTGAGCCTCTCTTACTATGTAGATGTTCCACCCGGTGGTGCAACAGTTCTGGTCTTTGTTGTAATTTTCTTACTATACGAGGCTTTTTCCAAGGTATTGAAGAAAATTAAAATAAATTGGCTCTTTGTCAAGTAGTGGGGTGGGTATTCTGAATGCCCACCTTTTTAGTTTTTCAAGCATACATTAAATGTTATACATACCTATTATAGGTAAGCTACTGCAAAAAACCAATACTACACCCGCCCACTCATATAGTGGGTTTTTAAATATTCAGCTTTTTCAACTTATCTACTAAAGCTTTACAAAATCCTCTTCCTGAATCTCTCAAAATTCCTGCATCCAAATCCATTCCTCTTAAGTAACCTTTTATCTTGTTGTTAAAACCCTCTGTCGTACTATTCGTATACGGAACATCAAATGCATTTTACTATCTCAGAAAACCAGCTTCTAAAAACCTTTACACATCTCATAAATTCAGAAAGTCCACTTCGCTCTGCTCTCTCTATCCACCTTTTTAACACAAGTCTTGCTTCTTCAGAATTACTGCTCTTTAACACTTTCTTAAATTCTTCTTTGAGTTGATGGGCTTTCCTCAAATCTTGACTATACCAAAACATTACTTCTAATTCTTCTCTTTGCTCAGGCTCAAGTTCTTCATAATTCTTCAATAACAACTTCCTACTCCTCTTAAAATATCTCCTCAAATTACTTCCTAATTCCTTTTGTACCCTTTTCCTCACATTTTCTAAAGCCCAATAAACGTATCGGGTAAAATGAAATTTGTCTATCACTATTTTAGCGTTTTTAAAATATGTTTTTGCTACCTCTACAAATGGTCTCCACATATCACAGATAAAATATTTTACTTTATCTCTACCTTTCAGCCTCTTAAAATACTCAATTAAAATATTTTGCTTTCTATCTTTCAAAATCTCGATTATTTGCCCTTTTACAGGATCTACAATTATACATTGATATTTTGCTCCACCTGCATTGCCTTTAAACTCGTCTACACATATTGCTTCAGAAGAAAACTCATCTACAGTTTGACCTGGATTTACTTTATCAAACAATCTCATAACTGTTGTCACTGAAACATTTGTGTGTTTTGCTATCTCTTTCATACTTGTTAAACTTCCAAGTTGACTTATAATATATGCTGCAAGTCTATTTGTCATCCTTTGAGATTTGCCTAAAAAACTTATGTGTTCAAAAAACTTCTTCCCACATGCTTTGCAGACATATCTTCTCTTTCTTATAATCAAATATGTTTTCTTGCCCATTATAGGTACGTCTTTTACCTTCTGTGTGTGATAATCATGTACCTTACTTGTAATATTACCACATTTAGGACATTTGTGAGGCTTTTGTACCTGACTTATGTGAAGTTCTATTTCATTTTCATTCTCATTCATTTGGTGAAGAATAATATCTTTCGATTTTAAAAGTTCAGTGATATAATTAGATTTAAGCACTTATTCTGGATGCCTCCTTTCTTTTTGAGTGTTTTTTTTTTGTCATAAAACAGTTTCTATTATAGCAGGCATTCAGAATAAGTGCTATATTTTCCCCTTTTCCCCCCACCCCAATATTTATTATAGAGCCGAAAATCAAAGATATATTGAGAGAGGTAAATGTAAAATGAGATACCTCTTATTAAACACCATACTTACGAAATCTTACAGTTTTTTAATTTATGCTATGAATTGGATACTCAAAATTCTTGACAAGTCTCCATAAGTAATTTCTTCAATCTTATGAGTGAAAACCTTATTTACTTCCTTCTCCATCAATACCAATAAAAGTGCTTGTTCACTTCGCTGATAACGTTCAAAAAGACCCTTAGTCAATTTACCATTATGACGTTTTACTACTTTTAAAGTCTAAGTTTCTACTTTAGTAATCAAACTCTTGGAATAATAAATGTTACAATAATTTTGTTTTTTCTCTGTCCTCCAGATAGGTTTACGCCTTAACTTGTTCAGGAGCAAAGATCGGCTAAAATTTGATTAAATATCGATTCTTATAACTTAGTTAATTTTCTTGTCTTTTGTGCCTGTTGTAAAAAGGTAATGCAAAATTTTTGAATCTAATAGTTACATTATCGTATTGAGCCATTTCCTATTCCCTCAGTTAGATTTTTGGTTTGTTTCTATTTCTATTCTAACCAGAGAGTGGGAAATGGCTCAAACCTTTTTACACAATCATATAGACTTAACTTTTATCCCTTTATTAATTGTGCTTTTAAAATAGATTTTAAATAAAATAGTGCATCTTCTAAATATTGTAAATATCGTGGTCTCAGTTCAAGCATAAGTACACCGTTATAATTATTAACAACAGGTAATATTTGGTCAAATGGTATTAATCCCCAACCAAGTGGCATATGACAGTCCCCTTTACCAACTGCAAGTAGTTCTGTCTGATCTTTTTCATAAGAAGCACTTAATCTGCCAAAATTGTCATGTAAATGTATATGCTTAATTAAAAGAGAAATGTTTCTGATGCTTTCTATTAAATTAAAATTGTATCTTTTCGAAGCTAGATAGGCATGACCCAAATCAAGTGTAACTCTAATATTTTTGTGATTAATAGCTCTTACTTGTTCTGCTAATAGGTTCAACTTCTCTCCGTAACAATAAAAATCACTATCAAGATATGGTCTTGCATTTTCAAGGCATATTACAACCCCATACTTTTCAGCGTAGTGTGCCATTTCAATAAGTAACTCTCTTTCTCTTTTCATCATAATCTTTTGTTTGTCAGTTGAAATATAACTATTTCCTAAATTTATTAAAAATTTTTCTTCTGGTATAAATCTGCCACAATGATATACTAATATTTCAGATTCTATTGCATTTGCAAATTCAATGCATGATTTAAACAATGTTATGTGTAAACTTTCTTCTTCAAAATTCATCAAGTTAAGATAAGTTGGAGCATGAACAGTGTATTTGAAAGGAAATTGTTTAATTAATTTTAAAACGTTTTTTAAATTATTTAATTGAAGTTTTCCATTAAAAATAATATCTAATCCATGAATTGGTAATTCAATATATTCTAATCCAATTCGTTCAAAATAACTCAAATCGTTTTTCAAAATTTCATGATTCCCATCAATTCTTTTAGCACTTACATTTATTCCAATGCCTTTAATGTTCATCTTGTTTGATCTCCTTTCTATATTGGATTGAATATACAAGACACCCATCAACAAATGTTTTAACTATAAGTGGAATGTTTTTAAAACAATCTACTATTACAAGATCCGCTTTCTTGCCTATCTCTATAGAACCAAAATATCTATCTATCCCTACTGCCTTTGCAGGATTAAGAGATACCATGTTAACAGCATCTGTTAGAGAAATACCTTCTTTTACCAGTTTAAATATTGCATGTAGTATAGCGTTTGGGTAATAATCTGAACAAATTATTTGTACATAATTTTTCTTAATTGCTTCAATTGCTGATAAGTTATTGGTTAAGGAACCTCCTCTCAAAATATTAGGAGCACCTACACACACATTCATGCCCTCTTCATATGCCGTTTTTGCTGTCTCAATATTTACTGGAAATTCGCATATTTTTACTCCTAATTTTTTCATTTCTTTGACTTTCTGCGGTGAATCGTCATCATGGGATACTAATATAATATTATTTTCCAAAGCTTGGTTTGCTAAATAAGATAAATCATTGTAGATATCTGACCAAGATGTCCTTTTCTTAGTTATAATTCCCTTTACCTTCTCGCTGGAAAAACCAAATTTAAAAGCCATGTATCTTTCATATTCTTCTATGTATTTGAACTGACCTTGCCCTGGAGTGTGGTCCATAAATGATAAGATATCTACCATTTTTTTTGTTACGAATTGCATTATTGTATCAATTGCCTTAGTGTTAGTTACTTCAAATCTAAGATGAATCCTATTTCTAATCAAAGAAAATTCTTGTGACTGAGTATATATTTTTTCAATTATATTTTTTGCTACTTCCGATTTTCTTAAATCTACTTCCCTGTCTGAGAAAGATATTGAATGAAAAATAGTGGTTATCCCATTACCCGCAATTTTCTTTTCTAACTCTCTAAACGCCAAATCAATTGAGAAATTTGCCTTTGGTCTTGGTTCTATCTCTGCTTCTATGGCATCACTATGAAGATCAATAAATCCTGGTAAAACAAAATTTTCGTTAACATTTAAGATGTTATTACCACTAGTATTATTTACTATTTTTTTACTTATATCATAAATCCAGCCATTCTTTATAAATATACTACCTTTATTAATAATTCTATCAGGCATGACAATTTTAGCATTAGTTATAACAAAGCTATTATTCATATGTTCAACACCTCAGCTCCTTCACATATATGTTCTGGTATCTTATAAACTTTATCAACAAGTCTTTTCATAGAATCAGTATCATGGAAGACACCAACAATACTTGTTCCCTCATCTTTCAGTTCCAAAAGCAAATCAATAACTTTATTCTTACTGTATCTATCTAATGACGCAGTCGGTTCATCAATTAATAAAAGTCGCGGTTTTACAATAATTGCCTTTATAATATTAAGACGTTGTTGTTGACCACCACTGAAAGTAGCAGGATAAGCATCCCATAAATCTTTTGGTATATCAAGTCTTTCAAGATATTGACTCGCAATATAATATGCTTCTTCTTTCTTTTTCCCTCTTTTCAGAAGCTCGCTACTTACTATTTCAATAGCTGATACTCGTGGAATTACTTTGAAAAATTGTGATACATAACTAATCTCTTTATTACGGAGTACCAGAATTTTATCTTCAGATGCAGAAGCCAAATCAATGGGTCCAAATATCTTAGAATTAAATATTACACTACCAGATGTCGGTATATAGGTTCTATAAATGCATTTTAACAGGGACGACTTTCCAGAACCGCTTTTGCCAATGATTCCAATAGCTTCTTTCTCCTTTAAAGAAAATGAGATATTTTCAAAGCCTTTTATTTTTTTCTTTTGCAGCATATGAAGAACAAAATGTTTGCTTAAATTTTTCACTTCTAATATTGATTCCATCTTGGTTTGACCTCCTTCTAATCTTCTAACAGGCATAAAATCAATTACATGTTTAAATGAGTTCAGGAAAAGCTTATAATATTGAACTTATCAATAATTGAGTATAAGGATGCTGAGGATCTTCAAGAATCTGATCTGTTAGCCCCATTTCTACAATCTTGCCATTTTTCATTACGATTGTCCTATCTGCCAACATGCGAATAACACTCATATCGTGTGAAACTATTAACATTGAAATTTTGAGCTCTTGTTGTATGGATTTAATTAAATCTAAAACTTTTGCCTGAACAGAAACATCTAAACCAGATGTTATTTCATCTAAAAACAAGATCGGGGGATTATTTGAAAGTGCCTTTGCAATTTGGACTCTTTGTTGCATGCCTCCACTAAAATTTTTGGGAAAGTCATCTATTCTCAGTAATGGAATTTCTGTTTTATTAAGAAGTTCACTGGCTCTTTTTCTTATCTTAGATATGCTTATGTAACCACTATTAATTAATTTTTCAGCAATATTTCCTCCGCATGAAATATACATATCTAGTCCTAAATGAGGATATTGGTAAACCATACCAAGCAGGTTGTTTTTAATATATCTTTTTTCTTGAGAATCGAGTTGAAAGATATTTACCTTTCCTTCTTTATAGTAATTTAGATAGTACTCACCATCAGTAGGTTGCTGCTCTAAATATAGACACTTTAAAAGTGTACTTTTACCTGACCCACTTTCGCCAACTATCCCTAAAATTTCACTTTTGAACAGTTTAAACGAAATATTTGAACATGCAACTATTGATTTGCAATAAGGACATATATTTGTATTGTAATCAGGACCAGTACCTTCTACACATGAAGGACAACCTTTTCCGAATATTTTTGTCAATCCTTTGACTTCAATAACTGTTTCTATAAAATTATTCATATTCATCACCACTTAATTTATGTTTTAATCGCATAGTACAATAAGAAGTATCAGAACATACCCAAGTTTTCTCACCAGTTTCTCTATTATAATACTCTACAAGGAAACTATTACTACTCCCACAACGACTACATTTTTTGCCATTAAAATTTTCAACATGAAATTTATAATCTTCAAATTCAAGTGGTTTCACTTTTGTATAAGGTGGAACTGCATATATTCTCTTTTCTCGACCTGCACCAAACAAAAATAATGCTTTAGCCATATTTAGCTTGGGTATATCCCATCTTGGAATAGGTGAAGGATCCATAATATATCGATTATTTACTAATACAGGATATCTGTAACCAATTGTTATATCTCCCCACTTAATAATATCTTCATAAAGGTAAACCCACATTTTGCCGTAATCCATTTCCGCATGCATTCTCCGAGTTTCAATTTCACTAGGTTCTATAATTCTTAAAGGTTCAGGAATTGGTACTTGAAAAACTAGAATTTGATTTTCATTAAGCTCAATTTCAGGTATTCTGTGTCGTGTCTGAATTATTGTTGCCTGGTAAGTATCAGTAGTTACCTTTACTCCTGTTGTTTTTACAATTAATCTCTTTAAATTAACAGCATTTACACTCTCATCACAACCTTGATCAATAATCTTTACAATATCGTCACGTCCGACCAGAGAAAATGTTATTTGAAGTCCACCTGTTCCCCAGCCTTTTGCAATTGGAAGTTCCTGAGAGGCAAAAGGAACTTGATATCCGGGAATAGCAACTGCTTTTAATATTTTTCTTCTAATTTCTTTTTTAATTTCTTCATTTAAAAATCCAAAATTATACCTTGATGTATTTAAATAAACATTAACTTTGTTCTCCATTTTTGAACCCTCCTTCTTGTTGTAAAGCTCTTAGTCTATCAAGCTCTGCCTGGAAAGTTACATAGTGTGGAAGTTTATAGTGAAGAGCAAATCCTGATAATTCAATTCCATCTATGTGATATAAAACAAATTCCTGGTTTTCGGCAGGATTTTTGGGATTCTCTGACATCATAGACCTGTCTAAAACTGCCATACATATTGCTTTAAGTTCGTTGTGTCCAAAACAAAGTCCATACCCCAGTGTAAATTTTGGGACACTTTCATCATCTTTTTTAACACTAGCAATAATTTCTGCCTCGGTCACCATTATCTCTCCTAAATATAAAGTACCCTTCCCCCCAGGATGAGGTATAATCAATGGAACGTAACCTACTCTCAGCTCACCAATTGTAGGGTGAATATCCCCAAACCCTCGCATACTACTATATGCTAAAGCCAAAAGTCCCCCTGTTTCGCCTCGTGCCAAAATTTGTAATCTTCCTGACCTTGGACATGGAAACTTAAGCGCCTCTTTTGTTATGTCAAATATTTGCGAGTCTGATTTTTTAGAACCAATTAAAAGACCTTCTCGTTTTAGATACTCAACAATCTTAGGAAATGAAGGAATGGCACTGTCTTGAAAATCGTTTTTTATTTTTATTTGATTTAAAAGCTCCTCAATATATTTGCTAGCTGAACCAGTATCTTCATTCATAAGATCAAACTCCAAAAGTCGTGTTGTATAATCACGAGTCGGACCAAGAATCTGCCCTCCTGGTATATCTCTGAAAGCTGCAGATATACGTCTAATTATTCTCATTTTAGAAGTATCAATAGGCAATGAATAATATTTTCTTGATAAAGTAGAACGATATGACCTTAGTAAAAATGAAGCTTCAATAAGATCTCCTTCTGTCTGTTTAATTGCAAGCGCAGCATATTCAGGACAATATAAAGCGCCTTCTCCCATAACTTTGTCAACTGCAAAACGAAGTTGGTCAACTATTTGTTGTATTTGCAACAGTGGAGAACCACCCTTTAATCGGTAAAAATGAACAAGCTTTTCGGCATTTTCAATTGCTTCAATACCACCTTTTACAGCCACATATCCCATTGACTCTCACCACCCACTATTTTAACTTTAACACTTCTTGGTATTCCTACTAATCGACCTTCTAAGTCCACAATGAAAGTGTCAACCCCTTTGGGATATTCTTTGTTACAGTTTAACAACCATTCAATATTAAAACTATGTATTCCCTCAATATATATACTTGTAGCAGAAAAAATTCCCGGACCACTAAGTTCTAGTTTTACACCCCTAAAATTCTCACTTTTATTTGCTAATATTTTTCCAACTAACATAATGACGGTCGCACTTTGTTCAGGAAAAAAAAGACTTCCTTGTTTTGCTAAATATAAATTTTTATTTTCTTTTCTTCCATCACAGAAAATATAATCGGCTTTGTCTATAGGTGCTGTTGATGAACCCGTATCTTGCTTAATTTGGTACTCTAAAAAATTGTTTTGAGGAAGAAAGCAAAAGGTAACCTCTATATCCAAAAGAGTTTTTGCTATTAAATAAAGAAAGTTCTCATCTTTGCGCAATAAATAAATTGAGGGAAGTACATTAATTTTACCAGGTCTAGCCATACTATCAAGCATAATCCTGAATATTTTTTGAGTATCGTGGACATCATCAAAACTATATATGGGATGAATACTCATAAAAATTATCCCTCCATTTCCTCAAATTCGACCATTGATGTTTTCACTAAGCAAAATTCCTCCAGCTTCTTTTTACTTATTTCTCTATATTGTTGTGCAAATAAAGGGATAATTTTTTCTACAATTGGAAGTTTAGCATTAATTGCAGCATCAATAATAGCTATTGACAAGGCAAGTTGAGGCTTATCACCAATTATATAACCCCAACCTCTCTGTGAATTTATTTCGACAACGCATTCTGTAATCAGAATATCACCTACATTAAATGTTAATTCTTCGACAGATTCCTTTGCTCGCATCATCACAAGAACAACAGCCGGCGGTTTTATTACATTTACTTCATACTTTTTTTGTATATCTTCTGCTAAATTGTTCCATATGGTTGGATCACCTTCTACTAATATTTGATACTTATAATCCAGAATCATTTGATGCAACCTCCTACATCTCTGAAATCTATCTCTACTCTGCATAAATCACTTCGATATTTTGACTTTGTAAATTCAATCTTCCTGTTTTTTTCGTCTCTAACAATACTAGTTATCTGTAAAAGTGGGATAGAGCCTGATATTTTAAGATGATAGGATTCTTTATCGGTGGGGTAGACAACCTGTATAATTGAGTTCATTCTAAAAGGCTTTATATTATAAACGTTTTCTATAATTTCGTAAAGAGAGAAAAATGAATTTATATGATATAATAGATTATGAAATTTCTCAGTTGGGAGCCAGGTATAACTATATGCTAAGGGTAAATTATTAGCAAATCTTAAAATTTCAAGTTGATAAACAAGTTCCTCTGAAGATAATTCGAGCTTTTCTTTAACCTCATTGGGAGGATTTGTTTCACCTGCCTTTATGAGTTTTGCATGAGGTATATAACCCATATCCTTCATCATTTTTGAAAATCTGCTTACTGGTGAGAGCCAATATCTTACATAAAGTGGCTTTTTTACCACAAAATATCCTTTTCCGTGTTTTGGATATATAAGTCCCATTTGAACTAAGCGTGAGAGAGCTTTTCTTATAACATACCTGGTAGCACCAAACCTATCACATAGCTCCAACTCCGATGGTATCCTTTCTCCTTCCTCATATTTCTCTTCAATCTCTTTTCTTAATTCCTCTGCAATCTTCAAGTCAAACAAAATTTCTTGCATAATACCATCTCTCCTTGTTAGTAAAGTTAACTCAAAATATCAATTTTAAAACTTATTCCATGTATGGCAAATCCTAAGTTTTCGTAAAATTTGTGCGCCTCAGTTCTTTTTTCATTACTTGAAAGCATAAGCTTGTAACAACCATTTTCTTTTGCAATCTCAATAGCCTTTAAAATCATGTATCTCCCAATACCCTGCTTTCTGTATTCTGGACGAACTACAACATTTTCAAGTATTGCTAATGAGGCTCCCCCATGACCGATATTTTCTAGGATATAAAGAGTAAAAGTCCCTACAATTACAGGTTTCTCATCTGACAAAATAACAACATATACTTTGCTAAACGAACTTTCTTGTAAACGTACAAGTTTTTTTTTAAGCTGATCCTCTGAAATCAGATGTTCCGAATCTAATTCTCTAAGTAATTCCATGATTTCTTTAACGTCATTTTCATCTGCCAATCTTATTTGATACATTATCTACCCACCCCTCCCTTTGCAAAATTGTTAATTATTTACAATACTTTTCTATAAAAAGATTAATATCGTTAAAATCAGACAATCTCTCTTTAATTAAATTCCACTCCCAATCCCACCACGAACTTTTAATAATTTTTTCTGCTATCTCTTTTGGAAACCTTTCTTTAATTTTTTTCCCAGGAACACCAACAACCACTGAATACGGCTCAACATCTTTTGTAACAACTGCTCCTGCTCCTATCACAGCTCCAATCCCAACCTTCACTCCTGGTAATATAATTGCTCCATGACCTATCCACACATCATGTTCTATTATAACTTTGTTTTTCATACGCCAGTTGAAAAAATCTTCGTCATCATTTTCAGCAACTCCGTACATTTCTTTTCGATATGTGATATGATGTTGAGTAACTCTCCAAGTCGGATGATTCACAGGATTTATCCTTACATGAGACGCAATGGAACAAAATTTGCCAATCTCTGCATAAATTATTTCTACATCTGACGCAGTGTAACTAAAATCGCCTATACTCGATTTTATAACTTTTGTTCTCGGTCCTAAATATACCCATGAACCTATTTCACTCTCTTCAATTTCGCACGTCTCATGAATAAATGGAGTAGGTGTCAACCTGGGAAGGTTATTATAATTTTTGTTCTTTATATACATTTAAAGCACCTCTCTCGAGTCATATTAATGAAGTCTCAGCACTTTGCTTTTTATATATACGTTTAATCTCTCTATTAAAAATAGCATCGAAAATATAACAATAACAATAAACAATGCTTTTTTAAATTGATACATCCTCATTGCTCTTGTTAATAACCATCCAATTCCACCTGCACCAACTATCCCCATAACAGAAGAATAACGAAGATCAATATCCAATCTCAGCAAAAACCACCCCAATAAAGAAGGCCAAATAGCAGGTAAAACACCCCTTGAAATCATTTGAAACCAATTTGCTCCAGATGCTTTTAATGCTTCAAGTATTCCTGAATCAATCTCTTCAATCGAATCAGAAAAAACTCTTATTTGCATCCCTGTTCCATGAATTCCTATTGCCAGTATTCCTGGCAAAGGACCTAACCCAAGAGCAGCAACAAAGATGAGAGCCCATACAAGTGCTGGTATCGCCCTCATAATTGCTGCAAAACCTCGAACAATCATGACTAAAAGTGGCATTGGTGATACATTAGCAGCACCCAAAAAACAAAGTAAAAATGCTATTATACTCGCAATAATTGTCCCCAACCATGCTATTTGGAATGTTTCTAATAACCCTTCGAAAACGTCCCGCCATTCAGTCAAATCTGGAGGAATCATTAACTTAAAGATTTTAAACATTTCGAACGTTCCTTCAACTAACCGTTGGTAATCAAATTGTAGATAATCAGTTCCCCACAAAACAGAGACAATAATTAACATAAATACTAATATTGGTAAAAATCCTTTTTTGTGTATATTTGAATCATTAGAGGCTATATTATCTAACTTTTTTCCTAAGTCCTCATTTAATTGTTGCTTTTTGCCGCCATTGAATTCTGGCATAGATTTTTTTTTCACTTAAGAACTCTCCTCCTAATAAAATTGGATACATAATCTAAAAACATAAACAATAATGCCATCAGTATTATCGTCATTGTTACTATTTCAAAGCGATATAACTTTAACCCAAATTGTAAAAGGAAGCCCAAACCTCCTCCACCAACCATTCCAATAATAAATGAACTTCTTACATTTGTATCAAAACCAAAAAATGACCAGCTTATTAAGCCAGGGAAAAATTGTGGCATAACTCCACGGCCAATTATTTGTAACCAACTTGCTCCACATGCCCTTATTGCATTTAATTTTTCCAAATCAATAGATTCAAGTACTTCGGAAAAAGATTTAACTAGAAAACCTGTAGAAGTCAGAAACAACGCTATTGTTCCGGTCATTGATCCAATTCCATATGCCGGAACAAGAATTATTACCCAAACCACATCTGGAACTGTTCTTAAGATAGCCGCAATAGCTCGTGAAATAGTCATGAAAAAAGGAAAAGGAGAGGTAGTAGATGCTGATAATAAAGCAAATATAAAGGAGATTAGAATTGAGAACATTGTCGCCACATAACTTATAATAATGGTTTCCACTGTATACTTAGTAATATTTAAGATAACGGAAAAATTAACTACTAACATTTCTTTGAATAAAAATCTATATACTTCATTCAAATTCGAAATAACATTTATAATATAGAATTTTGTATTAATAGCAGACCATATTGTTAAAGATAGAAAAATAATAAAAATCAACAATCTTTTTAATAATTTCCTTCTCGAATACGTTTTAAAATCATCAGTAAGTAATTTCACTTGTAAACACCTTCATATCCATTTGTGTTGTATTACTAATACTAATTTTGCTCTTTTCTTCATTTTCATAAATGTTGTTAATTATATCTTCAGAAAGGAAATACTGAACATTATCAAATATTTTTATTCCTTTTTTAATACCTATAATGCGATCTGCGTATTTTTTAGCAAATTCTACTTGATGTAGATTTACAACAAACGCAATATTGTCTTTTTTACAAATATCAAACATATATTCCATGATGTTATCAGCTGTGACTGGATCTAAACTCGCAACCGGCTCATCAGCGAGTATTAATTTTGGAGTCTGAGCGAGGGCACGGGCAATTGCCACTCGCTGTTGCTGCCCTCCACTCAACTCCTCAACCTTTTTTAAGGCTTTGTCAGAAAGTCCAACTCGCTCAAGAAGCTCAAACGCAAACTCCTTATCTTTTTTTGAAAAAAGACCACAGCAACTTCGTAATGTTCCCACATATCCTAATCGACCATTCAAAACATTGTCAATAACAGTTGTTCTTGGTATTAAATTGAAATTTTGAAATATCATTCCTATCTCTCTTCTAATATTTCTCAACTCTTTTTTAGATGCTTTTAAAATATTATAACCGTTGAAGTAAACTTCTCCTTCAGTCGGCTTTACTAGTAAATTTATACATCTCAGTAATGTACTTTTACCAGCTCCACTGGGCCCAATAATTGCCACAAATTCACCTTTTTTCACTGACAAATCAATTCCTTTTAATGCTTCTGTCCCATCTTTATAAACTTTTTTTAGTCTACGCACCTCAAGGAGAAAATCCATACCTTTTCGCTCCCTTTATTTCTTTTTTAATATACTTTCTGGAGTAATGTTTAATGTTTTTATAACATTTCGTATAACATTATATGAACTATCATCCATTGGATAGTAGCCGCTTACTCCTAACTCATCAAAAAACTTCTTATCTTTAAATGTAATGAAAAACTCTTTTATTTTGTCTTTCAAATCACGAGGTAAGTCTTTACGGTAGCAAACAGGATCTTTTGGAATTGGATCAGATTTTTTAATAATCCTTATATCTGCTTCTTTTATCATTCCCGCTTTTATCATTTTCTCTAAAGTGTCACTTGCAACCCCTGCAGCATCTGCATCGCCTCTGGCAATTGCAAGAATTGATGCATCATGACCTCCTGAAAATGCCACATTAGAAAATATCTTATCCACTTGATCAGAAGATGATAACCCAAAATGTTTAGCTAACATATATCTAGGAAACAAATTTCCAGATGTTGATGCAGGGTCCACAAATAAAAACCTCTTGCCCTTCAAATCGTCTAAACTTTTTATATCAGACTTTGAATTCACTATTATTAAACTATAGTAATAAGCTTTTTGAGGACTTTTAGCAGGAGTTGCAAAAGCTTCTGCCCCACTTCTATCATGAGCAATTACATATGAAAAGGGGCCAAATTCTGCCACATCAATTTTCTTAGTTCTCATTGCTTCAATCACTGCCGTATAGTCTGTTGCCATATACATTTCTACTTTTATCCCTAAATAGCTACTCAAAGCATCTACTAATGGTTTATATGTTTTTGCAATTTTTTCCTGACTTTCATATGGAATTACTCCATATCTTATAATGTTCGGCCAATCTTTCAACTGGAACGAAAATTCTATTAGTTTATTTGTTATGTTTTTCTTGTTTTGTAGGGCACCGGCTGGGATAACTACTTTGTAAGTAATCTTCTTTTGTAATTTATCATTGATAGTAATAAGTAATTTCGTACCTGACAGAGTTTTTGTTATTTTCAGCTTTTTATTATTCATAAAAACAGAGATATTATTGAAATCTTTGCCTTTTGTAAGTTGGTCACTGAATTCAATCAGTATTTTGTTTTGATTAGATGTTAGAGGAACTGTTTTTGACCTTATCTGAAAAGCCTCCGAAGCTAAGACGGATAAATTTACAACAGCTAGCATTATACTCATCAAGATTCCTATTGTTGTCACAAATTTTAGCATACTCAAACCGGTTTTTCTCATCTCAAATCAACCTCCCCGAAATAGTTTTTTAAATTTCATTTTCATTCTAACTTGTCGACGTCAAAATCAAATTAAATAAATGTTAAATTTATGTTAAATTTTTAAATTTAAGATTTTGACTATTTGTTTCTTCCACCTTACAAAATAAAGAATATATCGAGGTTGTTGTGTTAATGATAAAATAAAGTCATTAGAAATGACATCAAAAATTCCCCACGTGTTATTTAAAATGAAGCCTTCTGTAGTGTAAAATCAAAAGTATGTAAAAACTAAAGAAGCAGAAGATATCAGGAAATGTTGGGGGGTGCTATTCATATTACAATATATGCACTTTTTAAACAAGGACATAACAAAAACTAAATAGCAAGAATGTTAAACGTGAATAGAAAAACTATTAGAAAAGTAATACAAGAGATTGAAGAAAAAGGAGAAGTTGAAAAGAAATAAAAAAATTTATTATTAGATAACTACAAAGAATTCATTGAAGCAAAGGTTAACGAAAACATTTTAGCAAAGAGGATACATCAAGACTTACAGGCGGAATTTGATTTTGAAGGAAGCGAGATTTGTCAAGAATTTTGTGTATCCAATTTATAACGCAAATTGAAAAGCTGTAAGATTTCGTAAGTATGGTGTTTAATAAGAGGTACCCATTTTTCCATTTACCTCGCTTAAAGTTATATCTTTGAAAGCAAATTTCTCAAGAATTTTTGTTGATTGAAAATATCCGCCCGATTTTACTCTTTTTTCAATTATGCTATTTATGCCATCAAACCGCACAAGTAGCGTAAATATGCTTTCTAATTTCCTCAGGATATCTTATATGAGCAAAGTAATATTCAGCTTTACCTAAAAGTCCTTTTAAAAAGTAAGAATATTTTAGGTGTGTATTCATTGCAAAGTTTGTTAAAAGCAGAAACAGCCTCAATCAATATCAAAATAGAATAATCTTCTTCTCTCTAATTCTTTATTGAATTTTGAACTATCTTCTTTTGCCATATGCCGTTTTGTGTTACACTGCAGGTGTGCAAAAGCAAACTCAGGGTCGGCACAAGGATAAGCAATTTTGACAGCAACTATGATATCAGAGAAGTCGTCACTTACAATTTATTTTTGACTTTTTTCAGCCCCTTGAGATTAAATCTTCAAAAATTTTCACTTCTTTCAGCTTTGTTTTCTTTGCCTGAGAAGGTGTAAATGCCAAAGATATCTTTTTGCTTATCAAAAATCGATGGAAAGAAACAACATAGCAGGTAACCTGTTTGACTTTTAAGCTCACCCTGACTTCACAGTGATAGCCATCAATTGAAATTAAAATCAAAGGCTTCTCGTAATACAATTGCATCTCTGGTCTAAAATTCTATATTCTACAAGTATCTATTTTCACCTTTAAATTATTTTTCATAATTTTTATGTGAATTTTACTTAAAAAATTTTTTCTATACCACAATTCAAATTATTTTTTGATTACTTTAAATTTACATTATTATATAATAAGCCTTCTTTCTAAAAGCCTGTATGAGATAGCCTCGTGAAGATGATCTGCTTTGATCTGGTCACTTTCTTCCAAATCGGCAATTGTTCGTGCCACCTTTAATATTTTAGAATAACCTCGCAAAGACAGATTCAAGCTGTTATAAGCCCTCTCAAGCAGGGCTTTTTCTTTCTGTGAAAGTTTACAGAATCTGTTTATAAGACTTCCTTTCATCTGTGAATTATAGTAAATCCCCAGCCCTTTAAACCTTTCAAGCTGAATCTGCCGTGCTCTTTCTATTGCCTCTCTCATACTTTTTGAGTCCCTGCAAGAAGAAGAATCTAAATTCTCAAGCTTTACAGCCTTTACCTCAACCTGGACGTCAATCCTGTCCAAAATAGGTCCTGAAATTCTTCCAAGATACTGTCTTATCTGTGCTGGGGTACATGTGCACTGACGATCCTCAGAAAGATAATAACCACATTTGCATGGATTCATACTACATACAAGCATAAATTTGGCAGGATATTCAATAGATGCATTTACCCTTGAGATTGTTATGTAACCATCTTCAAGTGGCTGTCGCAGAACTTCAATTGTTTTTTTATCAAACTCAGGAAACTCGTCCAAAAACAACACCCCATTGTGTGCAAGTGAAACCTCACCCGGCTTTGGAATTTTACCTCCACCAATTATGGCAATTGAAGAAGCTGTGTGATGCGGACTTCTAAAAGGCCTTTTCTGTATTAAAGCTTCACCTTCTTTTAAAAGCCCCGCGCAGCTGTAAATCTTTGTAACCTCCAAACTTTCCTCAAACGTCATTGGTGGTAAAACTGTTGGTATTCTCTGTGCAATCATTGTCTTTCCGGCACCCGGTGGACCAATTAAAAGTAAATTGTGCATACCAGCAACAGCCACTTCAACAGCTCTTTTTACATACTCCTGCCCTTTTACCTCACTAAAATCAATGTCGTATATGTAATTACTTGAATTAAGATTATCCAAATCAATTCTATATGGCACAATCTCTTTAATTCCCTCCAATACTTCAATGGCCTCTTTCAATGTGCTGACAGGATAAACATCTATTCCTTTTACAACCGCGCACTCAGCCCTGTTTTCATACGGCACAATTATCTTTTTTACATTATTTTCAAGTGCGGCAATTGTCATCAAAAGCGCCCCATTTACCCTCTTGATACTGCCATCTAAAGAAAGCTCACCAATAATTGCAATTTCGTCAGGATTCAGCTTTGGAATAATCTGTTCAGATGATTTTAGAATTGAAATGGCAATTGGAAGGTCAAATGATGAACCTTCTTTTTTGGTGCTGGCAGGAGCAAGATTAACAATTATCCTCCTGTTGGGAAACTCAAAACCACTGTTTTTTATGGCAACCTTTATTCTCTCTTTGGACTCTTTTATAGTAACATCGGGTAATCCCACAATATCAAAATTGGGAAGTCCGTTTGTCATATCAGTCTCAACAGTAACAACAAAACCTTTTATCCCCATATATGAAGATGTCAAAACCTTTGCAAGCACCTTTTTCTTTCCCTTTCGCTTTTTAATAAAATTTATCATACATAATCCTTCTTTTCAATATATAACAAAAAAAGCCCTTTTAAAAGGGCTTTTATGTTTTAACTGGTGAGCCATCCGCGACTCGAACGCGGGACACCCAGCTTAAAAGGCTGGTGCTCTGCCTACTGAGCTAATGGCCCATATTTAAGATGCATTGTTATTATAGCTGATGTCGACCATCTCTACAATACCAAACTTTTGTTCGAAATATTTGGACAATTAGCTTAGATGATTATATTGTAAATACCTATGAGACGCACCCTTTAAGATTTCATTCTCCATATATTCCTTGAAATCAAATCTTTCCTGTAGTGATTCAAAGCATTTTTATTTTATCAAAGATTCCCAAGTTGCACAATAAAAGAGGATGTCTTTTGCAAGCACATTCTCTTTTTATTATATTTATTCCTGTTAGTATCAAATTTTACTTTTGTCTTCTGTAGAATAATCCCCAAATGCACACCATGTCAAGTTTTGGGATCAAAAAAGCTGTGTGACATATTTTTAAATATTGAAGTAATAATTGAAGCCAATTCATAAGGGGTTTCTTTCATACCTGAACTCAGCCATTCATTAATAATGCTTGTATGTCCCCCTATAACAAATGCAATAGCATATTTTTCAGGTATTTTAAGCTTATCCATCAAATTTTTGCTCAGCATGACACTTTTGATGGTTTCATGGAGCTTGCGATAAAATGCAGGGTCCCCATTTTTACCTATAATCAAAGAGAAGAAATACCGATTCTTCTGGATATATTCCAAAGCCTGTAAAATGACAGCAAACATCTTATCGTCCGCAGAACCTTCTGTTATTTGTACTTCAATAGGCAAATCCATCGCTAAACTTTTTAATCCATCCAGAATTTCATTTTCAAGCTGCTCTAACAAGTCAAATTTATCTTTATAGTGAAGATAGAATGTATTGCGACTTATAGATGCCTTCTTAGTAAGATTTTTTACAGTGATTTTGGAAAATCCAATGGTATCCATCAACTCTAAAAAAGCATCTTTGATCATTTGACGGGTACGAACTACTCTTAAATCGTTTTGCTTTTGCATTTCTTACATCCTTCCTTATCACAGTATATTTCGCACAGTATGACATATAAACAGATGATGAACTATTGCCAACTCTATAGTTCAGGTTATTCCCTAACAAATCAGTATAATGGGCACTTTTAATAAAATTGACCATTGAGAGATATATTACACGTGTATTATAATTAACTTGAGTTTAAAAGTCAATGTTTTGCAAGGTTACTTATACAGAAATAAATATTAATAAACGAAAGGGTGATATTAAAATGAGCCAATCATTATTTTCTATTCCTGAGCCCGAGCCTTTGCAGAACTTGCTGTCATTGCAGGGTAAATGTGCCGTGGTCACCGGGGGCACAAGAGGGATTGGCAAGGCAATCGTAAGACGCTTTGTGGAAGCAGGGGCCACAGTGGTATTTACCGGCAGAAATCCTGATGCACTGAAGCGTGCCGAAGAAAAGTTTACAGCCGCAGGCGGGAAAGTACTGGGTGTTCAGGCAGATTCAGGCCGTATTGAGGATGCCAAAAGAGTAATCAATCTTACAGTGGAAAAGTTTGGACATATTGATATTCTGGTAAATAATACTGCAGTATTCCCGGCAAGCACAGCAATGGATATGACCGAAGAAATTTGGGATGAAACGTTTGACGTCGATACCAAAGGTGCATTTTTCTTTGCCAAGTTCGCTGCAGAAGCAATGATAGCTTCCGGTCGCGGTGGTCGTATCATTAACATATTATCCACAGCTGCATTTCAAATTGCTTCGCCTTTGATTGCCTATGGTGCAGCAAAAGCCAGTTTATGGTATATTACTCAGGCGATGGCACAAGAACTTGCCAAATATCATATCTTGGTAAATGCAGTAACACCCGGAGCAACTCTGACAGCCGAGCGCATAGCTGCGCTAATTAATGGAAATCTGGTTGAATCTACTCTGGGCTCCAATGTTTCTGAAACAATGAAGAAGATGGAAAGCACTCTGAAGAACAAAGGTATTGCCAGAATGCTATCTAAACTAACACCTCTTGGTCGTCCCGGTTATCCAGATGATATTGCCAAGGCGGTACTGTTTCTTGCTTCTGATATGGCTTCCTATATCACCGGTGTCAATATCATTGTTGATGGTGGTCAAACTTTGAAAAACGAAAGATTTGATGTAGATGATGACGATGAAAGTACCACAAACACAATAACACATGAGCAAAGTACAGGGGGTTCGGACAAATTGTTAGAAGGTACCTACAAAGCCATAATAAAAACTCCAATGGGCGCTCAAGAAGTAATCTTTACTTTCCATGTTGAAGACAACATACTTACCGGGACTGTTTCCGCTCTTGGAAACTCGTTTGAAATTGAAAATGGAAAAGTGACAGCCGACGGATTTTCTTTCCAGTACACAATAAAAGCACCGATAGGAAAGGTAAAGGTCCATGTTAATGGCAAATTAGACGGTGACAAAATTCTATGCAATCTGAAAACATTCATGGGCAGTATACCTTTTGAGGGAACAAGGGTATAAATTTTTTCTCAAGAAATTACCATCACTTCAAATGAAATTTTTGCCTGAGACATACCAGTTTGAGAAAAAAAGTCTACTGCCTCCAAAATAAACCATTCTTGGAGGCATTTTTGTTGCTTTATAATAAGTATCGAAGTGAAAAAATGAAGCAATTATCCCAAATATCTGCTATATTAGAAACTTTTAATGACTAAAAACACTAAAAAACGTCAATTCGCTTCTACCTTCAGCACGTTTGTAAAACAAGAATTGCTGCGGGGCATCTTG
Source organism: Caldicellulosiruptor morganii (assembly GCF_026810225.1). Lineage (NCBI taxonomy): Bacteria > Bacillati > Bacillota > Caldicellulosiruptorales > Caldicellulosiruptoraceae > Caldicellulosiruptor > Caldicellulosiruptor morganii. The sequence goes on from NZ_CP113865.1 coordinate 1,987,849, forward strand.
CCATCTTGTCTTAAAGGTCTTTTTGGACATAATAAAACCACCTCACGCAAAATTTTAATTGCGTTTGGTGGTGGCAGCTTGTGATTAAAAATCCTGCAGCCTTCTTAAAATCCTGCACCCTGTTTTGCTTAAAAATTGGCTGCTGGACTTGATGTTTTTGTCTGCCATTTACATTTTTTAGCATCTCCCTGTAACCCTTGAAAATACCCCATAAAACAAAAATGGCTGGGGTGGGTGGATTCGAACCACCGGAATGCAGGAGTCAAAGTCCTGTGCCTTACCGCTTGGCGACACCCCAAATTATTTGTATTAAATATGGGGTGGATAATGGGACTCGAACCCATGACCTCCAGGGCCACAACCTGGCGCTCTAACCAGCTGAGCTATATCCACCACCTCTTTTGAACAGGCAGATTATATTATAAAGACATTAAGCCTGTCAGTCAATAGCGATTATATGTTTGTTATGTATAATGTCAGGCTTTTAAAAAACATTGTTGCAAATGAACCGGCAGGAAGATGGAATTTCAATTTTAGTTTAAAATATCCACTGTAAAAGTCATCCTCTTCAAAGTCTGAAAACTCAAGGTTTTCCGGAAAGACTATTGCGGGTCTTAAAAAGGACTTATAAAAAGATTTTTTTATCTTTTTCAGTTCAAAGTCAGAGGGCTTGAGACCTCTTTCATTCAATATCTCCAGGATGGTGTTGTTTACAAGACTATTTACAAAAGGTATCCTTGAAGATACAGTCGGAATCTGAAGTCCTTTTAATTCACTCAAAGCCCTGTCTGAAAGGGTTGTGTAGATAAGATAGTCCATAATCTTTCCCTTAACAGGTTTTAGCAAATCCGCATAATACGGTAAAATCAGACTCAGGGTTTTGTTCCAGATATAGCTCTGGTAGGCTGAGAAAAACATCGACATCTCTTCTTTTGGAATAAGATTTACAGCCTCGATTAAATAATGCCTGCTCTTGCCCTTCATTAAAGTCTTTATTATTTCTTTCTCAACCTTTGTTTTGCAAAGAGGAAGTATTTTTTCAAACTCTCCCCAGAGTTCAAATATAGCTTTTTTTCTTTCCTTCTCTTCTTTCTTATCTTCGGGGTGAATTACTGTGAAATAGAGTTTCAGAGCCCCATTGTAGTGCTTTTTTGCTATCTTTTCACCAATAAATTCTTCTTCCCTCTCAACACTCCCAAACCGCTGGTCATCAAAATAATTTGGAAAGCCAAACTTCTCTATTTCGCCAATTCTGTTGAAAATTCTCTCATCCCTGCTCTTTATTTTCCTTATTACCATTTCAAAATAATTGCCTTTCAGAAGCAGAGGGGAAACAAAGTCATCTGAATATCCAACAAATTCAACTTTTACATTCTCTCTATTAAAATTTATGTCATATTCCCTTGGTACCGAAATATACTGAAAAGTAAGAGCATGTCTGTCTTTTCTTCCTGCACAGCCTATTTTCTCAAATGGTATTTTGTTTTCCTTTGATATAAACCTTAAAGCGTCAATTGTATTCCAGTGTTTCTTTTTCAAAAGATAAATTTTGTACCTTCCGCTTGGCTTTATCTCAATGTCAATTTTTTCTCTGACTATAAAATCCTCCGGCAAAACCTTAATCTTCAAAGCTTTTTCACCCTTTTAAATTACAATTTGTAGTGTTGTTATTGACACCTTTTTTTATTATGATATCATTATATATTGTTGTCAACAAACTATTAAAAAACTGCACCAAATCTTTCAAGGAGGTGGTAGAAGTGGATAGCTTAAAGAGCGCAGTTGAATTTGTAAAGTCCAGAACAAAAGTCAATGTAAACGAAAGAGATATTGAAAAGGTAATAGCAGCATTGAACTCGACAAATCACTTCTGGGAAGTAATATTTCTTTCACAAAAGCCATTTGCCGTTGTGAGGGAAACAATTAACTATCTTATTTCAATAGATTTTGTAAAATCAGATGAAAACGGCAATCTGCAGCTTACACAAAAAGGAAAAGAATTTGTAAAGCAGAATAACATTCCTGCTGTAAAAAACTATACATGCCAGTACTGTGAAGGCCGTGGGATTGTATTTACCGAAATAAAAGATGCTTATGAAAAGTTCAAACAGATAGTAAAAACAAGACCTGAGGCAATAGTGGAATATGACCAGGGGTACGTTACTGAAGAAACAGCCTTTTCAAGAATTGCTATGATGATTAAAAAAGGTGACCTTGTCAAAAAGAGACTTATTGTTTTTGGCGATGACGATTTGGTATCAATTGCAGCAGCTTTGACAGAACTTCCAGCAGAAGTAGTAGTATTGGAAATTGACAAAAGGCTTGTGGATTTCATAAACCAGGCTGCAAAAGAATACAACCTGAATCTAAAGGCAATTGAATATGATTTTAGAAATAAGCTCCCCGATGAGTTTGTAAAGAGCTTTGATACATTTACAATTGACCCGCCAGAAACAATTGAAGCCCTGGATGTGTGTTTTACAAGAACAATGTCAAGCTTAAAAGGTGCAGGCGGTGCAGGATATTTTGGACTTACAAACATAGAAGCATCACTTTCAAAATGGCACGAATTCCAGAAACTTCTTTTAAATAAATTCAACGCAGTTATCACAGATATCATTGAAAACTTCAATCATTATGTCAATTGGAATTATTTGCTTCCTTCTTTGGAAAGCAATCTTGATTTTGTAAATGTTCAGCCAAGACTCAACTGGTATACCTCCAGTATGTACAGAATAGAACTTGTAAAAGACATAGAAATTCCAAACGAATATATTAATTGTGAGCTCTATATAGACAATGAAGCAATTTTGTATAAAGAATAAAGTAACTTGCCTTTTTTCTTTTTTTTATGTTAAAATAGGTTGTGTCTTTGTACTTGCTTTTATCACTTTTTAAGGAGGGAAACAAAAATGGCTATGTGCGAAATCTGCAACAAGAAAGTATCATTTGGAAACAAAGTTAGCCACTCAAATAAAAAGTCAAGAAGAACATGGAAACCGAATGTAAAAAAGATTAGGGTAATTATAAATGGAACAAGAAAGAGAATTTATGTATGCACAAGCTGCATTAAAGCGGGTAAGGTTGTCCGCGTATAAAATAAAAAAGTTCAAGATAAAGTGTTTATCTTGAACTTTTTCTTTTTTCATTCTTCATTGATTTTAAATAGTTTCTTAATTAACCTGCTTAAAAACCTCGGCATCCTGAATACCATTATTTTCATTTTATTTCATCTCCCATCTTTAAAAAAGATATAGATTCCACAGCCAATTAAACCAAGTGCGACTACAAATGCCAGAAGCCATGGTGGTATTATGATTGAAATCAAAATACCGGTGCCAAGTAACAGAAGAACAAGACCTATTTGTTTTTTGTTTTTATTCTGTAACAAATGCTTGCTCATAACCTAATATATTCTCTTTAGAAGTAGTTTTATTCTATTATATTCGTTTAAAAAACTCAGTGTGAAAAAAGGCCGGGGAAATGCTTTTTTAAAATACCAGAAAACTACATCCCCAGCCTTTTTTTATTCCTTTAAAAACTCAACCGTTTTGTCCAGCACAATTCTTTCCCACTCATATTTGTTAAAGGTGTGGTCTGCACCTTCTATCTCAACAAGTATTGCCTTGTTACCCAAAATCTCTTTGTACTTTCGCCCAACTTCAATCGGAACTGCTGTATCGTTTGTACCATGCAAAATTAATACTTTATTTGGATACTTCTTTATTGACTCAAAAAAGTCGTACTTTTGCAAATCATAATAAAAATCCTCGGATAAAAGAAGCCCTCCTAAATCAATATATCCTTTTTCCTTTATTTGAGGGTTATTTTCTACCACATTTTTTGCAATATCTCTCATATTCCCGGCAGGAGCCCAAAGCACAACCTTATTAAGCTTTTCTCTAAATTCACCGGCAATATACGAAGCAATTGCTCCCCCAAGAGATAAACCCACAATCGAAATCTTTTGCCTGTCAACAAAGTCAAGTGAAAACAGATACTCAAGTATGCATCTTGCATCGTCAATCTCACGGGTTACCGTCATATCATAAAATTCCCCGTCTGATTCACCGGAGCCTGCAAAGTCAAACCTGACACTTGCAATACCCTGGCTCTCAAGTAATCGAGATAGTTTTACAAATATAAAATGCGGCTCCATTTTATTCCCTGTAAAACCATGGAAAATAGCAACTGCAGGCACTTTTGAATCATATTCATCCGGTACATGCAGATATCCTCGCAGAATCTGACCAATTTTATTCTTTATTTCGACATGCTTTTGCATAGGAAAACCCCTCCTGTATTTGTTTATGCATAACATTTCAAATAGCCCTGCATGTCTCCCCTTCTATAATTGAGTGCTGTACTATAAGTCTTTTATAAGTTTTATATGGCTCTTCCAACTCTTTCATAAGCATCTCAGCCGCATAATAACCAAGATAATACACATTGGTGTCAACTGTGGTAAGCCTTGGTGAAGAAAGCTTGGAAAAGATTGACTCATTAAACCCTATTATGGACACATCATAGCCCACTTTCAGTTCAAGCTCTTTGCAGACTTTTATTGCTGCGTATGCAACAACCTCGTCAATGCAAACAACGGCGGTTGGTCTGTTTTTTAAAGTCAACAGCTGCTTTGCCTTCTCATATGAACTTTGCTCATCAAACTGTGTAAACAGAATATACTGGTTTTCAACTGGAATCTTATATTTGCTCAAAGCCATTTTGTAGCCAGACAGTCTATCCTGTGTCAAGACAAGATTTTCCATACCGCCCAGAAAGCCTATTTGAGTGTGCCCGAGCTTGATTAAATACTCTGTTGCGTCAAACCCGGCTTTTTTGTTGTCATTGTCAACCCAGTTAACATACTCTTTGTCTTTATCAGGTGAACCTATCAAAACGAAAGGAAACTTGATAGAGCGAAGATATTTGATAGCATAGTCATTTATACGGGAGGTAAGAAGAACAAACCCATCCACCTTTTTGCTCTTTATAAGCCTTTCCAAGCTTTCTTTTTCCTTTTCGGGCGGCACAATGGTCAGTACAATCTCATATTCTGTATTGTTAATATAGCTGCAAATTCCCGATACAACCTGGTCAAAAAAGGTGCTGGTAAGTGTCTGTTCAAGTCTTCGCGGCATAAAAATCCCAATAGAATATGCCTTTTTCATAACAAGGCTTTTGGCACTTGCATTGGGAATGTATCCAAGCCGCTTGATGGCATCCATCACTCTCTTTGTTGTCTCAGGTGAAATCTTTGCCTTGCCTGAAAGTACCCTTGAAACTGTTGAAGGTGATACCCCTGCTTCTTTGGCTATATCCTTTATGGTTACCATTTCACATTCATCCTATTCCTTCTTACTTTGTTTTTGAGCTTATTATCAATAATACTAAATTTTTTAAAATTATTCAAACATAATAACAACCTGAGCCAGTCATACTGAACCTATTTTGTCGAAGTCTCAATTATTGGAATGGAAATCTCAATTACAAAGTGGTTGTCCCCTGACAAATAATTGACAGCATATGTACCCTCAGGATAGTAAAGTGAAAGATTCTGCTTTAAACTGTTCAGCACATTCTCAATCTCATTTAAGTTCTCAATGGTATTGTTGTAATAGAGACGTAAACTTAAATGTCCGGATAAGTTCATTGCCGAAATCTGAAGAATATTCTTAATAGGAACCTGTCTTTCTGCACAATCGCCAAAAAGCTTTGCAAGTGATGTCAAAATGCCTCTGAGAATAAGAGATTGTTTTAAATCTTCATCTTGAACATTTACTATTATTTCAAAGCCGCTGCCTTCCGGGTATGCATATCCTGCCAAAAACATTTGAAAACACATAATCTCATACCACAGAGGAACAAATATGCGTCCAGAATATATACTTGCCTCAACAATGTTCAAAAGTGACTTTGCAAAACCTTCAATCTCTTTTTCATTTTTGCTCTTGGCTATATCATAGATAAGTTTTACATTCCGGATTATCATCTCTTTGTACTGGTCAAAAATTTCACCTTCTCTTTGTTTTTCGCTTTTTAAAAGTTCCAATCGATTTTTTACAGCTTTCAGACAGTTCTCAAACTCCACCTCATTTTCTGCGCAAGTTTCAAAACCTTCATCAATTTCTCTCAATATCTCCTGCATCTTTTCAATACGGCTACATACCTGCCTCATGTAGGGCATGATTCCAAAAATATAACCCGCTACTGTTATCAAAGCCAAGCTCAAACAAATCAAAACCCAGGCTACAAAATCGTATGTACCAGTCTGAAACTGTATATACATAACAAGCACACAAAATAATAAAAATTCTGTAAATAATACTATACCAAGTATCCTACCAAATTTCTCTTTCATTTATTTCACCAACACCCTGTTTACTTTTGTTTTTATTGCATATTTTGTAAATATATACAACCTCTTTACTCGGCAATGCAAAGTCTTCTTTTCAACGTTAATTCAATTTTAATATTTCTGCAATGATGTTATCAATACCTTATTTTCTGTACAAAAATCACAAAAATTTAAACACAACTTTTATGCTCTTTTCTATCCCCTTTGAAGAAGCAACCTCTATCGCCTTTTGATAATCTTCTATTCTAAAATAGTGAGTAATTAGCTTCTCATATGGAATGCCAGATTGCTGAATAAGATTTAATGCAAGCTGATATGTTGAGATTCTGTACTCGTTCAAGTATTCTGTGCTGTAGCAATAAGCCCCTCTGATGTTCAGCTCTTTGAACCAAACAGGTGTCAGGTCCAAATCCTTTACAACCGATGCAAGCCCCACCATAATATAGCTTCCACGCTGTTTGGTAAGCCACATACCATCTCTAATTGTCCTGCTTGAACCAACACAGTCAAAGACCTTATCAAACCCACCGAGCAGGACTTTTTCTCCAATCATTGGTTTGAACACTTTAGCCCCGCTCACTTTTGCAAGTTTGTCCAGATAATCATCAGATGGATTTACAACTCTATTTGCACCAAACTCAACTGCTAAATCTGCCTGAAATTTGTATTTTGCAACAACTGTAATGTCTGCCATGCAGCCAAGCTTCCTCAGGCTCCAGACTACCAGAAGCCCTATTATCCCCGCCCCGTATACCAGGACCTTATCAGAATCCTTCGGAAAGTTTCTCATAACAGGGTGAAGTGCTGATGCCAAAGGGTCTACCAAAATAGCTTCTTCATCTTTGACAGAATCAGGCACCTTTATGACCTGTGATTTGTGAGCAACAAAATACTCACCCCACGAACCGCCTGTTGAACTGCAGGCACCCATGATAGTACCGGGTTTGAGCTTCCCTTCGGTGATATTTAAACAGGTTGAAAATTCTTCTTCTTTGCACGAATCACATCTTGGAAGCTCTCTCGCATCACAGTCTAAAACCGGGTCCACAATCACCCTGTCACCTATTTCAAACTCTGTTACATTCCTGCCCTTCTCAACTATTACACCAAGGTTTTCATGCCCAATTACAAACGGAAACGAAGCAAACGGTGAGGTTGAGGGTGAGTCATGCAAAAAGATAAGGTTTAAGTCAGAGCCACAAATCCCTGCATATGTTGTCTTTACCTTTACATAGTTTTCAGATGGAAGCTCGGGTTCGGGTATATTTGTAAGCCTTACACATGATAGCTTATTATAGAAAAATCTCTTTGAAATCCTGCCCAGGATCAAAGTCCTTACGTATTTTCCCACACTTGCATCAAAGACAACTGCTTTCATATTACCTTTCTCTCCTTTCCAATACCCGGTTAAAATAAAATTTTAAGAGGCTGCAAGATTAAATTTTGCAGCCTCATACACTAAAGCCTTTCTCTTTATATTATACCGTATTTTTTGCCCAAGTGTTCAAGAACATCAAGTGTCCTGTCAAGATGCTCTTTTGTGTGTCCTGCTGTCAGTGAAATTCTAATACGCGACAGCCTTCTTGGAACAGCCGGGTAGAATACAGGGTTAACATAGATGCCCGCCTCATGAAGCTCCCTGCACATCTCTTTTACTTTATAATCGTCCCCAATTATGATGGGGAATATTGCCGTCTGCTGATTGCCAATATTAAATCCAAGCTTGAGTAAGTTTTCTCTAAAGTATCTTATATTATCCCAGAGTTTTTGCCTCAGCTGTGGCTCTTCTTCAATAACGTTCAAAGCCTCAATCAGTGAAGCGGTTGCCTGTGGAGTTGGTGCTGTTGAAAACATATATGCTCTTGAGTAAAAGTGCAGATAGTTCACAAGCTCTTTGTTTGTTGCAATAAATCCTCCAACTGCTCCCAGTGCCTTTGAAAGCGTGCCTGCAACAATATCAACCTTTCCTTCAACATTGCAGTGCTCAGGTGTACCACGTCCGTTTTTGCCAATCACACCTGTTGCATGCGCCTCATCAACCATTACAAACGCGCCGTAGGCATGAGCTATCTCAACAATCTGGTCAAGCGGTGCAATGTCACCATCCATTGAATAAACACCATCAACTATTACAAGTTTTGTATTGTATTTATCCTTTACCTTTTTGAGCACCTTTTCAAGAGAATCCATATTGTTGTGTCTGAAAAACTCAACATTTGTATTTCTGCACCCGTCAATTATACTTGCGTGAACATACATGTCCAAAATAGCAACATCATTTTCATGCAAAATTGCAGAAATTGTACCCAGATTTGAACCATATCCGCTTGTGTAAATCAGCGCATCCTCACAACCTTTGAACTTTGCAAGCTTTTTCTCAAGCTCAACGTGTATATCAAGTGTCCCACCCAAAAGAGGTACAGAACCAGCACCTGTACCATACTTTTTAACAGCTTCTATTCCTGCTTTAATTGTCCTCGGATGCTTTGTAAGATTCAAATAGTCATTTGAGGCAAGGTTTATCATCTCTTTAATTTCACCTGTGTAATGGTCAATTATCTTCATAGTCGGACCAGAACCAGTAATAGAAACACGTCTGTACTGATAATGTCTTCTTCTAACATAATCCTCTTTGTATTCCCAGAACTCTTTTGCAAGTTCCATTATGTTTTTGTCTGCACTCTTCACAAAATCGGCGAGCGAAAACTTTGTTGTGTCAATCATCCAAAATACTACCTCCTTTGATCACAATTTTGTGCACATATTTTGTAAAAAAATTTCACACTCACACCCACAGCACATTTCCATCTTTATCTATATCGAGGTGAAGAGCAGCATAGTCTTTTGAAAGCCCCGGCATTGTCATAATATTGCCACAGATTGCTACAATAAAGCCAGCTCCACTGTTAATTCTTATTTCATTAACATTCAAAATAAAATCTTTTGGTCTCCCAAGAAGCTCTGGATGGTCTGACAGTGAATACTGGGTTTTTGCCATACAAACAGGAAAATGTTCAATATTGAGCTTTCTTATGAGTTCCAAAGTTGAAAGTGCTGACTTTGAAAACTGTACATCCAAAGCCCCGTAAATGGTCTTTGCAACCTTTTTTATCTTCTCCTCGACCGGGTCCTGATCTTGATATACAAAATTGATTTTTCTCCTTTTGTCTGCTATTTCAATTACCTTTTCTGCAAGCTCCAAAGCCCCTTCTGAACCCAGATCATAGGCTCTTGAGACAGCAAATTCAACTCCCTGCTTTCTACAAAAAGACTCTATCATAGAAATTTCTGAAGGAGTGTCATCCGGAAACATATTCAGCGCAACAACCATCTCAAGCCCCATCATCTTCAAATTTTCTATATGCTTCGATAAGTTTTCAAAACCTTTCAAAAGCGCATCCATACCTTCATCTGTGATGTTTGTCTTCGCAACCGAAGAGCCATGGTATTTGAGTGCTCTTGTTGTAACAACCACAACAGCCGCCGATGGATATATACCCGTCTTTCTTGAAACTATATTGACAAACTTTTCTGCGCCCAGGTCTGACCCAAAGCCTGCCTCAACAACAACATAGTCTGAAAGCTTTTGTGCCATCTTCGTAGCAATAATACTGTTTGTACCATGTGCAATGTTTGCAAACGGACCCCCGTGAATTATTGCAGCAGTTGCTTCTGATGTTTGAACAAGATTAGGTTTTATAGCATCTTTTAGCAAAAGCGCCATCGCACCATGGACATTTAAGTCTTTCGCATATACAGGCTTTTTGTCATAAGAGAATGCAACCAGTATATTTCCAAGCCTTTCTTTTAGCTCTTCCAGGTCATTTGACAGGCAAAGTATTGCCATTACTTCTGAGGCAACCGAAATAACAAATCCGTCTTCACGCACAGCACCTTTCTGCCCATCCCCCAGCCCAATGACAATATTTCGCAAAGCCCGGTCATTCATATCCATTGCTCTTTTTATCATTATCGCCTTTGGATTGATGTTAAGTGTGTTACCATGATAGATGTGATTATCAACTGCAGCGCAAAGCAAATTGTTGGCAGCCGTCACCGCATGAATATCACCTGTAAAGTGAAGGTTTATATCAGTGCCCGGCAGGACCTGAGAAGCTCCACCTCCTGTTGCACCACCTTTAATTCCTAAGTAAGGTCCCAGGGAAGGTTCTCGAAGCGTCACAATTGATTTAAAGCCGAGCCTGTTTATTGCCATAGAAAGACCTATTGCTGTTGTTGTCTTACCCTCGCCGTATGGTGTTGGATTTATGGATGTGACCAGGATTACTTTGCCTTCTGATTGCCGGGTTTTTTTCTCAAGCACATCCAGGTTTATTTTTGCTTTGTACTTTCCATAAAGTTCTAAATCGTCTTCATCAAGACCTATGCTTTGTGCTATCTCAACAATATGCTTTAGTTTTACTTCCTGGGGTTTTGATGTGGTTTTCAAAAGTATCACCTTGCCTTCTGATATGTCTTTTGCAAAAACCTCTCTGCATTCACTACAAACCTCTCGTGAATACCCTCTCCTATTTTTTCAAACCGGTCATAAGCTTCGACTCTAAAAATGAGTTTTCTGTCCTGAATATCAATTAGTTCAGCAACAGCCCGCACTTCCATTCCTTTTGGACTTGGTGCTATGTGAGAAATTTCAACTTTGCTTCCCACTGTTGTATACCCGTCTTCTAAATGCTCCTGAGCACACAAAAGTGCTGCTTTTTCCATCAGCGTTATCATTGCAGGCGTTGCAAACACATCCAGAAAACCATTTTGAAAATGCGAAGCAAGCATGTCATCTGTTACAGTTGTTGTTATTTCTTTTTTCAGCCCGGCTATAAGCCCTGCATTTTCCAACTTTTGCGCCTCCCCAAATAGTTGTCGGGCAGTAAAACCCTTCTATCTATTAGTATTCGCTGTGGTGCACAATTTTGTTCACAATATTCACCTTAATAAATATATTACTTCTATTTTGTGGAATTGTCAATTTAAAATTAAAATCTTTATCTTGAAAAAGAGCAGAATATAGATTATAATCGATAGTGCAAAATAAAAAAAAGGCGGAGAGATGGCCGAGTGGTCGAAGGCACGCGACTCGAAATCGCGCGTACCGCCACAAGCGGTACCGTGGGTTCGAATCCCACTCTCTCCGCCATTTTTGTTTGCGTTTAAAAAACTACAGGTAAGTAAAATATATCTTAAATTTGTATAAATGGTTGAACTAAAAGCATCAAAGTTAAAAATATTATAAATACAACAGTAACCCATGCAATTATATTAAATGTTTTTGAATTTACATATTCTCCCATAATTTCTCTGTCATTTGTGAGTTTAAGCATATAAATCAGAATTATTGGCAGCAATATCCCATTTATCTCCTGAGCAATTATCATAAGTTTTATTAGTGGAATATTTGGAAGCAATATAACTCCGGCACCTATTACAATAAATAAAAGTATCAAACCATAAAAAACAGGCGCTTCTTTTAACTTTTTGTTAAGTCCATTTTCAAACCCAAATGCCTCAGTTATCGCATAAGCAGTTGAAAGCGGTAAAATGTGTGCTCCCAAAAGTGATGCCCCAAAAAGCCCGATTGCAAAAAGTGCTGATGCATATTTTCCCGCAAAAGGCTCCAAAGCTTTTGCAGCATCCTCTGCTGTCTCAATGACAATCCCATGTTTATACAAAGTTGCGGCTGTCGCAACCACAATAAAAAATGCAATAAAATCTGTCCAGAACGCCCCCAAAAATACATCCCATCTCTGATATCTGAGTTTTTTTACATCAACACCCTTGTCAACAACAGAAGATTGTAAGTAAAACTGCATCCATGGAGTGATTGTGGTCCCTATCATCGCAATAAAAATCAAAACAAAGCTGGTCTTAAAACTGAATGAAGGCACAAATGTGTTTTTTAATACATCCTTCCAATCAGGTTTTGCTAAAAATCCCGAAATAATGTAACTAATATATATTATCATTAATCCAAGGAAAAACTTTTCTGTTTTTTTGTAAGAACCTTTATTGATTATATACCACACAAATATAGCAGTGAGCGGAACAGAAATATACTTTGAAACTCCAAAAATTTCAAGGCTTGCCGCAATACCTGCAAATTCACCAATTGTTGTTGTAAGATTGGCAATTAATAAGGTAACCATTGCAAAAAAAGTCATCTTAACACCAAAATTTTCTCTTATAAGGTCAGAAAGACCTTTTCCTGTTACAACACCCATCCGTGCAGCCATCTCCTGTATGACTGCCAAACTTATTGTTATCAGGAAAAGTCCCCACAGCATCTTATATCCAAACATAGAACCTACCATTGCGTATGTTGCGATCCCTGATGCGTCATTGTCAGCTGTAGCGGTAACAAGCCCCGGACCAATTACACTTAAAATGAGAAGAATATTCCTTAGCCTCTGTTTTTTTGACGTCTGTGGCATAATCTTTTCACCCCTTTTTTTTGCATATAAAAACAATAAATTATGCTAATTTTTTTCGCACCTTTAAAAGCTCATAAACTATATCGTTAATTATTACAACCCCTATAAGTTTCTTTTGGTCATCAACAACTGGAACAGCTAATAAACTGTATTTTGAGATAATTTCAACAAGAGAGTTTACATTGTCCATATCTTTCACATATACAACATCCCTGCTCATAATCTCATAAAGAGGTGTTTGCGGTTCTGAAATTACAAGATCGCGCAAAGACACAACTCCACAGAGTCTTTCTTCATTGTCCACAACATAAAGATAGTAAATCTCATCCGGCTCGGGCTTCAGTCTCCTTAGCTCCTGTATTGTCTGCTCAACGGTAAAATGAGTTTTGAACGAGATAAAATCTGTCGTCATAATACTTCCGACAGTATTTTCGGGATATTCCATAAGCTCTTTTACTTCTTCGGATGCTTCTTTTTCCATCTCATTCAGGAGTTCTTCTGCTCTTTCTTCTTTTATCTCATCCAGGATATCTGCAACCTCATCTGCCGGCATTTTTTCAAGCACATCTGCAACCTTTTCAACTGGAAGGTTTTCGAGGACGTTTCGCTGTGCCTCAACATCAAGCTCTTCCAGAACATCCGCTGCTTTTTCTTCATCCAGAGCTGAAAATACATATGCCTGGGTTTTTTTGTCAAGCTCCTCAATAATATCTGCCAGATCAGAAGGATGCAAAGTTGAAAGCTTGGAGTATGTTGTTGAAAGTTTCAGGTCAAGCCGGGGTGAGGCAAGCGGCTCAACATCGTCCCAGAGAATAAGTTTAGAAGGAATACTTTTCCCAAGAGGTTTTAAGATTTTCTTAACAGGCTTTGCAAGTCCAAGCCTTCTGAGCAAGCCCTCAAGCCCGATATCAACAGCAATTACATAAACTCCTGTTGACAAAACGGCAAGTCGAATATCATTTACTCTTACAACCTTTCTCCCGTTTATGTCAACTATTTGCTTGTCTAAAATATGTTTGACAAGCATTATTGTGTCTTCTTTTTGAACTTCTATTGGTTTTAAACTTCTGGTTTCAATCACATACTGCCCTTTTTCCTTATAAATTGCAAAAAACGAAAAATCTACTATCTGAATGCCTTTTCCACTTTTGATTTTAGCAGCAATTACCTTAGGTCTTATATTCTTTGCATCGACAATTAAATCAAGCAGCCTGCCCAGAACCTTTCTGTCTTCAGAATATACTCTGTTACCTATCACCCTGGAAAGGTAAAAACTTGTTACATTTGCCATATTAGCACCCCTCCTTTATAAAATTATTTTCTCCCTGCGGAGGGGTGCTAAATGGTTTTACAAAAGCAATTTATATAAAAGGACAAAATCCTCCTGTTTTTGGCTAAAAATATAAAAAAGTTAGCACCCCTCCACACATTTGAAAAACAGCTCTTTAGTTTTTCTCTTACCCAATCCTGCTGCCCTCACAGGACCAGAATCCATCTTTTTTCTCAACTCCTTTGAACACAGGTTTTTTTGAAAAGTTTTTATCTGAGAAACAAAAAGTGCTTTCACCCAAAGCTTAAAACGAGGTGAAAGCACCTATTTACCCTTTAAAAACTTACCTCGTACAAGCTTTGGCACTACACGGCATAAAAAGCTGCATTAGGTTATGCCTTGGATTCGGCAAAACCTGTTCACCAGCTCAGATTGTCTCCAATCTTTCGCGGCAGCAGCCTATATCCCTGTAGGAGCCTCGCCTACCGAGATATCCACGAAATATTTACTTTTTTCAACTTCTATTTTAGCACAAATTTTTCGTTTTTCAACCCTTTTTAGTCTAATTTTTTATAATTTTATGCATCTTTTTTAAATTATCTTTAACTATCTTTTATTTTCTCTAATATAAATTCAAACATTTTGTCCTTCTCAATCACATCAGGGTGCAAAACCGGTTTTGACAGAATATCTCTTATACCTTTTGGCACCTCAACACCGGTAGTCTTGAGCAGCATTTCAATTGCTTCAAACGGGTCAATATCATTATATTCATCATCAGTCAGCGCGTTTAGCACATCTTTTGCAAACTTGTAAGGGTTTGCGGTCTGCAAAAGGACCGTCTTTGTCATGTCAGATGTTTTTTCTTTGTATTTTCTGTATACATCAAATCCAACCGCTGAGTGCGTATCAATAAGATAAGAATACTCTCTGTAAACCCACTTTATAGCCTGTCTGGTTTCAAAATCTGTTGAAAAATCTCCCCAGAAATTCGACTGTATTGATTTTAAAACATCATCTTCAACCTTAAAATACCCATTTTCTTTCAAATCAGACATGTATTTTTTTACCCTTTCAAAACTCTCTGTCACCAGATACAGAAGCCTTTCCAAATTGCTTGCAACCAGAATATCCATAGAAGGCGAGATTGTTTTGTAAAACTCTCTTCTTCTATCATAAATACCTGTGTTAATAAAATCCGAAACAACCGAGTTTATATTTGAAGCAACAATTAGCCTGTTTACAGGCACTCCCATAACCTTTGCAAAATACCCCGCCAGGATATTCCCGAAATTGCCGGTTGGTACAACAAAATTTATCCTTTCTCCTTCTTTCAAAAACCCTTTTCTCAAAAGCTCAAGATAGCTCCATATATAGTAAACAATTTGAGGTAAAAGTCTTCCAAAGTTAATGGAGTTTGCAGAGGTAAAAAAGTAGCCCTTTTCATTGATTATCTTTACATATTCGGTATTTGTGAAAATCTCCTTTACTCCACTTTGCGCATCGTCAAAGTTACCAATTATACCTGCAACATGGGTGTTTTTGCCTTCCTGAGTGGTCATCTGTCTTTTTTGCACATCAGAGACACCTTCAGATGGATAGAAAACAACAATCCTGGTCCTCTCAACATCCCTGAAGCCTTCTAAAGCAGCCTTTCCCGTATCACCTGAGGTTGCAACAAGTATAAGTGCCCTTTTATAGCTATCCGGCATTGATCTTATTAAAAGATGTGGGAGCAGTTGCAGTGCAATGTCTTTAAAGGCATATGTTGGACCATGCCAGAGCTCAAGTGCAAACAGATTGCTGTCAAGTTTTTTTAAACCAACCACATTCTCTGTATCAAACCTGTCAGTTGCATAAGCCTTATTTACACAATCTGTAATCTCTTCTTCAGAAAAGTCAGTAAGATAAAGTGAAAAAATATACTTTGCAAGGTCTTTATAGGAATTTAGACCTTCTAAATACTCAAAATCCATCTTTGGTATTTTAACCGGTGTAAAAAGCCCACCATCATTTGCTATTCCCAGATAGATGGCTTCTTTTGAATGAACATTCTGTCCTCCTCGCGTACTTGTGTACTGCATTTCACTTTTCACCTCAACAAGATTATTTTTGATCCGCATTCTCCTTCTCAATCAACTTCTCATTGAGTCTGTACGAAAGTACCATAAGACTGTCAATCAAATGAACATTCTCCACAACAACATCATCTTTTACATCAATCTCTTTGGCAGTGAAATTCCAGATACCTTTTATTCCGCCTTCCATCATAAGATTTGCAACCTCCTGAGCAACATCGGCCGGGACACACAGAACTCCTATATCTACATCATTTTTCTTTATAAATTCCCTCATTTTATTAATATGCTTAATTTCTACATTTCTGATACTTCTTCCAACCTTTTGAGGGTCAACATCAAATAACCCTACCAACCTGAAACCCTTTTTATAGAAATTGGTGTAGTTTGCCAGAGCCTGTCCAAGATTACCAACACCGGCAATGATCATCTTAAAGTGCCTGTCAAGTCCCAGTATCTTTACAAGATTCTCATATAGAACCTGAGTATTGTATCCATATCCCTGTTGCCCAAATCCACCAAAGTTGTTAAAGTCTTGTCTTACCTGTGAGGCTGTATATCCCATCCTCTGGCTAAGCTCCGACGAGGAAATTCTCATAACGTCATGATTTAGTAAATCCTCCACATATCGTAGATACCGTGGTAATCTCCTTATTACTGCAAGAGAGATGTTCTTCTTTTTAAACAATCTTTATCCTCCCCATCTTATTTGATATTTTTTTGACATACTCACTCAAATTAAAAGCCTGTTTTTATTTTAAAACAGGCTATGTCACTTTGATCTGCCTTCAATAAAACTGTTTTATTTATTTGACAAAAAGAAGCCTCCTATTCTTTTTTCTTTTTATTTCTATCAATAAATACAATCTCATTTTTCCCAACAAGCCCAAGCTTTTCACGTGCAACCTGCTGAATATACTCTTTTGTGTCAATATATTGGGCAAGTCTTTTCAGATGTTCATTTTCTTTCTTTATTTTTTCAATTTGCTGGACTACCTCTTTTTGCTGGGCTTTTACCTGGTTTAAAATCATCTGCTGCTTTACAATTGTCGTTATGGCATATATTGAAAAGAATACTACAAATGCCAATACAAAAAGCCTTTTTACAACTTTAAAAAATTTTTTCACGGCCTGTCTTCCTCTTGGGTACCCCCAGAAAATGTAGTTATATTTTATCATAAATCATCTTTTGTTAAAAGATAAAATTTTGTTCACCTTTTTTAAAATTCTTATGTACAAAAAGGAAATTGAACTTTTGTAAAACCAGAAGCCACTGCAAATTGCTAAAAATGTATACCATCGGATTGTATAGTAATTGATATGATACAGTCCCAAAATTATTATCACGGTTGACAACGTAGAAGATATAAAAAATATCAGATCTCTTGTCCGCCTTTTTAATATCTTTTTGAAAAAGAAGGTGTCATATATTAATCCAACAACCATCCCAATAATTGAACAATAGAAAAAATCTGAAAGTTGCTTAAAAACATCCTGCATCTTTTTTCCTCTTTTATTTGAATAGTTTCCCGAATAGTCCCTTTTTAGGCGGCTCACCATACTCAAGTGAATAAATCTGCCCTTCTATAAATACCTCTCCTGTTTCAGTATTGATTTTGTTTACCTTCAAATTAAACCCTTTTATGATGAGAAGTTCCTCGTCAATAACCAGGATAACATTGTTCTCATCAAAACTTTCAACATCGTCAACGCCATTTATTGAAATTCTTTCTCTGTTTTCTATAAGAATATTGTGAACCTTTGTTTTTGTATTCTTTCTATCTTCTGCTATCATCTTCCCAAGACCCTTTAAAAATTTACAAGTTACATAATAAACTATATTCTCTTTACCGCTGAAATATGAAAAATCCTCTTACTCTATTATCTCATACATATTGCTTGCAAGATTTTTCTGTACCTTCTCATCAACACTTGTAACTCTGCATTTAAAAACCCTATCACCAAAATGCACTTCAATAATATCTCCAACTTTTACCTCTGTTGAGGGTTTTGCCATTTTCCCATTTACAAAAACTCTCCCGCTGTCACATGCTTCCTGGGCAAGCGTTCGTCTTTTGATTATCCTCGACACCTTCAGATACTTATCTATGCGCATCTTTAAAACCCTCTCTTCAGTTTTTAAAACAAAAATTTAGGGCTGCAGCTTTAAAAACTTTCAGTGCTGCAGCCTATCAATCCACCAAGAAAATTATTTCCCTTCTTAATTTATATCCTTCTATTTTTCCACAATTATTACTTTGCAACAGCATCTTTTAACATCTTGCCTGCCTTGAATACAGGAACTTTTGTTGCTGGAATCTTAATCTCTTCTTGAGTCTGTGGATTTCTTCCAACCCTCTCTGCTCTTTCTCTTACCTCAAATGAACCAAAACCAACAAGTTGAACCTTTTCCCCCTTGGAGAGTGCTTCTGTAACAGCGTCTACAAACGCATTGAGTGCCTTTTCTGCGTCCTTTTTGGTAAGCCCGCTCTTTTCTGCCATTGCTGAAATCAAATCTGTCTTGTTCATTATTCCTTACCTCCTCGCGTATTTTGTGATGTTCTAAATATTTCTATTCTATATTTATATCAAAAATCCTTCTTTTTTCAAGCCTTTTTTAAATTTTTTTTGCTTCTTCCCAAAATTTGTCCATATCTTTTAGTGTCATTTCATTCAATTTTTTACCCTGTTTCTCAGCTTGCTGCTCTATATAGGAAAATCTGGTTATAAATTTTTTAACTGTCTTGGAAAGTGCTTCTTCAGGGTCAATGTTAAAAAACCTTGCAACATTAACAACTGCAAAAAGGATATCCCCCAGCTCCTCCTGAAGTTTTTCCTGACCACTATTTTTCGACAGATTCTCTTCAAACTCGCCAAGTTCTTCATACACCTTTTTCAACGCATCTTTGTAATTGTCCCAGTCAAAACCCACCCTTGCTGCCTTCTCCTGAACCTTATAGCTTCGCATAAGTGCAGGAAGATGTTTTGGGATACTTTGCATTGCCTCTGCCACCGTTTTTATTTCTTTTTCTTTGCTCTTTACCCTGTCCCAATTTTGCAGAACTTTCTCAGCCGTCTCAAAGCTGTCTTCTCCAAATACATGAGTGTGTCTTTGCTTCATCTTCTGGCATATATCATGAATTACTTCATAAATATCAAAAACGCCTCTTTCCTGAGCTATTCTGTCATGAAATACCACCTGCAAAAGCAGATCACCAAGCTCTTCCTTGAGTTTTGCATCATTCTTTTCATCTATAGCCTCAATAACCTCATATGTCTCTTCAATCAGGTACTTTTTAAGACTTTCATGTGTCTGCTGCCTGTCCCATGGACATTTGCTGCGCAGGATTTCCATTATCCTGACAAGTTCTTCAAAGCTTTCCTTCATACGTTTCCTCTCCTTTTTTATAAAAGGTGATTCCCTCATCCTTACAGGCTATATTATACCACTGTTTTGCAAAGAAGCCTTCTCTTTTTTTGCAAAATATTTTCTCCTTGTTGCCTCCCCACCTCGAATATGCCTTTTCTGCTTATTTTTATCCAGTATAGCCCTCACCTGTTTGTATAGTCCTTTGTTTATTTTGTAAAGTCGCCAGGTTAAGTCATTGTGGACTGTTGACTTTGAAACCCCCAGAATCTTAGCCACTTTTCTTACAGTTGCATTATACCTGATTAAAAGCTTTGCTGCAAGCAGAGCTCTTTTTTCTATATCCTCCTTCAAAGTGCTGTCCTCCAAAATACCTTTCTACTTAGGATTATATGCGCAAGATTTTCTTTGTTTTACCCGAAGTTGCTGTATTGTCAGACTTTTGTCAAACTTTATGTTTGAATTTTCAAAGCTTTTTTGGTACTATATATAAAAACTTAATTTTGTTTGTTAAAAGGTGATTTATATGAACGAAATTGTGATTAAGAAAAACCTGGCACCAGATGTGTGGCTGATGGGAATATTTTCTCCACAGGTTGCCAAAAAAGCAAAGCCAGGACAGTTTGTAATCCTCAGGGTTGTAGAAAAAGGCGAGAGGATTCCACTTACAATAGCCGATTTTGACAGAGAAAAGGGGATTGTATATATAATATTCCAGGTTGTGGGAAAAACAACAGCCATTCTGGCAACCCTAAACGAAAAAGACTCTATAGAAGACTTTGTTGGTCCTCTGGGTATGCCATATGAACACAACCCGGATGACAAATCCTATCTTTTTATTGCAGGCGGGCTTGGAATACCTGCTATATTTTCAAAGGTTAAAATGCTCTACAGCGAAGGTAAAAAAATAGACATAATCATCGGCGGAAGGTCAAAAGAGAACATATTCTTTGAAGATGAGCTCAAAAAATACTGTGACAATCTGTACATCTCAACAAATGATGGGTCATATGGCAAAAAAGGATTTGTAACAGATGTTTTAAAAGATCTTTTGGAAAGTGGAAAAAGGTATGATGAGGTATTTGCAGTGGGTCCCATTTTGATGATGAAAGCAGTGGTTGACATCACCAGGCAGTACAACATCAAAACACTTGTAAGCCTCAATCCTATCATGGTAGATGGCACCGGGATGTGCGGTGGTTGCAGAGTGCTTGTTGGGAATGAAGTGAAGTTTGCATGTGTTGATGGTCCTATTTTCAATGGATTTGATGTTGACTTTGAAAGTCTTATCAAAAGAAATTCTTACTATCAGGACATTGAAAAAGAGGCTTTTGAAAAACACAAATGCAAAATTGGATTGGGGGATTAGAAAATTGGACGCATTCAAAAGAGTGCCTGTACAGGAGCAATCACCAGATGAGAGAATAAAAAACTTTGATGAGGTATGCCTTGGTTATTCTGAAGATGAGGCAATCCTGGAAGCTCAAAGGTGTCTTCAGTGTAAAAACGCACCGTGTGTAAAAGGTTGCCCTGTTGAGGTCAAAATTCCAGAATTTATTTCTCTTATCAGAGAAAGGAAATTTAAGGAAGGATATTTCAAAATACTGGAAACAAACCTTCTTCCTGCAATCTGCGGTCGTGTTTGTCCGCAGGAGACACAGTGCGAGCAAAACTGTGTAAGGGGGATAAAAGGCGAGCCAATTGCAATCGGGAAGCTCGAAAGGTTTGTTGCCGACTGGTTCAGGCAGAACTGTGAATTTGAGTTTGAACTGCCCGAACCCAATAACAGAAAAGTGGCAATCATAGGGTCGGGACCTGCCGGACTTTCATGTGCTTCGGGTCTTGCAAAGCTGGGGTATAAAGTTACTGTTTTTGAGGCATTTCATAAACTTGGCGGTGTTTTGTATTATGGAATCCCCGAGTTCAGACTTCCAAAGGAGGTTGTTGAGTGGGAGATAGAAAATTTAAAGAAAATGGGTGTGGAATTCAGAATAAACATGGTTTTTGGCAAGACATTTGATTTAAATGACTTAAAAGATGAGGATTTTGAAGCAGTGTTTATAAGCTCAGGAGCAGGTCTTCCCAGTTTTTTGAACATTGAAGGAGAGCTTCTGAATGGAATATACTCGGCAAATGAGTTTTTGACAAGGATAAATCTGATGAAGGCATACAAATTTCCGGAGTACGATACACCCATTAAACTTGGCAAAAAAGTGGGTGTAATTGGCGGCGGGAATGTAGCAATGGACGCAGCCAGAGTTGCAAGAAGGCTTGGTGCCGAGGTTTATATACTTTACAGAAGAACAGAAGCCGAGATGCCAGCACGAAAAGAAGAAATTATGCACGCAAAAGAAGAGGGGATTGAAATAATTGAGCTTGTAAGCCCGGTTAGATTCATTGGTGATGAAAATGGGCACGTTAAAGCTTTGGAGCTTGTAAAAATGCAGCTGACAGAGCCTGATAAATCAGGCAGGTGTGGAGTAAAACCAATTGAAGGGTCAAATT
This sequence comes from Caldicellulosiruptor morganii, assembly GCF_026810225.1. Taxonomy (NCBI): domain Bacteria; kingdom Bacillati; phylum Bacillota; order Caldicellulosiruptorales; family Caldicellulosiruptoraceae; genus Caldicellulosiruptor; species Caldicellulosiruptor morganii. The sequence continues at coordinate 2,009,870 of NZ_CP113865.1, forward strand.
TTGTGTTTGAAGCGGATAATTTTATTGTGGCAATTGGTCAGAGTCCAAACCCGCTTGTCAAAAAGGCAATACCAGAGCTTGAGCTAAATCCAAATGGTTCTATTAAAGTAGACCAGAATCTCATGACAAATATTGAAGGGGTATTTGCAGGCGGAGATATAGTGACAGGTGCTGCAACAGTAATTCTTGCAATGGCAATGGGCAAAAAAGCAGCACAAAGTATTGATAACTACCTGAAAATGAAAAACAAAGAGAGAAAATAAAAAACGGGTGGTGTTTTTTTACTTCCCACCCGTTTTTGTCTGTAAAAATTAGTATTTTGTGAGGTATGCATCAATCTCCCACTGATGTACCTTTGTCCTGTAGTCGTCCCATTCAAGCTTCTTTGCCTCAAGGTACTTTTCAAATATGTGGTCGCCGAGTGCTTCTCTCATGAGCTGGCTGTTTTCAAACTCTTTGATAGCCTCTTCCAAGCTTCCTGGCAGGCTATCAATACCGCGCTTTACTCTCTCCTCTTCATTCATTTCAAAAATATTATCTTCGACCGGTTCTGGCGGCTCAATCTTGTTCTTTATTCCGTCAAGCCCTGCTGCCAGAACTGCTGCAAATGCAAGGTATGGATTTGCTGCCGGGTCGGGGTTTCTCAGCTCAACTCTTGTTGCCTGACCTCTTTTAGCCGGAACTCTTATAAGCGGGCTTCTGTTTCTCGGTGACCATGCAATATAAACAGGTGCCTCATAGCCCGGAACAAGCCTCTTGTAAGAGTTAACAAGCGGATTTGTAACAAGTGCAAACTCTCTTGCATGTTTCATAAGCCCACCGATAAAATAGTATGCCTCTTTTGAAAGCTGAAGCCTGTCATCTGGGTCCAAAAATGCATTTTTACCATCCAATACCCTTGCTAAAGACATATTTGTATGCATACCCGAACCGTTAATACCAAATACTGGCTTTGGCATGAAGGTTGCATGAAGTCCGTGTCTCTGTGCAATTGTCTTTACAACAAGTTTAAATGTCACAACATTGTCAGCTGTGTAAAGCGCATCATCATATTTGAAGTCGATCTCATGCTGACCGGGTGCAACCTCGTGATGGGATGCTTCTATCTCAAATCCCATCTCCTCCAGTGTCAACACCATATCCCTTCTTGCATCCTCACCCAAATCGACAGGACCTAAGTCAAAATACCCTGCATTGTCGTGTGTTTGAAGAGTGGGATTCCCATTTTCATCTGTTAGGAACAGGAAAAATTCAAGCTCGGGTCCCACATAGAATTTATAGCCCATTTCCTCTGCTTTTTTGAGCATCCTCTTCAAAACACCACGCGGGCAGCCAGGGAACGGTGTGCCATCCGGTAGATATACATCACAAATAAGCCTTGCAACCCTGTTTGGTGATGGTCTCCATGGAAAAATTGTAAAGGTGTTCAAATCCGGTCTTAAGTACATGTCAGATTCCTGAATTCTGACAAATCCTTCAATTGATGAACCATCAAACATCATCTCGTTGTTAAGTACTGTCTCAAGCTGCTCAACAGGTACAGCAACGTTTTTCAATGTGCCAAAAATGTCCACAAACTGGAGTCTGATAAACTTAACGTCTTGCTCTTTGCAGATACGAATAATGTCTTCCTTAGTGTAATTTTTCATCAAATCTTCCCCTCCGTTTTAAGATTTTTGGTTTATAAACAAAAAAGGACAAAGACGCCCTTATAACTTTCAGGACGCCTTTGTCCTTATGTTTCAATTATACTTCATCAAATATAAAATTTCAATACCCAATTTTAAAATTTGCTTCTACATGCTTCAAAATCGGCTAAAAAGCACATAACATTTATGCAAGCTGTGGCTGTGCATCCTCAAATACAAGCTTTCTGAACTCTTCGCCTGTAAGTTTCTCCTTTTCTAAAAGTGCATTTGCCACCCTGTGCAGTTTGTCAATGTTCTGCTTTAAAATCTCCTCAGCTTTTTTATAAGCCTCTTCAATTATACTCTTGATTTCCCTGTCTATCTCAGCAGCAACCTCTTCAGAGTAGTTCCTTGCAAGTGCCAAGTCTCTTCCCAAAAATACTTCTTCCTGTTCTGTCCCAAACGTCATAGGTCCAAGTTTATCTGACATACCATATTTTGTTACCATATCCCTTGCAATTTTTGTGGCACGTTTAATATCCGAAGCTGCCCCGGTTGATACATCTTCCAGAACAAGCTTTTCTGCAACCCTTCCACCAAGAAGAGTTACAATCTCTCTCATCATGTCAGACTTTGAAGCGTAGAATTTATCCTCTTTGGGTAAATACATGGTATACCCGCCGGCATACCCCCGCGGTATGATTGATACTTCATGAACAGGCTCAGCATCAGGCATCATGGTCCTGACAATTGCGTGACCTGCTTCATGATATGCTGTGAGCTTTTTCTCCTTTTCGGTATACACTCTGCTTCTCTTCTCCGGTCCCATCAAAACCTTTGCAACAGCTTCCTGTATCTCTTCCATATTGATTTGCTTTTTGCCCTTTCGTGCAGCCAGAAGTGCCGCCTCATTGAGCAAATTTTCAAGGTCAGCACCCGTAAAACCAGATGTTATCTTTGCAATTTGAGCAAGGTCAACATCCTGCCCAATCGGCTTGTTCCTCGCGTGAACCTTCAAAATCTCCTCTCTTGCCTTCGCATCAGGTACATTTACAACAATCTGTCTATCAAACCTGCCAGGTCGCAAAAGCGCCGGGTCCAGGATGTCCGGTCTGTTTGTGGCTGCCATGACAATTATACCTTCATTTGTACCAAACCCGTCCATCTCAACAAGAAGCTGGTTTAAGGTTTGCTCTCTTTCGTCATGACCACCGCCAAGTCCTGCACCTCTGTGTCGACCAACCGCGTCTATCTCATCTATAAATACAACACAGGGTGCATTTCTCTTTGCCTGGTCAAAAAGGTCTCTAACCCTTGCAGCACCAACACCAACAAACATCTCAACAAAGTCAGAACCAGAGATGCTGAAAAATGGAACACCAGCTTCGCCCGCAACAGCCTTTGCTAAAAGTGTCTTACCTGTCCCGGGCGGTCCTACCAGCAAGATGCCCTTTGGAATTCTTGCACCAAGCTCTATATACTTTCTCGGGTTTTTGAGAAAATCTATAACCTCTTTTAACTCTTCTTTCTCTTCATCAGCACCTGCAACATCGGCAAATGTCACCTTCTTTTTTAAGTCCTGAATGGTCTTTGCTCTTGACTTTGTAAAAGACATTATCTTGCTTCCGCCACCCTGTGTTTGCTGGAGCATGAATATCCACACAAAAATCATAAGCCCGGCAAAAATCAGCATTGGCAGAAATGTTGATAGCCACCATGGAACCTGAGGAGGCTCTTTTGTCACAATCTCAATCTTTTTCGATTCAATCGCCGATTGTATCTGATCCAGAAATTTGTCAGGTGATGGCACAAACACGTTATCAAACTTTGTCCCATCCTTATACTGCCCGGAGACATTGTTGTAAGTCAGCACTATCCTTGAAACCTTGCCCTCATTGATGTCATTTATCAGCTCCGAGTAAATGACATTCCTTTTTTCACTCATATTCAAAAACTGGTTGTAGGTAAGCCCACCAGTTAAAATATCAACCAGCAATAAAATCACAAGAGCAATTAAAATATAAATGGTTGCTGTTTTGAATAAGTTTCTCAATTGTAGATAGGCACTCCTTTCAATTTATAAATAAACTTTAAATTTTTTACTCCAGAACACCAATATACGGTAAATTTCTGTAAAGCCCTGCATAGTCCAGACCATATCCAACAACAAACCTGTCAGGTATCTCAAACCCTCTGTAATGTATCTCCACATCAACCTTCCTTCTGCTCGGTTTGTCAAGCATTGTACAGATTCTGAGGCTCTTCGGTCTTCTTCCTCTCAAGTATTCGGTGATATATTTCAAAGTAAGCCCTGTGTCAACAATATCCTCAACCAGAAGAACATCCTTGCCCTCAATACTTGTGTCAAGGTCCTTGAGTATTCTAACAATCCCCGAAGATGAGGTTGAATTACCATAGCTGGAAACTGCCATGAATTCTATCTTAACAGGAATTGTTATCTGCCTGAGCAAATCTGCCATAAATACAACGCCGCCTTTTAATATGCACACCATCAAAAACTCATCGCTGTCTTTGTAATCTTCTGATATTCTCTGACCAAGCTCTTTTACTTTTTGACGAATCTGGTCTTCTGTTATCAAAATCTCTTTTACTTTCATTGTTATATCCTTCACAAATATCAATCTCCTTCCATTTGTGTAATCCTTATCTCCAAAAATTGTTTGGTCTGTGAAGTAGCTTTATAATCTTGATTTACAGTTATCCTGTTATTGAATATATCAAATATGACTATTACTTCGGAAGCCTTTGCAATAAGCGGTATACTATCCCTGTGGCGCTTAGGAATCTTTTTATCAATAAACCATTCTTTCAGTTTCTTTTTCCCGGCTTTGAGAGTTATAAAATCACCATCCCTGCGTGTTCTGAAAAATATTCTATCTTCATGCAATTTAGCGGTATCTATATAGATGCAATTGCTGCTTTCCATGCTCTGTGTTATTCTAAATGTGAATTCAAAATTCCTATATTTTATATCATACTCCTCTTTTAATGGAATTTCAAAGCAAAAGTCGTTTTTATCCACCTTTTTGTAAAACACAATGGCGTCATTCTGTCGCTCCACAATCAAATCATCAAAAATCTTCTTTTTACCAGAAGGAAGCAAAAGAAGATTTAAGACATCTTCCACCCTGTCAAGTAAAAGTTGAATTTCAAATTTACTTAGCATCCTTTTTATAAGTCTTCGCTGTAAAAAGCGGGGCATAGAATTCATCTTGCCTATGTCAACCACATAATAAATATCTTCCTGTCTGACACATTTTTCGAAAATCTCATCAACAAGTTCATTTATCTGCATATTTTCATCTCTTATAAGATTTATTGACCTGAAAATGCTGTCAATTACCCCATCACCAAATCTATCCTTGATAACCGGCAAAATCTCATTTCTCACAACATTTCTCCTGTATTTTGAATCAAAGTTTGTTTTGTCCACCACATACCCAATACCATTCTCATCTGCATACCTCTCAATTTCCTGCCTTGACATGTATATAAGCGGTCTTGCAACAATATCACGCACGGGCGGAATAGATGCAAGCCCATCAAGCCCGCTTCCTCTGAACAGGTTCAAAAAAAAGGTCTCTACAACGTCATCCCTGTTATGCCCAAGTAAAATTCTGTCAAGTCCCAAATCATTCACAAGCTCATAAAAAAAATTATACCTTGCCACTCTTCCCGCTTCTTCTTCAGAAAGCCTTTGTTCCTCTTTGAGTTTCCTGACATCCACCGATCTTGTTATACATTTTATATTATACCTCTTACAAGCATCAACTACAAACAGTTCATCTTCATTCGCTTCCTGTCTTAACATGTGATTGAGGTGCGCAACAGTGATATCAAGTTCATATTCATCCTTCAATCTGTAAATACAGTCCAGAAGGACCATTGAATCAATCCCGCCCGAGCAGCCAATTAAAACTTTATCCCCTTTTTTTAACATACCATGTTTTTCAATTGTCCACTTTACCTTCTCCAAAAAGTCCACTTTTAAAGCACCTCAAACAAAATCCTCAAAAAAGACTATTATATAGAAATGCTCTTTAAAACATTTTCAAACTTTTTTATCTTCGCTTCTTTTTGCCACTTTTCAAGCAAGCTCTGATAATATTTCTCCTTTTTATCACTTTCCAATTTGGATTTTATCTCATCCCTGACATCATTCAAAGTCAGCTGTTTTCTGTCTGTGACTTTTATAATATGAAATCCATATGTTGTTTTGATAACCGGGCTTATCTCACCAATGCCGAGAGAAAACGCAGCATCTTCGAATTCTTTTACCATCTCGCCCTTTTTAAAATATCCAAGGTCTCCACCTTTTTGCTTTGTAGCATCATCTTCTGAATATTTCTGTGCAAGCTTTTCAAAACTCTGCCCGCTTTTAATCATCTGCAAGACTTCCTCTGCCTTTTTCTTCTTTGCAGCCTCTTCTTTGGGGTCAGATACCTTAAAAAGAATATGGCTTGCTTTTACCTGTTCATAATCAGATTTATGTGAATTGTAATAATCTTCTATTTCAGAATCTGACGCAGTCTGGCTTTTTGTCACCTCATCATAGAGTTTTGAAACTATCTGTGACTTTATAACCTGGTCTTTGTATTCCTCCTCTGTTGCACCAATTGTTTGAAGATACTGCTTGAAACTGAGACCATTTTCCGAGTCATTTTTATACTGATTAATTCTTTCCTCTATTGCCTTCCTCTCCTGACCTGTAAGTGTGATATTCCTTTTTTTAGCCTGCTGAAGTTCTATCTGCCTTATAATAAGTCCTTCAAGTATATTTTCCTTTATCTGTTCTTCATAGGTCTTACCGTCAACTTTCTGTGACAAAAATGCTTTGTCAAGTCCATAATAGTCAATTTGAGACTTGTAGTTGATAGTAAACTCCTTTTTGGTAATCTTCTCCCCGTTTACAATAGCAACAGCTCTGTTCTCATCAATAGACTTTACTATCTCGGGAATTGCAGCAATGAGAATTATCAGCAGGACAATAACTGCAGATGTAATAATTGCAATTTTTGTGTTTTTCCCCATATATCTCTTCTCCTTTGTTAAAAGTATTTTTTGATAATAATAATATTATAAAACAATGAAAGATTATTTTAAAGCACCTGTGGGTAAAGCAACCTTTTCAGTGATATCTTCCAGAGTTTTAACCAAAAAGTCCAGTATATCCTTTGATGCAGGAAAAGTTATTGAACAATCCCTGCCCTCTGCATATAAAATTTTTATTTCAGAAAGAAACTTTTTGAAAAGCTGGGCTGCTTCCTGCGATACAAACTGCAGTTTAACCTTTTGTTCATCAACCTGCAAAATACCCACAATCCCCAGCTTTTTGCACAGACACTTAATATAAGCAATCTTTATGAGATTATCAACCTCTTTTGGAACATCTCCAAATCTGTCAATAAGCTCCTCATAGATTTCTTCGGCATCCTCTTTTTTCTCAATTGATGAAATCTTCTTGTACATGTTAATTCTTTCCCTGTCATCGTCAATGTATTCACTGCTAATATAGGCACTAATTTTTATATCTATCTGTGGCTCAATCTCGGGCTGGACATTCTCACCTTTGAGCCTTCTTATCTCTTCTGATAAAAGCCTTATATACATATCATATCCAACAGCATTTATGTGTCCATGTTGAAGCTTTCCAACAATTGAACCTGCACCTCTTATCTCAAGGTCTCTCATCGCAATCCTAAAACCCGAACCAAGTTCTGTAAATTCTTTTATAGCAGCAAGCCGCTTTGCAGCCTCTTCGGATAAAACCTTGTCTTTTCGGAATGTGAAATATGCATATGCAAGCTTGTTCGAACGCCCAACCCTTCCACGAAGCTGGTAAAGCTGGGCAAGCCCCAGCCTGTCTGCATCTTCCACAATCAATGTGTTCACATTTGGCATATCAACGCCTGATTCAATTATTGTGGTTGTGACAAGCACATCATATTTACCATTTATAAAGTCAATCAGCACCTCTTCCAACTGTCTTTCATCCATTCTGCCGTGTGCAAAGGCTATTTTTATACCTTCCCCCAGAAGCTTTTCAAGCCTGTTTACAACCTCTTCTATATCTTTTACCCTGTTGTAGAGATAAAATACCTGCCCACCCCGCAAAATCTCCTTTAAGATTGCTTCCTTTATTACCTTTTCGTTATATTCCATGACAAAGGTTTGCACAGGAAACCTGTCCTCTGGCGGATCTTCAATTATGCTGAGATCTCTTATGCCCAGAAGAGCCATGTTCAGTGTCCTTGGAATAGGTGTTGCAGTAAGAGTTAAAACATCCACATTTTCCTTTAACTTTTTTATCTTCTCCTTGTGTTCAACTCCAAATTTGTGCTCCTCATCAATAATCAAAAGTCCCAGGTCCTTGAATTTCACATCATTTGATAAAAGTCTATGTGTTCCAATGATAATATCAATTGTCCCCTCTTTCAATCCTTTTAAAATTTTCTTCTGTTGCCTTTCTGTTTTTAAACGAGAAAGAACTTCAATTGTTATTGGAAAATCTTTCATACGCTGGACAAATGTCATATAGTGCTGATGAGCCAGTATTGTAGTTGGAACAAGCAGTGCAACCTGCTTTGAGTCCATCACAGCTTTAAATGCTGCACGCATAGCCACTTCTGTCTTGCCATAACCAACATCCCCGCACAGAATCCTGTCCATTGGCTTTTCGCTTTCCATATCCTTTTTAATCTCTTCAATTGCCTGAAGTTGACCTTCTGTTTCGGCGTATGGAAATTTTTCTTCAAACTCCTTTTGCCAAACGGTGTCAGGCGAAAACTTAAAACCCTTTTTTAGCTGCCTTTTTGCATACAGCTCAACTATATCTTTTGCCACAACCTCAAGTGATTTTCTAACCTTTTGCTTCTGTTTTTGCCACTCCAGGCTCCCAAGTTTTGATAGTTTTGGCTCTAAATCTCCAGTGCCAATATATTTTTCAATTACATCAAGGTTTGTGGTTGGTACGTACAGGTAAGAATTATTTGCATATTCAAGTTTTAAGTACTCCTTTGTCACACCTTCCACAGTTATTTTTTCAAATCCCAAAAATCTGCCAATACCATACATTCTGTGCACAACATAGCTTCCGGTTTTTAGGTCTTCTATGGTGTAAAAAGCTTCTTTCTTTGATTTTGGTCTTTTTTTGATATCCTTGATCTTTTTGTTCTCAAAATTGAAAAAGCTAAGGCAGACCCATTTTAACTCCTCAATCTCCACTCCCTTTTCAATCGACCCTGCAAGAAGAAAAACCCCTTTTTCACTTTCTGAAACTTTATCTGTCAACCTGAATTCTATTTCATTTTTTTCAAGGTCATATCTTAAATCTTCAAGTGATGTTGCGCTACCGGCAAAAATGTTTATGGTATAGCCCTTAGAAAGGTAATATTTAATATCATCTATCAAAAGGCTTTTGCTGGCGTTGTAGGATGGAATTTCCCTGAGATTATTAAAAGAAAAAATGCTTTTTACCTGCAGTTCTCTTATACTTTGAGTAAATGTTTGAAGAATAATTGAATTAGAAAAAAAAGCTAAAATTTCATTGACTTTAAAATAACACTCTGCCATCCCTGGCAGTATATATCCTTTTTCCAAAAGGTCCTTGTAAACTTCCTCTGTATGCTCCTCAAAAGATTTCAAACTGCTATAAACCTGATTATACTCATCTATTACAATGAGGCAATCATCAAATATATCAAATATGGTTTTGAAGTTCTGATAATAATAGGGATACAGTCTGTCAATCTTTAAATCAAGCCCATCAATTGTATCCTTAAAACTTTCTTCCAGATTCTTCTTTGCATCGCCTTTGAGCTTGCTTTGAAGTTTTTTAAAATCAGCTTCTACCTTTTTTAAACCATCTGAAAAGTCAATATTTAAATCCCATTCACAGGCTTTATAAATCTTTACAAGAGAAATTCTTTCAAATGACTTTTGTGTCTCAACATCAAAATACCTTATGGTGTCAATAGTATCACCAAAAAATTCCACTCTAATAGGGTAGTGGCTTGCCACGGGGTATATATCTATTATTCCACCTTTTTGAGAAAACTGCCCTTTTCTTTCAACAACTTTAACTCTTTCATATCCATACCTTGATATGGTATTTAAAAATCCAGTAAAGTCCATCTCTTTATTCTCTTCAAGTGTGATATACTCAAACTTGAAATCTGCGTATTTTTCAAGCAAATTCTGCGGGCTCAAAACAAGCACATCAAACCCTTCTTCAAAAATCCTGACAAATTCTTCTGCCCTTTGAATATCTGAATCTTTACTTTTTGCAAACGAATTTATAAGCGGATTTTCTCTTTCCTGTAAAACAACCACTCTGTCAAAAAGATTTTTAAATCTTCTTTCCCACTCAAGCTTATTTTTTTGATGTGTGATAAAAAGAACTTTTTTGTTAAATTTTTGACATAACGCCTGGACCAAGAGTGCCTTCCCCATCTCGCCAAGGTTTACAGCAAGGATGGGGAGATTTTTTTGTGAAACTGACCTTGCAATGTTTAAAAACTCATCAAGTTTTTCAAAAACTCTCAGCAACCCTACACCACCACATCCCCGTTTATAAAGTTCATTGCCCTGTCAATATTGCTCTCAAGCAGTATTTTAATACCCTGCGCTGCCTTTTCAATGGCTCTAAAGACTTTCTGCTTTTCGTTATCTTCAAATTCCGACAGTACATATTTTACCATATCGTCCTTGGGAATACCAATGCCAATTCTAATCCTCACAAACTCTTCTGTGCCAAGTCGCTGGATAATGGACTTTACACCGTTGTGCCCGCCGTCTGACCCCTTTTTTCTCATCTTAACAACTCCAACATCAAATGCAATGTCGTCGTAGATTACAATTAACTTTTCAGGTTTTATCTTGTAGAAATTTACCGCTTCAATAATACTGTCACCACTTGAGTTCATGTATGTCATGGGTTTCAAAAGAAGCACTTTTTTGCCGGCATACTCAAAACTTCCAGCAAGCCCTTTGAACTTTATTTTATCAACTCTTGTATTGAAAGCCTGCGCAAGATAATCAATTGCCAGAAAACCAGCATTGTGACGTGTAAAGGTATATTTCTCTCCGGGATTTCCAAGCCCGGCAATGATGTAATCCAAGTTAAATGTCACCCCTTTTTACAAAAATAGGCTGCCTTTTTAGCTTTTCCATCAAAAAGACAGCCTTTATGCACACGTTTTCTAACAGCTTCCAAACAAATTTTACCTGTTCCCCTTTGTGCTGATGTACTCATCAAACATAGGAGAAATTGCAACATCCCCGTATATTCTGTTAATTGCCTCGGCAAAGAGGTCCGCAACAGATAATACCTTAATCTTTTCTATTCTCTTTTCAGGCGGTAGAGGAATAGTATTTAAAACTATCAGCTCCTTGATTGGTGAGTTTTGAATTCTCTCAACAGCCGGTCCGGACAGTACCGGATGTGTACAGCAGGCATAGACCTCTTTTGCTCCATAGTCAACAAGAGCCTGAGCTGCTGCAACAATTGTCCCTGCTGTGTCTATCATATCATCAACCATCAGACAGGTCTTGTCCTTCACATCACCTATAATATTCATTATCTCAGCAACATTTGCCTTGGGGCGCCTTTTGTCCACAATAGCAAGTGGCAAATCAAGCTTTGTCGCAAAGTTGCGTGCTCTTGTAACACTGCCAAGGTCAGGCGATACCACAACAGCATTATCAAGATTGATATTTTCAAGAAAGTACTTTGCCAGAATTGGCACACCAATCAAATGGTCAAGCGGTATGTCAAAAAAGCCCTGAATCTGTGGCGCATGAAGGTCCATGGTAAGCACCCTGTCAGCCCCAGCCGAGGTAATCAGGTTTGCAACAAGCTTTGCAGTGATCGGGTCACGTGCTCTTGCTTTTCTGTCCTGCCTTGCATACCCATAATAAGGAATTACAGCTGTTATTCGCCCGGCCGATGCTCTTTTGAATGCGTCAATCATAATTAAAAGCTCCATAAGATTCTCATTTACAGGGTGGCATGTTGACTGGACAACAAACACATCCGCACCGCGCACAGTTTCATTGATTTTAACCGAAATCTCACCGTCTGAAAATCTGCCTATCTCAGCATCGCCAAGCTTTTTGTCAAGCTTTTTTGCTATCTCTTCTGCCAGGTCTCTGTTTGAATTGCCGGCAAATATCTTTATCTCTTTGCCATGTGTTATCACTTTTTTTACCCCCAGCACAAAAGTTAATTTTAAGTATCTTCTTTTCGCAATCTATATTATAACACAAATTAAATGATCTCTCTTTAAAAAATCACCTGTTTTCATACATCTGTTTTCTTTTCAAAACCCAGCCTTCTTTGTTGGTTTGCCTCTGTCTTGCAATTGCAAGTGCATTTGCAGGAACATCCTCTGTTATTGTAGAACCTGCTGCAATATAGGCATTCTCCCCAATTTTAACCGGCGCAACAAGATTGGAATTGCAGCCTATAAAGGCATTGTTCTCTACAACTGTTCTGTGTTTTTTATACCCATCATAGTTTACAAAAATCGTCCCGCATCCCAAGTTTACATTCTCGCCGATGTCAGCATCCCCAATATATGTAAGATGAGCTGACTTTGTATTTTTGCCAAGCTTGGAGTTTTTTATCTCAACAAAGTTTCCAATTTTTACTCCCTCTTCTAAATGACTGTTGGGTCTTAAGTGTGCATACGGTCCTATTTTGACATTATCTTTTATCTTAGAGCTCTCTATCACAGAAAACTGAATATGACAGCTGTTGCCTACTTTTGAGTCAACAATGTAGGTCTGAGGACCGATAACACAGTCCTCACCAATTGAAGTTTTGCCAAGGATAAATGTGCCCGGATAAATCACTGTATCCCTGCCAATCTGAACATCCGGATGAATATAAGTATTGTATATGTCTATTATCTGTACACCATTTGAAAGATGATCTTTATTTATCCTGAGTTTTAACTCCTGCTCGGCAACAAAAAGCTCATATCTTGAATTGATGCCCATAACCTCAAAATTGTCTTCTGCAGTCACTTTCACAATCTTTTTGCCATCTCTGTTTAGTATTTCAATGGCATCTGTAAGATAATACTCATTCTGGCTATTGTTATTGTTAATCCTGCCAAGAACATTTACAAGTTCCTGTTTTTCAAAGCAATAAAAGCCTGGATTTATCTCTTTTATTTTCTTCTCCTGGTAAGTTGCATCCCTCTCCTCAACAATTTTTAGCACATTCCCATTCTCATCTGCAATTATCCTGCCATAACCGTATGGATTATCAAAAATGGCTGTAAGAAGGCAAAGTGCTGCATTCTCCTTTATTCTTTTCTGAGAAAGCCTCTTTAAAGTATCAGCCTTTATAAATGGCGCATCACCATATAGAACAAAAACATCCTCTGTGCTATCTGGTACCTGGTCAAGGGCACACATTACAGCATGTGCTGTGCCAAGCTGTTTTTCCTGATACGCAAATTTCACATTCCTTCCTTCCAAAACCTTGTATACGTCCTCTTTTTTATTCCCAACAACAACCACAACTGCAGCATTTTCAAAGTTTTTTTCAATCTCATCTATTATATAAAGTATCATGGGCTTTCCCATAACTTTCTGAACAACTTTGGAATATTTTGATTTCATCCTCTTACCTTCGCCAGCTGCCAGGATTATAAATGTACTTCTGACATTCATCTGTCCTCACCTTTTCTATTTTCTTCAAATTTGACAACTTCTATACCGGCCTCTTCAAATATTGACCTGCTCATCTCGTCAGGATATGAGCCTTTGTAGATTACCTTTTTGATACCTGCATTCACTATCATTTTGGCACAAATCACACAGGGATACGTTGTTGTGTAAATAACGCTGCCGTCGATATTCACTCCCATTTTAGCAGCCTGTATTATTGCATTTTGCTCAGCATGAAGCCCTCTGCAAAGTTCATGTCTCTGCCCTGACGGTACATTCAGCTTTTCTCTCAAACACCCCACCTCTTCACAGTGAGGCAGGTTACTCGGTGCACCATTATAGCCGGTTGCCAGAATCCTCTTGTCCTTTACAATCAGGGCTCCCACTTTTCGCCTCAAACATGTTGACCTTTCCTTTACAATATCAACAATCTGCATAAAATACTCATCCCAGGTAGGTCTCATTTGTCTTCCTCCAGTTTATATCATCTTTATTTTGTACCAAATAGCCTGTCCCCTGCATCACCAAGCCCAGGTACAATATATCCATGGTCGTTCAGCTTCTCATCAACCGCTGCACAGTACACTTCAACATCCGGATGTGCAGATGTCAACCTTTCAATTCCTTCAGGTGCCGCAATCAGGCACATAAGTTTTAAACTCAGCGGATTGTACCTTTTGATGTAGTCAAACGCAGCAACAGCAGACCCGCCTGTTGCAAGCATTGGATCAAGTACAATTATATCCCTTTCATGTACATCCTGAGGAAGCTTGCAATAATACTCAACAGGCTTTAAAGTCTGCGGGTCTCTGTAAAGACCAATATGCCCGACCTTTGCTGCAGGGATAAGTTTCAAAAGCCCATCAACCATACCAAGCCCGGCTCTTAAAATTGGAACAACTGCAAGTTTTCTACCGGAGATTACTCTGCATTTTGCAACTCCAACAGGCGTTTCGATCTCAACCTCTTTCAGCGGCAGATTCCTTGTAACTTCATATGCCATGAGCATTGCTATTTCTTCAACAAGCTCTCTGAACTCCTTGCTGCCTGTATTTTTGTCTCTAATCAATGTGAGCTTGTGCTGAATAAGCGGATGGTCAAAAACATACACATTCTTCTTGTACTCAATCATCAAGCTCTTCTCCTTTCTGTAAATTATATAAACTGGTATTTAATCCTGCATATTTTCAATCTCATGTATCTTGTCAACTCTTCTCTGGTGTCTCCCACCTTCAAACTGGGCTGATAGAAAACTATCCACAATTTCACATGCAAGCCCTTCACCAATAACCCTTGCACCCATAGCGAGGATGTTTGCATTGTTATGTGCACGTGCTGCTTTTGCTGAGAATGTGTCATGGCAGAGCGCAGCTCTGATACCCTTTACTTTATTTGCAGCAATTGAAATACCAATCCCTGTGCCACATATTAAAATTCCAAAGTCAAACTCGCCATTTTTTACTGCGATTGCCACATCCCTCGCAATGTCCGGATAGTCACAGGACTCTTCCGAATATGTTCCAAAGTCTTTGTACTCGATTCCTCTTCTGTTAAGATGCTTCTTTACAGCCTCTTTTAGTCTAAACCCTGCATGGTCAGACCCAATCGCCAATTTCAATTCCATCTCTCCCCTCTCAAAAATTTTATAAATGTATTTTTATAGCAAAGAGCAAAAAGAAGGCTCATATCTCTGTGCTACATCCAGACTAAAATCAAAGCTTTCAAATACACCTTTTTCTTCCAGGATGCACTTTACAGTCATCAGCGCAACATCAGGGTGATTGTTCTCCTCACTCATATGTCCCAGATAAATTCTCTTTGTTCTGCTGAGGTCAAGCTGTAAAATCATCTGTGCTGCCTGTTCATTTGACAGATGTCCTGTGTCACTTTTTATTCTCTGTTTCAAATAATAAGGATAAGGACCGGTTAAAAGCATCTCAACATCGTGGTTTGATTCAATCAGGATGATATCAGAAAAATCTATCTTTCGGACAATACCCTCCTGCACATGACCCAAATCAGTTGAGATTGAAATTTTTTTATTTCCAGCATAAAAACAAAAACCCATGGGGTCTGCCGCATCGTGCGGAACTGAAAAAGTCTCAATACCAATGCTGCCAACCGAAAAGCTTGTCCCTGTTTCAATCAGTTTTACATATCTTTCGTCAACCCTGCCAATTGATTTTTTTATAGCCTCCCATGTTTTGTAGTTTGTTATAACCGGCACATTGAGTTTTCTAAAGTACACACCTGCACACTTCACATGGTCAGAGTGGTCATGGGATAATAAAATAGCATCTATCTTTCTGCTAAAGCCAATTCTATCCAAGGCGAAGGTGAGCTTTTTGAAGCTCACACCCGCATCCACAAGGATTGTCGTATCCCTGTATGAAAATAAGATTACATTTCCACTGCTACCACTGTAAAGCGGACAGAAAAGTAGCTCATAAGACATTATTCCCTTTCTCCTTCTTATCTTAAACTCTTGAGACTTTTGCACCCAAAAGTTTGAGCTTATAATCTATATTTTCATAGCCTCTGTCAACATTTTTGGTGTTGTATATAACCGTCTTTCCCTTTGCAGCAAGTCCTGCAACAATCAAAGCAGCACCGGCTCTAAGGTCAAGCGCTATAACCTCTGCACCCTGCAAACTCTCAACACCCTCCACAATGGCAACTCTTCCTTCCACCTTGATATTTGCTCCCATTCTTTTAAGTTCATCCACATACTGATACCTGTTTTCCCACACACCTTCTGTGACAACGCTTGTTCCACTGCAAAGGCTCAAAAGCACTGTCATCTGGGGCTGAAGGTCGGTCGGAAACCCGGGGTATGGCATTGTTTTTATACTTGAGGCTTTAAGCCTTTCTTTGCATTTTACCTCAATGCTGTCCTCATAAACATTTACCTCAGCACCCATCTCAAGTAGCTTTGCAGTCAAAGATTCCAAATGTTTGGGTATTATGTTTTTTACAATAATGTGCCCTTTTGTTGCACAGGCAGCTATCATGTATGTACCAGCTTCTATCTGGTCAGGAATGATTGCATACCTTGCAGGCAAAAGTTTGCTTACACCCTCAATTCTTATTACATCCGTCCCCGCACCTTTAATCCTTGCGCCCATGGCGTTTAGAAAATTGGCAACATCAACAACATGCGGCTCTTTGGCTGCATTTTCTATTATTGTTGTGCCTTTTGCTTTCACAGCTGCAAGCATGAGATTGATTGTAGCTCCAACAGACACAACATCTAAATAGATTTTTGTCCCAACAAGCTCTCTTGCATATGCCTTTATCATGCCATTTTCAATCCTAACATCAGCGCCAAGCGCTCTAAACCCTTTTATATGCTGGTCAATCGGGCGGGCACCAAAGTTGCACCCGCCCGGCATCGCAACCTCTGCCCTGCCAAAACGCGTAAGAAGTGCTCCAATCAGGTAGTATGAAGCTCTTATTTTTCGAACACTTTCGTATGGTGCTACAAAGCTATTTAAATTGCTTGCATCTATCCTGAGTGAATGATTGTCATATTCAATCTTTGCTCCAAGCCTGAGCAGAATATCATCCATTGCAAATACATCTTCAATCAGAGGAAGATTTTCAATTACACTCTCCCCCTCTGCCATCAGGGCAGCGGGAATGACAGCAACTGCAGCATTTTTAGCACCATTTATTGTAACCTCACCAAAAAGGGGATATCCACCTTCTATGATTATCTTTTCATGATTTGGTTTCAAATCCTTGCACCCTCTCTCCAAAAAGGCTTTTCACTATTCCCATTCTTTTATATTATATCTATTGTAGCGAAATATGAAAAGAAGAATATTCTTTTTGAGCAACCAGGTAGCCTTTTAAAATGGTCAATAGATGCTTCTGTTGAAAAAATGATATAATAAAGTCAAAATAGAAATTGGTGGATGGTCTTTAGAAAAATATCAAGGAGATGGTAAAAATTAAAATTGGAGTTGTTCAAATGAATATTTGTAATCTGGTGGAAAGAAACTTTTCTAAGATACTTTATTTTCTGGGCAAAGCAAAAGACGAGCAAGTGGATCTGGTATGTTTTCCTGAGATGGCATTGAGTGGCTATAACATTGAACTTTTACAATCTCAAGATTTGAATCAAATAATCTCGGATTTTTTGAAGCAAATATCAAAAAAGTGCAACAAGTATTCTATCTGTACAGTAATAGGTCATCCTTTTAGACAGGAAGATAAGCTATTCAATAGAGCAACAGTAATCTTCCCAGCAGGTGAAAGCTTGAAATATGATAAGATTCATCCAACCGAGCTTGAAAAGAGGATATTTTCTCAGGGCGAAGAAACTCTTGTATTTGAATTCAAGCAGAGAAGATTCGGCATTGCAATCTGCAGAGACCAAAACTTTTATGAGATATTCAAAAAATACAAAGAAGCTGGCTGCAGTGGTGTGTTCATTTTAGCTGCACATTTTTACAGTCCAAAAGAGGCAAGGTGGAAGATTGACAAAAATAGAGCTATTCCTATAACAAGAGCTGTAGAAAATGGTTACTTTGTGTTTTTAGCAAATGCAGTAGGACCTCATCTTAATATGATAAGCCTTGGACACAGCTTAATTGTAGACGGCGATGGCTGTGTGGTGTGCGAAGCAGATGAAGCCGGTGAGTACCTGCTGACAGCAGAGATTTAAAATAAACAGAAGCCTATTTTTCATAGAAATAACAGGGCTGTACTGTATCAAAAGTTACAGCCCTGTTTTTAGATCTCAACCAGAATCACATCTTCACCAATCTTTTTTACTTTATCCCATGGAATTACATAGTCTTTTTCTTTTGAAAAGATACTTCCAACTGAAAAAGGTGCCGGTACCACAATAGCATCAACCCTGCCTGTTTTAACATCAACTTCCAAATCACAAACCTTCCCAAGCTTTTTACCATCCGATATATTTATCACATCTTTCTCTCTCAAATCAGATGATTTAAACATCCAGAATCACTTTCTTATACTACTATCTTTCTTTTATCATTATATGCAAAAACAAATTTTATAGTTAAACCTCGGTTATTATAGGAATTATCATGGGGTTTCTGCGCGTCTTTTCAAACAGGAAGTTTTTCAAGTTATCTTTCAGTATAATCTTTATAGCATTTGGCTCAGTTATATCATTTTTGTTGCAGAAATACAGAACATCCTTTATCACTTTTTTTGCCTCTTCAATCAGCGGCTCAGCTTCTTTTATATAGATAAACCCTCTTGAAATTATCTCCGGTCCTGCAATTACATCTCTTGTTGACGAATCAATTGTGAGAACTACAATGAAAAGTCCATCCTGAGCAAGATGACGCCTGTCACGCAGCACAACATTCCCCACATCGCCAACACCAAGCCCATCAACAAGCACATTGCCTGCCTGAACACTGCCGACAACCTTTGCAGAGTCCTTTGTTATCTCAAGCACTTTTCCATTTTCCAGAACAAACACGTTTCTTTCTCCAAGCTCCATTGCAAGTTTTGCATGATGAATCAAATGCTTGAACTCTCCATGCACAGGCACAGTATATTTTGGACGCGTGAGATTGTGTATAAGTTTTATCTCCTCCTGGCATGCATGACCCGACACGTGAATATCATCAATATCTTCATAAATAACCTGTGCACCCTGCCTGAAAAGGTCGTTTATAACCCTGTTGACAAACTTTTCATTGCCCGGAATGGGTGCAGCTGAGATTATGACAACATCACCAGGTATAATTCCCACTTTCTTGTGCTCGGCAGAAGCCATGCGCGAAAGAGCTGACATAGGCTCACCCTGACTTCCTGTTGTAATCAGCACTATCTTGTTTGGCGGGTAGTTATCAAGCTCATCAACATCAATCAGCATGCTATCTGGCATCTTCAAATATCCAAGCTCAAGTGCTTTATTTACAACATTTACCATGCTTCTTCCCAGAACGCAAATCTTTCTGCCCTGCTTTTCCGCGGAATTTATCACCTGCTGCACCCTGTGAATATGTGAAGAGAAGGTTGCAACAATAACTCGCCCTTGAGCCTGAGAAAATATCCTGTCAAAGGTTGCACCAACAGTTTTTTCAGACAAAGTAAAACCCGGGCGTTCAGCGTTTGTGGAGTCGCACAGAAGTGCCAAAACACCCTGTTTGCCAAGCTCTGCAAATCTTATAAGGTCAATCGGCTCACCCTCAATGGGTGTAAAGTCCACCTTAAAATCTCCTGTGTGTACGATGCTCCCAAGTGGAGTGTGTATAGCTATTGCCACAGAGTCAGCAATCGAATGGGTTGTGCGAATAAACTCAACTCTCATATTGTTAAAGCTTATTACATCCTGGGGCTTTACTGTAAACATCCTGACAGAATTCAGGTCTATCCCAAATTCCATAAGCTTAATCTCAACAAGACCAAGTGTCAGCTTTGTGCCATAAATAGGAATGTTCAAATCCCTCAAAATATACGGAATTGCTCCTATATGGTCCTCATGCCCGTGTGTGAGAATCAACGCCCTGACCTTTTCCTTATTCTTTATTAGGTATGATACATCGGGTATGACAAGGTCAACACCCAGCATCTCATCTTCTGGAAAGGCAAGTCCACAGTCAATTACAACAATCTCATCGTCCACTTCAATCACTGTCATGTTCTTGCCAATCTCGTTCAAGCCACCAAGCGGAATAATTCTTATTCTGTGCTCCGGTCTTTTTCTCATAAAGATTCCTCCAAAAATAAAAATAAAAGGCATTTTAAAAAAGCCCTCACGAAAGAGACTTTCGCAAGAGCTTTTTTAAAACAGCAAAAAGTAAATTCTTAAGTCACAATTTTTCAAGCTCTCTTTGGTTTTGCCTGAAGTTTCTTTCTTGCACTGCTTTCCCAGTCAAACCAAAGGGCAGTTGCTATAAATATCGATGAGTAGGTTCCCGATATAACACCTACCAGAAGCGGAAAAGCAAACTCCTTTATTGACTGAACACCCATCAGGTACAGCACAAACAAAACAATTATAACAGTTGCAGCGGTTGAAAGTGATCTTCCTATTGTCTGGTTCATGCTCAAGTTTACAAGATTTTTGAGATCCATTTTACCCTGAATCCTTCTATTTTCTCTTATTCTGTCAAACACAACAATTGTGTCGTTTATTGAATAACCAAGAACTGTCAGCATTGCTGCAATGAATGTGGAGTTCAGAGGTATTCTAAAGAGTGTATAGACAGTGAGCATTATCAAAAGGTCATGCAAGAGCGCTACAACCGCAGTTGTGCCAAATTTAAACTCAAACCTTATTGCAATGTAGATTAGCATAAGGATGGATGCTATCACAACAGCCCAGATAGCCTGGGATTTCAATTCAGATGATACCACAGCCCCAACATTCTGATATGAAACTAAGTCTTCCTTTTTAAGATTATACTTCTTTGCAATGGCATTGAAAAGCTTATCGCGCACTTCCTTTGAAAGCTCTGTTCTCTTTTTACCATGTACCTCATGGGCATTTATCATTATCTTTTTGCCATCTTCAATCTTTCTGACAATGGGTGTCTGCGTCCCTGTAATCTGTTTTGTCAGCTTCTCTAAGTCAGCAATCTCAGCAGCGCTTGGAACTTTGTGAAGATCTATTTCAAGCACAGTCCCGCCTGTAAAATCTATGTCATAGTTGAACCCCTGCATTATATATGAAACAAGACCTATTACCATCACCAGTATTGACAGCACATAGAAAATCTTCCTCTTGCCCATAAAGTCAATGTTTGTCATTATGCCTGCACCTCCCTGGTTTTTTTGCCACCATACCATCTTGTATCTTTGAAAAGCCCTGTGTTAATGACAGATACAAGCAAGAATCTTGTTACAGTAATTGCTGTAAAGAATGAAACAACAATACCTATTGTAAGCGTCCATGCAAAGCCCTTGATTGGACCTGTTCCGAGGAACAAAAGCACAAGCCCGGCAATAATTGTTGTCACATTCGCATCAACAACAGCATTAAGTGCACGTCTGAAGCCCGCATCCATTGCAGCCTTCAAAGTCTTGCCAGCTCTGAGTTCCTCTTTCATTCTGGCAAATATCAATATGTTGGCATCCACTGCCATGCCAGCCGAAAGGATTATACCTGCAATACCAGGGAGGGTAAGTGTTATCTTTGCATACCCCACTATTGCAACAAGTATGACAACATAGGCAATCAGAGCAATATCCGCAACAAACCCTGGCAGCCTGTAAAAGATTATCATAAACAGGAATACCAGAAGAAGTCCCACAATGCCAGCTTTCAAGGTTGTTTTCAAGGCTTCACTGCCAAGACTCGGTCCTATGGCCCTGCTTTCTATAACGTTCAGAGCAAATGGCAGTGCACCTGCTTTGATTTGCTGAGCCAATGTCTTTGCTTCATTTAAATCCTTCATGCCTTCAATTACCGCTTCGCCATTGTCAATTTCAGCCTGAACAACCGGGTTTGAAATAAGCTTACCATCAAGATAAATTCCTATATTTTGCCCTAAGTATTTCTTTGTACCCTCTGCAAATTTCTTTGCACCTTCTTTGTCAAATTTAAGTGCAACAACATACCCGGATGTTGTCTGCTGCGCATATGCATCAACCACATTTCTGCCCGAAACTATCAAATCACCTGAAGGTCCTTTGAATTCAATCAAGGCTGTCCTTCCTATATACTGGATAGCCTCATCGGGGTCTTTTACACCCGGAATTTCAACCCTGATCCTCTTTGAACCCTGAATTGTTGCGGTTGCATCATAAAAGTTTCTCATGTCAAGTCTTGTTCTGATCAGCTGCAAAGCTGACTCCATCTCTCTTTTTGTGGGGTTTTCTTTTGCAGCCTCATATACAATGTAAACTCCACCCTTCAGGTCAAGACCGTACCTGACAGCATCCTTTACAGAAGGAATGCTTGCAGTACCAATCTTTAGTCCGAAAAAGACTATGTAAAATGCAAAAGCTATAACCAGACACCCTATCAGAAACTTTGCCAAGCTTTTGTTTTGCATAAAACCCTTCTCCTTTCTTTTTTAGCTTGTTGAAAAAGAACTGTAATTGTTTTTTCACTACTCTTTAGTATTATAATCCTTAAATTAGTCCAAAGTCAACAAATTGAATATCTCACCTGCAAATATTTTTATAGCTATTGGCAAGGTCAATGTACTCTTTTGCAGAAACTCTTATTTGCTCTATCTCTTCCTGACTTAGCTCTCTTATAACCTTTGCAGGTCTTCCAAACACAAGCGAATTCGGAGGAATGACTGTGTTCTGTGTAATAAGGCTTCCTGCGCCAATTATACAGTTGTCACCTACTCTGCTGCCATTCATTATTATACTGCCCATCCCAACAAGCACATTGTTCCCTATCTCGCAGCCATGCAACACCACATTGTGCCCAACCGTCACACCATCACCTATTATAACATTGCAGCAGTGGTCAGTGTGAATTGTTGTCAAATCCTGAATGTTGGTGTCTTTACCAATTACAACTCTGTTCTCCTCACATCTTATAACACAGCCAAACCACACACTTGAATTTTCCCCAATCTCGACATCACCTATTATGGCAGCACTGGGAGCTATGTAGCAACTGTCTGCAATCTTTGGTATTTTACCATTGTAAGTAATTATCATTTTACTTTTCAATCCCCTTCTCCATAAGATAAAGTTTTGCAGCTATTGCAAGCTCCACCCTCTTTCTTTCAAGCTCACAGGAAACATTATATGACTTTTTCACATCGCCGCACATATTGTAATTTGCAGCAGCACACCCACCACTGCAGTAAAACCTTGCCCAGCAGCTTGAGCACTCATCTTTTTCATATACATTGTTTTTCTTAAACTCTTCAACAAGTTCAAAATTGGTTATGCCATCAAAAACTGTCCCAAGCTTAAACCGGGGCTTGTCAACAAACTGATGGCATGGAAAGATATTGCCGTCAGGGTCAACTGCAACATATTCAAACCCGGCACCACAGCCACTTAAACGCTTTGATACACACGGTCCACCTGTTATATCTATATTGAAATGGAAGAAGTTAAAACCTTCTCCTTTCAGTTTCTCATTTACATACTCCTGTGCCAGAGCATCATATTCCTCTTTTATTCTATCAACATGCTGCGGCAAAATAGCCCATGGACTGGTCTCATCCACAACAACGGGTTCAACAGATATCTCCTTTATACCAAGATTATAAAGGTGCAAAACATCTTTTGAAAAATCAAGGTTTCTGGAAGTAAAAGTTCCTCTTACATAATAAGTTTTCCCATTTCGCTTTTTTATAAACTTCAAAATATTCTGTGTAATAAGGTCATATGTGCCTCTGCCTTCTCTGTCAATGCGCATAAAATCATTTATCTCGGGTCTTCCGTCATGACTTAAAACCACATTGTCCATATTTTCATTCAGGTATTCAATTACCTCATCGCTGAGGGCAGTTGCATTGGTTGTCAGTGTAAAAGATATGTGCTTGTTGTACTTTTTCTCTTCTTCTCTTGCATATTCAACAATCTTTTTAACCACATCAAAGTTCAAAAGAGGCTCGCCACCAAAAAAGTCAACCTCAAGATTTTTCCTTGAGCCAGAGTTTTCAAGCAAAAAATCAATTGCCTTTTTGCCAACTTCAAGACTCATAAGCTTTCTTTCCTGCTTAAAACTTCCTGCAGAGGCAAAACAGTATCTGCATCTCAAATCGCAGTCGTGCGAAACATGAAGGCAGAGAGATTTTATGACAGGATTTCTCCTTTCAATCAGATTCAGATCTTTGTATTCGTCCTCTGTAAATAAAACTCCCTCTTCAATTAATTTTTTCACTTCATTTACCGCTTCCTCAATTTCAGCCTTTTCAAAATTTAAACTTTCATAAACCCCATCAAATGTCCTGTTTCTGTCAAAGTAATTTATAACATCAAACGCAACATCATCAACAGTAAAAATAGAACCAGAAGCAACATCCAGAACAATGTTCAAACCAAACTTCTTAAAAGCATGAACCATTTTTAAAATATTTTTCCTCCCACAAGATTAATAGAAGTATTCATAGACGGGCTGTCTAAACATAAGCCATGACAGCCCATCACATCCAAAAATTATTTTTTGTTTCTGCAAACCTGATTACCAACTGTGCAGGATGTTTTGCAAGCTGACTGGCAGGATGCCTGGCACTCACCGCATCCACCATTTACAACTGTTCTTGAAAGAGCATTTTTTGCAATGACTTTAATGTGTTTCATTTTCTTCTATACCCTCCTTTGCAATAAGTAATTCACTCAGCAAAAACTCCATTCAAATACAACACATAGTATTTTATCACAAAGTATTTAACAATACAATTTTACACAAAAAGAAAAAGAGGCTCTTTTATCGCCTCTTTTACTATTTATAAAACACATTTTTAACCTGCCAGAAAGCATTCTATCCTCTGTTCTTTCTGATTTCTTCCAATATTTCAGGAGCCTTACCGCTGCATCCAAGAACATTTCTCAGTTTGTGCTTTACCATCTCTTTGATTGCCTCTCTGCCATCCTTGAGATACTGTCTTGGGTCAAAATGGTCCGGATGCTCAAAAAGATGCTTTCTTATCGCTGCTGTCATTGCAAGTCTCAAGTCTGTGTCGATATTGATCTTTCTTACCCCAAGCTCAGCAGCTTTTCTCAGCATATCTTCAGGTACACCCTTCGCACCCGGGATATTTCCGCCGTATTTGTTGCACATTTCAACAAACTCCGGCAGGACTGTTGATGCACCATGAAGAACTATCGGAAAATCCTTTGGAAGCTTTTCAACAATCTTCTGGAGTCTTTCAAAGTCAAGCCTTGGTTCTCCTTTGAACTTGTAAGCACCGTGGCTTGTTCCAATTGCAACTGCCAGTGAATCAACACCCGTTCTTTCAACAAACTCTGCTGCCTGGTCAGGGTCTGTAAACGCCGCTTCATGCTCTGCAACCTTTACATTGTCTTCAATACCGGCAAGCTTACCAAGCTCTGCTTCAACCACAACTCCTCTTTCATGAGCATATTCAACAACCTTTCTGGTAAGAGCAATGTTCTCTTCAAAAGGCAATCTTGAACCATCAATCATGACAGAGGTGAAGCCCCCGTCAATACACGCCTTGCAAATCTCAAAGTCCTCGCCATGGTCAAGGTGAAGTGCGATTGGTAAATCCCCCGAATCTTCCAGAGCAGCTTCAACAAGCTTTACAAGATAAACATGCTTTGCATACTTTCTCGCACCTGCTGAAACCTGTAGGATAAGTGGTGCCTGCTCCTCCTTTGCCGCCTCAACAATCCCCTGGATGATCTCCATGTTGTTGACATTAAACGCTCCGATTGCATACCTTCCTTCTGCAGCCTTTTTGAACATCTCTTTTGTGGTAACAAGTGGCATTTTAAATTTACCTCCTCTTTTAACTTTTAAAATTTACTCAAACATCTCTACCATGAAGCCTCAAGAACTCCAGAAAGCTCTCAAGGCTTTTGTTGACAATTAGATCCTGAGGAAAATCATACTCCTCAATCAGCTTGCGGGTAACATCACATCGTCCAATATCGGTCTTAAAATGCGCATCTGAACCCATGGCAATATAAACACCATATTTTTTGCAGAGCTTTAAAATCTCTATACAGTTTTCTTTGCTCTTTTGCCTCACGTAAAATGATGCATTGTTTATCTCAATGGCTTTGTTGTACTCCTTTGCAGCCCTGACAACCGCTTCTCTGTCAATCTCAAACAAGGGATTACCCGGGTGACCAATACAGTGAACATAAGGATTTTTTATGGCACCAATTAATGCCCTGGTATGGTCCGAAACTGTCCCGCTCGGGATACAAACATCATGCAGACTTGCGATGACAAAATCAAGTCTTTTCAGGGCACTTTCCGGAATGTCAATCGTCCCTTCATAGTCAATTATATTGGCTTCACACCCTCTAAATATCATTATACCACTAATCTCTCTTGGCACAACAACCAGGTTGTAAAAATATAAACTGCTGCACGACCCTGGCATCTCAGGGCCGTGATCAGTAATACAGATTCCTTTCAAACCTCTGTTTTTAGCCTCAAGCACCATTTCCTCCAATGTGTTGTAAGCATGCCCGCTCGCAATGGTATGACAGTGTGTTTCTACTTCCAAAAACATTATCTGGCTCATCTCTCATTCAAAATTTTTAGTCCTTTATCTCTGCAAGCTTGTTCTTCAATATATCAATCTTTTTAACAGGAGTTGGGTCGTTTTGATAAAGTGTAGCAAGATAGAGCGATACATAATCACCAAGATAGATGAGTGAAAACATCCTTGCAAGCCTTGAATTCCCTATTGAATATATATCACTTACACCCGATACAACACCTTTGACAAGGTCCTTTGTGATGTCCATTCTTATTGCATTTCTTTTGTGGTCCTCAGTGTCATGAAGCATTACAATCTCAAACAGCCCCAAAACATGCTTTGGCGACTCTGTCCCAACAATCTCGTTGTGGTTCAATTCAGAAAACACATTGAAATATGCAGGAGACTTTGAATTTTCGCATATTTGCCCTTTCCATCTCTCTGCAATAACCTCTGTTGTACCACTGATTCCGTAAATGATGGGGAGTTTGTTCCATAACTTCAGCGTCAGTCTCTTAGCTAAATTCTTCTCCTCGGGAACCTCCGGCTTGTACCTTTCCCTCAGGTCACTTAAAACCTTTATTGTCTCCTCAACCTGGTCATCAACAGGAGAAATAAGCCCAATCCTGACAAACAGCATGAGCAGAGGAATAAACGAATAACCAAGTGCCGCCCTTGGTGAAAGCCCGCCGGGGATTGTAATTACATAATATCCATCCTTTTCTGCCATCTCTTTTAGCTTTCCGCCTGTTGTGATAGCAATTATCTTTGCGCCCTTTGTCTTTGCATCCTGATATGCAGAAAGCGTCTCTTCTGTATTGCCTGAATAGCTTGAAGCAATAACAAGTGTTTTAGAATCGACATATGCAGGAAGTACATAGTCTCTGTTGACAATCACAGGTATCCTGCACTGGTCCAAAACAAAAACTCTCAGAAGGTTTCCGCCTATGGCAGAACCGCCAAGCCCTGTGATCACTACCTTATCTATATCTTCTGCTTTGATATCAACACTGATATTCCTGCCTATCTCGTAAGCCTTTTGAATCTGCTCAGGAAGATTGTAAACTGCCTGAAACATACCGCTCGGGTCGTTTTGTGCAATCATCTCAAGATTGTCAAGCATCTTCTCCCCATTTCTCCTTTCTTAAAAATTTCCTATTTCATAATATAATAATTTTTCATTTTTTTCAACTTTCAAAGCCATGCCATAGCCACAAAACACTCAGTCCATTTTACTCTGTTTCATTTCTGTTCATCTGGCTCTGAAGTCTTTCTGTCAAAGCCTTTGCAGCATTGTATCCCATCTTCCTTTGCCTGTTGTTCATCGCAGCAACTTCAACAATTATTGCTAAATTCCTCCCCGGGCGGACGGGTATTACAAGCGTGGGTACTTTTATCCCCAGTATTTCTATGTACTGGTCATGAAGCCCCAGTCTTTCATACTCTTTGTCGGTTTTCCACGTCTCAAGCTGAATTACAAGATCAATTCTTTCAGAATCCTTTACACAACCAACCCCAAAGAGGTTTTTCACATCCAGAATTCCAATACCTCTTATCTCTATCAGATGCCTGATAATCTCTGGAGCCTCACCCACAAGCGTCTTCTCAGAAACCTTTCTTATCTCAACAGCATCATCAGCAACCAGAATATGCCCTCTTTTTACAAGCTCCAGAGCAGTCTCGCTTTTCCCAACCCCGCTTTCTCCAAGCATCAAAACACCCTCACCATAAACGTTAACAAGCGTGCCATGACGGGTAATTCTTGGCGCAAGCTCATGTGTCAAAAATGTGCTGAGGTTTGTCATAAACCTTGTTGTAACCTCCGGTGTTCTCAAAAGCGGAATACCATACTTTTTGGAAAACTCCAGAAACTCTTCATACGGCTCTTGATTTGACGTAATTATCACACATGGAATCTGTCTTTGAAATAGCTTTTCAATTGCATTCCTTCTCTGTGCTTTTGTCATTGTTTTCAAATATGCCATTTCAGAGATACCTATAATCTGAATGCGCTCCTGATCAAAATATTCAAAAAAACCCATAAGCTGCAACGCCGGGCGGTTCAGGTTCATGTCCTTTATCTTCCTTGTCTCCATTCCCGGCACTTCTGACAAAGGCTCCAGATTAAGCTCTTTTATTATCCTGCCAACTGTTGTATGGAACAACTCTTCATCTCATCCTTTCCTTTAATCCATTCTTTTTGCTTTAAAATAATCTAAATCCCTATTTTTTCTTTTATTTTCATTGCAACATCATAAGGTATATCAGCAGCCTTCACAATCTCTTCTATACTTGCTTTCCTTAGATTGTCTATAGAACCAAACACTCTGAACAGTTTTAGCTTTCTCTTTTCGCCAATTCCCTCTATCTCATCAAGTATGGACTCATAAAGGTGCTTTTTCCTGAGCTCTCTGTGATATTTCACTGCAAACCTGTGGGTCTCTTCCTGGATTGCTGAAATCAGTTTGAAAACAAGAGCATCTTTCTGTATGCCCATCTCCTGCCCGTTGTAAATCAAATCCCTTGTTCTGTGCCTGTCATCCTTGACCATGCCTGCAACCGGAATACTCAAGCCCAGAGACTTCAAAACCTCAACTGCAGCGTTTACCTGATTTTGTCCACCATCTATCAAAATGAGATCGGGCAGGCGTCCATGCTTTTCAGGGCTTGCAAAGCGGCGCATCAGCACCTCTTTTACACTTCTTATATCATCCTGCCCTTCAAAGCTTTTGATTTTGAACTTTCTGTAAAAATCTTTATTAAATCTACCATCTTCAAATACAACAAGTGTTCCGACATTGTCTGACCCTGCAAGGTTGGATATATCATAGCTTTCTATCTTTTCTATCTCGTGGCTTATATTCAGCATATTTTTGAGGTGTAAAAGGGCTTCTGTGTAGTAATTTTCTACTTTCTGTTTATTGACAAGCAAAATTTCAGCGTTTTTCTTGGCCATTTCAAGAAGCTGCTTTTTATCGCCCTGCTTCGGAACAACAATTTTTGTTCTAAAACCGTACAGTTTTTCTATCATCTCTTCTACACTGCCGCAATTTTCAACCAGGTGGGGAATTACAATCTCTTTCGGTACAGAGACAACATCCGAATAGTACTGTTCTAAAAATCTCTCAAATATCTGCTCATCGTTTTTCAAAACAAACTCTTCTTTGTTAATAAGTTTGCCATTTCTGATTATAAAAACAACTATACAGATGTTGGAAGAATCGCTTGCATAGTTTATCACATCCTCGCTTCTATCATCAGCATAAATAACCTTCTGTTTTGTAATAATCTGCTCCAAACTTGTAATTTTATTTTTTATCTCCTGGGCTTTTTCAAACATTAGCTTATCTGCATACTCAAACATCTTCTTTTTAAGATCTTCAACAATCTCTTCGCCCCTGCCATTTAAAACCTTTATGGCTTTTTCAACAAGCCCCTGGTACTCTTCTTCAGAAACATCGCCCTTGCAAACACCAAGACATCTTTCTATATAAAAATTCAGGCAAGGTCTTCCCCTGCCAAGCTGCTCAGGAAACTTCTTCTTGCATGTCCTCAGCATGAAAAGACTTTTTAAAAGCTCTATTGTCTGCCTGACAGAATACCCTTTTACATATGGTCCAAAATACTTTGCTCCGTCCTTTTCAACCTTCCTTGTTGTAACAAGCCTTGGAAACATCTCGTTTGTTATTTTGATATACTGATAGTTCTTGTCATCCCGCAAAAGTACGTTGTATTTGGGTCTGTATTCTTTTATAAGGTTGCACTCTAAAATCAAAGCCTCAACCTCTGTGTCTGTGACAATATAGTCAAAATCTTTAATCTTGCTTACCATAAGCCTTGTTTTTGGCGTCATATCTGAGTTTTGAAAATACTGTCTTACCCTGTTTCGCAAATTGACTGCCTTGCCCACGTATATTACCCTGCCGTTCTCATCTTTCATTATATAGACACCTGGAGTTGTCGGAAGGTTTGCAAGCTTTTCCTGGATTGTCAGCATTTTTTGCCCTCTCCTTCTCTGTCTTTAAAAGCTCCCTATTGAATTATCTAAGACAAAACAACCTACTGGTTTTGGCTTTTCTCTGTTATTGTCACTTTTATGTAAGAGGGTGATACCTCTACATTTTCAATATTGTCTGGCTTTTCCAACATGACTGGCAGGCTATAATCTCCCTGTGTTAAATTTGAAACATCAACATATGCTCTAAAACGGGAAAAATCTATTGAACTTTGATTGCTCTGGTAATACTTTATAGTAAGTGTAACCCTGTCAGGGCTCAGGCTTGCCAGATACTTGCTCTCAAGATCTTTTACCTCAACCGGTATGGTAATTGACTTCTGGACAATTGAATCAGTATAGATAGTTATCACAACCTGTTTGACATTGTCCAGAGCCTTTATGTTCTTGGGAAGGTTAAAATCAAACTGGAATGTTGAAACATTTTCCAGCATTCGCGCATCAACTGTCCCTACAACAATTTCATTCAGGGAATTTATATCCTCTTCCTTCCCGGCAACATTGATTGTTGAAGGCTTCAATACAATCCTTGAAATAATTTTACCCGGAGGAAGCTGACCTTTGAACTTTACGGTAAGCGGCACCTGTTTTGTTTTCAATATATCAACATAAACATCTATGCTTTTTTGAGACAAATCAAAAAGCGATGTTATATCCTTGCCTTTCATATCCAGAACTTTGACAGGAACAGAAGCTTTAAAAGATCTATCATTCAGGCTAAGATTTAACTGAGCAACGCACTTTGAAATCTCTTTTATATCACTCTCTGCACCCTTTATACTGATAACATTCGGCTCCTCCTGGTAGCTATTTATTATGTAGCCCTTTTTGGGATTTCCGTTTATCTCTACTGTGACATCCTTCTGAATTGTCACAAGATTGTCAATGTTCACCACCACATTTTTGGGATACACACTTTCTATATTGATTCTATGGTAGGGGTTGTTTATATTGACTGGAAGCTTTATCTCTCCTGTCTGTCTTACATCAGAAAAATCTACCACTGCCTGAATGTTCTTTTCATCCACCTTGCCCAGCTCATCCTGAGTACCACTGACAACTATTCTAACCTCTTTTGCATCCGACTGTGTCATAACAAGCCCCTTCGACAGGGTGGAGATATTGTAGCGTATTGGCACTATTAGCTCTCTTTTCTTTATAGGATTTATGATGCTATTTACATAAAACCACAGAATGATAGCAATAAATACTGACAGGACCCTCAGCCAGAACGTATCATCTTTTGGTTTTTTGAGCTCAATCTTTTTCAAATCCTAACGCCTCCACTTGAATATGTTAAAACCGTTTTTCTCCTTTTCAGTTTTAAGTGGTCTTAAAAGTATCTTCCTCAATGCCTCCGGACCCAAGTTTCGCGTAAGCCCTCCATTGTAAGCAACAGATATAATCCCTGTTTCTTCTGATACAACTATGGCTGTAGCATCCGAGTTTTCTGAAATACCAAGCGCTGCCCTGTGCCGTGTACCAAGCTCTTTGCTTATGTACCTGTTCTCCGAAAGGGGTAAAAAGCACGCAGCCGCTTTTATCTTCCCATCTCTTATAATTACAGCACCATCGTGCAGTGGAGTATTTGGAATAAAAATATTAATAAGAAGCTGGGATGATATCTCAGAGTCAATTATAATCCCTGTGTTGATTATATCGCCTATCTTTGTCTGCCCTTCAACAACTATCAGCGCACCAATTTTATTCTTTGAAAGATACATCACAGCTTTTATAATCTCCTCAACACTATTCTGCCACTTCAAAATTGCCTCTTCATCAGAACCAACCCAGAAGAACTTTCCCCAGATTTTGCTTCTTCCAATCTCCTCCAATGCACGCCTCAGCTCTGGCTGGAAGACTATCAAAAGAGCCAGGACACCATATGAAAGGGTGTTTGTCAGAAGCCAGTTTATAACATTCAGGTTCAGCCATTTACTGACCTGAGTTATAACTATCAAAATCACAATTCCTTTTATGAGCTGATACGCCCTTGTGTCCTTTATCCACACAATTATTTTGTATATCACAAATGACACAATTGCAATGTCAATAATATCAAACGGCGTTATTCTTATTAAGGAGATATTCCTGAAAAACTCCTGAATATAAAAAGAAAGGTCCTTTACCAAATCAAATTCCCCCACACTGCTTTTTTAAATATTCCCCAGATATACATACATCAAATACTTCTTTGCAATCTCTCTGAGTCTGTATAGCGTCTCTTTTGGTGTTGGTGGCAAAGTCATTTTGTATCTCGGAAAATACCTGGTCAAATGCAAAGGGATTCTATCATCAATTGACGAAAGCCACTTTGCAAGGTTTTCCATCTCTTCTTCGGAATCGTTTAAGGTTGGAATTATAAGTGTTGTTATTTCAACGTGAATCTTTTTGCTACAGATTTCAATAAACTTCTTGACACTTTCCAAATCACCACTGCATACCTTCTTGTAAAACTCGTCATTGAATGCCTTTAAATCGATATTTGCAGCATCTATTACATCAAGAAGTTCTAAAAGTGGCTCTTCATTTAAATACCCGTTTGTCACAAGCACTGTTTTAAACCCCTCTTCTTTGAACCTCTTTGCAACATCCACTACGTACTCAAACCAGATTGTCGGTTCATTGTAGGTAAATGCAATCCCAATACAGTCTTTGTCCTTCTTCGCAAGCTCAATCAAACGTTCTGTATCAACTTCAAACACACTGGGAGTTAGCTGAGAGATCTCATAGTTCTGGCAATGCAGGCATCTGAACGAACATCCAAATGTCCCTATTGAAAGTATGGTCGATCCCGGATAAAAGTGGTAAAGCGGCTTTTTCTCTATCGGGTCAAACGCAATTGAGGATATATACCCGTAGTTCAATGAGTAGAGCTTTCCATCAATGTTTTTTCTTGCCCTGCAAAAACCAGTATTGCCGGGCAAAATAACACACTCATGCGGGCATAGCCTGCACTTTACCTTTTTATTTTCCAATTTTTCATAGTACCTTGCCTCAACCATCTTTACCTACTTCCCCTACTTGTGCCTTTCAACTGTAAACCTTTCTATCTCAAAATCCTCTCTGTCATAGTCAATCCCCGCTTTTCTGCAGGCAATCCTCAGCTGCTCTTCGACTGTGTCAACACCCTCTAAATCAGGAAGCAAAAGCCCCTGTCTTGCACCTTTTCTGACAATCACACCGTACTTTTTGGGGTCAAGTTCTGAGATTGAATTTACCTTTTCAGGCGTGCTCAAGATATCTACATCATAAACCAGAGAATCAAGCTCATCTTCTGTGACCTCTTCAAACCTCGGGTCGTGAAAACCTGCCGCAACAGCGTTTTTGATTATCTCCTTTGCAATGTTTTCTTGCGTTGGATAAATTGTGCCTATACATCCTCTAAGGTTTCCATCCTTTTTGATTGATACAAAAACACCTGCCCTCTCTTTTAGCATCCGCTCTGTAACATACTCTGGTATATAGTCCATATACCTTCTGTGCCTTACATAGTACTCCAAGCTCTCTCTTGCAAGTCTTATATATTCATCTTCATTTTCTCTGAGTTTCTTGAGCCTTTGTTCTTTTTTAATAGCTATCTCATCAAGAAGGGATGCAGCAGTACCTTTTTGATAAAATCCAGCAACACAGTACCCTACCCCAAACGGTCCTTCATAAGAGTAAACCTTTGATTCTATCTCATAGCCATCAAATGCCCCAATTAGCACCTTTATTGACCTAAAACCGCATTCTGCAGCTTTTTCTGAAAATTCAGGTTCAATATCATAAAGTCCTTTAATATCACTCTTTTGCAAAAGGTCAACCAAAAGCCTGTCAAACTCAACACCTTCTCTGGCAAAACCATAGGGTCCATCTTCTTTTAGCTTGTGTGAAAGGTCACCGGAAGCAACAATCAAGCCTTTTTTTCCATGCTTTTCAAGAGCTTTTCTTATTATCATTCCATATTTATACAGCTTCATATCATCAACCATACAGTAAGCAGTGTGAATAAGTTCAAAATCTCTATATTTTTTGGTTATAAAATACAGTGGAACCATTGCACCATGGTCAAGCTCTCGCGAAACTCCATATCTTCTTTCAATCCTGTCTGTCACAAATCCAACGCTCAAACCCTCTTCTTTGCTCATTTTTGCTATATCTTCAACTATCTCAAGATTATTGCCAAACCTAAACTCAACCCCCCGCACACCCCATCTTGCAAGGCTACCTTCAATGATTGGTCTGTCATTCAAAAAGAAGACATCTGAAAAGATAGGCGCATGCGGTGATATAATAACAATTACATCAGGCTTGTACTCTGAAATCTCATCCGTCACTTTTTCCAGTGCATCCAAGGTTGCCTGACATTTTTTCTCTTCGCCATTTCCAATTCTGTCAATCAGAATTGGGGGATGTGGCAACAAATACCCTACCATTTTTGCCTTCTCCTTACTTTGATCTTTTTAAGTTTTTCATATATAATATTTTACCCTTTTTTTATCCTGCCTTCTACTACTGAAATGTTAAAAAGTTGTTACAAATTGCAAAACAAAAAGGCCAGCTTTTAAAGCACATCAAAAAGCCAGCCTTTTGAAATAAAAACTTGGAAGTATTTAAATTTTATCAAGAATGCTTTTCAGATACTCAAACCCCAGTTTCAATCCCTCTTTGACCTTTTCTACACTTCCCTCATATTCGGGATCCTCGTGCTCAATGCTGACAACATAATCATAACCATTGCCTTTCAGCTCCTTCAAAAATGCCTCCCAGTCAATCTCGCCGCGTCCCGGCATTCTGTATGTCCACCATCCCATATCCCAGGCATTTCTCCTCTGAATTTGACTGCCAAAGATTGAGAATTTGTTTAGCCTATCTTTGAAAACCTGAGTGTCTTTCGCATGGACATGGAATATTCTGTCTTTGAACTCTTTTATAACAGAAACAGGGTCAATCCCAAGCCAGTAAAGGTGTGATGGATCAAGGTTCAAGCCAAAGTTGTCGTAAGGCAGTCTTGAGAACATCTCTTCCCAGAGCTCAGGTGAATATGATATTGTCCCCATCCAGCCACCGTCCGGATTCCAGCCCGGCATTGGGCAGTTCTCAATTATAATAGATACATTTTTTGACTTTGCATACTCTAAAATCTCTCTGAACACAATTTCAAACTCATCAAAGTTCTCTTTAACTGTCTTGTTATAGTTTCTCCCAACAAATGTGCCAACATATTTAACACCAAGAAGCTCCGCTGCGTCAATTACCTTTTTTAGATGGTCATGGTATGATTTTCTTATAACAAGGTCAGGGTGAAGGTTGTTATCATAGTATGCCAGAGAGGAAATCTGCATGTTGTTGTCTTTGAAAAGCTTCTTTATCCTTTCTGCTTCATCTTTTGTAAGGTTTGCAACATCTAAGGTTGTGCTCGAATAATCTCTTGTGTTTTTCAAAGGCCAGCATGCAATCTCCAGCATTTCAAATCCAACATTCTTTGCCCACACAACCAGATCATCTAAGCTCACATTTGGAAGGCAGGCTGTTAAAAATCCAAGTTTCATCCTTTCAAACCTCTCCTTTCGCATTCCAAAGAATTTATAAGTCCTCAATAATCTATCCTGACTACCCTGCCAGTTTGAGCTGACTCAAAGCAGGCAAAAACAACCTTCATGGTCTTAAGTCCCTCTTCACCGGAGATTTCAGGCGGAGTGTTTGTCAGAATACAGTTTATAAACTCATCCATAACACCTGACTTTGTCTGATTCTGGTTTGTCTGCATTGTATCAAGTTCAAAGTAGGCTTTCTGCCCATTTGCATACCTAATTATCATTGAAAATCTGGGGTCGCCATAAAGAGTGATTGAACCTCTTTCACAGTATATAACAGTTGAATTGTCTTCACTTCCGGGGTATGTCCAGGAAGCTGTTAAAGTTCCAATTGCACCGCTGTGGGTTTTTAGAATACAAACAGCATTGTCATCAACGTCTATCAGCCCTCCGCCGGGGTACCTCTTTGCAAGGGTCGTGACAAAAGCAGCTGCCTCAACAAACTCTTCACCAAGTAAAAACCTCATCAGATCTATCTTGTGAACACCCAGATCGCCCATGCTGCCAAATGCAGCTTTTTCTTTATGGAAAAACCATGTATCAGGTCTGTCAGAGCTCCAACCTTCGGGTCCACCATGCCCGAAAGTAGTCTTAAAGCTCAAAACTCTGCCAAGTTCACCGCTCTGGATGATCTGCCTTGCCTTTATATGAGCTGCGTTAAACCTCTGGTTGTGAGCTATCATCAAAAACTTTCCTGTTTCTTTTGCTGTATCCACCATCCTGTTGCAATCTTCAAAAGTTGTTGCCATTGGTTTTTCGCACAGGACATGTGCACCCGCCTCAAGAGCCTTTATGGTAGCATCTGCATGAAGATAGTTGGGTGCTGCAACAACCACAGCATCAGGTTTTTCTTCCTTTAACATTGTCTCATAATCAGCATATACCTTGGGCACATCAAACATCTTTGCTACGCTTTCTGCATTCTTTAAGTTACCGCTACAAACAGCAACAACTTCAACATTTTCATTAGCCTTTGCCTCGGGTAGATGTCTGTGTTTTGTAATTGAACCGCAGCCAATTATAGCAAGCTTTAGTTTGGACACGAGAATTTGCCCCCTTTGATTGTGTAAATGATTACACAATAATTATACTGCAAAATGTAATCAATTACAATACGGTCAAAAACAAAAAAAATTCTTATGCTGACTCTCTTGTTTTTATCTCATGCGGAAGAATAATCTTTTGTTTTGAAAAACCATCTGGATTTTCCAGGCTATCTATAAGAATCTCTGCTGCCTTTTCACCAATCTCATACATTGGCTGAGCAACTGTTGTTATACTCGGCTCATAAATCCTTGAAATCATGATGTTATCAAACCCTGTTACAGCAAACTCATCGGGTATTTTGAGCAAAGATTCCTTTGCAGCTTTTATTGCTCCCACTGCCATGAGGTCAGATGAACATGCAATTGCGTCATATTTACCCGAGCAGATAAGAACTTTTAGCCTTTCGTAAATGTCTGCCCAGCCATATCTGCATCTTATGACATTCTCCTCACTGAACTCAAGACCATTTTCTTCAAGTGCCTGCCGGTAACCTTCCTTTCTCTCTTCTTCAGAAGGAATCCCTTCATTGCCAATTGCGCAGAGGATATTCTTTTTTCCCTTTTTTATAAGATAGTCTACAATCTCAAAAAAAGCCTTTTTGTGATCTATAAGCACACATGAGGTATCTAAAAAAGGATAAAACTCGCAAGCCTGGACTATTTTCTTCTGGTCCAGATCAAAAATAGTTTCACTGTCAATCCTGGCAGAAGCAATTATAGCCCCATCAACCTGCTTTCTTTCTATAAGCTTTAAATACTCACAAGCAATCTCAGGGCTGTTCCCTGTTGTGCACAGAAGTATGCCGTAGCCACGCTTTCTGGCTGCATCCTCAATACCCTTCACAACGCGCGCAAAATATACATTGGCAACAGTAGGCAATATTACTAATATCAGATTTGACTTGTCCTTTCGAAAGTTTCTTGCAAGAAGGTTGGGTTTGAAGCCAAGCTCTTCAATGGCTTTTAAGACTTTCTGGCGTGTTTTATCTGAAACCCTGTTTGAATTATTCAAAACTCTTGAGACTGTTGCAACAGAAACCCCTGCCCTTCTTGCAACATCCTTTACTGTTGGCATTTTACACCCCCGAAAAATTATACTTTTTATCTATTTTATACTCTTCTGACCTTATGTTCAACAAATATTGCTTTTTCAAAAAATCACTTTTCTTGTCGAATTTTTACCTTCAGATACATCAAAATGGTGCACACCATGGTAAAGAAAGTCGCAAGTCCAAACGGAAGCAGTTTTGAAAAGGTATAACACTGCCCTGCGATTGCACCAATAGGCATTGAAAAAAGAGACATCAAAAACATAGAAATCGAGAAAACATGCGCTCTTTTCTGATCGTCAACAGAGTTTGCAAGAATGGCATCTGCAAACGAATAATGAATTGTGACACCGATTGAAGCAAGCACAGTGGAAATAAGCATAAGCAAAAATCCAATTATTCCCGGTCTTGCAATCAAAATTAATGTATTCGAAAGAGTAACAAGAAGCATTCCTATAAACAACATTCTATCATGATTTTTGTCTTTGAGCTTTGGCATGAAAAATATTATGAAAATAAGTGTAACAATGCTCCACAGGGTTGGAAATACAGAAATAATATCATCAGGGTATTTCAGCCCTTCGCTGAGATATATATTTTTATAGGTATCTCTGAATATAAGGGCAACATTTCCAAAGATAACAACAAGCACAATCAAAAAAAGGTTCCTATTTTTCAATATATACTTTGCACTGTCAAGCCATTCAGAAAACCTGTGGTTGTCACCATTGCTATTCTCCTTAACAAGTCTCTGCCCCACCGAACTTTCTTCGGTTACAAGATGCCTTGCAACTATCAGCACATTTACAAGAATTCCAAACACAAGCACAACAGCTTTTGTGGCCACAACAAGCCCAAATTTTGCAACAAGCAAACCCATCAATGGAGCAAAAAGACTGCCTATATTCCATACAAAAACAGTTACAGAGTATATTGCAACCCTTTCATTTTCTGTTGCATCCTCCATAAGTAAAAGTCGCCATGCAAGCTCAGGAATTCTCATAAGACCATTGAAGAGTGTTGCTATCAAAAACCATTCAAAACTTTTTGCCACAAAAAATATATAAGCATAAAGACACCACGAAATAAAATCACCTATGAGCAAAACCCTCTTGCGTCCAAATCTGTTAACAAGCAGTCCAGCAAACGGTGATGTTATAAGCATAACCAGATTCAATATTGTGGACAGCAAGCCTATCTGATAATCCTTTACACCCATACGTGTCATGTATATTGAGGAGTAGATAATAAACATTGAATAGGGTATGGCAAAAAGAGGTTCAAACAGCAAAATCTTACGGGCATTTGGATTTATCTCTCTAAAAGCTGCAAACACCTTCTCTATCTGTGCTTTAATTTTTGTCATAGCAGATCACCTCAAAAAATACAAAAGCAATGTATATTCGCAGTTGCAATGATTTTACATTCCTCCGCCAATTTTAATGTTTTCAATTCCCTCACTTCTTGCACGATTGTAAATCTGTTGCAAATACTCCATTTCCAGATCCTCAGTGCCACAAATCTGGCTGTCCAAAACATCAGGCGTGTATTTGTAGGGCTTTATAATATACAGCTTTGCATTTTTTACCCACCTTGCAATCTCCAGAATATCCTCAACTGTATGAAGGTTTTTGTTCACAGTAGTTCTGAATTCATAATCTATCCGTGAGCCCATCAAAATCTGAACAGACTCCTCAATCTTCTGAATATCTTTAAATCCTGTAAGTTCAGGGTATTTCTCAAGTGGCGCTTTCAGGTCCATAGCAACATAATCCAGAAGGTCATCTTCTAAAAGCCTTCGGAGAACTTCAGGTCTTGAGCCATTTGTGTCAAGCTTTACAAGAAGATTTCTTTGCTTTATTTTCTTTATAAACTCTGTTAAATATTCTTCATTCAGGGTTGGCTCGCCACCTGTGATGCACACCGCATCAACAATTCCCTTTCTTTTATCCAGATACTCAAAAAATATGCTATCATCCATAAAATCCCCTTTGAAGTTTACAAGCCGGGAGTTGTAACAAAACGGGCACGAAAAATTGCAGCCACCAAAAAAACAAGTAGCTGCAATCTTTTTTGGATAATCAACTGCTGATATTTTCATAAAATCAACAAGCATAGCAACAAACTCCTTTTGTATATTTCTAAGCTCTGCACTAAAATGCGTATATTTTATTTTAACCTCTAAACTCAACAAATTGCAAACCTCTTAACTGGTTAAAAAAGAAAAAAAGAAAACTTATTCAAGTTTTTTTCTGACCAAAGTCAGGTTTTGCTCATCTTTGCAGTAAAATTCAAAGTCACAGCCTGCGCACTCTTTTTTTCCTGTTGAGCATTCAATTAAATTCAAAACATCCCTTTTCGTCCTGATACTTCTTATTTCTTCAACTGTCCTCATAATATCTTTCAGATGCCTATCTTCCATTTTGTACTCAAACATCCTGCCTTCTCTTAACCAGCATATTGATGAGCTGACGTATTTTTGTGGTTCTCTTTCCAACATTGCCTTTGTGTAAAGAAATAGCTGTGGAATGTACATTGCAAATTTATTTTGGTCAAAATGTAAATTTGTTTTAAAGTCAATAAGATACACCCTGTCAGGAAGATGATAAATTTTGTCTATTATACCGTATATAATCTGGTCACTTAGTTTTAAATAAAATGGCATCTCACTTTCCTCTTTTATTACCCTATCTTTAATTGATTTTATAAATGAACCTTCAAAAAAATTGTAAACAAGAGTTTTTACAAGGTTCTCATCTTCAAAATCATTTTCTGCCATTGCCAGAGCAATGTTCTGATTGAGGCTGCCCAGATTGTCAAGTGCTGTCAGCTCAAGCACCCTGTGCACGGTTGTGCCAAGCAGTTTTGCATTTTGAGAAAGCCCAGGTTCTGTATTTTCATTATCGAAAACGG
Source organism: Caldicellulosiruptor morganii (assembly GCF_026810225.1). Taxonomy (NCBI): domain Bacteria; kingdom Bacillati; phylum Bacillota; order Caldicellulosiruptorales; family Caldicellulosiruptoraceae; genus Caldicellulosiruptor; species Caldicellulosiruptor morganii. The sequence continues at coordinate 2,050,891 of NZ_CP113865.1, forward strand.
GTAATCCCATGATGTATTTGAAAGCAAAAAGCGCTTTGCAATTCATAAAATCCATTATGTGAGTTGGGGACAGGTACCTGAACCTGTTTTCAAATCTATCATGCAAAACTACATCTGGAAAGCTCAAATTTTGCTTTATCACAGTATTACCAATATCTCCATATACATCTTTTAAATTTTCATCCCTGACAAACTCAACCTTTTCATATTCAATTCCAATCTCCTCTGCCTTTTTTACCATCTCAGAAAATGCCACTTCATCCGCAAAAGTTCGGCTACCCCCACCTTTTCTCTTCTTGATGGTTTCTGCTGAGCTTTTTATCACAAAAAGCCCTGCCATTGCCCTTGTTATTGCAACATAGAAAAGCCTTTTTAGTTCCTGTTTGTCCTGATCCTTTGCATACGCTTTTACCTTTTCATAATTCTGCTCATCCCAGCGCGGTGCTATAACATAAGCCCTGCTGAAATTATCATAACCACCTCTTAACTTTGGCGACCTTTCAAGAAAAACCTGAGTGCTCTCACCAAGCCCGGCAAGAAACACAACCGGAAAGCTCAAACCTTTTGCAGAATGAATGCTCATCAAAATGCAGGCATCACTTAAACTTTTGCCAAACTGAAGCTTCTCATTCTGTGAAATCATAAAGCTCTCAAACTCATCCTGTGAAAAGCTGCCACTTTCTTCTAAAAGATCATAAAAAAGCATTACGTTTTCATATGCCTCTTTGCCAAAGATGTTAAAAATCCTGCTGCTGTAGTCAAACAAATCATCAAAATCCTTCACAATTTCCGAAAGTTTTCTTATATACAGGTGATTTCTTGCCCTATCGATAAAGTTTTTTAGATCTTTTGGCATAAAAGAACATATTTCATCTACGTTACTGAAAAGCAGCTCAAACCTGTCTTTTTTGAACACTGGATTTGCCAGAAGCTTTATATACCCCGACTTTTTGTCTGGACTTTCAAGCACACTCAAAAAGCCCATAAGGGGCAAAATCTCACTTTCCTGCAAAAGCTCTCTTTTAAAATTTATCTCAATGGGTATTTGATGCTCTTTGAACACCTTTTTGTAGATACCGGCAATATTGTTTATCCTGCGTGATAAAATTGCAAAATCAGAATATCTGACCTTTCTCTTTGGTTTTCCTGCCACGCTTATCTCATAGCCACTCTGCACCATATCCTTGATAGTTTTTGCAACAAAATATGCCTCGTTCAAAAGTCTGTCATCTTTTGCCTGTGATACAATCTCAATCAACTTCAAAAATCCATCCTGCCGGTGGTAATAATCAATGGGTTTATAAGCATCTCCAAATAAAATCTGGCTTATAGCATCAATCTTTCTGCCAAGCTCAGAATTGGTTCTGTAATTGACGTTGAGCTCCACTACACTATTGCAGCTTTCAAGTGCATGATCAAACACATCGGGCTCTGCACCCTGAAAACGGTAAATGGACTGCTTTTTGTCACCCACATATATTATATTTTCACACAGGTTCTCAAATATTGATTTTTGCAAAAAGTTTGAGTCCTGAAATTCATCCACTATTAGATATTCAAATTTCGAATTGACATCCTTTTTAACTTCAGGGATATTCAAAAGCTGATAAGTCTTTTCCAGAACAAGGTCATAGGTAATTTCTTTTAAAAATTCCTTCTGTGTCATATCCTCAATATGCTGAAAAATCTCATATATTTGCTTATCTACAAACTCTGATCTATCTGTATATTTTTTGTAATTTGAATACTCATTAATAAGCCCTTCAATAAGATGAAAATACTCTTCAATAAAAAACCTTTCTGCTTCTATTCTGTCAAGCACATCCGGAAGAAGAGAGAAGTAATCATCTAAAAATTTATAATAGAAGCTATAAAGTTCTGGAACTATTTTAAAATTTGCATCAACCCCGGCTTTCATCCAGTAAAATCGCAAAAGGTAAATGCAAAAAGAATGTATTGTTTGTATATGCGAACTTTGAATTTTTGAAATGGTCATAATATCAATATTATTTTGCTTTGCTTTTGAAATTATCCTGCTTCTTAGCTCCCTTGCAGCTTTTTCTGTATAAGTTATTGCAACTATTCTCTGGGGCAAAACCTTCTTTTCTGAAATAAGTTCTGTATATAAGTCTGCAATCTTCTCTGTTTTCCCGCACCCAGCAGAGGCTGTATACACAGTGATGTTTGGCATCTTTTCCCCTCCTCAATCTTGCCTTAAAAAAATTCAGTGGTAAACCCTGCATACGTGGCTATATTCACATCTATAACAAACAGAGGAGATTGTTTTTCTGTAAAAGTCAACATTTTTAAGCTTTTTCAAACTCTCTTTTAACTGCTCCACTTCCTGCACTGTCTGCCCGGAAATAATATTAGAATTAAAATCATATATAACAAATTTTGGATATTCCTGAAGATATATTGCCGCAACATTCGGTATTTTAAATATGTTCTGGGCAATCCAGATCTTATCAATGGTTCTGTCATTCTTCGCCCTAACAAATCCAATAATCTCGCTCTGGTCTTTTTTCACAATGAAATTCGGGAAAAGCAAAATCTCAAATCCTTCAAAGTTTTCTTTTAAAACATACGGATTCTGAGCTGTGTTGACAGGCACAAACTCTTTTATATTGTATTTTGCCATCTCATTTGCAATCTCACCAGCAAGTACCAAAATATTTTCTGCTGCTTTTAACTTTACAGCTTCATTCAAAGTGTATCTCAAGCTTTGCAAAAGCATTTTTACTGTATATTCTCCATCCTTGCCGGAGAGCATATTTCCTATACACATATAAAGTAGCCTCAGGTTTGCTGAAAAGAAGTTTTCTTCCTGAGCCTGCTTTTCAATATTGAACTTCATAAATCCAAACTTCAGGGGACATTCAAAAATAGCTTTTATCTCTCTGTCTTTTATCTTCAAAACAGGAGGAACTGGAGGAATTTCAGTTGCTTCAAAGGACTTTCTACTTTCTGAATGTCTTGCCAATCTATATTCTTTATAAGTCATCACCCTGCCACCTGGCAGATAGCTATCTTCAACATCCTCTACAAAAATACCCTCAAGCTCCAAAAACGGGCTTTTATTCAGCTCAGCTCTGTAAAACCTTGGGTATGAAATGTAGAGATTGTATGAGTTCAAAATTGTCTTGAATGCCACCAGTTCCTTCTGAAATGCATAATCAAAGTCTTTCAGATCGCTCAATAAAAGTAGATTTTTCAAATATGGATTAAACAGAAATTTTTCAACTACAGGTTTTGGAAAAATGTCATCCGAAGCCCCTATTAGATATACCTTATGGTAATCTGAACCTATACAGTCGTGTATTTGAAGTATATCTATACCGTTTAAAATCTTTATTGAAACATCCACCTTTTTTTCTGAAAAAATAGCCTTTAGCATATCCAAAAATTCATCAAAGGAATATGTGCCTTCAACTTCCTGATCCCTTATAGCCATATCAAAAATTTCATTTAATGCATAAAAAGCCTTCAAAAATTCTACATCATCAACAAACTCAGCCGATTTAGTAAGCCCGAGTCTTTCAAATACACTTTTTGTCTGCAAAATCCACTCTCTATATGACTTTTTTTGTGTATCAAAATCACTTTTTAGCCTGTACAGTCTATTGAAAACTGCCAGAACTTTTTTGAAATTCTCTATTTCCTCTTCAAGATTATATAAATTCAATAAAAATTCAATTTCATCAAGTACACTTTTTACATGATCCAGATTTAATATGTACATATCCTTAATTCTGCCCAATAAAATCTCAAAATCTGCCCCTTCTCTGTTTAAAAACCTGTGTGCTACAATCTTTTCAAACCTTTTTCTGTCAAACTCGGAGCCCAGAAATTCCAGAAGATCAACAACAAACCTTATAAACCCGAACTCCAGAAGGCTTTTTTGATGATCAAGGTTAACCGGCAAAAGCTCCTGCTGGAAAACATCAATTAAAATGTCTTTGTATCTTTCAATATTGGGAACTGCTACAGCTATTTTGCTAAAATCAATCCCATTATTGATATGATCCTCCTTTATGCTCTTTACAAGCGCATTTGTTTCAAGCATTATATTTCCATACGAAAAAGCCTTGATGTCATCTTTTACTTCAGATTCCTCATTGAGAGATGTCAAAATCTCAAACCCCATTGATTGTAAAAATTCTATGCTGTGTTTGCAAAGATCAATATCATCAAAGTATGGAATATAAATCTCTATATTAGAAAGTGTTTTTGACAGAATGGATAGCAGTCTTTTTTGATCCTCCCTGAAATCAATAAAAAAGGCAATCTTTGCTGCCCTGTAACTTTTAAAGCTCATCTTACCTTCCTGGTACATCTTTATTGCCAGGTCCTGAAGATATGAAAAATTGACAAGATTATTCTCGTCAAGATACCTTTTGTATTCTTCAAAAAGACGTATCAGCCAGCCATAGTTCTCATCAAAAGCCAGAAAGCTTTTTTGAGAGTAATCCTTTGACTCAAAAAACATAAGGTCTAAAAGATGTAGAACCTGACTTATAAATTCATAACTCAAGCAGTTTTGAAAATCGGTCTTGTTTTTAAAAATCTTTTTCAAAAGTTCAAAGACAATCATAACTTCCTTCTGTCTTGAAATAAACCTTCTTCCTTTCAATATCTGATTCTTTGCAGGAACTATCAGATCATCAAATGTGAATATGTCAACATCAAACAAAACACCATTTTTCTCAACAAGCCTTTCTCTTAGCTTTTTTATGCTGAATCTACGCGGGAGGATTACAAGCTGTCCATCGCCTGCATTATCCAGCAGGCTTAAATTCAGTTTTTTCAGAAAATAGGCCTTTTTCATGTAGCGGTTCTCCTTTCACTTAAATTATTAAGCCTTAAAAAGCTGAACTCTTGCTTACCTGTTAAAGGTATAAATATAAAATTTTAAGATGAGACAATGTCCTCAACATTCTATATGTTTGTTTGTATCCTATATGATTTCTCTGTGTTTTGTATATTTGATACCACCTTAAATATTTTACTATATTTTGGAAATTATTAGACATCTTGTTCAAATAAAATCCTTATACTTGATTTTTGATAAATCAAGCCAAAATTTATGTTTGGTAATGCTATATCTAAATTGTAAAATAAATATATACTAATAGCAATATATTTGCTTTGCGCAACAATTTTTTTTGTATAAATTACTTGTGAAAAGGAAAGAATTAATATATAATTTGAATATGAAAAATTTTATTACGTGAGGTGAAATTTGAATTGGAAATATTAAAAATAACAGTTTCTGGATTTAAAAATATTCAGAATACCAGTATTGAATTTAATCATCCAATAACTGCTGTTGTAGGACCAAATGGATACGGAAAATCAAATTTGCTTCAAGCCATAGAATTCGGTAATGATTTTATTAAAGCCAATGAAAAAGCAAAATCATCAATGATGCGTTATTTGCCAGGTACACCTATTAATAAAAACATGTCAATTTCCGAGTTTTATTATGAAATTGAAGCCAAAACTATCTTTGACGAAATGGAAGTAATAGTAAACTACGGCTATAAATTTATGTGGTCATCTGGAAATACCAAGCTTTCAATTACAGAAGAGTGGTTAAAAATAAAACCAAACAAAAAAGGAAAAAGGTATTCTGAATACATTCGGCGAACTTTAGACAAAGCTTTCATAAAGTCGTCACCCAAGGACAGATGTGATAAAGAAACTAAGATTGAAAATAACAATTTAGTCATTAATAAATTAAAAAGCAATGACGAACTTTTTTATCACAAAATAGTTGATGAGATAAACAAATTAAACATTGAGATGATTTCCAAGATTTTACCAGAGTTTTCTTTTCATTTAATACCTTCAAAAACAAATTTGCCTAAATCCTCTATAGAAGAAAATATCTTGTTTGAAATACTACCGACTGTGTATGAACTAAAAACTAATCATTCAGAAAAATTTGAATACCTACTGAACGGATTTAAAAGCTTATTCCCTTCCATAGAAGAATTGGATGTTGCTGAAATTAAACCAACGGATATTTTTAAAAGACTACCGAAAAATGAGGAATTTGCCGAGAAAATGTATATATCAGTGGTAAAAGAAAGAAACTTGGCAAAGGCACTTGACATTACTTCTTTGTCACGTGGAACTCTACGCATATTTGCTTTTCTAACCTCCCTAATATTAGCCGATTTAAAAGCTTATTCATTAGTTGGATTTGAAGAATTAGAAGACTCAATACACCCAAAATTGTTACAAAAATTGCTTATTACCTTGTCAAATATGAGTGATAATTGTAAAATAATAATAACAAGTCATTCCCCATATTTGATACAATTTTTAGATATTGATAACATTTACTTGGCAGTTCCCAATGATAAAGGAATTGCTGAGTTTAGAAAATTACCTGCTAATAAACGGAACAAAATCTATAACAAAATCAGAGATATGGGAATGAACCTGGGGGATTATATATTTGACATGTATATAAATCCAGATGATGAATTTTTAAAAATGCTGGGAGCAATAGAGTATGAGCAAAGAATACAAACAGATGATAGTCCTATTTTGTGAAGGGGATTCTGAAGAACCATTGTTTAAAGAAATTTTAGATTATTTGTGGTCAATAAGATCCAAGGATGTTCACATAGAAGTACCAATAAATGTTAAAGGTGCTGGAAAATGTAGAGATAAGCCCATAAAAATCATGGAAAAAAGATATTTGAATAATAGAAAATTTAATGATTTTTCATTTATCGTTTTTATTTCATTTGATACAGACGTTTCAGAATACAGCCCAAAACCTCCTCGTATAATATGATTATCAAATCACTTAAAACTTCATATCTCAATTGGTACATTAAATTATTAGTACCAATTGATTACTGGAAACTGACCTTGATAACAAAGCTTTTCTTAACACATTCACTTCTTAAAAAATTGAATATTAAAATTGACTGCTACAGTTTAAATTTGCCCTTTATCTCTGGTAAACTAATATCAGAAAAAGTTTAAGCCTGATTTAGTTTATTTGGATATTTTTTGACCACCTCCTGCTGGACGTGCTTTGATATCTGCACGCCACAGCTTGAGAAAGACTGAACCCCAAAGGATTACATGAGTAATGTTTACTCGTTTGCTGTGCACGGTCAGTTTACCACATCTGATTTGAGCATGTCAGATGTGTGCACCCTGTAAACTGCTCCGTAGCTCTAATATCGGCGAGGCTGCATTACATGTAATCCCCAGGGATAAAGGGCAAAACTTTTTTCTAACACCACACACTTTAGAAAGGAGGCCTTTAAATTGCCAAATACTTTAATCGTGGGCATTGATATCAGTAGTCAGTCAAATTCTATCTTCTTCATCGATGATGCCGGAAATCACTTGATTAAAAAACCCTTTTCCTTGCCTAACGATCAAGAAGGTGCTAATGAATTAATCAAAAGAGTCATTGACTGCCTCAGCCAGTATAATCTGTCCTACGTTAAATTCGGCATGGAAGCAACTTCACATTACGGTTGGCATCTGCATTTGTATCTTGCTTCCTCTTCTGAATTACTACCTTACAAACCAACCTTTTACGTGCTCAACCCAAGCATCGTCAAAGGATTTAAAAAGATCTACACTTTCTTGCCTAAAACAGATAACATCGACGCTGTCGTTATTGCTGAATGCGTCAGGTTCAGTAAGCTAAATCCAACACCTTTGCCTGACTTCAAATATGCTGCACTACAACGCCTTACCAGAATGCGCTATCACCTTGTTCATAATCTAACTCGCGAAAAAAACAGAGCTCTCAATCTCATATACCTTAAATTCTCCACTTATTCTCAAGACTGCCCATTTTCTGATATCTTCGGTAAGGCATCTTGCGCTATCATCGAAAACTTCACCCCAGATGATATTGCTTCCATGCCTTTAGAAGATTTAATTAAATTTGTATCTGACAACGGCAACAACAGATTATCAGATGTCAATAAAATCGCTGAAATACTTAAAACCGCTGCTAATCGTTCATACAGATTACATCCTCTGTTGGCTGAGGCAAATGACTTAGCTTTGTCTATGACTCTTGAAAACATTAGATTTATGCAAGAACAACTTAAAAAACTCGACAAAGAAATCTCAAAACTTCTTAAAGCTTTCTCCCAAACCTTGACCACCATCCCTGGCATAGGAGATGTTCTTGCAGCCGGCATCATCGCTGAAATCGGTGATATCAAGCGCTTCAAAAATGAAGCTGCTTTAGCTAAATACTCCGGCCTTGTTTGGACTCAATACCAATCAGGCAATTTCAATGCCCAGGAAACCTCATTGGCTAAGTGTGGTAACCAATACCTGAGATACTATCTTGTTGAGGCTGCTAACTGTGTTAGGGTGCACACAGTCCGTTATAAAGCCTTCTACAACAAGAAGTTCTCAGAGGTTACCAAACATCAGCATAAACGTGCCCTCGTCCTCACCGCAAGACGATTAATTCCTCTGATCTTTGCAATGCTCAGCAAAGGTCAAATATATCAAGAAAGAGGTGATGTTTACAATACTTAGTTAATCCCATTTCTTAATTTAATAATCTTCTCAAAACAAGCTGCCAGTTAAATTTTTCTAGGCTGAGCGGCTCGGTATTCTATTGCCTTTTTTGCCCTAATTATCTAAAAAATTTTTTTAAAAAACCCCCTTGACATTATACCGTTTGTCTTTTGACGAGAAAGAATTTGAAAAGGTAAAAAACGAGCTCATTAAGCACAAAAGAATTGTTGATGTTATTCCTATAAAAGTTGAAAAAATGATAGAAGACTGGTTTTTAGACGACATTCAAGGGATTTACAAATATCTAAACAAAAATTTTAAAGGTCCTTTTAAAGTTCCAGAAGGCAAAAATGGATTTGATAAAATAAGCAAATTGTTTAAGAACTTTAAAAGAGTATACACAAAAGGAGAAGATACTTGTAAAAATTTGGCAAAGCATTTAGATGTTCATAAAATAATTGAAAAAAGACTAGAATCCCTACAAAAATTGATACAAATATTAGGATGTGAAAATAAATTTAAAAACTAAAAAAGAATTTATATTTTTATTGCAAATCCCAATAAAAATTCAAAGGCTGCTTTCTTTGCCTTATAAGCAAAATTGGCAAGAAGCAGCCTTTTCATTGATTTGTATAATCATTCACACAACCATTCCAATCTTCTGTTACAAATCCTCAATATCCATATTATGCTCATCATAGAACCATTTTATGGTTCTGATAGTTTCAAATAAATCTTTAGCCTTTATATCTCCCATACCTTTAAGTACCCTCTTCAATTTCTCTCTTTCTGATATTGTATGAATCTTCATCAATTATCAACTTTTATTTTACAAAACACTAATCAAATTATCTAAAAACAATTTCAAATCTACCTGAGCCTTTTTATCATTGTATCATTTTATCTCTAAACCTCTTTATTATCTCTGCTGCCATTTCATATTTTTCAAAAGGTGGCATAATATAGATGCCGGAGACCATGTTTTTTATTTTATCCACAATCTCGCAGGCAATCTCTATTCCCTCTTTTACAGGGTCTTTTGAGTTTTTCATTCTCTCGCGGATTTTATCAGGTATTGTTATGCCGGGCACTTCATTGTGCAAAAACTCTGCATGCCTTGACGACCTCAAAGGAAGTATTCCACCCAGAATAGGTGGCAGTCTAAAATCTACCTTTTCAAAAAACCTCTCCAGCACCTCAATCTCATATATTGGCTGGGTTTCTATAAAATGTGCCCCGTTTTCTATTTTGCGCCTAAGTCTTTCTATCTCCCTGTCAAGATCATCTGCGTTCAGGTTCAGTGCCACACCAATTGTAAAATTTGTCGCCTTGCCAATAGAATTGCCCATGTAGTCTGTGCCATTGTTGAGCCTGTTTAAAATCAAAACAAGCCCTTCCGAATTTACATCAAAAACAGGTTTTGCCTGCGGATGGTCGCCAATTGACGGTGGGTCACCTGTCAGTGCCAGAACATTTTTAACACCGAGCGCTGCCGCACCCAAAAGTTCTGATTGCAAAGATATCAGGTTGCGGTCTCTGCATGTAAAGTGCAAAATTGACTCCATCCCAAGATCTTCTTTCAGTATATGCGCAAGTGCAATGGGAGAAATTCTCACCCTCGCCATTGGTGAGTCGGCAATATTTACTGTATCTGCTCCCGCCTCTTTTAAAAGTCTCACACCTTCTTTTGTCTTTTCAAGCTCTATACCCTTAGGAGGACTTATCTCAACTGTGAAGACAAACTTTTTGCCAAGCTTTTGTGAAAGCTCAGAAGGTGTATCTTTCAAAATGCTCTTTTGCTCTTCTTTCGTTTCAATAACTTCAATCTCCACACTCTTACCAGTTGCCTTTACTTTCTCTTTTATAGCTCTTATGTGATCAGGTGTTGTACCGCAGCACCCACCTATTATCTTTGCACCGTATTTCACATATTCATCAACAAACGAAGCAAAATAATCTGCGGATGTTGAATACACAAGCCTTCCCTGGACAAGCTGGGGATAGCCTGCATTTGGCTGAACAGAAAACGGTCCTTTTAAATGCTGTGAATAAATCTTCAAAGCCTTAAGTGTCTGGTGCGGACCATTGCCACAGTTAAGCCCCACAGCGTCCGCATCAATTCCTTTCAAAAATTCTACAACCCTGTAGATATCTTCACCATAGACTGTTGTAAGATCCTTTGTAAAAGAAAACTGAACAATATACGGGATTTTGCTATCAAGATCTTTTAGAGCTTCAATTGCAATCAAAACCTCATGTGTGGATGCAGCCGTCTCAAATAGAATAGCATCAACACCTTCATCCAAAAGAAAATAAAGCTGCTTTTTATAAACCTCTTTGGCTTTCCTGTCGTCTATCTCAAATCCACTGCCAACAGGCTTACCAAGCGGTCCAACACTTCCAATAACATAAACTTCCTGCCCTGCTACCTCTCTTGCAAGCCTTACAGCAGATCTGTTTATTTTTTCGACCTTATCTTCAAATCCATAGAGTTTCAGCTTGCATTCATTGCCACCAAATGTATTTGTCTCTATGCACTGACTGCCTGCCAGAATATAGTCTCTGTGAATGTTTTTCACAAGATCTGGATCTGTAATATTTGCCCACTCAAGCGGGAAATCTCTGCTGTATCCTCTTAAAATAAGCTGTGTACCCATTGCACCGTCAAAAAGCACAACAGGCTGCTTTTCTAAAAACTCTCTAAAACTCTTCACACATTTTCCCCCTCATCTATTCCTTTAAATTTTTACCTTAACTCCGCCAATTCCACAAAGGTTTGACACTGCAGCATATACCCCAAAGTAGTATCTGTCAATTACGTCAACCTGATTCTCTGCTGTAATATTGAATATATAGGGCTTTTTTGTAAAGTCCTGTGATTCAAGCAAAAAGCTTTTTAAAACCTCTGGATCTATATTTTCATCAATATCAATTAAAATAGCATCTTCATCAATACCCACAAGCTCAAAAGTATCTTCCTGAGAAAAATCATTTGTGAGTTTGAATTCATATATGCTAAAATTCGAAGATACATCCAAAATTGAATATATTGATGTTATAAACCTCTTTTCAGCTCTGCTTTCAAATAAAACTTCTTTCCCTTTAAACGCATCTGCAATCGCCCTTATATATTCAGGGTTTGTTCCACAGCAGCCACCATAAAGCCTGACCCCGCTGCTGACAAATTCCTCTGCCAAAGATTTAAAATCAGCAACACAATCCTCATACACCACCCTGCCATCCACAATCTTCGGAAGCCCTGCATTTGGCTTTGTTGAGAGCGGCACAAATGAAAACTCACCCATAGTTTTTACAACATCCAGAAGCTGTTTTGCCCCACCCGAGCAGTTTGCACCAACAAGGTCAGCCCCGATAAAACCAAAAAAGTAGGCAGCAGCTTCTGGGGGTGTACCCATTAAAAGTCTTTTGTTCTCTTCAAATGTTAAAGAAACAAGACAGGCAACATCTTTGTTTGTATCTTCTTTTGCTTTTTTGTATGCAAAATACGCAGCCTTTGCCTCTTTTATGTCAGACATTGTCTCAATGGAAACAAAATCAGCTCCAGCTTCAATTCCTGCCAAAATCTGCTCATAGAAGATTTCCTCTGCCTCATCAAAGTACAAATCTCCAGATGGAGCCATCAATCTTCCTGTTGGTCCAACAGAAAGCCCGGCATAACCACCATATCCTGCTGCTACCTCTTTTGCAATCTGCACAGCAGCTTTATTTATTTTGCTTACCTCTTTTTCAAGCCCATATTTTTTGAGCTTTTCCCTGTTTGCTCCAAATGTGTTTGTCTCAACACAGTCAGAGCCTGCTTCAAAGTAGCTTCTATGTATCTTTGCTATGACATCTGGCTTTGTGACCGACCACAAATCAGGACACTCATCCTCTTTCAGTCCATTTTGAATAAGCTGGGTTCCCATAGCACCGTCAAAAATTAAAACCCTCCTGTAAACCTCACTTTTGAACAAAACAGCATCCATCCTCTCTCTTTTCAGATTTTAAAAAAAGCTGCTTAAAATTGCTTTTTAAGCAGCTTTTGAAAATCCTTATTTTTCCTGTGTAATCTCTTTGGCAACCTCTTCACTGAAATCAGAGTTAATGAGCTTCACAACCGCTTCCAGCGCCTCTTTCTCATCTTCACCTTCTGTAATAATTGTTATCTCATCACCGTAGTTTACTATGAGCGACATCAAACCCATGATACTCTTTGCATTTGCTCTTTTCTCTTCCTTCTCTATCAAAATTACTGACCTGAACTTGCTTGCAACCTGAACCAAAAGTGCTGCACCTCTGGATGAGATGCCCTGAGAATTTTCAACTCTCATTTGAAGGCTTTGCATACAATACTCCTCCTTTTCTAAGTTCCTCGGCAATTTTGTCTATCTTTCTCAGCCTGTGATTAACACCAGACTTGCCAAGGGGTGTCTTTAACATATTCCCAAGCTCTTTTAATGAAGCGTCTTTATATTTTATCCTGAGTTTTGCTATTTCGCGCAAATTTTCGGGAAGACTGTCAAGACCGATTGTCTTTTCGATGAACTCAATATTTTCAATATGCCTCATTGAGGCATTTATGGTCTTTTCCAAATTGGCAGTTTCACAATTTACAAGGCGATTGACATTGTTCCTCAGCTCTTTTACAATTCTGATATTCTCAAGCTCCAGCAAAGCCGCATGTGCTCCGATTATATTCAAAAAGTCTACTATCTGTTCACCTTCTTTTAAGTATACTACATAATGGGACTTTCTTTCAACAATTTTTGCCTCAAACTCAAAATATCTCAAAACCTTTTGCAAAAGTTCTGCATCTTCTTTGCTCTTGAGGTCAAATTCCAGATGATACATCTTTTCAGGGTTGGTAATCGACCCGCATGACAGGAAAGTGGCCTGCAAAAAAGCTTTTTTGCAGCATTTCTTCTTTACCAAATCCTCTTTCAGGGAAAAATCCAGAATGTATTTCTTTGAAGACCTTTTCACAAAGTGAAGCTCTTTTAAAATTTGAAGGTTATCACTACACGGTGGTAATATTATTGTGTACACATAGTTTTTGTTGAGTTTGCTATTTTTCTTTACTGTAACTTCACAGTGTTTGGAAAACTCATTCTTTACAAGAAGAAAAAATGCTCTTGCTGTCTGGGCATTTTCAAACGAAGCTTTAAAAGAAAATATGTCTTCAGATTGATAAATCATCCCTGAGAACTTTAAAAACGCAGCAATTGCAACTTTTCTGCAACACGTAGCCTGAGATAGTTTTTTTGAAACCTCCGCCTTTGCAGATGACGAAAATGACATTTTTGCTTCGCCTCCAGAAAAGGGCTTTTTTATGTAGCACCTTAGCCTCTAAAGGGAGCCTCTAAAAGGTTTGCTGAAGCTTTTCAGTTTTAAATAACCCAGCTTATAGTCATGCATTACATTCTTGCCATAGAGAATATTGCTAATAACTTTTGCCAGTTTTGTTGAATTGTGCCTTACAAGCCCATTTGAAATACTCAAAAGCTCTTCCTCAATTAATGTATAGCCGCTTTCTTTTGTCTTTCTGTCGGCAAAAATTGGCTTTGCGCCATCCTCCTGGTATCTTTTTAGTATGTCAGGTGGCACTGGCTGCTTGTTTACAATAATAATGTCAAAAATTTTTCCTTTGCAGTGTTTTTCTATTGCACTGACATGTTCATAAAGCGTGTAATCATCTGTCTCACCGGGCTGGGTCATTATGTTGGCAATATAAATCTTTTTCGCTTTGCTTTTCTTTATGCTCTCAACAACCTGCTCAAACACCAGATTGGGCATAATACTTGTATAAAGGCTCCCCGGTCCAATTATTATAACATCTGCTTTCTCAATCTCTTCCAAAACTTCACTGTAGGGCTTTGCATCCTGGGGAACTATAAAAACTCTTTTTATTTTACCTTTCTTTTCCTTCACAACCTCGGGTATTTTGGATTCGCCAACAACTACACTTCCATCATCCAGCTCAGCACAAAGATTTATGTTCTCAAGTGTAACCGGCAAAACCTTCCCTCTTACTGCCAGAACCTCGCTCATGAGTTTTATTGCTTTCTCAAAGCTTCCAGCAATTCCTGTCATTGCAGCTAAAAAAAGATTTCCAAAGCTCTGCCCTTTAAGACTTCCCTCTTTGAACCTGTAGTTAAGAAGATTTTGCATTATCTCTTCAGTGTTTGCAAGCGCTAAGATACAGTTTCTGATATCACCGGGCGGAAGCATACCAAGGTCTTCTCTCAGTTTCCCCGAACCGCCACCATCGTCTGCAACAGTGACAATAGCTGTTACGTTGGCAGTAAGGTTTTTTATTCCTCTTAGCATTGTTGAAAGGCCTGTACCGCCACCAATTGCAACAATCCTCGGACCTTTTTCCAAAAAACCTTTTGAATATATTGCATCAAATATGGTCTTCTGGCTTATTCTAAAAGGAAGACTCTTGTTTAGAAGTTTTATAAACCCTTTCATAAGCCCCAGCACAGAAAAGAAAAACAGTAAAATTCCAGCTATAAACAAAATTATCCTCACAGGAAGTTGAAGCACTACTGTAAAGTTAAATACATCAATGGATTTGCTCAATGACGCAGAAATAAATAAAATGCACACAATCATTAACAAAATCCATCTTTTTATATATATCCCCGGTTTTAGCAAGTCAAATATCATAAATCTTCACCCTTTTACATCCTTCTCTATATCTCTATGAAAAATTGATGTTCTGTATCCCTTACTTTTTACAAGTTCAAAAAGCTCCTCGGCGATTGTAACAGACCTGTGCTTACCACCCGTACAGCCAATCGCTATGACAAGCTGTCCTTTACCTTCTTCAGCATAATTTGGTATTAAGAATAAAATTAAATCGAAAAGCTTGTCCAAAAACCTCTTTGTCACATCCCACTTCAAGACATATTCTTTTACCTCTTTTTCTTTCCCTGTTCTGTGTTTTAGATCATCCACATAAAAAGGGTTGGGAATGAACCTTACATCAAAGACAAGGTCAGCATCAAGCGGCAGTCCGTATTTAAACCCAAATGACATAATAGTTATTAACATTGTTTCCTGAGATTTTTGGGCAGAAAAAATTTCAAAAAGCTTATCCTTCAAATCTTTCGGAGAAAGAGTGGAGGTATCAATTGTAAAATCAGCATATCTTTTTATATCCTCAAGCTTTTCTCTTTCTTTCTGTATCGCCTCCAGGATACTGCCATCACTTTCAGCACTCAAAGGATGTTTTCGCCTTGTCTCTTTGTATCTCTTAATAAGCACACTGTCATGTGCATCCAAAAAAAGAAGCTTAAAATTGTACATTCCTTTTTTGAGCTCTTTCAAAACATCTTTAAAATAGTCAAAAAGCTCTCCACCGCGAATATCAACAACAGCTGCAACCTTTGAAATTTTATCCTTGGTCGCACTTGCCAGCTCAGCTATCTTTGGCAAAAACTGCGGTGGAAGGTTGTCTATACAAAAAAAGCCCATATCCTCAAACGCTCTGATTGCCAGACTCTTCCCCGCACCGGACATACCAGTAATTATCACTATTTCCAATATAATCACCCTTCTGTTTTAAATAATTGTCCTAACACTTTGAATCAGGTTCAAAAAGTGGTGTTTCAAACTCGCCTATGAACTCCACTTCGGGCTCCAAAAGCACCCCGAACTTCTCATACACAGTTTTCTGCGCATGAAAAATAAGCTTTCTTACATCCTCTGCGGATGCTCCGCCAAGATTTACAATAAAACCTGCATGCTTTTCTGAAATACATGCATTGCCAATCCTGTATCCTTTCAAACCAGCATCTTCAATAAGCTTCCCTGCAAAATACCCTGCCGGACGCTTGAAAATAGAGCCTGCACTTGGATACAAAAGTGGCTGTTTTTCCCTTCTCCTTCGGTTGAACTCATTTGCTTTTTCGATGGGCAAAACATCCCCTTTTTGTGCATATTGCAGACGGAAGGTTGCCTTTAGCAAGATCAACTTTTCTTCTTTTAACCTGCTGTGTCTGTACGAAAACCTCATATCTGCTTTCTCAAGTTTAACGACGTTTAGATTTTCATCCAGAACCTCTGCAAATTCAAACACATCCTTTATCTCCCCGTCATATGCGCCTGCGTTCATGTAAACAGCACCGCCAACCGTCCCCGGAATCCCTGCTGCAAACTCCAGTCCTTTTAAATTATTTTCGCACGCCTTTTTGGCCACCTGAGAAATCATACATCCGCATTCTGCCTCAATTACATTCTGATCTATTTTATAAAAGTCCATCCTGACTGTGGTAATTATAACACCATCAAACCCTTTTTCTGATACAAGCACATTTGAAAAGTTTCCTAAAACCTTCCAATCCATTTGATTTTTTCTGGCAAGTTTTATGACCTCACCCAGTTCAGCTGCCGTCTTTGGAAAAACAATATATCTTGCCATCCCGCCAATCTTAAACGTTGTAAAATCTTTCAGAGGTTTGTCTTTCAAAAATTCTATATTCAATTTTTCAATATCTTTCTCAAACTCCACATCAATCACCCGGAATACCTTCCTTTCATCTCTTATTATATTATATCTACAAAAAAAGTTTAATTACCTTTGTGCAAAATCCGTAAATTTATAATTACCAACCCTGTAGACTCAGTGGTATAATAAAAGGAAAGCTCAAGGTAAGGAGAGTAGAAAAAATGATTGAAGTATTGTTGGTATCGGCAATTGCAGGATTTGTCGGATCGCTTTTGGGAATTGGCGGTGGGCTCATTGTAATTCCGTTTCTGTCAATAGTGTTCAAACTGAATATGCACCAGGCGGCGGCAGCAGGGCTTGTATCTGTCATTGCAACATCATCCGGCGCCGCCTCGGCGTATGTAAAAGATGGACTGACACACCTGAGAATAGGAATGTTTTTGCAGCTTGCAACGGTTATTGGTGGTGTGCTTGGTGCAATTTTGAGCGGTTTTTTGCCGGCAAAGATTCTGTCAGTGATATTTGGAATACTTCTTCTCTACAATTCGCTATTAATGATAAAAAATAGAAATTCTGATGAAAAGTATAAAGACTGCTCAGAAGAAAATCTTTCTTATGCAAAGTGGACACAGATTCTCGGGCTTTACGGAAGCTATTATGACAGGATTTCAAACAGAGAAATAACATACAGAGCACAAAATACTTTCTGGGGTTTTTTGATGATGATATTTGCAGGACTTCTGTCAGGACTTTTGGGAATAGGCAGCGGTATATTCAAAGTGCTGGCTCTTGATACAATAATGAAACTACCCTTTAAGGTCTCAACCGCAACAAGCAATTTCATGATGGGTGTAACAGCCTTGGCAAGCATCAGTATATACCTTGCACGAGGAGATATTGTATATGACACATGCGGGGCTGTTGCAGCTGGAGTTTTAGTTGGATCTTTGACTGGTGCTAAAGTTATGCCCTACATAAAGTCAAAATATTTGAAAATAGCCTTTGCTATTGTTTTGATTTATACATCATTTGAAATGATTAAAAAGGGGTTGTTTTGAAATGCAAAACAAAAGAAGTCTTAACATGGAAAATATTATTAGCTGGATTTTAAGGTCTGGAGTTGTACTTTCTATTTCTGTCATCTCTGCTGGTCTTTTTGCTCACATTGTAATTGGTGCAAAAATGGCAACTTTGATAATAAAGGCAGGGCTTTATATTCTATTTTTAACACCCTTTGCAAGGCTGGTTGCCTCATTGCTTATGTTTCTTCTCGAAAAGGATTTTATATACTTTGCAATTACGCTGGCTATAATTGTGATTATTGTGCTGAGCAATATACTGGTTTCACTGAGGTTTTAAAACACAGGCAAAAAACTTATATCTGTCATGCCAATGCAGTTAAAAGATAATAAAGGACACAGCCAGCTGCACTCGCACAGGCCGGCTATGTCCTTTTTAATTTTTTCTGCCTGATTTATGTCCTTATTTTTATTTATAAGCCTTTTTCATAATTTCCACTGTATCTTCAAAAGAAAGCTTATACGGGTCAACCTCAAAAAGCCCGCCCATTGTCTTTATCGCATTGTCAGCAAGTTTTTCTATCTCATCCTCTTTAATTCCATAGTCAGACATCTTCAAATTTCCAACACCACAATCTTCCTGTAGCTTTTTCATTGCCCTGATAAATGCAAATGGTCTTTCATCCTCAGGCAAACTTTCAACATCAACACCCATAGCTTTAGCAAGCTGAATGTACCTTTGAGGCACCTTTGATGCAAAGAACGTATGATAAGCCTCGGATAGCATTATAAGCCCTGCACCATGCGGCAAATCCGGGTGAAAAGCAGAAAGAGCATGCTCCATTGAATGTTCTGATGTGCAGCTGGAAGTTGATTCCACAAAGCCAGATAGAGTGTTTGCCAGAGCGACATACGTCCTTGCCTCAAGATTGCTGCCATCTTTGACGCAAATCGGAAGATACTTTGCAATAAGCTCAACACTCTTGAGCGCAAATGCATCGCTTATTGGTGTTGCAATCTTTGCAATATACCCTTCAACTGCATGGAAGAAGGCATCAAACCCCTGGTATGCGGTAAGATGGGGTGGCACACTCAGCATAAGCTCCGGGTCAACCACAGAAAGTGTTGGGAATGTATACTGATTGCCATAGCCTATTTTCTCATTTGTCTCTTCGTTTGTTATAACAGTCCACGGGTCAGCTTCTGTTCCTGTGCCTGCCGTTGTTGTTATTGCAACAATTGGAAGTGCACCGTTTTCTGGTAACTTCCCTTTGCCTGTCCCGCCCACAATATAGTCCCAGTAATCGCCATCGTGCTTAGCCATCAGAGCAATGCTCTTTGCAGAATCTATACTGCTTCCACCACCAAGCCCAATCACAAAGTCGCATCCCTCTTCCTTTGCTAATTTTGCACCTTCCATAACATGTTTTTTTATAGGATTGGGCAAAATTTTGTCAAACACAACATAGTCAATCCCTTTTTCTTTCAGTATAGAAGTTAGCCTGTCCAAGTATCCATGCTTTTTCATGGATGTACCTGCCGATATGACAATCAAAGCCTTTTTACCCGGCATTTTTTCGTCTTTGAGCCTGTTTAAAGACCCCGGTCCAAAGAGGATTTTTGTGGGTATAAAATAGTTAAACACCAAATTATCCATTGCTTTTATCCCTCCAAAAATAAAAAATTTCAAAAATTTAAAAACTCAAAATAAAAATACCTTTTAAGTTTAGTATAATATTCTCGTCAACGTTTACAAGAGTGCACTTTTTGGATATAAAGTATCATAGATGATACCAAAGGGAGGTGTTTTTTGATATGGCTCAAAAGCAGAAGGTCAAAGAAGCAACATGTGAAATAGAAGTTGCATTTGAGGTAATAGGCGGAAAATGGAAACCACTTATTCTGTGGTATTTAGGTGAGTATGGAACACTGAGGTTTGCCCAGCTGCAACACTTAATCCCTGATATTACCCACAGAATTCTGACAAAGCAGCTTCGGGAACTTGAAGAGCATGGCTTGATTTTGCGCAAAGTATATCCCGAGGTGCCTGTAAAGGTGGAATATAGCCTTACTGAAAAAGGAAAAGAGGTTTTGCCAATCCTTGATATGATGTGCGACTGGGCTGATAAGTATGACTATTTTGGATACAAATTGAAATACTGCCTCTGCAATGAGGATTCCTGCAACATTGCTCAGGATGATTGATTAAACAAAAATGAAAGTTGACCGGAAAATTTTAAATATAAAAAAAGGGAGAAATGATTTAAGGTGTATCTTTTCGTCTATGGTAGTCTTCTTTCCCACAACAGCCACAACTTTTTATTAAATGGCTGTAAACTCATAGGAAAAGCAATTTTGGATGGCTTTGGGCTCTACAAGGTAAGCTGGTACCCTGCAATAGTGCCAAAAGAGAACTCAAAGGTGCTCGGTGAGGTTTACCAGATTGACATAAGCACCTTAAAAAAGATAGATGAATTTGAAGATGAAGGTGAGCTTTACAGGAGAAAAGAGGTTGAGGTTGTGCTTGAAAATGGCAACACTTTGAAAGCCTTCACCTATGTATATTTGCTTGAGGTTAATGAGGATAACTACATTCCTCTTGAGAATCAGCCGTGGAAGGAGTAAAGCTTCAAATTTTTAATTTTTTATTAATAGATGTGATTGGACTTTTTACAAAAGATGATATAATAAAACTGAAGGCTGGTGTTTAATTCTTAAAAAATTTTTTTAAAAGGAGAGAATGTTTTTATGAAGGTAATAGTAACAGGGACAAATAAAGGACTTGGTTTATGTCTTGTAAAAAAGTTTGTGCAAATGGGACACATTGTAATTGCCGGGTTTTATGAAAAAGACGATATTGGCAAACTGCAGGAATTCGTGAATTCCAAAAATTATAATGGTGAAGTCTTCTTGGTATCCATGGACGTTTCAGACGAAAAATCGGTTTCACAGGCTGTTGGTATTATTAAAGAAAAATACGGTCAAATAGATGCTGTTATTCACAATGCTGGTGTACTTTTCCCATCCGACAGGAACTCAGACATCCTTAACACTGATATTGATATTTTAAGAAAAACATTAGAAGTAAATACAATTGGAACAGTAATAGTTATGAAACATACTTACGATATTGTTAGAAAAGATGGCAAAGGAATCATGATTTTCATAACATCTGATGCTGCTTCAATAACCAATACTGGCAGCAATTTCCCTGCCTATTCCATCTCAAAAGCAGCTGCTAACAAAGCTGTTATAATTTTGAAAAGAACTATTGGTGATGCTTGCAGAGTTTACGCTATGCATCCTGGCTGGATGAAAACAGACATGGGTGGCGAAGGTGCGCAAATTGACCCTATGGAATCTGCCCAGGGTATTTATGACATAATAGCAGGCAACGTAAAGATAGACAAAGATGTGTGGTATATAAATTACAAAGGTGAACAGATGATGGTATAGTGAGATTAATAGAAGGTGAACCCCTGTTGCTGATTTATAATGGGAAAATTAATATTGAGAATCTTTCCAAAGCTAAAATTACAAGGGACGAATTACTTGAAGCTATAAGAGAACATGGTGCCCTGTCAATTGAAGAAGTTGAACTTGGGGTTCTTGAAATGGATGGTAATATAAGTATTATTACTAAGCAGTCAAAAGATGAGTATGTAAAAAAGAAAATACCATTGAGGATAAAGCAAAGAGAATGAAAAATTTAACCTGTTCTTAAAATTCTTAACTCTAAGCCATATCTACAATTTTAACATTAAGTCTTGAAAAATGCTTTTTATCAAAAGTGAATATCCTGTTGTTCCCTGACTTTGCCATGTGATTGGAAAGATATGCATCAATGAAATCAACATTGCTTTCCTTATAATTTTTGAGTGCAAAAAGAACAACATCCTCTTCTTCCACTTCAATACCATCTGAGCATATGAATGAACTGAGAATATCAGCTATTTTATCTTTTGGTATCTTATAAAACGACTCAAGAGTCCATACAACCTCTGCGATTGTAATTGGGGCAACAAGCAGTTTTAATTTTCCTTGCTCGGCTTTGAGCATAATCTTCTTAGCTTTCTGAAAAAACTCCTCGTGGTCATGCAAAAGATATCTCAAAATTATATTTGCATCAATCCATATTTTTTCCATTATGCTGTGTCCCCTTTACTCTTTTGCTTACCCAGATTTCCTTTGTAGCCTCAGCTTCATGTTCCAAATCTGTAAATACGACTGATGACTTTAGAGCACCCCCAAGGTCTGATAGTTTTCGCTTTTTTATAACTTCAACTACAACCTTGCCATCGTCCTGCACGGTGAAAAGCACACTGTCCCCTATCTCTCCCCCCATAATCCTTCTTATCTCAGCTGGCAACTGTACTTGTCCCCTCCCAGTAATTTTCGACGTTGCACGTATCATACAAAACACCTCATTAAAAATTATTCTAAGCTTATTATAATTCATGAAATCTAAAATTTCAATGATGCAATTCAATGTTCATTAAATCTCTTTTAAATAACACTATTCTTTACTTAGCTATATTTACCTCTAAACATATTTAATGTATAATATTGGAGTAAGTAATATGGAGTCTATTTTGGAGGTATCATAGAAGTGAAAAAAAGGAAAATTCTTTCTTTAATTTTAGTTATCTTTTCAATAAGTTGTGTAATATTCATTTTTATCGGCACAAAAAGTATTCAAAAATTGAACATTGAGAAAGAAAACATAAAAAAAACAGTCACGGGAGCTCTAAAGATAAATCAATTAATTATCTTTCCTGCTGAATATACAAAATCACCAGATATTAAAATTCCTGATGAAATTGTTGATAAAAAACTTAAAGAAGTTGAACAAGTATGTGAAAAATACCTGAGCAAAAAATCCGGCTGGTTTGCAAACAGGTTGAAGGTGTATCAGGAAGCAGTACTTTCTGAAGCATACCCTTCAGATATAAGAGCTGTTGATCTTAAAATATCCGATATAAAATTTTTGAAAATAAAAGTCAAAGGCAAAAAAGCAGCAGTTGTAGTTGACATATTTGGTGAGTATATGTCTGTAATGAAGGAAAGGTTTATTGCTCACAACTTTACAAAAGTGGGTGAAAGGCATTATTTCAATTTGGAAAAAGAAAATGGTGAGTGGAAGATCACTTCAGAAACTTTTAATTTTCTTCCCGGATATGAGCCATAAAATCAAGCAAGGGGCCTGTCACATACAAAGTGAACAGCCCCTTTTGTTCGTTTATTTTACCCTCTCAACCTTTGTCCCCTGCGGTGTGTCCAAAACTATATAGCCCAAGCTTTTTAGCTCATCTCTTATCCTGTCTGCCTCAAGAAAGTTTTTGGCTTTTCTTGCCTCATTTCGCTTTTCAACAAGTTCTAAAATCTCAGGTGGAATTTCATCCTTTTTCTCTTCATACTGCTCTAAGATTCCCAAAATGCTGCAAAGCTCTTTTAAAATGTCTTTTGCAAAAATAAGCACTTCTTTTGAACATGTATTTGCGTGTGTATTGATTTCCCTTACCATCTCAAAAAGATACCCGGTTGCCTCGGCAGTGTTGAGGTCATCTTCCATTGCCTCTATAAACCTTGCCTTAAGAATTTCCAAGGAAGCTTGAAGTTCTTTGTCGCTGCTGTCTGACATTGTTCCATTTTTGATCAGGTTCTCAAGGTTTTCATAACATGTGTAGATTCTCTTCAAGGCACTTTCTGCCTGCTGAATCAAATCAATAGAAAAGTTCAGAGGCTTTCTGTAATGAGCCTGGAGCATAAAAAGCCTCAGTGCCTCTGGATGGTACTTTTCAATGATTTCTCTTACAGTAAAGAAGTTCCCCAGCGACTTTGACATCTTTTCATTGTTTATGTTCACATACCCGTTGTGAAGCCAGAAACGTGCAAATGGTTTTCCTGTTGCTGCCTCACTTTGGGCAATCTCATTTTCATGATGAGGAAAGATCAAATCCTGCCCGCCTGCGTGAATGTCTATAGTCTCACCAAGGTATTTCATTGCCATAACAGAACACTCTATATGCCAGCCGGGTCTGCCCTCGCCCCAGGGTGAGATCCAAGCCGGCTCACCTTGTTTTTTTGCCTTCCACAGAGCAAAGTCAAGCGGGTCCTCTTTCTTCTCGCCCGGGTCAACACGCGCACCGGCTATCAGCTCTTCAATGTTCTTGTGAGAAAGCTTTCCGTACTCTGCAAATTTTCTTGTTCTAAAATACACATCTCCATCAACAACATATGCATATCCTCTGTCTAAAAGCCTTTGAATAAGGTTTATCATATCTTCAATCTCTTCTGTTGCTCTTGGATTTCTGGTTGCGCGCCTTACATTTAGCCTGTCTGCGTCTTTATAATACTCGTTTATAAACCTTTCAGCAAGCTCAAAAACGGTTATCCCCTCTTTGTTTGCCCTGTTTATCATCTTGTCTTCAATATCAGTAAAGTTCTGGATGTACAAAACCTCATAGCCTTTGTACTCAAAATATCTCCTCAGCGTGTCAAACACGATCAAAGGTCTTGCATTGCCAATGTGAATAAAGTCATACACCGTCGGTCCACACACATACATCTTCACTTTGCCTTGCTCCAAGGGTTCAAATTCCTCTTTTGTCATTGTCAGAGTGTTGTAAAGCTTCATACTCCATTAATCTCCTTTCATACTCGGCAAGTTTTTTCTCTAAGGCTTCTATTTTTGCTTCGAGCCTGCAAATCTGCATTGCAAGCGGGTCGGGAAATCCCACCTGGTCAAGCTGCTCTTCAACAGATGGTTTTTCCTTTTTTTCTTTTCTGACAACCCTTCCCGGCACACCAACAACAGTTGAGTTGTCTTCAACCTCACGAAGAACAACTGCATTTGCACCAATTTTTGTATTGTCCCCCACCTTAAAAGGTCCCAAAACCTTTGCACCAGCACCAATTAAGACATTGTTGCCAATTGTAGGATGGCGTTTGCCCTTTTCCTTACCTGTCCCCCCCAGTGTGACACCCTGATAAATCAGCACATCATCGCCAATCTCAGCTGTCTCACCAATAACAACACCCATGCCATGGTCGATAAATACACGCCTGCCAATTTTTGCACCTGGGTGTATTTCAATTCCTGTTTTGTGCCGTGCCCGCTGAGAAATCCAGCGGGCAATAAAGTACATCCTTCTTTGATAAAACCAGTGAGCAATCCTGTGATAAATTATTGCCCAAAGGCTGGGGTACAAAAGGGTCTCAAGCCTGCTTTTGCAAGCAGGGTCTTTTTCCATAATTACATCCATCTCTTCTTTTATCATCCTGATGAATCTAAACATACTCTTTCTTAACTCCTTCTAAAAAGGCTCAAAATAAATCTAATCTAATTATACCACGTTTTGAAGAATTCCAATCGTTTTAGTATGTTTTCTTTGCCCAGAATTTCTATTATTTCAACAAGCTCAGGGCCGTGGGTTTTACCTGTCAGTGCAACTCTTATCGGCATGAACAAATTTTTGCCTTTATACCCTGTTTCTTTTTGTATCTCTTTGAAAAGAGCTTTGATGGTATCAACCGTCAACTCCCCGGCTTCTTTTATTTTACTTTCAAAGACGTCAATCAAATGCTTTACATGCTCCCACTTCAAGACCTCTTTTGCATCATTATCTTCTATTTTAACTTCATTGTTAAAAAAGATATCAACTTTATCTTTAATCTGCGCAAGATAATCAAGCCCTTCATACACAGATTTTACAATCTTTTTCAGCCACTCAAACTTTTCTTTTGCCTCAGTTTCTTTGATATACCCCGCCTCAACAAGGTAGGGGATACTAAGCATTGTTAGTTCATCCAGGGATTTTTGCTTTATATGCTGAGAGTTTATATAGTTTAGTTTGTCAAGGTCAAATATTGCAGGGTTTTTTGAAACCCTCTCAAGTGAAAAGTTTTCAATAAGATACTGCATGTCAAATATCTCTATATTCTCTTCCGGCGACCAGCCAAGAAGAGCAAGAAAGTTTATAAGTCCTTCTTTCAAATACCCCTTCTCTCTGTACTGCTCAACCCAGGTTGAACCATGGCGCTTGGACATCTTTGTTCTGTCTTTTCCCAAAATCAAAGATACATGTGCAAACTGCGGCAGATCAAACCCGAGTGCGTTGTAAATTAAAATCTGGCGCGGTGTGTTTGAAAGATGCTCTTCACCCCTTATAACATGCGAAATCTTCATCAAATGGTCATCTATAACAACCGCAAAGTTATATGTTGGAATTCCATCAGACTTGACAATCACAAAATCGCCAATGTCATCGCTTAAAA
The DNA here is from genome assembly GCF_026810225.1 of Caldicellulosiruptor morganii. Classification (NCBI taxonomy): domain Bacteria; kingdom Bacillati; phylum Bacillota; order Caldicellulosiruptorales; family Caldicellulosiruptoraceae; genus Caldicellulosiruptor; species Caldicellulosiruptor morganii. Next base: position 2,077,162 of record NZ_CP113865.1, read on the forward strand.
ACTCAACATCACCCCTTACCAGATCATGAACAACTATTTTCACACCTTCTAGCACTTTGAAACGAACAGCTGGTTTTCTACCCTCTGCCTCGAGTTTTCTCTTTTCTGCATCTGTAAGATTCCTGCACTTTCCGGTGTATCTTGGCATTTTTCCCTGACTTAGAAGCTGCTGTCGCTGATATTCCAGCTCTTCTTCTGTGCAGTAGCAATGATATGCGTATCCTTTCTCAAATAGAATGTCAACATACTTTTTGTAGATATCTACTCTTTCTGTTGAGCGGTATGGTCCATATGGACCGCCCACTTCAACGCCTTCGTCCCATTCAATCCCAAGCCATCTTAAACTCTCCAAAATAACCTTTTCGGACTCAATAGACGATCTTTCCAAGTCTGTGTCTTCTATCCTTACTATAAACTTTCCGCCGTGTTTTTTTGCAAAAAGGTAATTAAACAGAGCTGTTCTTGCACCGCCAATGTGAAGGTGCCCTGTTGGACTTGGCGCAAATCTTGTTCTTACTTCCACTTTGTTCAGTCCCCTCTTTTGAATTTTATGAGTTATTTTCTATCTTAACAAGTCATTTATTTTACCTTGGAATGTGAATTAAAAACATCTTCTCTTTTTTAAAGTATAAACTTTGAAAAATCTGTAGTCAATCAAAAAATAAAAGAGGTGAATATTAGAAAAGGCTCAGGAGAAGATACTTTAGCCCCATAAATGGTAACGTATAAATTTACAATAAACTTTAATAACTGAATACTGTGAAGAAAGCATGAAAAGCTGCCTCATTTTATTACCTTCTCAGAAAATTTGCGTGTCTGATAGTAAACTACTGCGTACCTGCAACAAACTCAACAATTATGTAACATGCTTTTACCTCATCAGCTGTGTAGTTGATGTAAATGTTTTAATAGTAATTTTTTCTTTTATTCTCTATTATTGTAAATACCTTTCTACACTTTTGATATTACTTTTCCCTACCTGTGCTCAAAAAAAATAATTCTCAGTACTTAACTGATTTTGGGAAGCATCTGGTAAAACTTTTGTAACCCCCCTCATAATTAGTTAGGTCAATTTGTTCAAAAAAATCGCTCTAAAAGCATTTTAGAAGGTTTGGAGCTAAAATTAATAACATAGGTTGCTCGTCTTAAATTGCGATAAGCAAAAACTAATGTAGGGAATGTCCTCACAATAAAATAAAAAAAGGCCATATAAGGCCTAAATTTAAATTAAGCATCTGACATTTATTTTGATAAGCTACTATATCCACACTATTAAAACCCTAATCTTAAAATTATTATTTCACTACAACTTTACAAGTTGCTTTATAGCCACCATCTACTGTCCTAACTGTTATTGTTGCTGTTCCTTTATCTAATGCTGTTAAGTTTCCATTAGAATCAACTTTTACAACCTTTGAATTACTTGATGTCCATGTTACTCCTCTGTTTGTTGCATTACTTGGAATAACTGTTGCAATTAGTTTATCTTTTGCTCCTTCTTTGAGTGTTATATTTGTTTTATTTAGTTTTACTCCATTCACTTTTATTACTTTTATTTGTTTTGATATTTTCACTATTATTGCATCCCTATCACCTTTGTTTAACCCTGCCATGTCTCCATCATTAGAATATGAATACCCTACTGCTATATATCCTCCGTCTGGTGTTATTGCTACTTCATTGAAATAATCACCACTGCTTCCACCAAAACTTTTCTTCCATTCCATTTTTCCTTCTATGTTATATTTTACTATCATTGCATCACTATCACCTTTATTTAACCCTGTCATATCTCCACCATCAGACGTTGAAAACCCTACTGCTGTACATCCTCTATCTGGTGTTACTGCTACTCCACAAAAATAATCCACCTTACTTCCACCAAAACCCTTCTTCCATTTTATATTTCCTTTTGAATCATATCTCACTATTATTGCGTCAAAATCATCTTTATTTAACCCTACCATATCTCCATCGGCAGAATTAGAGCTCCCCACTGCTATACATCCCCCATCTGGTGTTACTGATACTCCAAAAAAATAATCCACCTTACTTCCACCAAAACTTTTCTTCCATTTTATTTTCCCTTCTTTGTTATATTTTACTATTATTGCATCGATATCACCTTTACTTAAACCTGCCATATCTCTATCGTTAGATTCTGAATATCCTACCGCTATACATCCTCCATCTGGTGTTACTGCTACTTCATTAAAAAAATCTCTGTTACTTCCACCAAAACTCTTCTTCCATTCTAATTTTCCTTCTTTGTTATATTTTACTATTATTGCGTCACTATCACCTTTACTTAACCCTAACATATCTTCATCATCAGACGCTGAAAATCCTACTGCTATACATCCTCCATCTGGCGTTATTGCTACTCCAAAGAATTGATCCAAACTATCTCCACCAAAACTCTTCTTCCATTTTATATTTCCCTTCGAATCATATTTCACTACTATTGCGTCAAAATCATCTTTATTTAACCCTGCCATATCTCCATCGGAAGAGCTTGAAGCCCCCACTGCTATACATCCTCCATCTGGTGTTACTGCTACTCCTTCAAATTTATCTAACCCACTTCCACCAAAACCCTTCTTCCATTTTATATTTCCTTTTGAATCATATCTCACTATTATTGCGTCAAAATCACCTTTATTTAACCCTGCCATATCTCTATCGGCAGAATTAGAGCTCCCTACTGCTATACATCCCCCATCTGGTGTTACTGATACTCCAAAAAACTGATCCCACTTTTTCCCACCAAAACTTTTATAAACTACGGCAATTCCATTATTTGTCTGTGCTTTAACCCTCATTATTGGTGTTGCAAATATTAGTTGGAATAAAAATAGTGTTAAAATAAAAAATGAAATTAAGCGTAAATTTTTAGGTTTCATATTAACCCTCCTTTTTGCTTTGTTGTATTATGTTAGAAGATTAAGCTTACTTATACTTCCCATTAACTTCTATATTATAGCTTGTTAATAAAGATGTCAATATTTATCATTTTATCAATACCTTTATTAATATCTCAAAAAACTCTTGATAAGTGTAGTTATTTTTAATAGCTTTCTTCATCCTTAAATTAAAACTTTTTATTATTCCAGATAATTTCAAAGCCTTCAGCTTCTCCTTCTGTAGTTTTTTCATACTTTCCATTCTACACTACAGAAAGTTTCATTTTAAGTAGCTAATGGGGATTTTTCAATTTCATTTCTGATAATTTTATTATTAACACTTAGCAAATGCAGATTTAAATTGAGGTGAAGTGGCAAAAAAGTAGGAAAACGCTCTTGTGTAGGTGTCTTCAAAGCTCTGTTCTTTTTCACAAAAGACGCAGATATTTTGTCCTTGAGCTTTCTTTTTGCGAGGCAATATCTCAATATGGTGGTTGTTTTTAAAACTTCTAAGCAAATCCGAATATATAATGGCATGGGCAAGCACATCTCCAAACGACTCCAACTTTCTTGCATGCCCTGGACAAATTCCACCCTTTCTTATTCTGTCACGTAAGCTGTAGTCGTTTACTGATTCATACAGAAAATCATCAAAAAACTTATCCATTGCCCTGTTTTTAAGATGGCATACAATGCACCTGTCTTCTTTGAAGTTTTCTATCATCTCAAAATACACTATGTCCAAGGTCAATCCCCCCCAGAGTACTCAAAAATAAGAGCTTATTAAAAGCAAAAAACTCCTGCCCGCATCTTTTTAAATACGGACAGGAGTTATCAGCCACAAGCCATTTTCTATTGCCGTGGCATTTTTAGGCGAACTCCATCGCCTCTATATTCACTTTTTTCTTTCAATTTTATTATATGAAGTTTTGATATTTTAGTCAATAATTAGTTTTATTACTCTTTTGGGACAACTGATGGGTCAATCAAGCTCCAGAACGCAAACTTTGGCTGGTAGTCTTTGTCGAACAAAAGTGGCATATCTCCCCGTAGCCATGAGTAATCATCCTTCAGTCCCCAGAATGTAACACTTGTAACTACATTTCTGTACTTTTTCAAAACGTCAAAAATTGCTTTTAATTTTTGTGCCTGCTGAACCAAAAGATAGCGATTGTATGCATCATCATCGGTCATGTTTTTAGCAATACTTATATCAATTTCTGTGAAGTGTATTTCAAGTCCTGGAATCCTGCTAAATAATTTGACAGTCTCCTCAATTTCACTCACATCCGGCCAGTCAAGTGAAATATGGCACTGAAGCCCAACACCATGAACTGGCACACCTTTTGCTTTTAAATTTTTAATTAGTTTGTATATAAATTCTCTCTTGTATGGGTCTTCTGTACTGTAGTCATTGTAGAAAAGCTTTGCTTTCGGGTCTGCTTCATGCGCCCAGATAAATGCCTTTTCAATGTACTCCGGTCCCAAGATATTGTACCAGTCACTTCTTCTATACCCATCCGGCTGATTCTCATCAATCGCCTCATTCACAACGTCCCATGCATATACTTTCCCCTTATACCTGCCAACAACTATCTGGATATGCTTCTTTAGCCTATCCAATAGTATTTTCTTGTCCTTCTCACTGTTAGTAAGTTTTTCGCCTGTTTCAGGATTTGTAAAGAACCAGCTCGGGGTTTGCTGATGCCAAACAAGGGTGTGCCCTCGCAGCGAGATATTGTTCTTTTTGCAAAAATCTACATACTCATCTGCAATGCTAAAGCTAAAACCACCTTCATAGGGCTGAAGGCTCTCTGGTTTCATTTCGTTCTCCGGTGTTATGCTGTTGAAATGCCTTTTTATCACTTCCACATCAACTGGATTTGTCAGAGCCCTGTAGGGCACAGCAACTCCAATCTTGAAATAGTTTTTGTACTTTTCACAAAGTGATGGCAGATTATAATCAGGCACAGGCTGCCCCCAATTTTCATCTGAGATTGAATAAAGGTCCAAATAATAGGAGATTGCAGCAGCTGGCTTTACAAAAAAGCTAACATCTTTTGCAGAAAACCTGGTGTCAAGATCAAGAGTTGCAAAAAGCTGCGTCCACTTTTTGGGTGCAACATTCTGTTTTGCCAAAACAATCTCTTTTGTCGATTTTCCATCGTTTAGCTTTATGCCTGCTGAAAAATTAACAGGCTTTGAACTGTCCTGGTAAACAAGCAGTGAAAAATCATATGTCCCTCCCTTTTGCAGCAGGCCCTTTATTGGAAAGAGAATCTTCCCATTCTTGGTCTTTTGAGATGGCTGAACTTTGAGACTGTAAGCGCTGCTGTAAGCTCTATCCTTTGCAAGTGTTATTTTGCAGTTTTTATCTTCAGGCAAAAAACCGCCAGTATTTTTGTTTTCGAAATTCTCCTGTTTGAGAACATAAGCATTTTCCAAGTCCTTTATTGTAAACAGGTCAATGTAAAATGAGTCGCTTTTGCTTGTTGGCATGTTAACAATCAAATTGATCCTCTTTGCCTTTTTATAATTTGAAGCCTGAACTTTTGCACTCACCTTTGTCCATATGTTTGGCAAAAGCACCTTTTCAGCAGCAATAACCTGATTTTTATCATTTGAATCTAAAATTTCTAAGGTTACAGAAATTCTTTGAAGTTTTTTTGTGGTTTGTAAAACATAAAAAGAAACTTCATACTCTCTTGAGAAGTCTAAAAACTTTGTAATATCAACTATAACTCCGTCATTTGCATTTTTTCTTCCTGCTACCAGAACCGAAAACGTCCCCTCTGCACAAGTAGAATTTGTAACCTTTAATACAACATTGGATGGATATTTTGCAAGTGGAGAGACACTTTTGTTTTCAAAATTGTATTCAATGTATTTACTTTTGGAAGCCAATTGGTTTGCAGATGAATAAGTTATAAATTTCAATGATACTATGGCGTTTATTAAAAACAGCATGGCAAGAATAAAAACCAGCTTCCGACTTTTCAGGCTTCTCATCATCAAATAAACACTCCTTTTAAAACTTTTCTTATACATAATCAGGGAATGCAAGCATATCAGAAATCACCATTGCAACACATCCCAGTACACAGGCTCTGTCTTTTAGCTTTGAAACTTCAACTCTTACATGATGGTACTGGGTTATAAATGCTCTTTTATATACAATTCTTCTCAGCTCTTCTAAAAACAAATCACCCATAAATGATGCTTTATTGCCTATTACAACTATATCAGGATTAAATATATTGACCAAATTGGCAATACCTATACCAAGCTTATTAGCAATATCTGTGATAGCATTCATAGCTACTCTGCTTCTTTGCAAGGCAGACTGGATTATATAACCTGCATCCATCTCTTCAACCGTATCCCTGTTTATATATTCATCTTCTACTCCACTTTCCACAAGTGTCTTTATAAGACTCAAAAGAGCCCTTTCTGATGCAAAGTTCTCTAAGCACCCGACATTACCACAGCTGCATACATCATCGTTAAAATCAATTGTCATATGTCCAACTTCTCCAGCAAACCCCTTTGCACCTCTGTAAACCTCTTCACCAATTACAATCCCGGCACCAATACCTATGCCAACACTTACATATAAAAGGTGGGAAACATCTCCCCATCCACCAAACCATTTTTCGCCCAAAGCACCTGCGTTTGCTTCATTGTCTATATATACTGGAAGCCCAAACCTGCTTTCAACCATCCTTTTCAAAGGTACATCCTGCCATTTCAAATTTGGTGCTAAAAGCACAGTTCCGGAGTTTTTTTCAACAATACCTGGAACTCCTATCCCTATTCCAAGTATTCCCTTTTGTGTTGGTGGAGCAGCTTTTATTGCTTCTTCAATTATCATAAAAAGGCTTTCCAGAATCTTTTCCTGTTTTTCACCAAGTTTGATAGCCATATTTCTTTCCCAGATAATCTCACCAATAAAATTTGTCAAAATCAAATGAATATAGTTAACACCAAGGTCAATCCCTATGATGAGCCCCACATTTTTGTTAACTTCAAGTAAGACCGGCCTTCTTCCACCTTTTGAATGCCCGTATCCTTTTTCTATCACAAATCCCTCTTTTATGAGCTCATCAGTAAGATTTGATACAGTTGCTTTATTTAAATCTACAAGTCTTGAAATTTTAGCTCTCGAAATTGTTCTATGATCCAATATTGTTTTTAAAATCAACAGCTTGTTGATTTGCTTAATTAATGCGTGATTTCCCATCTTCCCTTTATCCTTTATTCTAATTGTTGTTTGAAAAATATTATAATGTAAAATCCTCAAACAATGAAATACCCTCAAACCACTGGTTTAACCCTTAACAGCTCCTGCCATCATACCCTTTATAATCTTGTCCTGACCAAAGATGTATGCAATTAGCATTGGCAAAAGTGATAACGTCAAAAATGCCATTATGGCAGGAATGTCAGAGCCGTATCTTGCCTGAAAGTCCCAAATGCCAAGCGGTAAAGTTCTTCTTGTCGGTGAACTTGTCAAAACAAGTGCAAACACAAATTCATTCCAGAGATATGTTCCATTGTAAATACCAACAGTTATCAAAGCTGGTGCTGATAAGGGTAATAAAATATCAGAATATAACCTGAACATTGAACAACCGTCTATTTTAGCAGCTTCTTCGAGTTCAAGAGGTATTTCACGCATAAACTCGGTTAATATAAAAATTGACATTGGTAAACTGAGTGCAACATATGGACCAATCAAAGCAAATACCGTATCGTAAAGCTTAATCTTGTTTGTTAATACATAAATTGGTATTAAAGTTACATGAATAGGTATTGCCATGCCTGCAATTATAAGCGAATACAGTAGATTGTTAAGAGCAAACTTAAACCTGGAAAAAGCAAAAGCAGCCATTGAAGATATTATTAAAATCAGAACAACCGATATAGAGACCGCTATTACACTGTTTTTTAAATAAGTAAAAAAATTACCCTCCAACACGGTTGAAAAATTCTCTATAGTTGGTTGTCTTGGTATTTGCCATGTGTTGCCAGATAAAAGTTCTGACTGTGTTTTAAATGAAGTAAACAGCATAAACAAAAATGGAACATCTGCAATTAATGTCCATACTGCCAGAAATATAAAATACCATTTTTTTGTCTCCTTTATGAAATTCATTGAATTTCTAACCCCCTTACAGAATGCAAAAGCTATTCTTCCTTGCGTCTTGTTACAAAATAAGCAAATATGCCGGCAGTTGTAATTATAAGAAACATGGCAGATGCTATAGTGCTTCCATATCCCATCTTGAATGACGCGAAAGCATTTTTGTACATATATGTAGCCATTAATTCTGTTGCATTTGAAGGACCGCCTTCTGTCATAACGTAAATCAAATCAAAATATTTTAATGAACCAATTAGAGACAAAATACAGGCCGTTTTTATGGAAGGTGTTAAAAGAGGAAGTTCTATTCTCCAGAAATACTGTTGCTGTGTTGCACCATCTATCTTTGCAGCCTCATAGAGTTCCTGAGGTATATTTGACAGAGCTGCTATGAAAAATATCATATAAAAAGGTATATATTGCCAGCATATAACAGCAACCACTGAATAAAAAGCTACATTGGGATCGCCAAGCCAATCTTGATTCAAAGAATCAAGATGCAAAAAACTGAGTATTCCACTTATAAGTCCAAAATTTGGGTCATAAATATACTTGAACAGCACACCAATAGCAACAGATGACATTAGCATTGGAAGATAAAAAAGAGATTTAAACGCGTCAAATCTTTTGCCACCTCTATCAAGTAAAACAGCAATCAGTATCGCAATTGGCATTTCAATTATAATTGACAAAAATATAAACTTTATGTTATTGCCAAAAGCATGCCAAAATATGCTGTCCACCAAAAGATCCTTCCAGTTCTTCAGCCCCAGATACAACTTCTGAGGTGATACCCCATCCCATTCATACAAACTCAAATCAAAAGACATTATTATCGGCCATATGATGTATATACCAATCAGTATCAAAGCAGGAGCCAAAAACAACGCAAGCCCTAAATTTTGTAGCAGTTTTGCAGATTTATCTCTTTGCAACTCTCTCTTTCCCCCTTCTGATGCAAATTCTCATTATAAAAAGTGAATTGGTATTAGCCACAGCAAACTTTCGGCCAATACCAATCCACATTATTTTTAGCTTGGCTAAGTTAAATTTTTAATTATTTCTTAAAATAATCCTTCGCAGCCTTCTCCATCTTTTCAGCAGCAGCTTTTGGCGTAATTGTTAAACCAAAGAGAGATTGTACAATGTCTTTGTGTGTTTCTGCAAGTTGTGGTGGTAAATACTGATCCCACCAGAGCTGAATAGTTTTTGCTTTGGTTACTATATTGTATACTTTTTGAAGCATAGGATCAGTGAACTTCAAACCTTTTACAGGTGGAATTTGACCGTAATCAATTCTTTCCTTTACAGCCTGATCATCAATCAAGTACTGAATCATGTTGAATGCCTCTTTTGGATATTTGCAAGATGTTGTAACAGCATAGTAGTTAGACGATGCCATACCTACCAGGCTTGTTGGATCACCTTTGCCACCTTTAATATTCGGGAACGGGAAGAAGTCAAGTTTTTTCTCATAGAATTCCTTCTTTTCAGCTTTAACTATTGGTATTTGCCATGTTCCCATAAGCTCCATTGCAGCTTTGCCTGTATACAAAAGCATTCTTGATTGTCCTGTGTCCCAGTCAAGACCATTAAATCCTTTCGGGAATGCTCCCATCTTAACAAGTTCCTGAAGCATCTCTCCTGCTTTTATGAATGGCTGGTCAGCAAAGCTTCCACCTGTTCTTTCAGCTGCCTTTTCAAATGCAGAAGCTCCGCCCAATTTATTTACAAGATTCCAATACCAGAAACAGCCCGGCCATTTTGTTTTGTTTGCAAGTGTGATAGGAATTATTCCTTTGGATTTCAATGTTTTTACAATATTCAGAAATTCATCATATGTTGTTGGAACTTTCAAATTGTATTTCTTGAATATCTCTTTGTTGTACCATACAAGTGAAACACCAGCACCTTCAACCGGCACTGCCCAAATCTTTTTGTTGTAAGTAATTGGGCCGAAGGCAGCCTCAACAAACCTGTTTTTGTAGTTGTTTTCATTCATATAAGCTGTAATATCCTTTACTTTGCCTGCTCTAACATATTCGAAGAAAGGACCGCCACCCCATGTGACAAATACGTCAGGTGCCTGATTGGACCCCATCGCAATTTTTAACTTTGTTTTGAAAGAGTCATTCTGAAGAGGTACAACCTCTACTTTAAAATCCGGATGCGCTTTCAAAAATCTGTTCACCTGATTCTGGATCATCTTCTTTCCAACTTCGTCGGTTGTAATGTGCCAGAATACGATCTTCTTGGTAGCACCCGAAGCACTGTATGCCCTGTCAGAATAAATCACCACAGAAGCTAAACAAAAGCTCAAAACAGAGATCAAACTTAACAACAGCGCAACGCTTCTTTTGAGACCTTTCACAAAAATCACTCCTTCTTAGTTTGTTTATTAAATAAACTAATTATATTAATTCTCTAATTTTTTTATTTTTCCTTCTCGACTTTTTATCAAAATTGCATATTTTGTATATAAAACTACAGTTTTTGATTATAAAAACTGTGCAATATTGTTTATATAACATGCTGATTTTTAAAGAATTTGTTTGTAGTATTTAACAAATATTTTCAAAGTATTTTTTGATTTAATTTGCTGATTTTTCTGAGAAGATGCTTTATAATTTAATTAAGTATATTTCATAGAAGCAGAGGTTTTTGAAGAATGAATAAAACAATTGTCAAATTGTTTACAGTCCTGGCTTTCTTGCTTGTTCCAATGTATATCATCTGGTCAATATTGAATAATTCACAGAAGCCTGAAAATTCAAATTCTTCAAATATTCAAAGGCAGTATTATATTACATCTGCAAAGAAAGAAGACACTCAAAACAGCAGCGCACAATCCAATAGCTCATATTCAGCTGTATACAATATAACTTACCTTGAAAAAGTCACAGATGCTATATATGTTGTAAATGGCAAAAATAACGATGGAAGTTCTTCAACAAAGATTTATTACAAAAACAGGGTATCACCTTCTGAAATGAAATATTATAATCCTGTTATAAAATTTATAAAAAGCCAAATACTTCAGTCAAATATTTTTGAGCCGGGTCTTTATGATATCTATATCCAGAAGATTGATTTGGGTTCAAAATACATAAACGCTGCTGTTATGTTTTATTCTGCCAATCAGATTGCAAAAGCCAAAAACTCTTCTTCCATAGAAGGTGAAATGATAGTCATAACCATTTACGTTGACAGGAGTAAATCTCCAGAAGAGTATTCGTTGCTCTCAATAATAAAAGGTGATCATTCAAACGACTTTTTCAACGTATTTTTAAAATCTGTTTATAAATTCAGCATCATAAAGAAAGGAGAAGAGTAAAACTACACACATGAGTTTCAATAGCGGTTCTTTTTGCTCAAAAGATGAAAATTTCTCTTATAAACTTTATAATATCTTTCAAAAACTATTTGAATTCTGGGGACCTCAAAACTGGTGGCCAGCAGAGACAAAGTTCGAAATGGTGGTGGGTGCAATTTTAGCCCAAAGTACTTCATGGAGTTCGGTTGAAAAAGCCATTTTGAATCTTAAAAAAGCCAATGCTTTGACAATTGAAGGGATTTTGCAAACTCCCGATGAAGTTTTGGCAAATCTTATAAGACCAGCTGGCTATTACAACCAGAAAGCCAGACGATTAAAAGATTTTTGTAATTTTTTGAAAAACGAGTTTGACTCTGATTTGAATAAACTCTTCAGCCTTGACATTTTTGAACTTAGAAAAAAACTTCTTTCACAAAAAGGCATAGGATTTGAAACTGCTGACAGCATAATACTCTACGGAGCACAAAAGCCCATTTTTGTTGTTGATGCGTACACAAAAAGGCTTTTTTACAGACTTGGTTTGATTGAAAGTGAAAAGATTGAGTACAACCAGCTACAATCTATTTTTATGGAAAATTTAGAACCTCGAACATCTTTATTCAATGAATTTCATGCACTTATCGTAAAACACTGTAAAGAGATCTGCAGGAATAAAAAACCCGAATGCAAAAAGTGCTGTTTAAACGAAATGTGTGGGGCTGGAACTTATAAATAAAAGTCCCAGCCTCTTTTATAAAACAGTATATAAAATAGCGGTATTCACTTATCTATCAGCCCAGTTCAAAACAGTATCAGATACAGTCATCTTACCATTGCCTTCATCTTTGACTGTAAGCTTTCTATTTGATATTTCTTCCTTGTTAGCACCTTTTTCAACTGTATCCCAGCTGCCTCTTGTGTATTTGTATTCGAATGTCTCGCCTGCATTGAGTTTTACAGTCACGCTGTATGTGCCATCCTGCATTCTTACAAGCTCTATTGCACCATCTTTGTCACCCGGGTTCCAATCAGCAAGCCCGGCTTTGCCAAAAGAACCTGCCAGGTATATTACATCGTCGTCAGTCCCTGCTGGAACTTTGACTTTAAATGTAACTTCAACATTACCATTGCCATAAACTTTTGGTGCTGCTACAGTAGCAGATGCTGCAATTGATTCAGGATCTTTGCCGGTTACTTTTGTAAAGCCCTGAGGGAATTCTGCGCTCTTGTAAGCAACAAACATTGAAATTGGTGCAACAACAGCCTTGCCCGAAACAAAGTTTGAATAGTTCTTTATGGGCACTGTCCCTACTTCATCACCGTTTGCAACAACAACCCAGTTGCCCTCTGGCAAAGTTATCTCCTGTGCCTTTTTTGTTGAGTTGTAAACAACCACAATATCCTTCCATGTATCTTTTGGGTATGTCAGTCTGTATCCCAGTGTTCCTTTAGGTGTTGGAATAAATGCCAGATAATTCTTTATATCCTGTGCAGTTGTCATTCTGAAAGCCGGGTGAGCTTTCCTCAGCGCAATCAGACCCTGATAGTACTTGAATGTGTTATACCATTTTGCTTTAAGGTTCCAGTTGTACTTATTAACCTTATCACCTGCATTGTATGAATTAGAATTCATATATTTTGTTCTATTGAACTCAACACCACCGTGCAGGAAAGGCACACCCTGTGCTGTTAAAACAATTGCATTAGCAAGTCTGCCCATTTTGTCTTTTATATAATCCGGTTCGTTTGGAACACTCTTTTGAAGTTTGTCCCACAGTGTTAAATTGTGATGCGCTGAAACATAGTTGATACATTCATCAGGGTCGGTAGCAAAATCTCCAAGTCCTCCCTGAATGCCTCGTTTTAAATCCTCAAGCCTGTAAGAGTAGTTGCCCTGCATAAAGCCTTTGGACTCATTGTCCAGATTTCCTCTGATTGCCTCTCTGATTCTATCATTGAAAAATCCTATATGAAGACCTGCCTGGTTAAAAGAACCAATCTCCATTCTGAGCAAGCTTTCAAGTGTTGTTGCACCGGCAAGCCAACCTTCTCCATAGATGACTGCTGATGGGTTTATTTTTCTTATTTCTTCCTGCGCCTTTGCCATTGTAATTCTGTCTATTGCAGCCATCAGGTCAAATCTGTAACCATCTATGTGGTATTCCTTTGTCAAATAGGTCAGAGTATCAATTATAAACTTTCTTACCATTGGTTTTTCGGTTGCAAGCTCATTTCCACAGCCAGAACCGTTAGAATAATTACCATCTTTGTCCTTTCTGTAAAAATACCCGGGCACTATCTTGTCAAAAATCGAAAGCTTTGCATCACCTATCTGGAAGGTGTGGTTAAATACAACATCCTGAATAACGCCAATTCCCGCTTTGTGCAGAGCCATTACCATCTGTTTGTACTCTTTAATCCTTGCAATTGTATTTGGATTTGTTGCATATGAACCTTCAACATTCTGATATAAAACAGGATCATATCCCCAGTTATAGCCAGAATTTGGCTTCGTCTCATCAATTGAACCGAAGTCGTATGTTGGAAGAAGATGCACATGTGTTATACCAAGCTCTTTCAAATGGTCTATTCCTGTCTTTACACCATTTGGTCCCTTTGTCCCTGTTTGAGTAAATCCAAGATACTTACCTCTGTATTCAGGTCTTACACCACTTGACTCATCTATTGTAAAATCTCTCACGTGTGTCTCATAGATTATTGCATCTTCCTGGTTTGCAAGCTTGACAAATGTATCTTTCTCCCATCCAGCAGGATTTGTATCTTTCGGATCAAATATAAGTGTTCTTTCGGAATTTGCAGAAGTTGCCTTTGAGTAAGGATCCGGAACCACATTCTTCCTAATTGTATCGTCTGTCAGAGAATTTGAAGCAAGCCATACCTCATACTGATAATATTTTCCTTTCAAATCGCCCGGTATCTTAAGGTACCATGTTCCATTTGCAGACTGCTCCATATCATACTCTTTATATTTTGTGGTTTTATAATCATCATAAAGTCTCAATACAACTCCAATTGCTGTTGGCGCCCAGAGTCTGAATGTTGAGTATGTCTTTGTATAGGTGCAACCAAGGTCATTACCTTTGTAGTAATATTTTGGATTGTCCAGTATATTTCTTGCCTGAGCAATTGCAGGTTTGAAGCCATCTTTTGATACTACATACGGAACCTGAGGCTCAAGCTCTTCCTCTGTTGTTATTTTAAAAGTATCTACTTTTGTAATCTTTTCATTGCCTGTATAGAGCTCCTCAATCACCTTATCATTGCCCATTCCATCCGGATACCAGGTAGCAGAAGAACCATCCCATGATGTAAATTTGAATTTTGCACCAATTACAACACCATCTTTACCAAGGTCTTTTACAAGTTCATAATAACCTTTCTGTGCATTCCATGTCATTTTCCATGCTGGAAGTGGCTTATATTTACCTTCTGCTGAAGCTGTACCACCCCAGTGGTTCATTGTACCCGAAACATAAACATCAAGCTTTCCAGAGGTATCAGTAAACTTAAAATCACCTGCTCCGGGTTTTAATATAAATCTAACTTTTGTGCCACCATCAATCAGCTCATAACCGACATCTTCTGGTTTGAAATTCTTGTTCACCTTTGGCAAAACAGGCTCAACTTTTTTGATTGCAATTTCATCATGAAATGCTGTAACCTGAAAACCTTGAGTTTTATTATTTGAAAAGATGTCTGCCTTCTTTGCAAGTTTCACAACAATTGTGTTAAGCCCGTCAATAAAAGCCGTCATTTTGGGGGTTTTCTGTGGCTGGGATGTGTAGATTTGCTCCTCTCCTTCAATCAACCAGACTTCCTTTGTACCATCAATGTTGGTGATAAATCTGTCAACCGCAACATCTTTTGCCTCCCAGTTGCCTTTTCGAACAATAATTCCAGCTTTGGTCACTTTGCCTGGAAGTTTAACAACTGCTTTTACACCAAAATCATCTTTGGTTGTAAAATCATATGCTTTACCTTCTGCTCCAACAGGCTCAACAGGCCAAATCCATAGATTCCATCCCTGATAATCCTCGTTATAGCGGTAATAATGAATGATCAGCGTAGTTTTTTCTCCTGCAGCAAAAATTGAAAGTGGCAAAATGATTGAAACTAAAAAGCTCAGGATAATCAATACTGGTAACAAACGTTTGCTTAAATTAACTCTGGACATAAACAAAAACCTCCCTTAAATTAGATTAATAAATGAAGTAAAATTGAAATAAAACAGAGTTTTTAATAAGAATTAAAATAGATAAAAAAACTCTGAGAGACTAAAAATTTATGCAAATGTTTGCTTAGCTTTGTTTTGATTATATAATTTTTGATGAAAATTGTCAATATGCTACAGATTGCATATTTTTATGATTTAAATTTGTGAATAAATCACAAAAAAATAATCCCTGCTTTTTTCACAAGCAGGGATTTATTCATATTCAATATGCAACTGTTTTACTAATTTTGATAACAGTTTATTTAGTAACAGGCTGTTCAAATAACCTTTTGAATATTTCATTTTGCCTGGTAATAGCAGCGCTTTGGCGACTCTATAAAACCTTCGTTTTTAAGTTCTTTTATGGCTTTTTCCACCTCTTTTTTATCAAGCCCGGTTTTTTCCACTATATCCTGAGTCTTTAACGGCTTATCAGAGCTTTTCAGTGTCTGAAGCACTATCTCTTTTGTGTCCATTCTCATCTTCCCCTTTCCAAACTGAGTTTAAATCTTTTTTAATTTTGCTATTTTACATAAGATTATTACCACCATTTCGATATCTTATAACACAAAAGATTTGCAAAAGAAGTGATATAATCATAATTGAAAACTTTATCATTCACACTAAAACCCGGGAAGGAGATGATGAGCAATGAAAAGCTTATTGTCTTCTTCTTATATTTTGATGTTTGACACCTACTATTCCTTTCAACCAAGACTGAAAAGCTCATGCAAAATAATTGACATAAGCAGCATAAGCTCCACAAGATATATGTGCTCAGAAGATACAATGAAAGTGGTGTTTGAGAAGATTAAAAATATAAAAAATTCGCTGTGCTTTCTTGGCTCTGGTGACTTTCACCATTTTACACTTCTTCTTCTCAAAAATATCCCACAAAAGATATCATTAATTGTTTTTGACAAACATGTTGACTATTCAAACTTTTTTAAGGGATTTGTCAGCTGTGGCTCATGGCTAAAAGATGCTTGCAATCTTGGCAATGTAGAAGAAGTATTTGTCATCTCGGAAGAAAAAAAAGCTATAGAAAATCAAAAGCTAAAAATATTTTCACCATCAGAGTACAGAAAAATCCAACCCCATTTTGATGTTTACATAAGCATTGACAAAGATATTCTAAATTGTTCCACTTTAAAAACAACGTGGGACCAGGGAAGCTGCGATGCTGCTACACTTTTTGAGATTCTTTCATACTTTATTTCCAAATACAACATAGCCGGTGCAGACGTTTGTGGAGAACCACCTGTTACTTTTTTTTCACCTGAGCACAAGAAAAGTGAAAATATTAACCTGAGATTGCTAAGCTTATTCACAGCAGGTTCACAGCTTTTAGCCGGATGAAAAACACCTAATCCGTATTTTTCTGTATTTTTTCCTGGTGAAGATAATATTTTGTATTGCAATTGATGTTCATTTAAACTATAATATAATTATAACTTAACTATAATTTAACTGTAATTTGAGGTGATTTTAATGGAGAAAGAGGTTTTGAATTTCGAAGAGGCAGCCAAATTCCTGGAAATATCAAGCAAGACGTTCAATCAGCTTTTAAAAGATGAAGATATCCCCGCACGAAAGATTGGAAGAGAGTGGCGATTCTCAAAAAGGGCTTTGCTTGAGTGGCTTGGCAAAGGTTCTTCAAGAGACTATTTCAAAAGCCAAGCTATTTTGCGTTTTGAAGAAGTAAAAAGTGGAAAAACTGAAAGCCTGGTATCCCATGCAAAAGAAATACTCGACACTATTGCACAGGAAAAGTCAATCACCATTGAAGACAAAAGATTTGAATTTCCTGAAAACGTAGAGATGGAGGTAAAAATCAAAAAAAGAGCTGATGCCATCAAGTTTGAACTTGAATTTGAATGGCAAAATGAAGAAAAGGGAGATGAAGAGGATGAATAGCAAAGATTCAAACATTCGGGAAAAGAAAATATTTGGTATACCGTGGAATGCTTTTATATTTGGTTTTGTAAGTTTTCTGAACGACTTTTCAAGCGAACTTACAATAAGAGCACTGCCACTGTTTTTGAAAAACGTATTGAATACAAAAACATCTATAATTGGACTTATAGAGGGAGTGGCGGACTCAACTGCCACAATTCTTAAAATTTTTTCAGGCTACATTTCTGATAAGTTAAACAGCCGAAAATGGCTTGTTACTTTGGGCTATGGTCTTTCAGCAATTTCAAAACCACTTTTGTACTTTGCAAACAACTGGGTATTTGTGCTTATAATAAGGTTTTTGGACAGAGTCGGAAAGGGCATCAGAACATCTCCAAGAGATGCACTCATTGCAAATACCACAGAAAAAGAGGAGCTTGGGAAAGCCTTTGGTTTTAACAGAGCAATGGACCCGGCAGGTGCAATCCTTGCCCTTCTTACAGGCTCTTTGGTTATCTATTTTTCTTCAAAGAATGCAATCAAACTCACAGACCATTTATTTAAGATTCTGGTGTTAATTTCAATCTTTCCAGTCTTTATTGCTCTTTTTCTCATAATTGCCTTTGCTGTGGATGTCAAAAATGGGAGGAGCAATGCAAATAAAGTGAACCTCTCTTTGAAGGGCTTTGACAGAAGATTTAAGCTGTATCTTCTCACAATTTCAATTTTCACACTTGGCAACTCTTCCGATGCATTTTTGATACTTCAGGCTCAAAACAGAGGTTTGAGTATCCTGGAGATATTTTTAATGTTAGCCGCCTTTAACTTTATAACCACAATCAGTGCCTACCCGGCAGGAATTCTTTCAGATAGAATAAAACGCCAATATTTGATTGTTGCCGGCTGGACTGTATATGCATTGATTTATCTTGGTTTCGGGCTTGCAACAAAAACCTATCAAATAGTTATCCTGTACATTCTTTATGGTCTTTACTACGGTCTCACAGAAGGTGTTGAAAAGGCGCTTGTTGCTGATCTGGTTGAACCCGAAAAAAGAGGAACCGCTTATGGACTTTACAATGGGGCTGTTGGAATATTTGCATTTCCTGCAAGTTTGATTGCTGGATTTTTATGGCAGTATATCTCTCCTTCAGCACCGTTTATATTCGGTGCAGCCCTTGCAATCACTGCTTCTATATCTCTTTTAAAAGTGGTCAGCCTAAAAGAAAATTAAATTTTCTTTTTTAAAATTTTATTTTTCGTAGCAGCTTCAAGCTAAAAGCTACTGCCCCATTTCTTAGCCATTTAATCCTGCATTTCTGAATTTTATTGCTTCTTTGTACTCAGAAGGGCTGTAACCCGTATATCGCTTAAATATTCTTGAAAAATAGTGAGGATCTGGAATGCCAACTTTATCTGCAATTTCATATGTCTTCAAATCGGTTGTTGCAAGAAGTTCTTTTGCTTTTTCAATCCTATATTCATTTATAAAATCAGAAAGATTTTTGCCTGTTTCCTTTTTGAACAGCCTGCTCAGGTAAGAAGGACTCACAAAAAACTTTTCTGAAATCTCAGAAAGTGATATTTCACTGTAAAAGTAGTTTGCTTTGATATATTCAATCACTTTCTTAACCAGGCTGCCCATTTTGCTCTGGTTATGCCTCTGTATCTCCTCAACTGTCCTCTGAATTGATGCTTTGAGCACACCATTTAGATCAGAAATACTCTTGCACTTCAAAATCTCGCTCAAAAACTCAATGCCCTGAAGATCATTTTCATTATTGTCTTGATTTGAATTTGATAGTAATACCTGGGTTTTTATCATGTTTATTTCAATTAACATAAGATAATATAAATTGATTATATACTGCTTGTCAGCCTTTGACCTTTTCAATGTTTCTTCGAGCTCTACCAGAAGAGTATCTATATTGGAAATATTCCCGTACCTCACATTTGAAATAATCTCACTTCTCAAATGCTTCAATTTTTTGTCATCAACATAAACAAAAAGATGCGAAAGGTCTTTGTAGTAGATTATATCTTCATTGTCAAAGTAAAACTTATAATTTATAGCATCAATGCATTCCTTGAATTTACCTGAAAGTTCTATTATACCATAGCCCCAGGTACTGACAACAAGTGTAAGGTCTATGCTAAAACATTCAATAGCTGCCTTTTTTACCTGTTTTAAAAGTTCAAAAAATTCTGTCTCCTCTTTCTTGGAAAGTTCCTGGTTAAAACTCACAATATACACTGCCTGGAAATTATTCAGATATATTGTATATACAGAGCAACCTTCACCAATAAAGTCATTTAGTATGTTAGAAACCCCCAGAAGATACAAATGCCCATTTTGCTTTTCGCTTTCTTCTCTTATCCCACATTCAGCCAGAATCATCACAAAGTTATTTATATCAATTTTATAAATCTGTGCCATCCGAACAATCTCATCTTCATTTGTAATCATTTCAAATATAACATTGAACAAAAAGTTTTCCCTTAAAATTGGTAACTTCTCTTGTAAAAGTTTGTTCGCTTTTTCAAGTTCCTCTATTACCACCCTTTCTTTATTTATCTCAGCAATAGCTTTTTGAACAACGTTTATTATATCTTCCACCTTGGTTGGTTTTAGCAAAAAATCAAACGCACCAAGTTTTATAGCTTTTTGAGCATATTCAAATTCTCTATAAGCTGTAAGAATAATAATCTTGCACTGTGGCAAGATCCTTTTTATTTCTTCAATCATTTCTATGCCATCCATATTAGGCATTTTTATATCAGTAATTACTATATCAGGTGACAGTTCTTTTACAAGCTCCAATGCTTCCTCCGCCGTTGAAGCCTCGCCACAAATCTCGCAGTTCAGGTCTTTCCATCTAATTACATTTCTGATTCCTTTCCTGATCAGCATATCATCGTCCACAATTAGAATCTTGTACATTTTAAAATACCTCTCCTCACAAGTATTATAAGGCATCCTCATATGCTCTTTCTATCGCTTCAACAGAAATTTCTATTTTTATTGTAGTCCCTTTACCCGGCACACTTTCAATCGAAAAGTGAGCATCATTGCCGTATATCAATTTCAATCTTTTTACAACATTCAAAAGTCCAATTCTTGTGTACGACTTTTCCTCCTGTTCAAACTCAAATTCAGCTGCAAGCCCATCACGAATCCTGTTTAGCTTTTCAGGATTTATCCCTATTCCGTCATCTCTGACAATTATGTTGAGCTTTTCATCAAACACATAACATCCAATAAAAATCTTTCCTTTCCCTTTGGGTCTTATCCCATGAAAAACAGAGTTTTCTACAAGCGGTTGAATCAATAGCTTTGGAATCCTGAATTTTAAAGCCTTCCTGTCTGCATCAATCTCCAATTCCAGATTTTCCTCTCCGAAGTTTATTTTCAAAATAGATATGTATGAGGCTATGTATTTTAGCTCTTCCTCAAGAGGCAGAAATTTTTCCTCCTTCAAATTCACCTCCAAAAGTCTTGAAAGAGCTATCACAACATCACTAATTTGACTCACCCCGTTTAGCTGTGCAAGCCAGTTAATTGATTCCAATATATTAAATAAAAAATGGGGATTGAGCTGGCTCTGCAGCGCTTTTATTTCAGCTTCTTTCCTGGTTATTTGCTCTCTGTAAATAGAGTTTATAAGATGGTTTATCTTCTGCACCATACTATTGAAGTTTTCAATTAACAGCCCCAGCTCATCCTTTCTCTCAAGGTCATCTATTGTGGTATACTCCCCACTTCTGACTTTTTTGGTGGCATCAACAATAGCCGATATTGGCTTTAAAAAATCCATAGAGATTAAAAGAGCCATTGCAGATGTTATCATGAAAGATAAAAAACAAAGAATAATAAGCCACATGCGCAGTTTATCTATATCTTTAAAAAGAACTTTTACAGGTATTGATGTTACAATATACCAGTCAATTTCTTTTATTGGCAGTATGTTTACAATATAATCTTTTGAGGTGTATGTGACAACGCCATTTTCATTTTTAATGCTGTTTGCAAGTTTCATGACTTCTTTTTTGTTGATCTGTCCCTTCGTGCAAACAAAGGTGTTTTGTCCAATTAGTGAAATTGCCTGACTTTTTTCTGCAACAAGCTCTGAAAAGGTCTTTGCAAACAACTCTGTGTTTACCATGATTGCTAATATCCCCTGAAATTTCAATGTTCGTGGATTATTTATAGTTCTTGCAATAACAACAGCCGGATTATTATTATCTTCCCCGCCAATGTCTTCAACATACCATACAGGCTTTCCACCGGCGTTTGATGCAATATTATAGAGTTTTTCAAACGTAATGGTCACTGGTACAATATCATCAAGTCCCTTTTTTTGAGATGTGTTGTCAATTATACATATCTTCTTTTCTTTTGTAAAAATACCTATAGACTGAATATCACGATGTCCCAGGATAATCTTTCTGAGTTTATTTGTAAATGAAGCGACATCATCGTAATAGTCCACATTTTGCCCGGCTTTTTCAAGAAGATTATACAGCTCATTTTGATACAGAACATCCTGTGTAATCAAATTTAATTCATTTATTTTATCAACAATTCTCAATCTTGCAGTTTTAATGACATCAGAGGTGTAGCTGACATACTTTTTAAAAATAAGGTCAGAAGAAATCCTGAAGCTTAAAAGACCTATCAGTATTATTGGAATAAATATCTGAATATACGACGCTGCCAGAAACTTTTTGTCTATTGAAATACCTCTGTAATATTTTAAAAATCTATTGAAAATCCCTTTTTGTTTTCCCATTATTTATTCACCCAGTTTTTTTATATTCTCTTCCCATGCCAGAACAGCGTTTTTCCACAGCTGCTCGGGCAAAATTCTCCCATTTAGAACATAAGGAATATTTTTGGTAACAACCTCATCCCAGATAGTCCTATCAATAAAATGGTCTGGTGGTGAAATAAGCACATCTGCATCTTTGATCAGTCCTTCTGCTTTTGCCCTGAGCGGATTTGTAATTTTGGGTGGATTTGTTATTTTTATGTTCGGAATAAGCCCTGTTCTTTCAACAAATATTCTCGCAGTCTTTTCTGATGTGAGATATTTTAAAAGCTTTACTGCCAGACTTCTTTTTTTGGCATCTTTCCAGCATGAAGTACTCATGTAAAATGTTCCGCCGCCAAGTCCATAAATTAGCTGTTTTTTCCCATTCATTTTAACCCGAGGGAAAAAATATATATCCACTGTTCTGGGATCACACTTTGGAATAAACCAGGAACCCTGCACAATCATTGCTGCTTTTTTGCTCAAAAATAGATCATTTCGCTGCTTACTTGTAAGTGTATAATAATTATCCGGAAACGCACCTATCTTGTAAAGCTCCTTTAAATAATCCAGAGCTTTTATGTAAGGTTGTGATATTTTATGATCTTTCAAAGGACTTTCAACTTCCTGCTTTGTCCCAATTGCAACTATTAAGTTCTGATATATGTAGGTACCCTCCGGCTGCGCATTGAATGCAATGGGAACTATTCCATAGCTTCTGAGTTTTTTGCAAACATCTTTGAGCTGTGCAAAATTTTCAGGCATCTTTAAATTATATTTCTCAAATATGTCTTTATTTACAAAAAGACACTCAACTATTGTCTCAAAGGGGAGTCCATAAATTTTTCCATTCCATGTAACATATTTCCACATATTGGGATAAAAGCCTTCATACCACTTTTCATCGCTTTTCAGCAGACCGGTCAGTTCAGCCACCTTACCACTTTTAATCAATATGTCTCTTACAGACCCCGGGAAAAGACCGAAGACATCAGGCGCATTACCCGAAGCAAAATCAGTTTGAAGTTTTATCAAAAATTCATCTCCAAATAGTGACTCATTGACAATTATAATATTTTTATTTTCCTCCTGGAATTTATTCAAAACAAACGAAAGGGTATCCGAATAGGGGTCAACACCACCCCACGAGCTTATAAATCTGAGCTCTGTCTTAGGATTTACTTCGTCATTTGTAATTATTATATTCTCCTGAATATTTTTTTGAGTATTTAAGATCAATATTAGTATTATAACAATAGTAGTTATCAAAGGCATCAAGAATCCACAATATGTTGCCTTTCTCTTTTTAAACATCAGAAATCACACCACTGCATATTGTTTATTTTCTAAACCCTCAAGTAATATTTTACCTTACATTTTTCACACTATCAATATTAATTTACCACCCTGGCAATCGCAAAAATAAAACAGGATACCAGCAGTTATACTACCGGTATCCTGTTTACTTCTTTTTTAAATAGTTTTAATATTATTTTACTCTACCTGTCTTCTTCAAGAACTCATCATATTGTTTCTGAGCCTCTTTTATTATTACATCCACACCAGCCTGTTTGAATTTCTGGATAGCCTGCGGTATATACTTATCCGGATCAACAGAACCTGTCTCGAGCATCGGAATGTACTGTTTCCATACACTCTTGCATGCAGCAACCTGTGTTTTTACCTTTGAGTCATTAAAATTAAATCCAAGGCTCAGGAGTGGTAATGCCTTCTTGTTGTACTCTTCAAAGTTCTTCCACTTGTTCGGATCCTCATTCTCATAGATGTAGTTTATAAACTGGTTACCAAACATCCAGCCAAGACCAGGGCTGTAGTCCTTTGCTTTTGGTCCCGGTGCAATTATTCCTTTTGCTTTATCCTTGAATACATAGTGCTGACCTTCTATACCAAAGTTAACCAGGTTATTAAGATACTTATCTGTATTGAAAAGTTCAAGGAACATAAGAGCTCTTTCAGGATTCTTGGACTTTGCATTTATTGCCTGCATTGAACCAATACATTCTCTTGTTGACATAACAGGTGGTGTGATGTCAATCTGTTTCCATTCATATCCTGTTGAAATTGACATCTCAGCATCCTTGCCAGGCTTTAAGGACTGTGGCATTACAAATACCTTTCCTGCTTTCAGGTCAGTCATCCAGTCTGTTACCTGAGCTGCGTCTTTTCTAATATAACCTGCCAGATAGTACTTTCTTACAGTTTTATAAAGTGCCTTAGTATTTGGCTGCTCAAGTTCATTCACTATCTTTGTGCTCTTGTTGTTTGGATAAAGTGAAACAGGAACATCATCATCTACAACCTTATCCCAGTCAAGTAAAAATCTCGGTGATTCACCCGCATACGCACCCAATGCGTATATACCTGGCTCTTTCTGTTTAATAACTCTCAAATAAGGCTCCAAATCTTCCAACTTCTTAACTTTCTTGAACATATCCTGAAGTTTGTACTTTTTCACAAGATCCATTCTCACAATAAATCCCCAGTTATGAGCCTTTTCTTTGTTTGCAGGGATTGCATACAAAATCCCGTTGATTGAAGCACCTTTGATAAAGTCATCACCCAAAAGCTTCTTTGTCTTGGGTGCATACTTTGAAAGATAGTCTTTCCCCGGTTTGTTGAGCGGTAAGAATGCACCCTTTGCAACATTTGTTCTGTAGTTGTTTGTCCAGATAGCTGTGAAGCAGATGTCAAATGGCTCACCAGCTGCAATCTTTGTCTGCATTCTGTCGTTGTACTCGCCCCAGTCAAACATTGTCATCTTGATCTCAGCATTCAGCTTTGGTTTGATGTACCCGTTTACCTTCTGGTTAATCAAATCCCAGTCCTTCTGTGGTGTTCCAATGACATACCATGTGAGCTTAACATAAGGAAGCTTTGATGAAGAAGCTGCAAAACCACTTACAATGCCAATCACGCTTGTCAATACAAATGCCACTGCAAGCATCACTACAAACAGCTTTTTGAGTTTCACTAAAATCAACCTCCCCAAGTTTTTTGTTTTTATTATAAGCCTCCGGCCGCCCGCATATTGCAGGCATCCGAAAGCCTATAACCGCCCTTTAGAGTCTTACCCTTTAATGGCACCTATGGTAAGACCTTTGACAAAGTATCGCTGGAAAAATGGGTAAGCCAGAATTATTGGACCTATTCCAAAAACTGCCATTGCCATTCTTGCTGACTCTGCCGGTATATCAGGTGGAATAGATGGACTCATTGCCAGTTTAGAAGCAATCTCAGCCAGATACTGGATCTTTTGCTGCACCCTGTACATCAAATATTGCAGATTGTACAGCTCTTCATTTTCAATCAACATAAATGGAAGCCACCAGTCGTTCCAGTACATTATTGCTGCAAACAGCGCTATTGTGGCAAGCCCTGGCTTTACAAGCGGAACGACTATTCTGAAAAATATTGTGAACTCTCCTGCACCATCAATTTTTGCCGATTCAATGATGGAGTCCGGCAGTGACATTGAAAGATATGTTCTGAAAATCAAAACATACCACATGTTCATAACATACGGGAGAATAAGAGCAAAGATTGTGTTTTTCAAATGCAGCACATTTACACAAACTATATACCATGGCACAAGCCCGGCGTTAATAAGCATTGTAAAAAAGCCAAAGAAGGTAAAAAACTTTCTATATTTGAAATCCTTCCTGAACAGCACATATGCATACATTGAAACTACTGCAACACACAGAAGTGTTCCCACAAGTGTTACAAATATGGTGATACCATATGCCCGTGCAACTGCAATCCCCTGACTCAGTACAAACTCATATGATTTTGTGCTGAATTTAACCGGTATTAGTCTGTAACCAACCTGTCGCATTGCCTCATCGTTGCTTAAAGATATCGCAATGACAGCCCAGAGAGGAAGCAAGCACAAAAGTGTTATAATCCAGAACACCACATGCAGTATTATCTCTGCCGGCAGTGATATTTGTAAAAACCTGCTCTTTGAATGCATATATCATCACGCCTTTCCACGTTATTGGTTGTTAAAAGAGCGCTTTTTCAGGATCAAGTCTTCGAACAATAAGATTTGAAGTCAAAACAAGTATAAATCCCATAATGGACTGGTAAAAACTTGCTGCCGAAGCCATTCCTATGTCATTCATTCCCATAAGTGTCCTGTACACATATGTATCAATGACGTTTGTAACATCATATAGCGCTCCGCTGTTCATGGGAAGCTGATAGAAAAGCCCAAAGTCTGCATAAAATATTCTTCCTATGCCAAGCAAAACAAGCACAACAACAAGCGGTGACAAAAGTGGAAATGTAATATGTCTTATTTGCTGCCATTTTGTTGCCCCATCTATGAGCGCTGCTTCATAGTATTCAGGATCAATACCTGTAATTGCAGCCAGATAAATAACCGCATTGTACCCTGTGTATTTCCAAAGATTTGCCAAAATAATTATCACAGGCCATGGCTTTGGCTCAACATACCATGCAATTGGCTCTATCCCGAGCTTCGGCAATACCAGTGTATTGAGTATCCCAAGGTCAACACTTAAAAACGCAAACGCCATGTAAGCAACAACAACCCATGATAAAAAATAGGGTAGAAACATTACCGACTGGTAGAACTTTGCCATAAACCTTGCCCTCATCTCACTCAGAGCAATTGCTGTTGCTATCGCAGCTAAATTGCCAAAAACAATGAATGCAAAGTTATACAAGAGAGTATTTCTTGTGATTACGAACGCATCCGGTGTTTTAAACAAAAATTCAAAGTTTTTAAAGCCAACCCATGGACTTTTTAAAATCCCCACATCGTAATGTACATCTTTAAATGCTATGATAAGTCCAAACAGTGGAAGGTAGGAAAAAGCAATTAGAAGAATTACCCCCGGCAGTGCCATTACAAATAAGGGAAAATTTTTGTCAAGTTCTTTAAAAAATTCACTTCGATAAGTGCGCTGATTGTTTTGCATACCATTTATTTCCCCTTTCCTTTACTCCGGCTATTTTTCCTGTTTTTAATGCTTAGATTTGCTTTTGATTATAGTTTACTAACACTTATAGCAAAAATGAATTAAATAAATTGCGCTCTTTTTGTTAAATCTTGATATATAAATTTGCATTATTTTGACCTGTTAAATGGCAAAATAGTATAATTGAGTTGTAATACAAAACAAAAAAGGAGCTATATTGAAATAGCTCCTCAGTTTTCTTCAAATAAATAAGTTTCTGCACGTGTTCATCTTTTTACCGGTTGATAGGGAATACCCTTAATTCTGCATCTTACATACTCACCTGAAATACTGAGCTCTTTAATTTCCCATTTTTTGTCATTCCCGGGGTCCAGGCTTGTTCCCTTTGACCTGCCCTGAATAGCCGGCAAAAATGCCGCAGATACCTCTTTTTTGTTTGATAAAGACCAGTTTACCCAGCTTATATTGTTTGCATTGAGGTACTCAAGCCACTTATCAGCTTCATCAAGATACGGTCCACCATCGCCGCTTGCCTCACTTGTTCCCCACTCTGTGACAAACACAGGTACACCTGCATCTATTGCCCTTTTTAAGTTTTCAAACACAATTCCATCTGCAAAATGCGTTCCTGCATAAAAGTGAAGAGAGTACATAACATTGCTGTCTTTTATCGGATCATCTATGGCAAAGTCCGGACGCTGGGACCAGTTTGGAGTCCCTACAATTATGAGATTTTTATTCCCCATAGATCTTAGCATCTTTATTATGGGCTCAGCATAAGCCTTTATTTTTTTCCACCCTTTTTCATCATTTGAAACTCCCGGCTCTGTTGGGTTTGGCTCATTACAAAGCTCATAGATAATGTGATAATCATTCGGGAATTTCCGGGCTATCTCTTTGAAAAATTCTTTTGCACCTCTGTAAACAGGTGCATTTGGGTCACCGGGATTTAAAACATGCCAGTCCACAATTACATACATGTCATTCTTAATTGCCAGTTTTATACCTTCGATAACCCTGTCTTTAATTTTGGGATTTGTAGCATATCCTCCTTCACCCACATACATTGCCAGTCGAATAACGTTGCATCCCCAGTCCCTGGAGAGAGCCGCAAATGCATTGGGGTTTATTATCTGACCAAACCATTGAAGTCCATGTGTACTCATACCACGAAGCTGAATGGGATTGCCTTTTTTATCAACCAGAATACTTTTCCTGTTTTTCTTTTGCACTCTTAGCATTCCTGCAACAGAAGGTTTTTTAACAGATGCATTCCCAAGCAGATGAGGATACTTTTGTTTTTCATATGGCACGGTTTTGGCTGAAATTGTAGCAAAACAACATGAAAACAAAAGCAGGAAAGCGGTAAAGCATGCAATTATCTTTCTCATACCTTTCCCCCTCTCTTTGCAAATCAAAATGTAATCAGTATCACACAAGATAAGTAAAACTATATTAGTAAAACTATATCAAATTCTTTATCAAAAGAGAAGTAAAAAATATATACTTTTATTGCAAAATTTTGACCTGAGAAGGGATACTTAGCCTGAAAAAACTCACAGAAAATATCCTTAATAAGATAAAAAGCTCACACCCTCTTTTTATCCCTGAACAAAAGAGTGTGAGCTTTTTCAGTATTCTTAGCCCTTTACAACATCCACTTTGATATGAAGCTCTCTTAACTGTTTTGGCTCAACCTCAGATGGTGCATCGGTAAGCGGGCATGAGGAATCTTTCACCTTCGGGAATGCAATTGTATCTCTTATCGAATCAAGCCCCAAAAGAAGCATACATAGCCTGTCAAAGCCATATGCAATCCCACCGTGCGGCGGTGTGCCATACTTGAATGCTTCAAGCAAAAATCCAAATCTGTCCTGAGCGCGCTCTTCAGTAAAACCAAGCGCCCTGAACATCCGCTTTTGCAGATCTGTTGAGTGAATTCTTATTGAGCCGCCACCAATCTCTGTGCCATTTAGAACAATGTCATATGCCTTTGACCTGACTCTTGCCGGGTCTGTCTCCAGAAAGTCTATATCCTCATCCATCGGCGATGTAAACGGATGGTGCTTTGCAACATACCTTCCCTCTTCCTCCGAGTATTCAAAAAGCGGAAACTCTGTCACCCATAATAGATTAAATTTTGTCTTATCAAGAAGGTTCAATTTTCTTGCAATCTCAAGCCTTAAATTCCCAAGAACATCAAATACAAGCTCATCTCTATCGGCTGAGAACAAAAGAAGATCTCCAACCTGGGCATCAAGTCTTTTTAGAATCTCATTTATCTCCTCTTCCTTCAAAAACTTAACAATTGGCGATTTCAAGCCATCGCTTTCCACTGCTATCCAGGCAAGCCCTTTTGCTCCAAAGTTTTTGGCATACTCCACAAGAGCGTCTATCTCACGTCTTGAAAATTTTTCGGCACACCCTTTTGCATTTATTGCCCTGACAGAGCCACCCTTGTTTGCTGCATCTGAAAAGACTTTGAACTCACAATTTTTTGCAATGTCAGTAAGATTGACAAGCTCCATGCCAAAACGTGTATCAGGCTTGTCTGAGCCAAACCTCTCCATTGCCTCTTTGTATGTCAGCCTGGGAAGAGGAAGTTTCAGGTCTATTCCAAGCATTTCTCTGAAAATTGTCTGAAGAAGCCTTTCGTTTATCTCAATAACATCATCAACATCAACAAAAGACATTTCTATATCAATCTGGGTAAACTCGGGCTGCCTGTCTGCACGCAGGTCTTCATCCCTGAAACACTTTACAATCTGAAAATACCTGTCAAATCCCGCTACCATAAGAAGCTGTTTGAAAAGCTGTGGCGATTGTGGCAGTGCAAAAAACTTGCCGGGAAAGATTCTACTTGGAACAAGATAGTCCCTTGCACCCTCGGGTGTTGACTTTGTGAGCATAGGCGTTTCTATTTCAACAAAGCCATTTTGGGACAGGAAGTTTCTCACAACCTGGTAAAGTTTGTGCCTGAACATGAGATTTCTTTGCATATCAGGTCTTCTGAGGTCAAGGTATCTGTATTTCAGCCTTACAGCTTCATTTACGTTTATCCCTTCTTCAATTGGGAATGGCGGTGTTTCTGACCTGCTGAATATCCTGAGCTCCTTTGCCCAAACCTCAACCTCACCGGTTTTGATTTTGGGATTTATGGTCTCAGGCGGTCTTTTCTCAACAATTCCCCTGACACCAATACAGTACTCACTTCTCAGTGAATCTGCCCTGTCCAAAAGCTCCTCGCCCATCTTCTCATCGAACACAACCTGAACAATTCCTGTTCTGTCCCGCAAATCCACAAATATTATACCGCCAAGGTCACGTCTTGTATCAACCCAGCCAGTCAGGACAACCTCTTTACCAACATCCTCAAGCGATACCTCACCGCAGTACTTGGTCCTTTTGAATCCCTTAATACTTTCCAAAAACATCACCCTCTTTGCAAAAGATTATATTTTGCTCTTTATATGCTCTGACAGTTTGTTTATCTCAACATACTCTTCAGCAGATGTTTTCATGTTCTTGAGCTTGCAAATACCCTTTGAAACTTCATCCTCTCCAATTATAACCGAAAACTCACATCCCATTTTATCGGCATACCTCATTTGAGCTTTAAGGCTTCTTGAAAGCTCTTCAATCACAGTCGAGATGCCAGCAGATCTCAAATCACGTGCAATCTCAAATGCCTTCTTTACTGCTAAATCCCCAAGGGTTGCTATAAAAACCTGCGGAACCTGCGGTTTTTGAGGAATCAAACCTTTCTGTGAAAGAAGCATTATAAGTCTCTCAACCCCGATCGCAAAACCAATGCCAGGTATGCTGCCTCCACCTATCTGCTCTATTAAGTTATCATACCTTCCCCCACCGCAGATTGCAAGCTTTTTGTCAGCAACCACGTCAACAATCTCAAAAACTGTTTTTGTATAGTAATCCAATCCTCTTACAATGTATAGATCAACTTTGTAACAAACTCCCGCAGCATCCAGATACCCTTTTAAAGCTTCAAAATGAGTTTTGCACTCATCACAGAGATACTCTATTGGTTTTGGAGCCTCTTTTGCAATCAGCCTGCAGCTATCTTCTTTGCAGTCCAAAATTCTCATCGGATTTTTATCAAGCCTTTGCCTGCATGTCTGACACAGGCTATCAATGTGATTTTGAAAATACTCTTTGAGCTTTGCAACATAATCCTTTCTGCAAACAGGACATCCTATGCTGTTTATGTTAACAACAATGCTGTCAAGCCCGAGAGATGCAAAGAAATTGTAGGATAGTGAAATAATCTCTGCATCTGTCACAGGTGATTTTGAACCAAAGTTTTCAATACCAAACTGATGAAATTCCCTGTACCTTCCACCCTGTGTGTTTTCATACCTGAATGCTGAGATAATGTAATAAAGTCGCTGTGGCATTGATCGTGAGGCAAAACCATGTTCAATGAACAGTCTTGCAACAGATGCAGTGCCCTCCGGACGCAATGTTATGCTTCTTCCACCTTTATCTAAAAAGGTGTACATCTCTTTTTGGACAATGTCGGTTGTCTCACCAACACCCCTGTGGAAAAGCTCTGTATATTCAAATGTTGGAAATCTTACTTCTTCATACCCGTAGAGCTTGCAGATCTGTCTGAATTTATCTTCAACATATTGCCAGATATAACTTTCTTCCGGCAGGACATCCTTTGTTCCTTTTGGTGCCTGGATTTTCATAAACAGCCTCTCCTTAAAGGTAATTTAATTTTGATTTTTTACAATATTTAAATTATATATTACCTGAGAAGAAAGTTTCAATCTCTAAAAAAACAAAAAGCTACAGAATGGTTAAAAACCTATATATCTCCTGTAGCTTTCTTGGTGTAATTTAAGCATCCAATCTTACAAGGGATAATCCAATTTTTGCAATTGTCTACGCAGCAACATCTGAATAGTTTGCTATAATTATCTCTGTTCTGGTTTTGAGAAGTTCATCCACTATCTTTTCAAGCTTAAGTGCTGTTTCATCATCAAGATAAGCTTCTCCGCATTGTCCACATACAAGGGCTGGAACGTTTTTTATAATCACAGTTTGGTTACCAACATCAACAATATGTTTAATCTTTCCTTCTTTCATTTCTGTTCTACACAATGGACACTTCATTTTTTATTTCCTCCTCGTCTTAAAATCATTCATCCATTCGTCCTCAGAAGGTAAATATGCAGTTATAAGCCATAAAAAACCATCCCCAACTGCACAGACTACATGAAGGGGTGAACCATTTTTAGGTATCCAAGATATTAAACAACTCGGATAAGGATAATCATTTTCATACTGCTCTATAATTTCACCTTTTAGGATACATTCTAGTACATTTTCCCTTGTTATATTTCTTTCTCTCATCCTCTGCAACATATGAGCACGCCATTTAATTTTTTTCTCATTTACGAATTTTCTTATTACTTCTATAGACAAAGGCATTATTGTTACTTCACACCCTGTTGGTTTTGTTGTATCTAAATAATATTCATTCTTGATTATACCACATTTTTATATCTTTTATATCTACTATCTTAACAAAAAAGCTAAATAACTCCCGCCAGCCAGATCCCTGCACCTGCTGCCAGTATGCCAAACACAACAGATAGGAACACATACAGAAAAGCCTTTCTATACTTTGATTTTTTTATGTACCTTGATGTCTCAAACATAAAAGTAGAGTATGTGGTAAATCCCCCGAGCAGGCCTGTTGTCAAAAACAGTTTGTATCCCTGTGGTAAATGCTTGGATGACAAAAAGCCTATGAAAAAGCACCCAGCTACGTTTATAAACATGGTTGATACCGGGTGCTCTCTTGCCATAACTTCCCTGAAAATCTTGGATACTATATATCTTAAAACTGCACCCACTACCCCGCCAAGTCCAACAATTAAAAGATTCATACCTCTTGAGCCACCTCTTCTTTTTGCCTTCTTGTTGCAACAAACTCTGCTGCCTCATACCCAAGCAGTGCTGCAAAAAGCCCGAGCAAAATTGAAAGCACAGGATATATAAAAGCAACTGCCGCCTCACCTTTTGAGATAAGCTTTACTATCTCAATTACAAATGTAGAAAAGGTCGTAAAGCTGCTTATAAAACCAGTTGTAATCATGTGGCGTAAAGAAGGTCTTATTTTTATATGATCAATAGTAATCTGTGCAACAAAGCACAAAACAAAACTTCCAAGCACGTTTATAAAAAGCGTTGCTACTGGAAAATCGGCTACATAAAGCTGTGAAATTAAGTATCTGCTTATTGCACCAAAAAATGCACCAACTGAAATTGCAGCAATGTTCTTCATCCTTCAGCCTCTCCCTTCTGTTTGTCAATCATTTTGTTCACAATTTTTCCCTATAAACAAAAAACTCCTACAAATATTACGCCTCTTCACAAAGACGCAATATCTGTAGGAGTCATCAGCCATCACTGGCATTTTGTTGGGCGGACTCCATCGCCCTGCTGGTTTTATTATAGCATGGAAAGCAGAATATGTTCAATGTCATTTTTCAACAAAAATTTTTGCAAAATTCTTTGTTTTGATATTCAATATTATAGTTTATAATAGAAATAATCAAAAATGAAAAGAGGTAATAAACTTAAATGGAAACGTTCTGGTTATTTTTGATATGCTCGCTGCTGTTCGCGTTGAACTTCTTTGTCACAAAAAGGTATGGGCTTAGCAATGTGGAGTATGAGATTTACTTTGAAGAGGAAAAAAGTGTAGAAGGACAGGAAATCTATATTGTGGAGAGAATTTACAATGGAAAGATTTTGCCTCTTCCATGGGTAAAATCCGAGTTTGAAATCTCTTCATCTTTCTGTATGGAAAACTCTAAAAACTACATTATTGGAGATAAACTGAGATATATCTCTATCTTTTTCCTGCTGCCATATCAGCAGATTGTAAGGCGTCATAAATTTGTAGTAGCAAAACGTGGTTTTTATAAACTGGATAGAATCTATCTTGTAACAGGCGATTTGTTTGGTCTGGCAACCGCTGATAGATGCTACTATGTAAATGATACTTTGACTGTATACCCTGCATTTCTGGATCTGCAAAAACATCTCATGCCCCGCTCAAGTTTGTTCGGCGAGACAATTGTCAAAAGACATTACTATGAAGACATCTTCCATTTTGCCGGAATAAGAGAGTATCAGAGCTATGATGCTTTTAACAGAATAAACTGGAATGCAACTGCAAAATACAATGTTCTTATGGTAAACAAATACGAATATACTTCATCCGGTGATGCAATCATTCTCCTGAATGTTCAAAGTTCGGAGTATGAAAGAAAAGAAGTTTTCAACAAAGATATCATAGAATTTGGAATAAAAATAGCAGCTTCGCTTGCAAATGAATGTTTAAAAGCATCAACCCCTGTGGGATTTGCTTCAAACTGTTTCGATGAAGAAACCGGTCTGCCTCTTGAGATTTTACTCCCCTCTCAAGATGCAAACCAGCTTCTAAAAGTGTGTGAAATACTGGCACATATCAAAATTCAGGCAAACCAATATTTTGAGGTTTTGCTGTATGATGTTTTAAGAACATACAACTTCAGAGAACTTTTCATAATTACATGTTTTATCAATAAAGAGATGGAAGAATGCATAAGACTTTATGCATCCCTTGGAATAAAATTTACACTGATTATGCTTGAACACAGCACAAAAGCCTTTGAGTTAGAATCAGAAAATGTAAGAGTATTCCTGGCAAAAGAAATCCTGAATTAAAGCATTCTGAAGTTCTTCCTGTTATTTTCCTGTTATTTTTTCTCATTTACTTCTGGTATGCAATGAAAAGACTCACAGGTGCAATTTCAAAACTACCTATTGCTTCTTTTTCACATGCATCCGGGAAAACAATGCCATCATTGGCTTTTATATACCATGTGCCTTCTGGAAGCTGCAAAACCTTTTTCTCTCTAAACGGATTGTAAGCAACAACTATCTTTTTCCATTCATCATACGGATATGCTATCAAAAAAGCAACAACTCCATCAGGTGCAGCAATAAACTTTAAATACTTTTTTATTTCACCGCTTGATTTCATCCTGAAAGCTATGTGCTTTCTTCTTAAGTTTATCAAATCACAGTAAAACCTGAAGGTATCAAAAAACTTTTCTTTTAAACTCCAGTCAATTTTGTTCAGGTCATCACCTGCATTGTATGTGTTTGGATGACCACCTTTGCTCCTGTTAAATTCCACACCGCCATGCAAAAACGCAATTCCCTGCGATGTGAGAACAATTGCACTGGCAAGCCTGGAGGCTCTGTCAATCCAGAATATATCTTCACCCACCATAGTTTTTTGAAGCTTGTCAAAAAGTGTCAGGTTGTCATGGCATGAAACATAGTTTACACATTCATCGGGTTCTTTTGCAAAGTCGTCAATTGCAGCTTTAATACCCTGCTTCAACCTTTCAACATCTGACAGATTGCCGTGGACATATCCTGTTCTGTAGCCGTCAAGGTCACCTCTTATTGCATCCCTGATTCTGTCATTGAAAAGTCCTATTGAATATCCCTGATGGCAGGTGGACAAAATGGTAGCCCTCTCCTCAATAAGGCAGAGGCTGTCGCCCATCACCCAGCCCTCACCGTAAATCAAGGCTTTGGGGTTTCGTTTTCGCACCTCTTTTGCAATCTGTCTCATTGTCTTTGAGTCAATAAGCCCCATAAGGTCAAACCTGAAACCATCTATGTGAAATTCCTCTGTCCAGTATATAATGGTGTCAAGAATGAATTTCCTCACCATGGGCTTTTCTGTTGCAAGTTCATTTCCGCATCCTGTTGCATTGGAATAATCCCCATAATCATCCACCCTGTAAAAATATTCAGGTACAATTTTGTCAAAGATAGAAAATTTTCCGCCTTTTGTATGGTATGTGTGGTTGAAAACCACATCCATTACAACCCCAATTCCATTTTCATGAAGCTTTTTTATCATAGATCTTAGTTCTTTCAATGCTTCTGTTCCACCACTTTTTGTTGAAAACCAGTATTCGGGGCACTGGTAGAGCACAGGATCATAGCCCCAGTTGTATTTCTTATCCGGGTTTTTATCATCAACACTTCCAAAATCTGATATTGGTAAAAGATGAACATGGGTTATTCCAAGCTCTTTTAGGTGCAAAAGCCCGGTGGAAATCTTTTCTTTGTAGTATCCCTCCTGACAAAAACCCAAAAACTTTCCTCTCAAAGTTTCATCAATTCCAGAGCTTTGGTCTATTGTAAAGTCTCTCACATGCATCTCGTAAATTATAGCGTCATTTTGTTTTTCAATATTATCAACAAAAGTATCAGCCTGCCAGCCGTCTATCATGGCATCTGCCGGGTCAAATATATGGCTTTTTCCGGAGTTTGAAGAAGATGCTTTCGAGTATGGGTCCGGGACGTGATATACAATATAACCCTCATCTTCTTTATAATCATGATGCCAGACTTCATAAAGATAAAAATAACCTTTCAGATCCCCGGTGAGGTAAATATTCCAGGTACCGTTTTCTGACCTTGCCATTTCCTTTTCAAACTTGAAATCTTCATGCTCATCAAAAACTTGAATTTTTACTTTATGAGCTGCTGGAGCCCACAGTCTAAAATATGTTCCATATGGTTCATATTTAAAACCCAGATCACCGGGGTAAAAGTACTCACTTGTTGACAGAATCTCTCGCGGACGTGCATATATATGCTCATTCTTATAGACCACTTTGTATTTCAAATTTGCAAATAGCTTCCTTGTGGTGGTAATTTTTATAATATTGGTAAATGCTGCTTCTCTATCGAAGTACTCGGTAATCTCAATATCATTCCCATATCCATGTGGATACCAGAATTTCCTGTCCGCTCCTTCTGCAAACTTAAATTTCTGTCCAATTTTAACATCTCTCAAATCTTTTATAAGTTCATATCTGCCTCTTAGCTTTGAGTACGAAAGCTCCCATTCAGGTGAGATGCTCCAGTTGTTCATATCCCCAACAACAAAAACCGATCTTGCCATGGGCTTTCTGTAAAAATCAAAATGCCCCTCTTTTAAAACAAATCTGATTTTCCCTTTCTGTTCGCATATCTCATAACCTCTTGCTTCTGCTTCAAATGGGTTTTCTGAATGTGGTATGAGTTTTTCTACCTTTTCGATCTTTATTTCCTGATCATCCCAAAAAACCTTAAAGTCATCTTTTTTAATTGAATGAACCATTTGATCAAGCACAACGTTTATCACGTTAAAGTCATCAATATACGCTCTCACTATCATCAAGCTCACCTAATTTCTTCTAAAATTTAGTTTAGATAATAATAAAAAGATTATTCTAATTCATCCTTCTCAATTTTTAATACCCCAAAAGCTTCGCTGAAAAAACAAAAACATTTAAATTGAAATGATTTGAAAACTAAAACTCATTGTAGTATATTTAAGTTTTAGAAAGCAATTGTAAATCTTAAGAATTCCAAAATTTCTACCGGGGTGATTTATCATGGCACATAAAATAGTCAGGATTGAAGACCTCAATATTAACCCTTTTACTTTGATTGGAAAAGAGTGGATGCTCATTACAGCAGGTAACATTGGCTCATTTAATACAATGACTGCAAGCTGGGGAGGTCTTGGCTATATTTGGGAAAGACCTGTTGCATTTTGTGTAATAAGACCACAGAGATTCACAAGAAAGTTTGTTGAAGAAAGTCAACTACCCACCACCTAAAGAGGTGGAGGCTTGGGGAGAGCCTAAGCCATAGTTGACTAGCCTCAGCCAGTGGAGAAATTTTAAGCGGGCTACGTTAGGCAAGTTAAGACACCCTGGGGTGCTGCTCAAGCTCCAGGCTCTGTCGCACAGGCTTAAACAGTCCTGAGGGGTAGGGATAAGTAGCCTGTGCATAGCAAGCCTGCCTAACATTGGCGATGAGCACCTTACTCCTAACAAGGAGGCTTACCGCACATGGTGTATGTTATCTCAAAAGAAGGCAAACCACTTATGCCAACAAAAAGACATGGTAAAGTCAGAAAACTTCTAAAACAAGGACTTGCAAAGGTAGTCAGACGTGAACCTTTCACAATTCAGTTGTTATACGATACCACTACTTATACACAACCTGTCACAGTAGGTGTAGATATAGGTTCAAAGGTAGCAGGGATATCAGCAATAACAGAAAAAGAAGAGGTGTTCAGTGCAGAAGTTGAACTCAGACAGGACATAAAGAAACTTTTGTTAGAGAGAAGGGAACTGCGAAGAGCCAGAAGATACCGCAAGACAAGGTATAGAAAGCCAAGGTTTCTGAATAGACGTAAACCTGAAGGATGGCTTGCACCAAGTTTGCAATGGAAAGTAGATGCTCATTTTAGATTTGTCAACTTTGTAGCTAAAATACTGCCTGTCACTAAAGTTGTAGTTGAGATAGCACTATTTGACATACACAAAGTAGTCAACCCTGAAGTGGAAGGCAAAGGGTATCAGGAAGGTCCACAAAAAGGTTTCTGGGATATAAGGGAATTCTGTTTATGGAGAGCTGGATATAAATCTGAACTGTCAGGTAAAAAAGGGGTATTGGAAGTTCATCATATTATTCCACAAAGCCAGGGTGGTCCAGATAATCCATCTAATCTGATTGTATTAACGGTTGAAGAGCACAAAGCAGTTCACGAAGGAAAATTAAAAATACCTGAAAGTAAGTTGGCAAAAGTTAAAATTTTCAAGGATGCAAGTCATGTATCAACAATAGGGTGGCATATAGTGAACAAGTTAAAACAACAATATGATGTTGAGATAACATATGGAAGTATTACTAAGCAGAAAAGGAAAGAGATAGAATTACAAAAAACGCACAGGAACGACGCATTTGTAATAGCAGGTGGCAATAAGAATATAAAAAGGGC
This sequence comes from Caldicellulosiruptor morganii, assembly GCF_026810225.1. Taxonomy (NCBI): domain Bacteria; kingdom Bacillati; phylum Bacillota; order Caldicellulosiruptorales; family Caldicellulosiruptoraceae; genus Caldicellulosiruptor; species Caldicellulosiruptor morganii. The sequence goes on from NZ_CP113865.1 coordinate 2,116,316, forward strand.
TGATGAGTGGTACTTTGGCAAGTTTTTCAGAAGGCAAAATCGTTCTTTACACAAAACAAATCCGATTAAAGGTGGTAAAAGACCAGTTTCTACGATTAAAGAAGTAAAAGGTTTTAGGAAATTTGATAGGGTATTGTATAACGGACAGGTTGGGATAATTTATGGGTTAAGGAGTACAGGATATTTTGACATAAGGATTTTGTCAGGCGAAAAGATTCATTCATCAGCAAAGTGGAGTGATTTAAAACTTTTAGAGAAAGCAAAAACATTGATGTTAGAGAGGAGGGTACAGCGCACTTGTCTCCATCTTGCAGAAGATGGAGTCTCCTGCGCTGAAGTTTGATGAAGAATTCAAAACTGTGTTTTTTGATGAAGCCATGCTTGTTTTTATTTGTAAAAAGATTTATTTTCAGGATATTATCCCTGAAAATTTTCTGGACAAAGCCATTTACAATTTTTATTCTGCAGGGGACTATCACAGAATGTTTATAGGAGAGATTGTCAAAGTGCTAAAAAGACAAACGGTATAATGTCAAGGGGGTTTTTTAAAAAAATTTTTTAGATAATTAGGGCAAAAAAGGCAATAGAATACCGAGCCGCTCAGCCTGGAAAAATTTAACTGGCAGCTTGTTTTGAGAAGATTATTAAATTAAGAAATGGGATTAACTAAGTATTGTAAACATCACCTCTTTCTTGATATATTTGACCTTTGCTGAGCATTGCAAAGATCAGAGGAATTAATCGTCTTGCGGTGAGGACGAGGGCACGTTTATGCTGATGTTTGGTAACCTCTGAGAACTTCTTGTTGTAGAAGGCTTTATAACGGACTGTGTGCACCCTAACACAGTTAGCAGCCTCAACAAGATAGTATCTCAGGTATTGGTTACCACACTTAGCCAATGAGGTTTCCTGGGCATTGAAATTGCCTGATTGGTATTGAGTCCAAACAAGGCCGGAGTATTTAGCTAAAGCAGCTTCATTTTTGAAGCGCTTGATATCACCGATTTCAGCGATGATGCCGGCTGCAAGAACATCTCCTATGCCAGGGATGGTGGTCAAGGTTTGGGAGAAAGCTTTAAGAAGTTTTGAGATTTCTTTGTCGAGTTTTTTAAGTTGTTCTTGCATAAATCTAATGTTTTCAAGAGTCATAGACAAAGCTAAGTCATTTGCCTCAGCCAACAGAGGATGTAATCTGTATGAACGATTAGCAGCGGTTTTAAGTATTTCAGCGATTTTATTGACATCTGATAATCTGTTGTTGCCGTTGTCAGATACAAATTTAATTAAATCTTCTAAAGGCATGGAAGCAATATCATCTGGGGTGAAGTTTTCGATGATAGCGCAAGATGCCTTACCGAAGATATCAGAAAATGGGCAGTCTTGAGAATAAGTGGAGAATTTAAGGTATATGAGATTGAGAGCTCTGTTTTTTTCGCGAGTTAGATTATGAACAAGGTGATAGCGCATTCTGGTAAGGCGTTGTAGTGCAGCATATTTGAAGTCAGGCAAAGGTGTTGGATTTAGCTTACTGAACCTGACGCATTCAGCAATAACGACAGCGTCGATGTTATCTGTTTTAGGCAAGAAAGTGTAGATCTTTTTAAATCCTTTGACGATGCTTGGGTTGAGCACGTAAAAGGTTGGTTTGTAAGGTAGTAATTCAGAAGAGGAAGCAAGATACAAATGCAGATGCCAACCGTAATGTGAAGTTGCTTCCATGCCGAATTTAACGTAGGACAGATTATACTGGCTGAGGCAGTCAATGACTCTTTTGATTAATTCATTAGCACCTTCTTGATCGTTAGGCAAGGAAAAGGGTTTTTTAATCAAGTGATTTCCGGCATCATCGATGAAGAAGATAGAATTTGACTGACTACTGATATCAATGCCCACGATTAAAGTATTTGGCAATTTAAAGGCCTCCTTTCTAAAGTGTGTGGTGTTAGAAAAAAGTTTTGCCCTTTATCCCTGGGGATTACATGTAATGCAGCCTCGCCGATATTAGAGCTACGGAGCAGTTTACAGGGTGCACACATCTGACATGCTCAAATCAGATGTGGTAAACTGACCGTGCACAGCAAACGAGTAAACATTACTCATGTAATCCTTTGGGGTTCAGTCTTTCTCAAGCTGTGGCGTGCAGATATCAAAGCACGTCCAGCAGGAGGTGGTCAAAAAATATCCAAATAAACTAAATCAGGCTTAAACTTTTTCTGATATTAGTTTACCAGAGATAAAGGGCAAATTTAAACTGTAGCAGTCAATTTTAATATTCAATTTTTTAAGAAGTGAATGTGTTAAGAAAAGCTTTGTTATCAAGGTCAGTTTCCAGTAATCAATTGGTACTAATAATTTAATGTACCAATTGAGATATGAAGTTTTAAGTGATTTGATAATCATATTATACGAGGAGGAGTAAAAAATGGAGTGCTGCACAAACTCCTGCTGCACATCATGCTGTGAAAGCAGTTTTGCTAAGGCTTTTTCTCAAGTCTGCCCTGTTTGCAAGCAGGAAGGAATACCTGTAAAAAACTTTACAGTGAGGCATATTGTTTTGGAAGAGTATTTGCCTCAAGTAGGAACTAAGGATTATTTTTTGTGCACAAACCCGGAGTGTGATGTGGGATACTACCAGGGGGAAAATCTCTTTTACAAACAGCAGCTAAGGGTTCCAATCTGGCTTAAAAAAGATGCAAATCCCAAGTATGTATGCTATTGTAGCAGGGTTACAGAAGAGGATATAATTGATGCGGTTTTGAAAAAAGGAGCAAAAACTTTGGGTGATGCATGTAAAATCACAGGCGCAATGACAGAGTGCAAATGTGAGATAAATAACCCAACCGGAAAGTGCTGCACAGATCTTGTAAAAGAGGCATTTGATAAGGCTATGAAAATAAAAGAAGGGAAAATGTAAAATGCGCTGAGTAGTTCAATATTTTTTGTAATCGATTTACTAAAATTCTGAAAGGAAGGTTTTTTAAAAATGGCATACCAGAACTTTAAACTGGCAATATACTGTCCTGCTGGATTTTTGAAAAATGCAGAGTTAGCAATGCTTGAAAAAGATCTGGAATTTTTCAAAAAACATTTGGACATTTCAAAGGTATATCTTGAAACACATAGAGGTGCAGATACCGTTCCAAGAGAGAAAATGCTCAAGATAAAGGAGTTTTTTGAAGAGAAAAACATTAAAACCTCCGGAGGAATTACTGCAACTGTGGTATTTGGAAATGAAGAGCTTGATTATTATAGAATCTTTAATACCTTCTGTTACACAAACCAGAAGCATTTAGAAAAACTAAAAGAAATTGTCCAACACACAGCTTCTCTGTTTGATGAAATCATTTTAGACGATTTTTTCTTCACTGCCTGCACATGCCCATCATGCATTAGAGCAAAAGGAAACCTTAGCTGGAGCAAATTCAGATTAAATCTAATGACAGAGGTTTCAAGAGAGTATGTGATAAAGCCTGCAAAAAGTGTCAATCCAGACGCAAAAATAATAATCAAATACCCAAATTGGATAGAGTCTTATCAAGAAACAGGGTACAATCCTCAAACTCAGGCAGAGATCTTTGATTATACCTATACGGGTACAGAGACACGCGACCCTGCTCACACACAGCAGCATCTTCCAAGGTATGCAAGCTATTCACTTTTGAGATGGTTTGAAAATATAAAACCAGGTAAAAATCTCGGTGGCTGGTTTGATGCTTTGGACTGCATATACAATATTGGCAGCTATCTTGAACAGGCAAATCTAACTGTGTTTGCAAAGGCAAAAGAGATAACCTTGTTTGCCTTCCCATACCTGAGAAACTCTGTATTTGTCCCTGCCCTTGGCTTACAGCTTCAGCAGCTGGATGAGATTTGCAAACACATTGAAAATCCTGCAGGAATTCCTGTTTACCATCCATTTAATTCACACGGTGAAGACCACATTTATGACTACTTAGGAATGACTGGAATACCCTTTGAACTTACACCTCATTTTCAAAACAGCAGTACTGTCTTTGTTACTGCTGACAGTGCGCATGACACAGATATATTAAATAAGCTCAAAAATCACCTTCTGGCAGGAAAAGATGTAGTAATGACCTCCGGTTTTTTAAAAGCTATGCAGGGAAAAGGTATTGAAGATTTGACCTCTGTGAGAGTAACAGATAAAAAGGTTTTAACAAACTTCTTTGCAATCAAAACTGAGGTTTGTTCATTTTCAAAGTATGTATATGGGAAAAAGGAAGTGCTGATGCCCATTTTAGAACATCGCACAAATGCATCCTGGCAGGAGATTGTTGCAATCTCAGGCGAAAACAACTTTCCTGTTCTGATGAAGGATAGCTTTGGAAAAGGGACTATTTATACATTGACTGTGCCTGAAAACTACTCTGATTTCTACAACTTGCCGGCTGAGGTGCTGACAGAGATTCGAAAGGTTTTTATGAAAAATTTTGATTTCTACATTGAAGCAGGAGAAAAGATAGCTATTTTTGTATATACCAACAACACCTTTATAATAGAGTCTTTCCTGCCCTACAGAACCAGGGTGAACTTGCACATCAAGGACAAAAACAAAAAACTTATTGATCCTCTAAAAGCATGTGAACTTAAAATCTCTATGATATCAGAAACAGAAAATATCTATGAAATCAACTTAGAACCAGCAAGTTACAGAGTTTTGAAATTAGAAAACTAAATTTTTAAAACTTTTCTGGAAGGAGAGTGCTTTTGAAAATGATCAGTGTCTTTGAAAATGAAGTAACAAAAACCATCAAAGAACGCCGAAGTGTAAGGAGTTTTTGCCCAACCATGTTGAAGAGGAAAAAATAAAACTTCTGCTTGAAGCTGCAATCTTTGCCCCATCTGCTGTAAATGGTCAACCATGGTTTTTTACAGTGGTTCAAAATGTTGAGATTTTAAACAAAATGAATCAGGAAATAAAAAACATTATACTTCAGTCTTCTGATGAAAACCTGAAAAACTTTGCTTCAAAAGAAGATTTTAATGTTTTCCATAATGCCCCAATGGCTATAATTGTCTCGGGAAAAGAAAACAGTCAGTCTGCCCAGGTTGACTGTGCAGCTGCAACCCAGAATATTCTCCTTGCAGCAAAATCGCTGGGATTGGCTTCATGCTGGATTGGATTTGTTGGAATACTGTTTTCAAGTTCAAAAGCCCAGGATTATATAAAACTTCTCAAAATTCCTGAGGGGTTCAAACCTCTGTGGGCAATTGCTCTGGGATACACTGAAAATTATCCCAAAACAGCACCTGAGAGAAACTGGAGTGTGGTTGAGTGGATAAAGTAGGTTATTTTTTTCAAACCTTTCAAGGATTGTAGTGGGGCCTTATGCTCCTTTTTTTGTTTACTACAATATGTTCAATCACTGTTATTTATAACCACCAAAATTTAATATTTTCTCAAAATTATTGGGAGGACTTTGGTGATTTTTTAGGTTATTTTGAATATATGAAATAAAAGCAGTTAGGAGGTAGAACCTTTGAAAGTAGTCATTACTGACTTTGGGGCAAAACCAGATGGTTTGAGCTTTTGTACAGAGGCAATACAAAAGGCCATTGACACCTGTTTTGAAAATGGTGGTGGAGTTGTAGTTATACCTGCTGAAATTTATTTGAGCCGCCCTATAAGGTTAAAATCTAATGTAACCCTGTATTTAGAAGAAGGTGCTGTAATCAAAGCAATCAACAATATTGAAGATTATTATCAAATTGGTTATTACCATAACGAATGGGGAGAAGTTACTTCCTTTTTATATGCAATGAATGAAAAAAACATAGCAGTTGAAGGAAAAGGTACAATTGACCTTTCCGGAAGCAGTTTTATGGACTTTTCAAAAGCATTCAACCAGTTTGAAGAGCTATCCCAACTTGATAAAGATCAATTTGAAGAGACAGAATGCAGGCCCATTCACAGACCAAACCAGCCCATATTCTTTTATAACTGTGAAAATATCAGTCTGAGCGGTATTTCAATTATCGACTCACCTTGCTGGACAGTTTGTATTCATTCATCAAAATACATCAAGGTTAATAACATAAGGATTATGAACAATCTCAGAGTCCCAAACAGTGACGGAATACATCTTTGCTCATGTGAAAATGTAATAATAACAGACAGTTTCTTTACCTGCGGAGATGATTGTGTTGCTATATCTGGCATCACAAACTGGGAAAAACCATGTGAAAATATAATTGTATCAAACTGCATAATGCAAACACGCTCAGCAGCGTTGCGGATGGGACACCTTGATAGTAAAGTAAAGAATGTGATTGCTTCCAACCTTATCATTCTGGATTCAAATAGAGGAATTGCAATATTTGCAAACGGCAAAAACGGGTATGTCAAATCAGTTACAGTTTCAAATGTTGTAATGACAACAAAGATATTTGCTGGTACATGGTGGGGAAAAGGTGAGCCAATTGTAATTGCCTCTCCCGAAGAAGGCAATTTTATTGAAGATGTCTCTATTTCCAATGTAAAAGCTTATTCGGAAAACGAAATCTTAATCTATGGTAAAGATAACAATATCCGAAACATCTTACTTGAAAATATTGACATACACCTTGGCTTTGGCAAAAACAGGCAACTATTTTGTAAAAAAATTGACATTCTCCCAAGCGAATGCCCACCTTTCCCTGACTATATGAATAAAATTCCATGGATTTTTGCAAAAGATATTTTGAACCTCAAACTTCAGGATATTAACTATGGATATAATCTGCAAAGCTCAAAAAACAATTTTGATATAGAGGGAATCTTTGAAAATGTTAAGAATTCCTTCATTTCTGGTATACGAAAGATTGATTATTCCACAAAATAATAAACTTATATTTCCTGTATAAATTTAAAGGCTGCCATTTTTAAATAGCCTTAGCTTCTCAAAATGGCAGCCCTGATTTATTTCTTTTTCTCATCTCCTGAACAGGTCAAATCTATCCAGTGTAATTACGTAAGGATGGTTATAAACATTTTTCAAATGTTCAAATGAATTTATTCTGCCATCAGTTGTGAATCCTCCCCACCAGGGCATAAACCAAAGCCAGTAAGTCTTTGAACTCTGGAGCTTATCCGGGTCAGGAATTGGTCCGTCTTCTGTCAAAGCTATGGGCTTTTTACCTCCTGTCAGTTCATAAATATAATTATACCAAAACGAAATGGGACCATAGTTTTGAGCCGGGGCATAAAAATCAACCCCTGCAATGTCATAGTACTCCTCTTCTATTTTCCAATCAGGATGTGGCGTATTCCAAACCCATATGAGATTGTTTAGCTTGAAGTAATTAGTATATACATCATATAAAAGATAATAAAGTTCTTTATAAGCCTTCGGACCTTTTGCACCCCACCAGAACCATCTGCCGTCAGCTTCATGAAGAGGTCTGAAGATAACAGGCACATCTGCATCTGCCATGACTTTTAGCCACTTGCCAATTTCATAAATATCCTCCATCAGCAGCTTGTTTTCTTTAGTATCCGGACAGAGAGCAGCCTCTAAATCAAAGTCAGTGTTTTTGGTATAAAATGTCTTGTCGTTGCCTCCTGTTGGAGAGAACCAATGCCAGCAAAATGTCACAATTCCACCTGATTCTCTGTGCCACTTAATTGCTTCTTCGACAGAACCCCGATTTAACATCACCTCAAACATTGCATCGTAGGTCATATTATTGGTAACAGTGTGCTTTGTATAGCTTAGAAAATCAAAGCCACGAAGAGCTGGTCTTTTGCCTGTTTGATATTCTATATAGGAAATTTCAGACCCCACTGCTGTGTTTGTATGTTGACCGGCAATAATTGCCCTGCTATAAATTTCTGAAAAATATTCTATTAATTTCTTGCATTTATCAGAGGCAAGTTGATTTGTAAGCTTAAATAAAGGAGTGCCTTCTTGTAAATGTATTTTTTCAAGCTCAATTTTATATATTTGAGCAATCCCCCAGCCTGCATAAAATTTTATTCTCTTCTGTCCGTTTTCTAAAAAAACCTCTCCAATCTTTAATTTTGAAACTTCATAAGATTCAGAATTCAGTCTCACATCGCCATAGCACAATCCATCTATATCTACAAGAAAGACAGCTTTCGCATACTTTTCTGCTTTGTAATAAAGATATAGAGCATAGTAGCCGCTTTCTTTTATGTCCAAACAAAATTCTATTTCAAACTTATCTGATTCAGGCACAGCACTATAAACATACTCATCACTGGTATCCTCTTTGATAATTTTTACTCCATTCAATATTGCTTCTTTTATACCCTTGCTGATTTTCATCTAAGTTTCATTATCCTCCCATAAAAATTATTTTTCTAAATTTATAAGCAGTATACCAAATACATTCTTAATCAGCATGCAGAAATTTTCGAAAATATTTCATATTCTTTAAAACATGTCACAAATCCGGCTCTTAAATTGTTTATAATATTAGAAAACGAAAAAACAAGGGGGTTTTGAGGCGCTGGATTTTGAGCAAATTTACTCTAAATACTACCAAAAAGTGCTAAATTATTTAACATTTATGCTGAAAACTCCAAAAGAGGCAGAAGACATTGCACAGGAAGTTTTTTACAAGCTCATTAAAAATCCCCCTCGCGAGGATAATATTCAAGGATGGCTTATTACTGTTGCAAAAAACCTTGCAATAAACTACCTAAAATCACAAAAAAGAATTTATATTGGAGAAGAAACTATCATCTGTTCTCAAACCTCACAAGATGATATTGAAATACTTCAGGTCAAAATGACACTTGAAAAACTGCCTGATGAACAAAAAGACCTGCTACTTTTGAAATACTCTGGATATACATACGAAGAAATAGCAAAAATTATGAATATAAACCCAAACTCGGTTGGGACTATGATTGCAAGAGCTCAAAAGAAGTTCAGAAAAATTTATGAGGAGGGGGAAGGAGAGTGATGTATGATGTGCTATAGCGAAGGGAAGCTTCAAGAGCTCATTGATGGGGTGCTTTCCAAAGAGGAAAGTTTGCAAGTCAAAAAACATCTTCTTTTGTGCAGAAAGTGCAGAAAACTCTACAACGAACTTAAAAAAACAAATGAGTTTGTATCTTTGAAAATGCAGAAAGTGCTCAGTTCAACCACAAATAATAAAAAAGGAGGGCTAATGGTTATGATTAATAAAAACAGAAAGATTATTTTTACAGCAGCTGTAGCAGCTGTTTTTTTGGTCAGCATAATTTTTACACCATTTGGAAAAGCTTTATCAGATGCCCTGAGGATTTTCAGAGCAGCGTCTGTTGAGCCAGTTGCAATTACTATTTCTGACCTTCAGGAAATTGAAAGCAAGCTGCAGCAGATTAATGCTAATTCTACAATTGATTTGAAACAGTTTGGGAAAATTGATTTTAAAAGCTCAGAAAATCACAGCCTATTTGTGGAATCATTGGATTCAAGTGAGTTTGAATCTGCAAAAAATATTCTCAAAAAATACAATATAAGCTCTGATGAGATAGCTTATTTCTGGCAAAAAGAAAACATTAAAAGTATGATGATTAATGAGAACCCAAATATAGAATTAAAATTCAAACTTGATATTGACAAAATAAACCAGCTCTTAAAATCACTTGGTTCCAAAAACCTGCTACCTCAAGCACTTGACCAAAAAGAGTTTGTGCTTACCATGGAAGGTGCTCTTAATTTAACCTTCTATCCTGTAAAAAATTCTGAAGAGTCCAAAAAAGACAATGTATATATGATACCTTCATTGGAAATAGGAATTATAAAAGCTCCAAAGTTAACAACCCCTGTTGAATTAGATGAGGTTAAAATATATGAAACAATAGCAAACTTACCATTTGTTCCAAACAGTATTAGGTCTCAGCTTCTTTCAATCAAAGACCCTCTTTCAACACTCCCAATTCCTGTGAATAAGAATGAATATGATTATAAGAAAGTCAGTATAGCAGGCAATGAAGGACTCATTGTTTACCATAAGAACAATCCCAACGATAGTGCTATTTTGTGGGTAGATGACAGCAAGAGTATAAAATATATTAAAGCAGAATCTGCTTCCGAGCAAAAGCTTGTTGAACTTGCAAACTTACTGAAATAAACCGAAAACAGAAAAGGCAGGGATGATATTTGATATTGAAAACAGAAAACCTTACAAAAGAGTATTCATCCAAAAACGGTTGTTTTAATATAAATCTTGAAATAGAAAAACCTATGGTGTTTGGCCTTTTAGGTCCAAATGGTGCTGGAAAAAGCACACTTGTAAAAACCCTTGTGGGACTTTTGAGACCCACAGGGGGAAAGGCTTTTTTGCTTGGAAAACCTCTTGATGATATTGCTATTAAATCAAAAATAGGTTATCTTCCTGAAAATTTTAAATACCCTGACTGGATGACAGCTTATGAGGTTATGGAATTTCACTGTCAGCTTCTCAGAATGAAAAACTACAAAAATGAGATTTATTCTCTGCTTGAAAAGGTAGGTATAATCGAACACAAAGACAAAAAGATAAGGTCATTTAGCAAAGGAATGCAGCAGAGGCTTGGACTTGCAGTCAGTATGTTAAATAAACCCGAGATAATATTCTTGGATGAACCAACCTCGGCACTTGACCCAGTTGGCAGAATTGATGTGAGAAATATAATAATTGAGCTAAAAAAACAGGGAACAACAGTGTTTTTAAACTCGCACCTTTTGTCTGAGGTTGAAAAGGTTTGTGACAAGGTTGCAATAATTAACAAAGGCTACATTGTTGCAATGGGAACAATTGATGAGCTGACAAGAAAAGCTTTAAATGTAACTTTTGTGCTGGATAAAGTAGATAGCAAATTATTTGAAATTATGAGTTTGAAAAATATAAACGTCTTGACTCATTCCCAAAATACCTTAGAGGTGGAACTTCCTTCGCATGAAGACATACCCATTCTTGTTGAAGAATTTGTGAAAAGTGGTTATAAGATATATGAAGTTAAAAAATCCCAGGAGCTCGAAAGTGTGTTCATGCAGGTTATAGGAGAGGGGTTTTTCTGATGACGGCAATAATAAGATACTCTTTTAAAGAATTTGTAAGAAAGAAGATATTTTTGATTACAATTTTGATGTCAGTAGCCTTTTTGTTTTTGTACATCTGGGGGTTAAAAGAAATAGCAGAAAATCTAAAACAGCAAAGCGGTATGATGACATTTGCAATGCAGCAGGTTACTGTATTTTCATCGCTTGGTTTTTACTTTTCGCACCTGATGGTTGCTTTTCTGGTTGTGTTTGCAACATCAGGGATAATTTCGTCTGAGATTGAAAATTATAATGTTCACACAATCATTGTTCGTCCAATTGCACGCTGGAAATATGTACTTGCAAGGTACTTGGGTGCTTTAATTTTTATAACCTTATATTCAACTGCAATATTCTTTAGCATCTACACTATCAATAAGACTGTGGGATTTTCTATTGATCACCCAATCTCAAAGATAGTTTTGGGATGGCTTCTGTTTGAATTAATTGCTGTTGTGCTTTTAACTGTTACAACATTTTTCAGCACATCGTTTTCAACTCTTGCAACAGGGATACTTGTTGTACTTCTGTTTGGATTTGCTATGATAGGAGGTTTTTTGGAGCAGATTGGCTATGCAATAGCAAATTTTTCAAAGGCATCAACAACGCTTCAGACAATCGGTATTGTATCAAGTTTAATCTTGCCAACTGACAATATTTATCGTGAGATGGCAAATATTCTTTTTAAATCCAATTTAATTGACTTTTCGACCATTGACCCATTTGCGGGAATATCAAAAAATAGTATTTACATGAGAATATACTGGTTTTTCTATATATTTGTCCTAATATACCTAACTATTAAAAAGTTTGAAAAAAAGGATTTGACATAATAAATGGGGCTGTGCTTTCCTCTTTTCAAGCCAGCCCCATTGATATCAATCAACCTGCTGTCTTAATATCTCAACCGGCATAACCTTTGCTATTTTCTGCCTTGCCAGAAATCTTGAAATTAAAAAGACCAAAAGAAGTATGGCAAATGTAGACAGGATGCTATTTACACTCAAATCAAGGCTCATTGCAAAATCGATATCTCTTGTTGCTGTGCTCATAAGCCAATCCATTGTAAACCTGGATAGTGGAATTCCTGCAGCAAATCCTACAAAAAACGAAATATAATTAAAGCCAAGAATCATTTTAAAAATACTTCCTTCTCTGTACCCCAGCATTTTCAAAATACCAATGTTCTTTTTGTTTTCATTTAGAGTCAAAGTAGATAGAACATACACAATCAAAAGAGCAAGAATGGCAGCAATTAGCGCCATCACGCCTATACTTTTTGACAAATCCCCGGCAGATGATTTTATTGTATTTACAAGTTCAGCTTTTGCATAACTTTCAAAAATCATGCCCGGTGGAATCTCAAGCTTTTCCTTTGAAAATATCCCGGCATATTCTTCACTTCTGTATCCAAAAATCCTGTTAAAACTCTCAAGCTCCATATACCCGTTGTTCCCAACCGGAAGGTCTGCTACTTTCCCTATTTTTAAAGTATATTCTTTGCCTGTAAATTTGTTCTTCAGTTTAATCCTATCACCCTCGCCAACCCCAAGTTTGTTTGCAAGCGGCCTGGTTATAATAAGCTCACCTGACACAGGAATTTCTTTCCCTTTCTCATCATACAGCTCTATCATCTCTGAGCTGCTTTTTATTCCATAAATTGCTATGCCAAGCCTGGTACCTTTTACGTCAAAATACAAAAGGTTGAATGGTTCAGCTTCAGAAATCATATTAATCTCGGAATGTTTTGATATGGAGTTTAGCAAATAAAGATAACTGTACTTAAAATTCTTTTCATATGTTTTTTCTATTGCCGTAACAATTGCATCCTTTGCAGTCAAGCCGTACATCATCAGGATTGTTGAAAAGATTATTCCAACTGCTAAAATAAGTTCTCTGCCCATATGCCGCCAGCCATACTTTAGCATAATCCTTGTTTTAAACTCAAATCTATCAAAAAACTTTATTGAAGGAAGCTTGCCAAACTTTATTTCATCAATGCCATGAAGCATCTGAACAATTGTGAGCTTGAAAAAGTTTTTGATTGCAAGGTAGCCTGAAAGAAAGATAAATATTGCTGGCATAAGCATTGCAACAAATACATGCTGCCATGGTAAAATTGACTTTATCTCTGGTAATGTAAAGTATGACCTGTAAAACCTGGCAAAAGGCGCAGCTTCAATAATCCCAAGCAGCACTCCAGAAACAGAACCAAAAAGCCAGATATAAAGCGGAAATTTCATAAAAACCTTCAGCACATCTTTCTGTGCATATCCCATCGAATAGATTGTGCCAATTTCAGCATGCATGGTGTTTATTACCCTTCGCATGACAATAAAGAGTATAAAAGATGATACAAAAATTATAAAAAGACTGAGTGGCAAAGTTAGGTTCTTTGCATTTTTAACTTTTATCTCTGTATACATTATTCGTGGATTCTGGTCTCTTTGCATAAACTTCAAAAGTTCCCAGTTGCTATTTAAAAACTCTTTGAACCTGTCAATGTCTTTTATCCTGCCTTTAAAACAGTAATAATGAACAGGAAAAGTGTTGAAAAGTTTCTTCATCTCATTTCCATTCATAAGAGCAAAGCCAAAATGCTCAGGGTCAGGTAAAAAATCCTGGTCATTTTTAATAATGTAAATATAATCTGGAAGATAAGCAATACCAGAAACCCTGAAATTCTGTCCACCTATATTAAGTACAGAACCTATTGTGAGATTGTGCGCTCTGTAAAATGCAGGGTCTACAAGTATTTCACCTTTTGATGGCATTCTGCCCTTTTCGATATATGGTTTGTTTATTTCCTCTGGTATTGAGAAAACTCTGAGTACAAAATTATCTTCCTGAGCATCTACAAAAAGCCTCTCTTCTGCTCTAATACCAAATCTATCTTTTAAAAGCTTTAAATCAACCTCTTTTGCAGTAATAAAATTCCCATCTTCCTGGTTGTATTTATCCTTAAACACTTCATAGTTATAATCTATATCTTGCATTGACACAGCAAAAAGCGTATATGTCATTGTGGCAATAGCAACAAGCAGCATTATAGATAAGAACTGTAAAAATTCTCTTTTAATCATTCGCAAAGGAATTTTTTTAATCACCATCACCATGTCACCTCTTGACTTGAGAGCTTTTGATGATTTTCTGAAAATTCTACAAGTTTGCCTGATCTGAGTCTCAATGTTGCATCCGCCATTTTGGAAATAGCAAGGTTGTGTGTAATTATCAAAATGGTTGTGCCAAACTTTTTGTTTACATCTTCTAAAAGTTTTAGCACAAGTTTGCTGCTGTCATAGTCAAGCGCACCTGTTGGCTCATCGCACAGAATTAATGCAGGATTTTTGACAACTGCTCTTGCAATTGCAACCCTTTGCTGCTGCCCGCCTGATAGCTCAAATGGGAATTTGTCTTTTTCAGAATCTACTCCCACCATTTTCAAAACCATGTCAACATCCAGGGGGTTTTTGCTGAGCTGTGCACTTGAGAGCACATTTTCATAAACAGTAAGCCCATTTATGAGGTTGAAGAACTGAAACACAAAACCAACATAATCGCGCCTGTAATCAGAAAGCCTTTTTTGGTCCATAGCAGTTATCTCTTTGCCATCAACAAAAACCCTGCCTTTATCCGCTCTGTCAAGCCCGCCAAGGATGTTAAAAAGTGTGGTCTTACCCGACCCGGATGGACCTATCACTGTGTAGATCTTTCCCTTTTCAAGTTCAAAACTAACATCGTCAAGAGCCCTAATTTCGCTTTTGCCCATCCTGTAGATTTTAGAAAGATTTTCTACTTTGATAAACACTGAGGTTCATCTCCTTAACCTTTTATTTTACTACTATATATTATGACTCATTGGTCATATGACTGTAAAGTCACATTTATATTTCTACTTTTTACCAATTCCTTCTTTTATTAAAATCCAGAACTGCGACATAGCATTTTTGAAATAATCTATATCGATGTCAAGTGTAGTTGACATGTTTTGCAAAGCCTGTTCAACTATAAATTTTTTCATATAAAATCCTGCACCCTCTAAAAATATAGCAATTACAGCTGGGTCAATGTCATCTCTTACAATTCCTTTTTCCTGATTGTATTTTATAACCTCTATTAGAAAGTCTCTTGACTGTTTTAGAAACTTCTCATTTACCTCATCTCTAAAAGGTGCGTCATGTGAAAAAAATGCACGTTCTATGAGCATATATTCATACTTTAATTCTTTTATCGCAACCCATATACTTTTCAATGAACTTTCGTAATAATCAAAAATGTTTATATGAACCATATCAAGCTTCTCAAGAAGTTTTAAAAACCTCCGGTAAGAAATTTCTATTGCGTAAAAATACATATCCTTTTTGTTTTCAAAATACTGATACATACTCCCCTTTGCAACACTGCACTCTTTTGCAACATCCGATATATCAACCTCATGATAGGGCTTTTGTGAAAAATGTTTTATTAACGTGTTTGTTATAAGATTTCTCTTCTCTTCCGGAAGGTTTAAAAATGTCTGCTTGGGCATAAATCTCACCTCAAGGTTATTATGACTTTTTGGGCATGTGATGTAAAGAAAAAATTTATTTTGATTAAGATCTGGCACGCAGTATATAAATAAAATAACAAGAAGCGAATCAGTTGTATAAAACAAATGGACCTTTGCAAACCTGGTTTGCAAAGGCCACCACTCTCAATTAAGCAAAGCAATTAAAAGCTGTAACTTCCTTGACTTTTCATCCCTTAGTTATATTTTTCTAGCCTTTTGCATAAACGCTCAAGATGAGCGTTATCAAGCTTTTCAAAACTTTTAAAAAAGTCTTCCTTCCTCCTCATAGATAGTGTAAAATCTATCTATATAAAACATACTTTCTATGAGGAGGAAGATAAAATGTTCAAAAGTCAAAACAAACAACTATCTTTTTTAGATCTCTATGAGCACGTTAAAAACGTTGCTTCTTAGTAACCCACACACTTTGCTCGGCTTTTTCAGCAATTTCATTGATTTAAACCAGTTCATACCTACATCCTTCTTCAAAACTTACTACAAACACTTCGGAAGACAAAGAGATTTCTCTTTGCAATCTATGCTCTGTGCTTTCTTTGTACAAAAAATACTCAAACTCCCTACATTAACTCAGCTGCGCGCTATCCTACTCAACTCCTACAAACTCAGAATCTTTTGCAACTTCAATAAAATTCCTTCTATCTCTACCTTCTCAAGATTCAGAAAAATCTTCTGCCATGAGATTGAAAAACTCTTCTACAATATCGCAAACTATGCCCATAATATCGCCCTTAAAATAAACCCTGACCTTGCTTCTACTATCATCTTCGATACTACCGCTTTAGAACCCAAGGTCAAAGAAAATAACCCTAAATTCATTCAATCACAACTTAAAAAAACTAAGTCACAAAACCCTGACCTACAATCTCATCTTGTCTATTCCCTCACATATTCTAACCTCCCTCAAACTGCTTCTGCTTCACCATATATCACTCGTATGTTCGCTAACGGTCATTTCTGCTATGCTTACAAATTCTCTATACTAACTAATGGCTTTGGTATCCCTCTTGTAATCTCACCTGCTTTTACTTTCCCTCAAGCTGATACATCTGATCCATCCTTTGCTAAAGCTATCTCCGATTCAAAAGCTCTTATCCCTGCTCTGATTACTTTGAATAAAAACTTTCAATACTCTTTCTCAACCTTCATTGCTGATAGTGCTCTTGACTCATATGCAATTTACTCTACTTTAATCAATAACTTTAAGTTCTTCTTATGCCATTATCCCTATAAACCCAAGAAACTCAAAATCAAATTCAACCTCACCCACTTCCGACCCAAATATCTCTATATCTCCAGAAGGTGTGACCTTTTTGTAATAAGAAGAGCAACCCTTTTATCCGTGAAGGCTTTTGTAATGGTAAAAACGCTTGCTACGTATCAAGTGGCGTTGTCCTTGCTCTCAAATTAAAGATGGTAAACGCTTTTGCAACTGCCCTCATCCCTGTACTTCTTCTAAGTCTGGTAGAATGTTTTATACCTACCCAGACTCTGACCTGCGCAACTTCCTTGGCATAGACAGAAATTCTAATGAATTTGAAAAACTCTACAAATCAAGAGTTACTATAGAACAAACTATCTTCCAGTTAAAGTCTTCCCTCGGTCATGATACATTATTTTTCCATGACCATACTTCACTTTTTTCTGACCTCTTGCTCTCCGCCATCTGTATGCTTTTGATTTTTATTCTCTCTTACTTTATCTTAGAATCTCACAAAAACATTACTTACAAAAAACTTCAAAAACTTAAAAAACTTATAGTATAAGCCTATCTTCAGCTTCTAACACAAATTCCTTTTTGCTTATGCTGCATAAACTTTCCTCTTCATCTAAAAGCCCTTTAGCAATCACTTTCAAAAGGGTTTAGGATTACTTTGTCTTCTTTTAGTTTGGTATCACTTACCATTTGTCTGGTATATGCTTTTATTGTTTGCAATGCTATATATTGGCATCTGTAAATACTCTTATCTATCATCTGCCTTGTTACTTATTACTTCATTTCCATTTTATTGCTCATGTTTTCAGCTATTTTGCAAACGCCTATTATATTTTTCTTCTAATACACCTTCCTGTTGAATTAATGCATTGAGCCGTGAAATTTCAGCTGAAATTTCCTCACTTTTTGCCGTTAGCTCCTCACTTAAAGCACTCTCATTTACTAAAGAGCTGTTTATACTTTCAATTGTACTCAGTATACTTTCTGTTAAATTAGGAATCTCGTTCATTAAGTTAATCATGGTATCGAATTCTTTTTTCACAACAGACGTCTCGACTTTCATTCTATCTGCAAGTTTTCGTATTTCTGTAGCTATAACAGAAAAGCCTTTTGACTCGGTTATCTTTGAAGCTTCAATAGAAGCATTTAAAGCATAAAGAGATATACTACTTCCAATATCCTGGAGTATATTGTTGGTTTTGTTTAGAACATCTATTTTCGAAGACAACTCTTTACTAATATTATCAAGCAACTTAATCTGTTCTAATATACCAGAAACCGCAGAAGAGATATTCTCAATTTCTTTAGCATTCTCACTATATCCAACTGCTATTTCTTGCATACTCCTATCTACAACATCTGTTGCAAATGCCACTTCTTTTATTAACTTTTCAAGTTCAATTTTAGTATTGTGTATTTCATCTAATAACTTGTTAATTTGGGTATTCTTGTAATGCAACTCCTCATTTTCAAGAGACACTTTATCTTTTAAGTAATTAACACAATTTTCTTTCCTGTTATATCCATAATAGATTGCAATAGCCATTTCTTCGCAAGAATCATGTCCACATGCGGAGCAATTCAAATTTCTCCTTTCAGGCGTGGTTTTTAGCATTTCATTGTAGATGTTTTCTAATACATCGGCAGAAGGTTTTTCTAAATACTTGCGCTTGTTTTGGTATGTTGTTATATAGTCCTCTAATTTAAGTTTCTTATCAAAAAAATTAAATAGTCTTTTACTTTTGTACTTGTTAAATGTTCTCTTCTTCATAACATCAAATTCATAATCTATTACGTCGATAGGAGTATCTAATTTAGTAGCTGTTCCTTTATTACATCCCTCGTGGCAGTTTAATATGTCAACAATTAGAGGTTTTTGATTGTCTGGAGTATTCAAATAGTCTTTTTCTAAATACTCAAATACTATATCACCCTCGATCTGTTTTACTTTTGCATCTTTGAAATATGCATTAACATTTTCTTTTAAACCACCTGGTCTGCTAAAAAGTTTTCCTAAATATCCTTCAGCATAATCAAATTTTCCTGTATCAGCAGCCTTGTTGTATATATCACCAAATTCTTCTATTAAAGAAACATACGTTACATTCAACTGGACAATATCAGGAAATCTTGCTATTTCGTCTTTTTTAGCAATACATGGAGAAATAAAAACTATTGGTTCGGTTTTTTTCAAATATTTTCTCAGATAAATGCTTACACACATCATTGGACTTTGGACAGGAATTAGATAATCAAGTAGTTGAGGAACATGTTTTTCTATGTAATTAACTACTACAGGGCATGGCTGAGCAATAATACTTTTTTTTGAAAAACGCTGAATATACCTGATATAAGCCCAAGTGGTTATATCTGCACCAAAAGAAACGTCGTAAACCTCTTTAAATCCAATTTCTCTCAGAGTATTTATGAGCTTTCCTATTTTGAAATTAGCTCTTGCAGAAGGAGCAACAACTGCAATAGGTTTTACACCAGAAGCTAACATCTCTTTAAGCAAAGTAATATCATCTTTAAATTCCCTTGCTCCATGTTCACAGTATTTTACACACCTTCCACACTTGATGCAAAAATCATTGTCTAGTTCAATATATTCTCCCTTAATAGTATTAGCAAATTGCACAGGACATACACGTATACACTTGTAACACTTTACACACTTTTCTTTGTTGATAGCAATCATTAGATATTCCCCCTCTCTTTACTGCTCTTATTTACCCGCTTTAAAAACTTCTTTCCTCCCCTTTTCTCTAAAGCCCTGATTTTACTCGGCTCCTCTAAAAGCTCTTTTGCCTTCTTAATAAGCCTTTCCCTATCCTGCTTGTCTTTTTTAGCTCTCTTGCTTGAATAGGTTATCACCATCTTCTCTTCTAACTTGTACTTTTTGCCGTTTTCATCTTTTACACAATTCTCATAATCTATTACTTTAAATTTAAATTCTTCTCCATAAATGCTTTCAAAATCCTTTTTTGCTAAGTATTTATATCCATCATCGTTAAATACTTCTTCTAAAACCATTTTGCTCATGTTCTTAAGCCTCGACGCCACAATATAGTCGTATCCTGCTTCCTTTATTATCTTAAGATTTAAGCTTTTGTTTATGCCTTTATCTGCTACTATTACAACTTTGTCTATACAAAATTTCTCCTTCAGTTTCTCTAAAATTTTTATAATAGTCTTGCTATCTATAGTATTACCAGGAAAAAGCTCATACCCAACAGGTCTTCCTTCTTTATCTATCAGCATTCCCATTGCTACCTGTACTTCATTGACTTTGTTGTCTTTGCTAAATCCACACATCCTTAGACTGTCCGCTTTTACCCTCTCAAAGTAAAAAGTTGTAACATCATAAAACACAACATCTACCTGAAAGTTAAACAATGTCTTGTTCATCTGGTAAAGATAAATCTCCAGTTCTTCCTTTGCTTCTGCTAATATATCTAAGCTTCTGTAAAGATGGTTTAAATCAATTTCCTGCAATGGAAAACCAAAATATTGATGTCTCTTTTCATATGTTTTAAATTTACTAACTGGTTGCAGTAGTCTTTGAACTGTCATTAAAAAACTTACAATGTCAATATCAAATTTGATTTTGTATCGTCTTAAGCAGTATTCTTCTAAGAATTTGTCTATTTTAAAAAGTTCCCACAGTTTGCGACAGACAATATGTCCGTAGTTCAATATTGTTCCTTCAGAAATATTATCTTTTGTCAATTCCATGGTGGCATTTTTATTTTTTTCTTTAGCAAATACTTCATAAAGTTTGTCTACTACATTTACAAAAGTCTCATTATTTTTTAAAAGATCATGTCTACCGAGGTTAAGAAGGACTTTTTGTTTTATTTTGCCATTTTCTCTATAATTATGGACAATTTTAACATACTCATATCCATCAGCTTTAGTAATTTTAACAAATAAGAGAGACCACTTGAGAATGTTTTTGGAATATCATACTACAAAAATATCAATAAATCAAGTTATATGTAGATAAAAATCTCGAATAGGTGTGAAGATATTTACCATAGCGAAAGAATGTGCGAAAATAATGAAGAGAAGGTCATAAAAAGAATAGAGGCTGCCTCCATCTTGTTTGATATAATTAAAAAGTGTAATATTTCATTCAAAAGAAACATCAAAAAACTACCAGGATGGGAGGGCAGCCTACTATGAATATTATATCATACCATGAGTTAAGAAAAATATCTCCTGAAAAAGCAAGAGAATTACTCCGAAAAGTGTTTGAAGTAAATAACAAAAACGTATCAAAAACTGCTAAAATATTAGGTGTATCAAGAGCTACTATTAGAAGGGCAATTTACGGTCCTCTTGAGGATAAATCCAGAAGACCTAAAACTTGTCCAAGAAAACTTTCTTCTGAACTTGAAAATCTCATTATCCAAGAGGCTAAAAGAACAGGATTTAGATACAGACGTCTTTCACTTTATTTGTTCAGAAAATACGGAGTTAAAATAAGTGAAAACACGATAAAGTCAATTCTTAAAAGAAATGCTGTACCAAGAAAGACAAGAAAGGCAAAAAAAGGTGAAAGAAGTTTGTATGACTACGAAACTCTCATTCCATTTTCTGAATTTCAGCTTGATACAAAGCATCTTTTAGACAAAGATAGTCTTCCAAAAGAAGTATATGAACATATCAAAAAATACAATCTCCCACTCTATGAGTGGAACATGATAGACGTTGCAACAAGAACAAGATTTACAGCTTATTCTTATGAACTTTCTTCTGCCTTTGGCTTTATGTTTGTATCCTTGGTTGCATTATGGCTAAGAACTCACAATGTCAGAAGCCAAATAAGAATAAGGTTAGACAATGGAGCAGAATTTTGTGGAGGAAGCAAAAGAAAACTAAAGGAGTGGAATGAGATGCTGTCATTTCTGGGAGTAGAACTAACTCCTATTCCACCAAAAGCTAAACACTTGATGGGTATAATTGAAAATTCACACAGAGCAGATGATGAGTATTTCTTAATGATTCATGCGGAAAGATGTAAAACAAAAAATGAATTTATTCAAAGAGCCCAAAGATGGCAGGATACATGGAATTTTTTCAGACCTCATAATGGTAAAGGAATGAATGGGAGGACACCATTTGAAAAATTCAAAGACTCTAAAACTTTGGTTTCCTCCCATGTATTTCAGTTTCCTACTTTACTTCTTGATGACATTATGAAAAAGGTAGGTACTTTCTATTCTCTGTTCTGTAATAAATTAGGTGGTAAATATGTCTTCACCACGTGCCTTGAAAATTACAATGTTCACACAATCATTGTTCGTCCAATTGCACGCTGGAAATATGTACTTGCAAGATACCTGGGTGCTTTAATTTTTATAACCTTATATTCAACTGCAATATTCTTTAGCATCTACACTATCAATAAGACTGTGGGATTTTCTATTGATCACCCAATCTCACAGATAGTTTTGGGATGGCTTCTGTTTGAATTAATTGCTGTTGTGCTTTTAACTGTTACAACATTTTTCAGCACATCGTTTTCAACTCTTGCAACAGGGATACTTGTTGTACTTCTGTTTGGATTTGCTATGATAGGAGGTTTTCTGGAGCAGATTGGCTACGCAATAGCAAATTTTTCAAAGGCATCAACAACGCTTCAGACAATCGGTATTGTATCAAGTTTAATCTTGCCAACTGACAATATTTATCGTGAGATGGCAAATATTCTTTTTAAATCCAATTTAATTGACTTTTCGACCATTGACCCATTTGCGGGAATATCAAAAAATAGTGTTTACATGAGAATATACTGGTTTTTATATATATTTGTCCTAATATATCTAACTATTAAAAAGTTTGAAAAAAAGGATTTGACATAATAAAAGACCAGCTAATTAAAGTCAAGAGTTTTTTTAAAAAATTTTGACACCATTTTATGGTATAAGATTCTTTAAAGAGGGCGCAAAAAGGTAAGCCATCCATTAGAAGTTGACATAACATATGGAGGCTGAGTAGTGTTATTGTTAACTAATGTTTCGTAAACAGAACAATTGTTTATGCACTACAAACTGCAGTTTTATTAAAGTATTTTTGAATATGTTCTTCTGGAGTTCTAAGTTCAAAAGGTTTTTTATCGCGCATAACAGCAAAGATAATACAAATAATTTTTCTCATAACAGCACCTAATGCAACTTTTTTGGGCTTTTGTTGGCACTTTTTCTGATAGTATTCGAATAATACAGGATTACAAGGTTTAGAATTTCTTTTTGTTCTGATATTGGCAAGAGCAATTGTAAATAAGATTCTTCGCAAGATTTTAGAACCACGTTTAGACATTTTATTTTTTGTGCCAACAAATTGCCCCGATTGATTTACGGAAGGATCTACACCAAAGAAAGCAACAAGCTTGTTGGGTTTTGAAAATTTTTCGAAATCACCTATTTCAGCAAGGATAGTTGCAGCGGATAGAAAACCTATGCCGGGGATAGATTGAAGGAGGTTAATATTTTCCATGAGTGAAGGCTGAGATTGCGAAGATTGCTGAACAAGTTGATTTATGGCTTCAAAAATTTTGTCGATATTCTGCTGTAAATTCAGGACCATGTTAATATAGACTTTAAGCATAGTAACAGTTGCTAAGTCTGATATAGAAAAAGGTTGAAACTGTTTAGCTTTTGCGACAAGTAATTCATATTTTTCTTTGGCCCATTGATAGCTTTTTTTAGAGGTTAGCTGAATGATGGAA
This sequence comes from Caldicellulosiruptor morganii, assembly GCF_026810225.1. Classification (NCBI taxonomy): domain Bacteria; kingdom Bacillati; phylum Bacillota; order Caldicellulosiruptorales; family Caldicellulosiruptoraceae; genus Caldicellulosiruptor; species Caldicellulosiruptor morganii. The sequence continues at coordinate 2,139,868 of NZ_CP113865.1, forward strand.
ATAAGTTTTTCGCTGTCAGCGCCTAAGATATCGGTTGGAGTTGGGTAGTTTTCAAGTATAGCCAAGGATGTTTTAGAACAAATGTCAGGGAAGACCTCTTTGAAATTGAGCATAATTTGATCGACGACAGAAGTAAGTCTGTATTTGTAAGAGGTTAGTTCATCACTGAGGTTGTAATACTGGCGGCATAGGTTTTTCAAGCAGTCGAGGATTTCAGATGAAGGTTGTACTACAGTAGAGTCAGTAAGTCTAAAAGTTAATGCAATCCACAGGGCATCGGTTTTATCATTTTTTACTTTTCTAACTCCCGCATTTTTGATAGAATTAGATTGGATGGGATTGATAATTGAAACATCCCAGCCATTAGAAGTAAAGAAGCGGGAGAGGATTTTGTGGTAATGCCCTGTGGCTTCCATGACGATGATAGGGCGTGCTGCGAAATCCTCTTCAACTTTTTTAAGGATTTCAATAGCCCTATCAAAATCAGAGGGATTATTGTGACGGATAGTCAAGCGGGCAATTATTTCATTTGTAGGAGATATAATCACCATTTCGCTGAAATACTTGGCTACATCAATCCCGGCAATAGGTTTTAGATTCATAGCAATTAAACCTCCCTGCAAGTGATTTTGAAATTGAATTAGGGCATGAGTTTTCCATTCCGAGCAAAGGTAAGTATACAACCTTGCACGTGATGCGAGGAACCAGCTTTGATTAGGATCTAAGCTGGCCTCAACCAGCCAAATAGTTTAGACTTACCTGGAATGGAATAATAATCTTTTTCACGGGTATACGGAAAGAAGTTCCGTTCCCAGGGGGCGCGTACAGGTAAATTCCATGCCCAGATAGAAAGAATTATATCAAAGTTAGAATGGCTGGCAAGAGGCCAGCGTTAAAGTGGCTAAAGATTAGAAGCCACAAGCAGCAGGAAGAGACTTTGCGCTGCTTTCCTCTCAAAGAGGTAGTATTTGAGATGTTATTTTAAGGATGAGACTCAAAATCTTATGTTAACCGAAACTTTGGTTGTTATTTTATTAGAATTTTTTTGATGTGTCTTACGAAAATAATTATACAAGGGGCTGTGCTTTCCTCTTTTCAAGCCAGCCCCATTGATATCAATCAAGAACTTTTTTGATTTTTCAGCTCTTCCAAAACCTCATTCGGATTCACTCCGAATCTCTCAAGTGAAGCAAGAATCCCCAGACACACTGTAATATGAGCAAAAACCCTTTCTGCTAACTTTTTCCCTCTCTCAACTGTAGAAAATTCTATGTAGCTTTGCAATTCGCTCTCCACATCCTCTTTAGAAGAGATGAACATTTCTTTTAGCTCATCAAAAGACCTTGCAACAGGCCCAAGCTTAATATAAGTCCTTTGTGAACTCTTAGTAGCAGTCCACTTTAGATACAAAATAATAACAGCAATGCCCCCTACAAACCCGGTTATAAAAATAAATGTGTTATACAAATCATCACTCCCCTTCAAACTTGATTATACCACATCAAACAATCTGTTTTTTTATACGAATTACAAATTGTTTAAAGAATAACTACATTTTATTAAACTCACCTCCTCTCTTTTATGTTATTTTAAATTTTTGCAGGAATTTTAATACATTCTGATAGGAACTGTGCTGCGCCCGTTTAAGACAAACCTGTCATGCTGCCAAATGGACTTGAACAAGAAAGGCAAATCGTAGAACTTCCTTTGAAGATGAGGTTTTTGCTTGTAATGATGCAGACAGAACGGTTTTGTTGAAGATTCATTGTATTCTATAAGCCATTCATCACAGATAGTTCTCACTCTCACAACCCAGGGTGTAACCTCATACACTCTAAATCCGTACTTCTGAGCCAGCCTTGTTGCTTCTTCGAACAACCAGTTCTGGCTCAAAAAATCACATCCTTTCTTTTGATATTTTATTTTCAATCTTCTAAAAACTTTTTACTTTTTTCCTTTTAGCACTCTGCCCTCCTTTCAAATCACAATCTGTTTTTTATACTGCAAAAAGTAGCCAATTTTTTATTATATGCAAAACGGTATTATAAAAAAGTTCAAATTTTATGCGAAGTTATTAAACAAGAATTGGCTTGAAATTGAAACAGGGTAATTTAAAATAGTATAATATCCTGTTAGTAACTCATTTTTCAAACGTCCAAACCATCTTTGTCAAAATAAATAGCAAAGGAGACAATGTAAGATATGAGTGAAAAAATAAAGATTTACAGATTGTGTTTCGAAAGTCTAAAAGTTTACCGGAACCTTCTTGAGGATATGGTGCTTAAAAATCTGTACAATCTTATTTGCCACATTGACGACCAGAATCAGGATTTTAAAAAAGTTTTAAACCTGTACAGTACATTTTACTATAATCTTTTAGAAGCGGGTAAAGGATGCAGTCTTAAAGAATATATTATCGAAAAGATTTTATTTGGTGAAAATACTTTTGCAAAATTAGCATCAAATGCTATCGGTAAATCAATGATAGACCAGTTTATCAAAAAAGCTGCAAGCTGCGATTTGGACTGTCTTGAGTTCATCTCAAATTTCTCTGCAAAAGAAATAGAAGATTATCTAAAAGAATCTTCTGCTATACCCGATTTTTTAGCCGAAAGTTTTCTGGATGTCAAAGGTACAAATACTATGCCGCAAAATGCCAATGATAATTTTATAAAAATCATCATTGAAAAGTTTTTGAATGTATCCCCCTGGAGCAGTTTAATTGAAGATCTTATAGAATTTTACAAACAAAATGGTTATGGGATTTTTGCAAGATACAAAGGCTTTTCATGGGATGGTGAAAAGCTTATCGGCATTGAGAATTTAGATCCAGTAAGACTTGATGATCTTGTAAACATTGAAAGGCAGAAAAAGATTGTTGTCGAAAACACTCTGGCATTTTTAAGAGGTCAGAGAGTCAACAATATTCTGCTATATGGCAGCAGAGGAAGTGGTAAATCTTCAACTGTTAAGGCAATTTTAAATGAATTTTATCATATGGGTTTAAGAATGGTTGAAGTTTTTAAAGACCAGCTTTATACCTTCCCGGAGTTAATAAGAATATTAAGAGATGTGCCACTTAAGTTTATAGCCTTTGTAGATGATCTGTCTTTTGAAGACATAGAAGAAAACTACACCAAACTGAAAGCCATTTTGGAAGGATCTTTGGAAGTAATGCCCCAGAATGTTGTAATATATGCAACATCAAACAGAAGACATTTTGTAAAAGAAAAATTTGATGACAGAAACACCTTTTATAGCGATGAAGTGCACTTTAAAGACACCCTGGAAGAAAAACTTTCTCTTGCTGACAGGTTCGGAATAATAGTAACATATACCTCTCCAACCCAGCAGGAATACCTTTCAATTGTTGAGGAGATTGCAAAGAAAAGGAGAATTGAAATTACAGAAGAGCTCTACAATCTTTCTCTGCAGTGGGAGATGAACTACAACGGCCGCTCAGCAAGAACAGCCAAGCAGTTTGTTGACTGGTACGAAATGCAGATTAAAATGGAAAAGGGCTAAGGCATTGGCAGATTTGCACTTAGCCCTTTTGAGTTTTTTAATATCTCTATACTTTTATAGCAATTTTAAATTTGCTCTTTTGACAAAATCTTCAAAAGATATTATTTCTACTAAGTTTCCCTCTTTTATGTAGTCAACGTGCTTTTGATTTAGATAAAAATCTTTTGCTTTTTCAGTATACCCTGTTCCGCTGATTACAATGTAAGCTTTTTTATATTTTGAATTTTCTTTCAAAATTTTCACTAAAGTGATTATCTCATAAACTATTTTTTGCTCTGCAGTCCCACGTGTTTGCTGCCATTTAGCACTTATAATTATCTCATCATTTAAAACAAAGTCAGCTCTATATTTATTCCCAAAGAGATCATTGCCAACTACAAATTGTCCCTTAAAAGCACCAGCATAATTTTGCAATAAAGCCTGTTCAATAAGCTTCTCATGAACTTTTCCAGTTCGAGTACCTCTTCCACCGGGTGACACAATAACACCTTCTTTTCAATAATTAGTTATAATAACTTCTTTATGCCCAGTCCTTCTTTCTGCACTTGAATTAATAAGCCTTTTTGCTTCTATTACCTCAATGTGGTAACTTCTATAAAGATCTCTTATAAATTCTGAATCTGAGTTGCTTATCATAACAAAACAACCCTTTTTGCTCAGGTTATCACAAACATTTTTCAGTCTTACTTGCTCCTCTTTTGTAAAACCTGCAACTGTGTAGTCAGTAAAATTAGCTGTTTTTGATACAGGCATGTATGGAGGGTCAAAATACACAAAATCAAATTTTGAAGCTTTCTTCACCGCTTCTTCAAAGTCTGCATGTAAAATTTCAACAGATTGTAACATATTTGAAAAGGCAAATACTTCTTCTCTACTTGGCATTTTAGGATTTTTATATCTTCCAAAAGGAACATTGAATTCGCCTTTGGAATTCACCCTGTAAAGCCCATTGTAACAGTGTCTGTTCAAATAGATCAATAACACTGCTTTGAGTAAGTTTTCATTTTCGATTGCATCTACATTTTTTATTTTAATAGAATTGTAAAGCGCCCTTGCTTTGTAGTAATCCTCTTCGACATTCTTAAAATCTAAATTTTTTATATAGTAAACCACTTCATCCGGATAATATTTAATTGCAGTGTAAAGGTTTATGAGTTCAAGATTAATATCAGAAACAATGGCATTCTTTAAAATTCCTCTATTATAAAGCTCTATCAAAAGTGCTCCGCCACCCAAGAAAGGCTCAAAATATGTGGAAAAATGGCTTGGCAGCTTATTAAGTAAACTCATTATTATCTGCCTTTTGCCACCCGCCCATTTCACTATGGGCACAATTTTTTGATGGAAAGAAGTAATTTGAGTCCTCATTGCAAAATCATACTCCAGATTTAAAATTAACTTTTGTTTTAATTATACCATACATTTGTTTGGTGTGCAAGAAATAAATTTTTCTTCTCTAAATTGCAATACTAATCTAAATTGCAATATTAAATGCAACACTTTTTTGTGATGAAACTGGAAATTATAACTTGATTAAAGCAACAACTGTGTATGATATTAGCTGCCAATATTTGACAGCTTCCCTGCAGGAAAGCTGGCGGCTGCTATTTTGTACTATATTTCCCTCTATCTATATACGCCACCTCCTATGCCTCTACCAAAAATTTCTCTATTACCTCTGTTTCGCATATTTCCTTCATCTCCACTAAAAACCTTTCTATACTGCTCTTGTAGTTGAATATCCTCCTTAAGAAGCCTGTTGTACCAATCTTGTATCCTCTTTATTGCCTCTCTCGATATTTTCTTTTATTTCTTTACCCTTAGGTAAAAAACGCCTTATCAATCCATTCATGCGCTCATTTGTCCCCCTCTCATACGCTTTGTATAGCGTCTTTGTACAAACCATTTCATCTTTCCTAAACCCAAGTTCCTGTCTACAATATCCAACTACTGCATCCGGTGATCATTTATCTTTCAGTATCTTTTCTTCTGCAAACTTTAAAAAGCTTTCAACCTTTAAAAATTTACTCTTTCTACCGCATTTTGCTCTGTTTTTCTCATACATAGCCTGACAGCTTTAGGCAAAATATTTTTCATATGTACTCAAATCACTCTTCATTTGAGTCACTGTGCCTCTTTTAACTTCTCTTGAAATTGTACTTACATTCCTGCCTATCTTCCTTGCTATCTCTCTTAAGCTCTTACCATCATTTAGTAATATTTCTATTTTACCTCTCTCTGCTTCACTTAGGTGTTTAAAACTCCTCTTATTTGTGGTATTATTATTACAAGCCATAGCTTCAAACCTCCTGTGTATGGTTTTGTCTTTTCAACTAATATCATACACAGTTTGAAGCTATGGCTTCAATATTTATTGCCCCTGTTGCATTTAATTTTACAACAAACATACAACAAACATTGAGAATTTGGATGAATAAAACTCTTGACAGGTTCTTTAAAAGATGTTTAAAATAAAATTGTGTATTTAACTAAAGGAGAACAATTTAAAAAAATGTATCATAGTTTATAATAGTTAAGAATATGATAACCAAGCAAATAATTAACATGTACCACATATCCTTATAAACTAAATTTAAACAGAACCTGGCTAAGATTTGTTGGATTGCTATTTATTTAAATGACCAGAATAAAAATACAATCAATAATTTTTGCCTATCTGTCCTGCTATCTTGTCTTGCAAATTAATTGATTCATCCTATAACAGATTTCACTTAGATCATTGGTTTTAAATAAGCTTTTTTGAAAGTTTGATAATCCAAACCATCAAAAAGTCTTGGTTCATCCTGCTTAAAGGAAGAAGAAAAGTAAATTTAATTAAAAATGACTCTTAGAATAGACTTCAAGCTTTTTATTCCAAGAAAATCATCTGAAATTTTTTCTGTTTCTTTCAACTGACGGATATTTACACATCAAGTCAGGATTAATTTGAAAATCAAACAGTCTACATGCTATGTTGTTTTAATTTTGATTGATTTGGGGTCGGTAAAAATATTCTATGCATTATTTTTTCTTGGCAAATAAGTCAAGACTTTGCATTAAAAAAATATAGAAAATTATGGTAACAAGGGGACAGGTTAAATGAACATTTTGTTGTCTGCTTATGCATGTGAACCAAATAAAGGTTCTGAACCAGGGTTTGGTTGGAATTGGGCATGTCATTTATCCCAGAGAGGGCACAAAGTTATAGTTCTAACAAGTGAAAGATATAGAACAAGTATTATCGCAGAAGTAGAATTACATAGAGAAAAATATAAAAATCTTTATTTTATATATGTTAAAGAACCACCTTTAGAAAAAATTTTTGGAAAGAATGAAATAACAATAAGATTAAGGTATATAATGTGGCAATACAAAGCATTTAAACTGGTCAAGAAACTAAAGCTTGAAAATGAGGTTGATATTATCCATCATGTAACATGGGGAAGTTTGCAAATGGGTTCTTTACTGTGGAAATTGAATAAACCATTCGTATTTGGTCCTGTTGGAGGCGGTCAAACATCATCAAAAAAATTTAAAAAATATTACGGTATTAAATGGTATATAGAAATATTAAGAGATTTTTATACCAAATACTTTTTTAGATTTTTTTCAACTTCAAAAGCAGCCTCAAAGAGTGATCTAATACTTGTGACCAACGAAGAAACTCAAAAACTGGCACAAAAAATGAAAGCTAAAAATACTAAGTTAATGCTTGATAGCGCTTTAAAAGAAGAGTTTATCCCCGAACAGTTTATTGTTCGTAGCAGTGGTTTGCATAACAAAAAAACAACTGTTTTATGGGTTGGCAGGCTTTTAAAAAGAAAAGGTGTAGGTTTGTTGATTGATGTGGCAAAAAAAATAAAGGGAAAAAATATTGAAATAGTTGTAGTAGGTGATGGTGAGGAGAAAAAACTTATAGAAAATGAATTGCAAAAAGACAATAATTTACCAATCAAATTAATAGGACATGTTAAATGGCAGGAGATAGCAAAGTGGTATTCAAAGGCAGACATATTTGCTTTTACAAGTTTGAGAGATTCATTTGGTATGCAACTTTTAGAAGCAATGGCATTTGGACTACCTATTATTTGTTTGAATCAACATGGGGCACGTAATTTTGTTCCTGATAATGCAGCAATAAAGATAGAGGTAGAAAATAAAAGTTTGGATGAAATAATAGAAGAATTCGCCAGTTCAATAATGATTTTAGCTGAAAATTATGAACTTAGAATCAAATTGGGTCAAAACGGTTATAGATTTGCACTTGAAAATACCTGGAATAAACGAGCAGAAGAGATAGAAAAATACTATTATTCTATAATCTACAATAAAAATTTGCAAAATAGTGTCGTTAACTGATAATAAATCACCCCGGCGTAAAATACCTGAAAGCAATAAAATAAAGTATCATTAAACAAAAAAATCAGCTCCTCCATTTTATAATGAATTTAATAACTTTACAAACTCGAGCTCATAAGCTCGAATATTATATTCATCTATCTTTACATCTGTTCTCCATTCACTGTTGATGAACAATGGCAGCTTGTCAATTTTTTCTCTCTCCAGGATAGGAATATTATGCTCTTTATTAAATGATTTTGCTCTGTTGTCAATAGCTATAATTAATGTTCTTTTCTTAAATTGCAAAGCTCTAATACCACCATGAAGTCTTGTCCCCACATAATCTATGTTCTCCTCTTCTTTCAATAACTTATCATACTCATTCAAATTACGAGCAAGGACCTCCACCTTTTTAATATCCCTGCCAAGCAAATCTTTCAAGTAATCGTAATCACTTATTCCCTGTGGCCATGCAAAAATCTCATTGTAATTTTCCAGTAATATTTCTATCATTTTTTTGTCATAAAAATAATCTCTATCATAATCGCTGACAGTAAATATAACTTTTTTACTTTTTTTTGTTGGTATGTTTTTACAATGGTTTTTATTTAACTTCCACAAAGTAGGACATCCAGTATTAACAACATTATCAACACCCCACTTTTTTAAAATATTTTTGGAAATTTCATCACGTACACTGTGGATAAATTCCCGGTTTATAATTCTCTGCCACATATAAGTTGAATAAATTCTTCTTATCAGTTTAAGTTTACTTTTCTGTGAAAATTGTGTTCCGACACCAAGTAAAATAATATCTTTTACATACCCCAATTCGTAAAATGCTATCCTCCAGCAATTAAAATGTTTAAATGGAGTAAAAAGCATATTAAAAAGATTTGTTCCACACAAAATTTTTAAATCCGATTTAGTTAATATACGCTTCTGCTCTGCAGTAAGAGGAAGATGAGTAGGCAAATAATAAATTTCAATATCTTCTTTTTTTAGCTGATTCATTATTCTATCAAACCACTCTTTAATCGATTCCATAATTATTTCATCACCCAAGTTGTCACTGCCTATACTTGTATCCAGCAAAGTTATTATCATTTTATGTGATTACCTCCTATTTTGCACAATTATCTTGACTTTGTCAGTTGAAAATTTAAAAAGCTTGAGAGTACTGGGATTGGAAATAAAAGAGTGGGAAATTTGTCACTACACTATTTCCTTACCCCATATTTTTCTATTGCTTCCTCTATCATCATCAAATTCTTTGGCATATCTATCTTCATAACCTGTAATATCTCCTTCGCTTCTTGCTCTATCTTCGCCTTCAGTAAAATCTTCTTCCCTTCTACATCTATTTGCATAAAATTCATCGAATTTATTGCTTCCTTTATTTTTTCACTACTCATATCTTTTCCTTTTTCTCTTAATTTAAATTCCAATGTCCTTTCTAACAGAAATACCAAAAAACAAACTACAAAATGTCCTCTTATTCGTTTCTCGGTCCAATGAAAAATGGGTCTTACCTCCAAGGAACTTTTCATCACCCTAAATGATTCCTCTATTTTCCATAAATCATGGTATGCTCTTAAAATCTCTTCAGCTGTCATGTCTAATTTACTTGTTTGAATTGCATAATACCCATCAAATCTTTCATCTTCCTTTATCGCTTCTTCATCAAGTTGATACTCCTCTTTACTGCTCTTATTTACCCGCTTTAAAAACTTCTTCCCTCCCCTTTTCTCTAAAGCCCTGATTTTACTCGACTCCTCTAAAAGCTCTTTTGCCTTCTTAATAAGCCTTTCCCTATCCTGCTTGTCTTTTTTAGCTCTTTTGCTTGAATAGGTTATCACCATCTTCTCTTCTAACTTGTACTTTTTGCCGTTTTCATCTTTTACACAATTCTCATAATCTATTATTTTAAATTTAAATTCTTCTTCATAAATGCTTTCAAAATCCTTATTTGCTAAGTATTTATATCCATCATCGTTAAATACTTCTTCTAAAACTATTTTGCTCATGTTCTTAAGCCTCGACGCCACAATATAGTCGTATCCTGCTTCCTTTATTATCTTAAGATTTAAGCTTTTGTTTATGCCTTTATCTGCTACTATTACAACTTTGTCTATACAAAATTTCTCCTTCAGTTTCTCTAAAATTTTTATAATAGTCTTGCTATCTATAGTATTACCAGGAAAAAGCTCATACCCAACAGGTCTTCCTTCTTTATCTATCAGCATTCCCATTACTACCTGTACTTCATTGACTTTGTTGTCTTTGCTAAATCCACACATCCTTAGACTGTCCGCTTTTACCCTCTCAAAGTAAAAAGTTGTAACATCATAAAACACAACATCTACCTGAAAGTTAAACAATGTCTTGTTCATCTGGTAAAGATAAATCTCCAGTTCTTCCTTTGCCTCTGCTAATATATCTAAGCTTCTGTAAAGATGGTTTAAATCAATTTCCTGCAATGGAAAACCAAAATATTGATGTCTCTTTTCATATGTTTTAAATTTACTAACTGGTTGCAGTAGTCTTTGAACTGTCATTAAAAAACTTACAATGTCAATATCAAATTTGATTTTGTATCGTCTTAAGCAGTATTCTTCTAAGAATTTGTCTATTTTAAAAAGTTCCCACAGTTTGCGACAGACAATATGTCCGTAGTTCAATATTGTTTCTTCAGAAATATTATCTTTTGTCAATTCCATGGTGGCATTTTTATTTTTTTCTTTAGCAAATACTTCATAAAGTTTGTCTACTACATTTACAAAAGTCTCATTATTTTTTAAAAGATCATGTCTACCGAGGTTAAGAAGGACTTTTTGTTTTATTTTGCCATTTTCTCTATAATTATGGACAATTTTAACATACTCATATCCATCAGCTTTAGTAATTTTAACAAATAAGAAAGACCACTTGAGAATGTTTTTGGAATATCATACTACAAAAATATCAATAAATCAAGTCATGTTAGGATAAAAATGGAAGTTATTTGTCCCTACATGACAAAAAATTTTTTATTTTTTTTGGTCCGCAAACCCGCATAAATTAAAACTTTTACATTTTTTGGACCTCAAAAACTGACAAAGTCAAGATAATTTAGCTAACTTTTCATCTTTTGTTCCTTTTACAAAAAGGTAATGCAAAATTTAAGAGTCTATGGTAATATTGTATTGAGCTATTTCCTATCCCTCCAGTTAGATTTTTGTTCTGTTTCTATTTCTATTCTAACCAGAGGGTGGGGAATGGCTCAACCACTTTTTACACAATTATATAGACTTAACTGATTTTAGAGCATAAAAAATTAAAAGACAATAAATAATATGTAACATAAGAAAATTTAAAGGAAAATTTCAAAGTAATGCCATCGCCCAATTTTTTTAGAAAGTTAAAAAATGGACTTGTGATAGGCATTTTTCTGTGGGTGATTATAATCGTTTTGATGAAGATTCTGTTTTAGTCTTTTGACATATTTTGAAGATTAATTCATAAATTATAATTCCTGTAAAAGCTCCAATACCATCAATTAAAACATCAGTTGCTTTTGCACCTCTCCCTGGAACAAAAACCTGGTGTATTTCATCAGTTGCAGCATAAAGAAAGCAAAACATTAAAGAAAAGAAAAAGGCTTTGCAGCCTTTAATTCCACTTATTACAAATGCATTGATCACCAATATACCTAAAACCAAATACACTGCCACATGGGCATATTTTCGTATAACATCATTGAGCTTTTTTAATGCGTTTCTTCTTGGTTCAATTTGAATGTTGGGAATACTTACCTTTTGTGTTGCCTTAACAACTTGCTTTGTCACACTTTCGCTAAGCCTATTGGAGTCTTTTGCAGGCTGGGAGGATAAAGAGAATATAATTAGCAACCATAGGATGACAATTATCCAAGATAGTAATTTATGTGTTTTTTTGTTCATACTATAAAAGTCCCCTTTTTAGTAAGATTATATTATATATTTTAGTCATAGTCTAAAAGATAGTTTAAGATAGTCTTAATAAATTAGAAAGTATTGATAGTTATTTTTTATATTAAAGATTGACTGACAAGATTCGTAAAAATAATATTGATTCTTATAGCTTTTATTTAGATATTCCTCTCTTAAGCGGTTTGCTTATTTATTAATAAATATATTTAGTTATAACGTAAATAATTTAAAAAAATCTAATATCATTGCCATTTGTATATATTATCTTAACAATATTACAAAAATTACTAATCGCAATACAATTGCCTTCTATATACCTGTTAACTACATTTCTATCACCTATTATCGCACCATTCTCAATCGTTGAACTTTAAGTATTGTAACATTACAGCCTATCCATCATACATTGTTCTTGATGACAACTGGCTTATCTTCATTATTTATTTCATCTTTACTCCATTATATTTTTAAATTGCATACTCTCATCTCTCCCTACGTATCTGCATGTAGCATTTTTTTCAACTTATTTTTTGCAAAAGCATAGATTTTACTCAATAACCGAATTATATCATTTTGAGTTTTAATTTCTTTATTAACTACTTCATTGAATCCATTTTTTCTTATCATTTCTATAATGTAATCTCTTTGCTTAGGTCTTTTATAATAACCTGAACAAATGCGAATGTTATGCTCAATAGCTTTATCTTTCTCAACTTCTTTTAATTCAATTCTATTGTTCCTTCTCAATTCTTCAATGACATGTATTCCAACTGAATTATTTGCAATAATTAAAGAAACCCCCTCATCTTTTATATCATATTCTTTTTCAATCCCCCAGAAATCCCCGAGTGTAATATCACCCTGTCTTGGTAATCTGCTGAACGGACAAGAATAACAAGCCTCATTTAGATAATAATTCTTTAAATATCCTACAAAGAATTTATCCCTATAATGTACATTAGAAAACTTTCTTTTTTTGCCATAATAAGTTAAACTATAGTTTCTCCAGCCGGTAATTTTATCTCGAAAATCCACTTTCTTAATCTCATCATTAAAAGATTTTACAAAAGATTTAAAAGGAATATAAGAAGATACACCATGACATATTAAATCACAAGTTATTAGTCTCTGATTATTGACAAATTTTTTCAAACCCGCAACTTGACATGGAGTGCCTACAAAAAGAACAATTTTTTGAGTATTTTCTAAAACTTCTTTGATTTCTCTGTAAACCAAACCTACTTTACTTTGAATATATTTAGATCCTCTCAATAAATACAATTTATCGACTGAATCTACCTTAATATGTTCTACTTCCAGAAACTCATCCCAAGCAGCCCCATATACTATGCCACCATTTTCTAAAACGTACAAAGCAATTTCGCTAAAAACTCCACCCGATGAAGAACTTTTTCTAATCTGTTTGTTTCTACTCCACCCCATATAGAACTTAGGTTCAGCGTTATTTAAATATTCAGGATATAAAGCCGGGCATTTTTCTACACAAATTCCGCAATTAGCGCATTTTTCCTTTGAAATAAAAGGCTTATAAAAACCATCATCAGTCATTTCTATCTCAATAGCTTGATTTTTGCAAACATTGTAACATGCATAACAACCTGTACACATTTTTTTACTTATTAAACTTAATTTAATTCTATCCATAAAATTTCACCTTTTCTTATGTTTTAAATATGTAATTTATTATTAAATTCTCTAATTTATTCCAATAAATGCTAAATAATTAATTTTTGTCTTATCTATTCCTAAATAATATTCTGCATTATATTATTACATTCAATTACAAATCTTTGAAAATAATATTCAATACTTCCCGCGCCTTTTCTGAATATTCTGGCATTTTCCCCTTCAGTAATTCTCTTAAATAATTTTCGTTTTTGATTATATATTCAAAAGAGTCAATTAAAAAATCTTCCTTTGCATTCCTTATGTCAACCACATAATTTTCTTCCGTCCCGAATATATCCCTTGCAATTCCTTTTGCCTTAGTACTATATGCGATAGCAAGTGTAGGCACACCTGTAGAATAGGCAGCTATTGTTGAATGAGTTCTTGCTCCGACAAAAAAGCGAAGTTTACTTATGATATACTTCAATTGGGAGGCTGTATACTTTTTTTCAATAATTCTAATTCTTTCTTTACCTCTTTCCTTATATTTATTGTAAATATAAGATAAAATATTAAAATCATTTTGATAAACACTATTTTGCTGCATAACATGAGGTATCAGCACAATATTAAAATTTGTTTTTTCCAAAATAAATTCAATAAATTTATATATTTCTTTCTTCGTTTTTTCAGCTTCACTTGTATAACTCAAAGCTAAAGGACTTAAATTTATACCGACACTATTTTCTGGAACAAATTCATCAACACTTTCTATTGTAAGTGTAAAAGCTGGATCAGGATATAAATAAATATTTGAAAGACCCTTTTCTTTTAGCATACCATAAGATATCGATTCTCTTGTAATAATAAGGTCAAATAATTTTAAATCCTCCAACGTCTCTTCATCTAAATTAAACTCTTCAAATGAAGCTCCCCAAATAACTAACTTTTTGTTTAGAGCTTTTACTTTTTTATCAATACTATTTAATAGGTAAATTAAATTCTTATCATAACAGTAATTATCGCCACCAATAGAAATGCAGATATCACTTGATCCAATATACTTAGTCAAATGGGATGTCTTTAGGTTCGCTGATAAATTATACTTTTTGCACATTTGAGCAATTTTGGCTAAATATTTATTAATTGAAAGATAACTCGGAATATGCCTCACATAATAATCTATTTTTATGTCATTTCGCCTTTTATCATTTTTATAATCAAACGTAGCAAGTATAAACTTTACTTCATCATTTATTTGTCTTATTGTCATTTCTGTTATACTCTTAACAATCGCTTCGCAACCTCTATTATAAAATGAACCTTGACCAAATAAAAACACATTCACTTTCTTACCTCCAAAATTGTATTTTAATAGCCTTTTGTAAAAACGCTCAAAATGATCGTTATCAAGCTCTTTAAAACTTCTAAAAAAGTCTTCCTTCCTCTTCATAGATAGTGTAAAATTTATCTATATAAAACACACTTTCTATGATGAGGAAGATAAAATGTTCAAAAACTAACACCAACAATTATCTTTTCTCGATCTCTGTGAGCAGGTTAAAAACGTTGCTCTCAATAAACCACACACTTTGCTCGGCTTCTTCAGCAATTTCATTGATTTAAACCAGTTCATACCTGCATCCTTTTTCAAAACCTACTACAAATACTTCGGAAGACATAGAGATTTCTCTTCGCAATCTATGCTCTGCGCTTTCTTCGTACAAAAAATCCTCAAACTCCCTACATTAACTCAACTGCGCGCTATCCTACTCAACTCCTACGAGCTCAGAATCTTTTGCAACTTCAATAAAATTCCTTCTATCTCTACCTTCTCAAGATTCAGAAAAATCTTTTGCTCTGAATATGTTTGCTAATGGCCATTTCTGCTATGCTTACAAATTCTCTATTCTAACCAATGGCTTCGGTATTGTCCCCACTTTTGATAATATTTTTTCCCCACCTGTGCTCAAAAAAATTAATTTTCAGTACTTAACTGATTTTTGGAATCATCTGTTAAAGCTTTTATAACACCCTACCTTTGCTTCATTCTATAACTTTCACCTTTGATAACTACAAAATGACAGTGATGTACAAACCTATCTAATATTGCTGTAGCTAATACTGGGTCATAAAATATCCTTGTCCACTCTTCAAATACCTTGTTTGTAGTTATTATTATAGATCCTCTTTCATATCGCTTTGATATTATCTCATAAAAATCGTCTACACTGCTTTGGTTCAATTTCCTTAAGCCCAATTCGTCTAATATCAACAAGCCCACATTAACATAGTTTTTTAGCTTTTGTTGATATGAATCATCCGCTCTTGAAATATACAACTCTTCTAACGGATTAACCCCCGAAGTTTGGACAAAATCTCTCTAAATCTACGAATATCTTAAAATATCATTTTAAATTACATTATTATTAATTGGTTTTGCATACATTAACCGGTTGCCCCTTACATTGAGCATCGAAAGGCTATGTTCCGTTACCTTGAAGGCCACCATATAAGGCCAGCTAAAACCAAGGCTACCATGCCTGCCCTCAATGTAAAGGTTACGTTTTGCCTACATTACTATAGGCTATAGATATATAGCCATGCTTTCGATTTCCTTACCTTTATTTAGTTCATAAAATATTTCTGGTGCTTTATATTTTAAGCTGGAGTGAAGCCTTTTTGTATTGTAGCGCTTCATAAACCTTGCAACTTCAGCATAGGCATGTCCAAAACTACAAAACTCGTGGATCCCTAAGCATTCATCCTCAAAGATTCTGTGAAATGCTTCTATATGTGCATTTTTATTAGGAGTCCTGCAAGGAATTCTTTCAAGATATATATTTATTTCTTTGCAGCTTTCCTCAAAAAGGTTACTTGTAAACTGAGGTCCATTATCAGTTCTTATTACTGGTTTTACATCAGCACTAAAGAGCTCCCTTTTTAAAAGACAACGCTTCAAAAGTCTTACAGCATCTATGCTTTCGCACCTGTAGCCTATGTGATACCCTATTATTGATCTGTCAAAAACGTCAATTACAGACAATACAAAGAAAAACTTGTTTTCACCTTATTGTTGTTGGAGCAATGCCATGATTTCTTGCGACTAATGACATATTACCTGTTTCTTCAACTTCTTCTAAAATTTGTTGCTTTAATTCTTCTGAATGAGCTTTACCTTTCATCTTAGACTCCCCTTAAACTTGTTATTTTTATTTTACCTAAAAGTTCATAGATTGTCCAAAATGATTAAGGGGCTTAAGAGTTTTATCTAGTTAACTCAACTATATCCTTACTAAATCTACTAATAATATCTAATTTTAGTATCCAATAAATAAAAATTCGTAAATTCCACTTAAGCGGGTTAATAACCATTCCCATAATATATCCGTAAATAATTGGTATTATAAATCTCTTTTTATATAAATTTGATAATACCATTAAATTTATTCTACTATGTAAAAGTTTCTTATTTAATATTTTCCTAATTATTTGTTTAATTATTTTATCATTTGCTAAATCTAATAAAGCTTCCCTTCTTTCCTTCTTACTATTATACAAACCTTTTGAATATATATACTGTATGTTTCGCAAAATACATTTGCCTATTTCTGCATATAAATCATTTTGATATTCAATTGGATTAATACCAATTCGTTGCATATAGGAAATAGTATTATTAAGCTTTCTTAAGTAAACCTCATGATAATTCTTTATTGGTTTACGCATTGCACTATAGTTTAATAGGTAATAATTGTAAAAAGCACGTGGCACCAATACAATTTTATGGGCTGAAGGGAAAATTAATCTGTTAAATTCTAAATCTTCACCTTGTTTTAAGTCAACCGGAAATTCAGCACCAATTTCTTCAATAAGTGTCCTTCGATATAACTTATTACAAGGTGAATTCCCAATTACTGTATCTTTGCATAATAAAGGAATTATTTCCTTTTTTAATCTGTTATCGTTATATACTTCTAAGTTCTGTGTTATTTGTTTTATTACTCTTCCTCTTGCCGCATGATATATAATTCCGCTTATTACTATATCTGCATTATAATCTTTAGCAATCGCATAAAGAACACTATACATTTCTTTGTCAACCCAATCATCACTATCTACAAATGCAATATATTCTCCCTTTGCAATTTTTAATCCAATATTTCTAGCTATACTGACTCCCTGTCGAACTTTATTATGAATAACTAAAATTCTTTCATCTTTTTTAGCGTAAAAATCTGCTATCTCCCCTGACAAGTCACAAGAACCATCATTTATAAGAATTATTTGAATTTCCTTTAAATCCTGTTCTATTAAAGAAGTTATGCAACGTTCCAAATAACTTTGTGAATTATAAAATGGAACTATAATACTTACTTTTATTGGCACGTTTTCACCTTCTTCTGAACCTTTATATTATATCTATAACTTAATTTATCTTGGTAAAACTTCTTTATAATATAATAAGCTATTAAAGGAAAAATTATATTATATAATATCTCCCTAGGTATTGGATAATATGCATTGCGAACTGTCCATAACAGGTTAGGAATAAAACTATACAATAAAACTGAAACAAATGGATTTTTTATTTTATAAATATATGAAGAAAAAAATGCTATTAAAAAACCAATACCAATAAAAAACATCCAAGATAACCATCCAAAGTTATAAAATGCTTCTTCAATAATTGAACCACCAAATCTTACTCCAACAATATCGGAAATAATCATAGGTACATTTGCTTTTAGCATCGCCTGATTAGGGCTATTAACATTAAAATTAGGTACAATCATAAAAATCGAATATAAATAACTTATTCCTTTCCCATAAGGCAATATATAAGGTATTAGACAGATAGCCGCTGCTGTTGGGCCAATAGCTGTACCTAGTTCAGTTATAATTGATAAAATCGGATTTTCTTTAACTGCTTCAATAAAAAAGAATGAAATATTGGACACCCATTCTGTCAAGGGAAATTCTCTTACTAGACGTATTAAAACTAGTATACTTGATATTGGATAAAACAATATAATGCCAAATAAAAAAACCCTTTTTGAAATTGGTTTAATAAAATTATGCCAAACCCAAATCAAAGTTATAACTTGTAATAAAAGAAAACCTCTCGCACCCCAGAATATCTGTAAACCATAAAAGATCATTCCAAAAATAAAAATAGTTTTAGAAATACTAATTTGTTCCTTGTATGCAATCATCAAAGTTATTAAACCTATAAAGAAATATTGAGCTATTTTCTCATCAACAGATTCCAATCCATATCGAACATTGCTATAGACACCAATATATCCTCTAATACTAGCTAGTATAAAATTATTGTAAAAAAGTGACAAAGATGATTTAATTGAAATAATTACTAATAGCCACCCCATATACCGTAATATATTATAAATGTCGTTGTCATATACATTATTTCTCTTTTGCGCAAAATTTCGTGAAAATCCAAATAGATAGTAAACTAATACTCCTAAATGCATTCCCATTAAACAATATAAAGATAATATTGTTGCCTTTATAATAATACTACTGGAGTAGTAGTCGATCATTTCTAAAATTCTAGGATTGTCATAATGGAATACAACTCGTAACGTTAGTTGACCAAATAAACATATAAAGTACATTATTAAGTACATGACATATGGACTACCTAATTTTTTTTCAAAAATATACGCTGTTAAAAAACACCAGATAAAAACGATTATAGATATAAAATATGTAAAAAGCAAACTATTTCCCTGTAGATCTAAATTAGTTAAAATAAAAGAAACAAACACAAATAAAATAATATGTATTATCATAAGCACCAATAATTTATTATTTTTTACTCTTTTTGTGTCATATTTCAAAACTTATCCCCCATTTTTTTACTATATTTTCTCATAAGCAATCTATATTCTATATTATTTTTTATATAAGATTTTTATATAAAAATTTTAGTAACAAAGATATACTAAAAGTTAGTAACATTTATATAAAATTTTTTATTTTTTAAACATTAATAATAAAATTATCAATCCATATAAATCTTTTCGATCTCTTTAACAACTTCATCTACATCAAATTTTCTTTTTTTATAAGCTTCCCGTATTTTACTGAAATTTTTTAACTTAGTTCCCGCTCTTTTAACTATCTTATCTACCCATTCTTCAACCGGGGCATCCAAAGAAACAAATTCAATTAAATTTAAACCAAAATCCACTTCTCTACTAATCCTGTCTGACACAATACATGGTGTTCCAGCCGCTTGAGCTTCTACCAATACTACTGGTAGTCCCTCATAGAGAGATGGCATTATAAAGACATCAAACATATTCATAAGTTCAGGAATATCTTCTCTTATGCCAAGGAATTTAATATATTCATTTAATTCTTCTACCTTTACAATATTTTCAATATCCCTTCTTAATTCACCATCACCAACTAACACTAAAAAAATATTTAAAGAATTAGCTTTTACATATTTCATAAGTTGAACTAAAAATTTATGATTTTTTGGCTGAGAAAATCTCCCAACATGTCCTAATATAATTGATTCTATTGGCAAATTCAATAAGTGTTTTAATTCGATTGCATTTTTTTCAGACAACAATTCATATTTACTTAGATCAATTGCATTTTGAAATATAAATACATTTCCAGATTTCATTGAAGACGTCCCAAACAAGAAAGCTCCTGCTTCATTACTACAAGCAAGCATTTTGGTTGCAAAGATTCTTATCAAAACACGCATAATTCTAAAATATAACCTTCTCAGAATATTATTTGTACTCATATCACTAGTGGTATGGGAATGACAAATACGTTTACGTATACCTGCAAGAAATGCAGCAAATGCAACTATTCCTGAGTGAAATTGAGTGTGAGCATGTATTGCAATAAAAGGGCCGTATTTACGCATAACACGCATCATGTCATAAATATGCTTTATTATTCCTACACTCTTCGGGGGATCAATATGAATTATTCTCCCTCCTAAAGATCTAATTTCTTCGTCATAATGATGTTCTCCTCGTTTCATACACAAAAAATCGAATTGTATTTTGGTCCTGTCGATTTTTCTATAAAAATTCATTATCATTGTTTCCGCCCCACCACGATCCATACCACCTACAACATGTAATACACGCAACGGCTTAGGCTGCAAATCATCCACCTCTTTGCAAAACATATCTATTGCTTCTTATTTTTCAGAAAGTTTTTCTTCATATTTAAATCGAATAAGTAACAAATTCATTCAAAAATTTTTCTCTTCTTTCATCAAGTAATTCTTTTACATAATCTTTTGACTTTTCAAAATTCCTTATTGCTTGTTCTTTCATTAAATCTTTATCATTCACTAACTCTAATATCTTAAATGCAAGTCCTCTAAAATCCTTGGGTTTAATAACAAAATTATTATCTATAAGCTCAGGTATTCCCCCTACCCTTGTACCAATTGCAGGACAGCCTCTGCTCATTGCTTCAATTAAAGCACGTGGCAATCCTTCTTGTAAGCTGGGTATCAAAAATATATCAATGTTATCCAACCAGTCAAAAACAGGCTCTCCTGAAGGTACTACACCACAAAATGTAACTTTTTCTTTTATCCCAAGCCTTTCAGCAAAATACTCAAGTTTTTGTTTGCTTCCTCCTCCAAGACATAAAAGGCGAAAGTCAAATCCTTTGTTTTTCAATAATGCCAATGCTCTAAAAGCTGTTTCATGTCCTTTATATTTGATATCAAGATTACCTATAATCCCTAAGTTTATAGGTCTATCTTTCATACTTTCAATTCTTCTTAATCGCTTTTCTATTATGTCCTCAGAAAGTGAGGGTATCACCACATCTGAACAACTAAGTTTATAACCCTTAGTTGGATAACGTCTCTGAAGAAATTCATTAGAAACATAAATAACAAATTTTGATTTCAAAATCCAACGCCTGTACAAAAAAAACATAAAAGGTGCTATAATTTTTCCTTTTAGACTGTAATTCCATAAAGCATCCCATATACATCCCACAACCTCAACTAAACAAGCTTTTTTAAATTTTTTAGCTGCTTTTGCAGCCATTAGTCCTAAGGTACTCGTTCTAGCAATTACTCCATCACATTCTTTAACAATATTTTCTATTTCTTTTTGGACAAATTTTATATTAAATAAACCCCGTATCGAGTTTACATTTGGCATTCCTACGAATTTAATTTTATTTGAGGTTATTAAATTTAAATTTCTCACTTGATTTGAATCAATTCGCTCCACTCTTCCTATAACAATTAACTCATCACACAGCTTTGTATATCTTTCGAACACCTCATTATTAAAAGCACCTCCAGAATATAAATTCCCTTTCTCATCTAATTTAAACTTATTGTCATGAGCAAAAACAAGTTTTACCAAACTACCACTCCTTTTGTTTTTATATACCACAAATCTAATTAAACTTAATTATTTATATAGGTTATAAATTGTTTTCATGTGCTCACAAATTACTGATATAGAGAAGTTAGATATTTTCTCTAAATTCTTTTTGCCAATTATACTTCTCAAATCCTTATTATTATACATATTCTCTATTGCTTTATCAAAGCTAACAACACCCTTAATATCAATTAGTAAGCCATTTACACTATCTTCTATCAAATCTACATTCCCTCTAATTCTTGTTGCAATTACTGGTAACCCGCAAGCCATTGCTTCCATTAAAGCTCTTGGTAAACCTTCTTGTTTGGATGGAAAAACAAATACATCTGAAGCTTTGAGAATTTCTATGACATCCTTTCGATGCCCCAAAAATACAACATGATCTTCGATATTTAATTTTTGAGATAATCTCTTTAATTTCAACTCTAAAATACCTTTTCCTACAATTAAGTAATATATATTTTTACTTCGAATATCAATTTTTGAGAGAGCTTTAATTACTTGAGAGTGATTTTTTCTTGGTATTAATTCCCCCACACTTACCAATACAAATGCATTTTCTGGAATACCCAATTCTCTTCTCTTTTGAATTTTATCAACTTCTATCATTTTTATCCGCTCAACGTCTATACCTACTCCAGGGACATAAAACAATTTCCCATCTTTTGCGAGTTTAAATGTTTTGGCTCTTTCATAATCCTCTGAATTGATTGTTATTAGTCCATCTGTATACCTTGCTAAAAATTTTTCTATAGGGTAATACAACAGCCAATTAATAATTGGTGCTCCTTTGTAAAAATGAAACCCGTGAGCTGTATATAAAACTTTTGTTCCTCTTTTTCTTGCATTTATAGCTGCTAATCTTGCTAACACACCACCCATTGGTGTGTGGCAATGAACAAGATCATATTTATTCTCCTCAATTATTCTCTTCAATATGAAATATGCTCGTATATTGTTCAACCTATAAGGCGATCTTTCTATAGGAATATTAAACTTTTTATCACAATATGGTAAATCTAAATCTCCTTTAGCTGCAACATGAAGTTCCCATCCTTCTTCTTTTAGCATTTTAAAATAAGGTAAGTGAAATGCTTCAAAATGATAATCTACTGTAGCAACAAATAATATTTTTTTATTCATATCTGTCACCCTTAAAAATGCTCTTTATAAGAGAAATAATGACACTTTGTTCTTCTTCATTTAAATTCACTCCTGAAGGCAAACAAATCCCCTTTTCAAATAAAGTTTTTGATACATCAGTATCGTGTTCAAAATATCTAAATTTACTAAATATGGGTTGTAAATGCATCGGTTTCCACACCGGTCGCGATTCTATATTATTCTTTTCTAATCCATTAATAATTGCATCAGGTGTTACATTACAATTTTCGTCAATTGTCATCACAGAAAGCCAATAATTCGGCTCCCCTTCTTCAAAAATTGGCATCATTTGAATGGACAAATCTTTAAAAGCTTCTTTGTATCTGTAATAAATTTCTTTTTTTCTTTTAACTCGATATTCAATATCTTTTAACTGTGCCCTGCCTAATGTAGCACAGATATTCGACATTCTATAGTTATATCCTATCTCTTTGTGTTCATAATGCCTAACAGGTTCACGTGCTTGGGTTGCCCAAAACCTCATTTTCTTTATGGCATCCTCATCATTAGAAACTACCATCCCGCCACCAGAAGTTGTAATTATTTTATTTCCATTAAATGAAAATATTCCTATATATCCAAAAGACCCACACTTTCTGCCTTTATATGATGCACCTAAAGCTTCTGCAGCATCTTCAATTACAGGAACTTTATAATACTCACATATTGGTAATAATTTATCATAGTTTGCACTTTGACCATACAGATCTACAACTATAACCGCCTTGGGTAATTTACCTTCTTTCTTTGCCCAATAAAAAGCTTTCTCCAGTGCCTCTGGGGACATATTCCACGTTTCAGGCTCAGAGTCAATAAATACAGGAATGGCCTTTTCATATAAAATTGGAAAGCAGGTCCCTGCAAATGTCAATGTAGAACAAAAAACTAAATCGCCTTCTTTTACACCCACATATTTTAACGCCAAATGAATTGCAGCAGTCCCTGACGAAGTTGCCAATCCATATTTTACTCCTACGTATTCACAAATCTCTTTTTCAAATGCTTCAACATGTGGCCCCAACGGAGCTATCCATCCTGAGTCTAAAGCATCTAATATGTAACCTTTTTCGATTCCTGATAAATACGGTGGTGAAAGATAAATTCTATTTTCATTTTTCATTTTTTTCACCTTATCTTGTTTCATTAAGTTTAATGATCTTTTTTATTTCACCCGGTACACCGGCTATCATAACATTATCCGGAACATCTCTTATTACAGTTGAACCTGCTGCAATAATGCAATTTTTACCAATGTTTATATTGTTAATGATCGTTGCACCAATACACACCCATGTATTATCACCTATATTGACTGACCCACCAATCGTTACACCTGGTGATATATGAACTCCATCACCAATTTGACAATCATGGTCTATGCTTGCATTTGTATTTATTATACATGCTTTCCCTATTACAGTATTTGTATTAATTATACTTCCTGGCATTATCACAGTTCCTTTATTAATTTTAACATTATTGCTTATTATACTACTTGGGTGAATTAAAACAGGAATTTCATAATTCATTTCTTCCAAGTATTTAAACCACTCTACTCTCTTCATATTGTCACCTATAGAAACAAAAGCATGCGTAAACTCCTTTCTCAATTCCTTTATCTTATCCAATGTACCTATTACCTTGATACCATTAATTTCCTGTCCCACTTTATTATCATCAAGAAAATAAATGTCATCCCACTTTTTCATAAGTAGTGCTATTTCAGATACAACCTTCCCATGTCCACCAGCACCCAAAATTAATAACTTCATGTTGCTATTTTTTCTCCTTTTTTACTTGCCATTATTTCATCGAATCTTGGCATAGTAAGATAATCACTACTATTGACACCTTCCTTTTTAAGCACCTTAATTAAGGTAAGTAAAATAATTTTCAAGTCAAGCATAAAAGACATATTTTCTACATACCAAACATCATACTTAAATCTTTCTTCCCAACTCAGTAGATTTCTTCCATTTACTTGTGCCCAGCCAGTTATTCCTGGAAGTACTTTATGTCTTTTTAGCTGATATTCATCATAATACTCAAGATATTCAACTAATAGAGGTCGAGGGCCAACAAAACTCATTTCTCCTTTAATTATATTAAAAAGTTGCGGTAGCTCATCAAGTGAGAATAATCTCAAAAATCTTCCCAATCTTGTCATCCTTTCAAAATCAGAAAGTTGTCTGCCATCTCTGTTAGTTTCTACTATCATCGTTCTGAATTTATATATCGTAAATACTTTATTGTCTTTTCCCACTCTCTTTTGTTTATATAGAATAGGCCCTTTTGAATCAACTTTTATCAAAAGAGCAATAATTAACATTATAGGTAAGCATATTATTAAAAGAATAAAGGCAGCTATCAAATCCAGAACACGTTTTACAGTGGGATAGAAAATCATATTTCCCCTTTCTCCTCCATAACAGTAATTAGAGGTTGTTCAAATTCTTCAATAAGAGCTTTTAAATAAGTTTTAATTTCCTCCGAATTTAATACTTCAATTTTATCTTTAAGGAAAAACAAATTGCTCAATATGTCTTCCTTTTGGCTTAAAACATTGTGATTTACTTTTTCAATCCATATCTTATCATTCTTAGTAGCCACACAATTTTCCTTATCAATCAAAAGCTCTTCATATAACTTCTCCCCTGGGCGAAGCCCAGTGATTTCAATTTTAATATCTTTATCCGGTTCATAGCCATAAATTCTTATCAAATCTCTTGCTAAGTCAATTATCCTAACAGGTTCTCCCATATCCAGTACAAAAACCTCGCCACCTTTTGCAAAAGCTGCAGCTTGCAGTACAAGCTGCACAGCTTCATTAATGGTCATAAAATACCTTCTTACTTCTTCATGAGTAACTGTAACAGGACCACCTTTTTCTATTTGCTTTATAAATAAAGGCACAACACTGCCATTGCTTCCCAATACATTGCCAAATCTGACAATTGAAAATTCAGTTTTGCTCTTTGCATTAAAAGCCTGAACAAGCAGTTCACAAATTCTTTTTGTCATGCCCATTACACTTGTAGGATTTACTGCTTTGTCTGTTGAAATCATAATAAACTTCTGCACATTGTATTTTTCTGATACTTCTATCAAATTGAGTGTTCCAAATATATTGTTTTTAACTGCTTCTTGAGGATTCTCTTCCATAAGTGGAACATGTTTATGTGCAGCAGCGTGAAAAACAACCTCTGGTCTATATTTGTTAAATATGCTTTCCAATCTACTGACATCCCTTATGCTTCCAATTAGAAACCTGCATTTAGAAATATATGGGGTACTTCTCAGTTCTTGCTGTAACTCATACAATGTATTTTCGTATATATCCAAACATACAACCTCAGCCGGTTCAAACCTTAAAACCTGCCGAACAATTTCTGAACCAATAGAACCCCCCGCTCCTGTTACAATCACTCTCTTATTCACTAAAAATTCAGTTACATCTTCTAAATCAATCTTTATTTGCTCTCTCTTTAGTAAGTCCTCTAAATTTATCTTTCTTATGTTTCTTGCATTTAACACCTGTGGATTCCGCAATATCTCATATATTCCCGGAATAGTTCTAAGCTCTACTTTTGCTTGATTGCAAAGTTCCAAAACATGTCTCAGTAAATTAGAAGGTGCTGAAGGAATAGCATAAATTATCAGATCAACACTCTTTTCTTCAACAGCATATGGCAAATCTTCTATATTACCCAGAACAACTACACCGTTTATGTATCTTCTATGCTTGCTTTTATCGTCATCAAGAAAAGCAACCGGTTTTATCCCCATTTCAGGATGTTTTTTTATTTCATCCAAAATTAACTGCCCTGCTGATCCCGCTCCAACAATTATTGCTCTCCTCTGTTTCTGACTTTTTACACCTTTTGTTATGCCAATTTTTCGATTTGCATACATGTACACAATTCTAATCCCTGATAAAAAGATTGACGTTAACACAAATGTAAGAATTGATATACTACGGGGAATACTCATCTGGAAAATATAACATATAAAAGTTGCAAAACTGCAACCAATCAAGATTGAAAACAGCAACTTTATAAGTTCATCAGCTGTTGCGTATTTCCATATTATGTGATATCCCTTAAATAGCCAAATCGAAACGGTAATTGATATCACAAAAAACAATGTGGTAATTAAAATATTTCTGTAATATGTATAATCGATTTTAAAATCAAATCTAATCAAATATGAAGAAAAATACGAAAAGGCAATTAAAATAGCATCAAATAGCACAAGAGCACTGGTCTTTTTATTAAAGTAAAACATTACTCAATACACCTTCTCTGTTTTTTTATAGCAGAATCTCAGTACTTACTATACAATTTTTATATATATACCAAGTCTAATTTTTAGTATTTTACAATAATCTTATTATATCCATCCCAATTTTAAACCTCCAAAATTACCCACCCAATAGAAATATTAATTTCAGTTTACTTAAACATAGCACGAAGTAAAACTGTCACAACCTCCGCCCTTGTTGCATTTGCCTTTGGCACAAAAGCATTTTGTCCTCTTCCTTCCATAATGCCATTTTTAACAGCTATCTCAACATACTCTTTTGCCCAGTTAGCTATTTCATTTTTATCTCTGAAATCATGTTTATCGCTGTCAGAAACAAGTTTTTTCCCCGTTTTTAAAAGAGAAATTGATATAACTTTGGCAATCTCTTCTCTTGTAACTGGTTCATTTGGTGCAAACCTCTTTTCACTTTTCCCATTTATTATCCCTAAATTATAAAGTGTAGTAACATAGGGATAGAACCAGTCTGTTTGTTGTACATCCTCAAATTTTGCAGTGTTCTGAGATATTATATCAAATTGAAAAGCCTTTACAACCATTTTGGCAAATTCTGCCCTTGTCACCAATTTGTTTGGTCGGAAGGTTTTGTCCGGATAACCCTCACATATTCCTTTGGCACAAGCTGCCTGAATGCTTTCATAAAACCACGCCTTCAAATCCAAATCTGAGTAAGTTTTTCTAAAAACAGTCGCATAATATGCACCATTAAAAGCTTTTTCAATAAACAAACTGCTTATTGTTGATATATATATGCTCGGAACAATTTCATTTTGGTTCTCAGATATTCTATAAACAGCAACAGACAAATTATCTGATGCTTTATCAGAAATTTTAAGTATTAACGTTACAGGTTTATTCAAAGTCTTGTGCTGACTATCACCTGTAGTTATACTTACATAAATCGCTGGAGATAAAGCATCAGAAACCTGCTTTTGAGCTATATTTATTGCCAATTGTTTAGAAGGTAAATCTGTAACCGAAAAAATAATTGTGGCATCTTGAGTAGCCAACAATATGTTTTTAATTTTATTTTCGTTTTTTATTTTTTCTATTGCTTCTTTTTCAAAGATGACAACAGCATTTTTGTTTTTAGTTGTAACATTTAGAGAAAGAACATAATTAACGTTATTTAGAACTTTTCTTAAAACTTGATTTGAAATAGACTGCATAGCCAGAGCAATTCTCTCTGTTTTTGAAATCACTACAGGTATATCATTTTCATCAATCTTAAATATTACATTCGCCGACTCTTCTGTCTTTTTTGGCACTAATGCAACTGCCTCATAAGCCTTAACAAACAACCCCGTTATTTCAAACTTCAGTTCTTCGAGCAGGTGCTGTTTCTCCACATTTGAAATTGATTGTTTCTGGATATTTAAAGCAACCTGATCTGCAGCCTTTATTAGACTTTTCATAATAGAATCTTTATCAGACTCATTTAAAACCTTATGCAAAACTAAAGCTACCTTTTTCGTAACATTTTCAAAGATCAATACTTCTTTATTTATATCTCTTTCAGATGCTAAAACCGAAGGCAAAACATTAAGAATTTCAGGTATTTGACCAAACTTTTCTTGATTAATTATTTGTTCAAGGCGTTCTGTAAAATCTGCTATCGTTGCAAAACTGGGTTGTTGGACG
Organism: Caldicellulosiruptor morganii; assembly: GCF_026810225.1. Classification (NCBI taxonomy): domain Bacteria; kingdom Bacillati; phylum Bacillota; order Caldicellulosiruptorales; family Caldicellulosiruptoraceae; genus Caldicellulosiruptor; species Caldicellulosiruptor morganii. The sequence goes on from NZ_CP113865.1 coordinate 2,168,858, forward strand.
TTTTGAGGATTCTGAGTTTGTCGGGAATCTTGGACCGGCAAAGTACCATCCGGTATCCCTGCACTACTGCTGTTTGTGCCATTTTCGGAGGATATTGGCTGTATCTGCTGTGCACTTTGATTAGGCTGAACCTGCTGAAGTGCCCCATCAGTTTTGCTATTTTTTTCATCTATACTGCTCGCATTTGAGTTGGTGCTTGTAGAAGGAACCACAAGCAAAAAACCATACGCTTCCAATAAGGCTCTTGCCCCTTTTTTTTCATCCAGTGTTCTAGATGCATTAATGTTTGTGACAAATGTTACAAAAGCAGCAGTTATTAAATCTTTAATTTTTTGTGAGTCAATAGAACCCCCCAGAACTGTACTTGCAATACCAATTAAATTATCCAAACCTGTCTGATTAATATAAAAAGTAAATGTCGATTCATCAAGCTTTGTCGTTTTTAACTGGTTACTTGCTCTCATCAAACTTATTAACATATTCATTTTGCTCAGCTGTGATTCAGCCTGTTTAATATCACCAACCAACGCCACATATTTATTTGCAAAATCAATGGCTGCATTATCTAATATCTTACTGTCATTTGATGTCACAAGATTTACAAGCCAAAATTGATTTGAACCATCCTGATAATTGAACACCCACTCAAACAAATAACTTAGCGCCTTTGTATTTAATCCTAAACTAGAAAGCTGACTAAACAAATCTGTAAGAAGCACCTTACCACTACCATTAATAAATTTACCAATCTGTTCAGCTGTTTGTGAAGGTGAATCTGTTTTTTTAGCATAATCCACCATGTACTGCAAAAGATTTTTAGCAGCATCAATACAACCTTGATTTGCTATTTGGGAACTTGAATCCCCGAAAGCAATTATATTGCATAACATAACTGCTATAGCTATTTGTAAACTAATTATTTTTTTTATTGATTTTTTAAAACCATGCATAACAGAGGTTTTACCTCCTCAAAGTTTTTTTAAATATCATTTTAATGAAATTGTCTTTCTTGAAAGCGACAGATTTTACTGTGGTTATATCCCCAATTACCGCCTGCTGGTTTTGCAACAAAAGAACATCAACCTGCTCTTTAGAACCATATTTGCCAATCAAATATCTTTTTGCATCACTAACATAAAATCTTCTTTTTTGGCTATCATGTGCATCAGAAGCTAAAAAATGACATAAACCCTTTTCCATCAGTTGGATAGCAAACTTCTGGACTTCTCTTCCAAATATCCCGAGAATACTTCCGCATGTAATTTGAAAATAAATACCCATTTCGCTGAGCTTATAAAGCTTCTCCATGTCTTTTATAGCAAAAGATCTTTCAGGGTGAGCAACAATAACCTCATACCCGGCAACTCTAAGCTCATAAATTTGATTAAATATATAGTCACCAAGAAAACCATGTTTAATTTCTATCAATACATATTCAGAACCGGCCAATGTAGTAAGCTTTCCCTTCTCCAAGAGTGCATCATGAATACTATATTCACAGCCTTTGTGAAGAATAATCCCTTTATTGCTGGCAATTTTTTTTATTTCTTCAAACCTGCTTTCATATAAATTTTTTAGCCTCGCTGAGTAATGAGGTGTTACTATAATCTCTTTTATCCCTTCTTCTTGAGCAAGTTCAAGCATTTTCTCTGCTTCATCTATTGTTTGTGGACCATCATCCACGTTCACCATCAGATGGCAGTGTATATCTATCATTTTTTCTTCTCCTACTGGCTTTTTTCTTTTTTACTTTTTCATCATTTTCGTCGTAATAATAGTAATAGTAATAATAATAGTAGTAATAATATCCCGAAGCCTTTCTTTTTACTTTGTTTAGAACAACTCCTAAAATGTTTGCATTTACCTTCTGAAGGTTTTCCTTTGCCTGCTGAATTGCCTCAATTTGCACCTCTCCTGCAGCTGCAACCAATATTACCCCATCCACAATTCTTCCTACTATAGCAGCATCGGTTAAACTACCACACGGCGGTGTATCAATAATTATATAATCATAATTCTGACAGCATGTGTTTATGAAGTTTTCAAATTTTTTTGAACCAAGCAACTCGGCTGGATTGGGTGGAATTGGACCTGATGTTATAATATCCAATCCCTCTACACCGTTTTTCAAAACAATATCTTCAAATTTTTTATTTTCGACAAGTAAATTGGTTAAACCCATTTTGTTATTAATACCAAAAACTTTATGTACGCTGGGTCGCCTCAAGTCAGCATCTATTATAAGAACTTTGCTACCAGCTTGTGCCATCACAACCGCCAGGTTTGCAGAAGTAATTGTTTTTCCTTCCGAAGGACCTGTACTGGTAACAACTATGGTTTTTATTGGCTTGTCCAAGCTTGAATACTGAATGTTTGTCCTCAGCATCCTATAGCTTTCAGTAATAGGTGACCGAGGTTCGTGCAGGGCAATAACTTCTTTTACAACATTCATCTACTATTTTCCTCCTTCATTCATATCTGTTATAATAGCCAATACAGGAAGCTCCAGGTATTTCTCTACATCATCAGGTGTTTTAATGGTATTATCCATGTATTCAACAAAAAATGCTATACCTACTCCACCCATCAAACCTATTACAAAAGCTACCACTGTGTTCAGGAGCTTTTTGGGCTTCTCCGGTTTTTTGGGGATTACAGCATTATCAACAATTTGCACATTTTCAATTTTCATGATTCTCTGTACCGCCTCTATAAAAACTTCTGCCAGCTTATTTGCAATAGTTGCGGCCATCTTTGGATCTCTGCTTTCAATACTTATCATAAGTATCCGGGTATCATTTTTAAGCTGCACAGAAACCATGCTGCCAAGCTCTTCAGTTGTCATATTTAAATTCAGCTCTTTTATCACTTTTTCTAAAACATTTCGGCTTACAGCTATCTCTCTGTAATCTTTTACAAGTTGCTGACCTAACAGAACATCACTGTACAGAGTTTGGATGGTGTCCTTATTTCCGTCACTATTTGTAGATCGCCCCGCAAAGAGTGTAACACTTGCCTTATAAATCGGAGGAAGAACATAAAAACTCAATAAAAGTGCAATTAAAGTTGAAATCAAGGTAGTTGAAATTATTAAGGGAAGCCTTTTTCTAATAATTAATACATACTCTTTTATTTCCATACCTGCATCCTCTCCTATTTTTATTGTATTTTTCCTTTGGTTAAATAGACATATTCATGCTTCATGCTAATAGTTTCGCTACATACATAATTATACTATTAAAAAAGTGCATTTTTCAACAACTTCAGAAAACTTTTTTATCCTTTGTTTTATTATTAAAAATCAAATGGTTAAAAATAGAATAAATCAGATGTGAGTAACTCACTGATAATTTTGTCTGGTTTTTAAATTAAAAAATTCGCTTTTAATGTCAATACCATCTTCGGATGTCTTTTTCAATATATATGTTAGTAAATACATTAATATTGTTAATAACTGTAAATTAAAGCTGATTGTTGTCAGGTTTGCTTCTGTCAAACCCCGAACAGAAAAATAAGTAAAATACAATAACGCCATCAATGTTTCAATTTCGTACTTTTCTCTGAAATAAAATATACAGGTTAACAGTTTTTTAATGTATGTTATAAAAACAAATAAATATAAACTCAAACCAATAGCTCCAAAATTAAATATAACATTTAAAAAATCATTATGAGCGCTTCCAATTCTCACCGCTGCTACCTGTGGTCCAACTTCTCTGAAAGCCAAAAATCCATATCCCATAAGTAATCTTTCCTTTATCATATAAAGTGTATATTGCCAGATTATTGTCCTACCCGTTAACGTAGAAATTAATCTTTGATTTTCAATATAATCAGTTATATAATCACCAATAAAATACCTGTACACAATGTAAAAAACCCCAGTGAAAAATAAAATGAGAAATAACTTTGTTTTAAAGGTAAGTCTGCTGAATAAAATAAGCACCAACATTGTTACCGTAAAAGCTATAATTGCAGTCTTACTGATGGTCAAAAACAAGCAAACCATTAAAAAACTCAGCACAACTACATCTACTACTCTAAACCCTTTGTAACGGTATCTATACTCATACATGCAAACTACACTACCAATTAAAGACATCGATAGTAAATTCCCCAGAACATTGGGATGCAAAAATTCATCATTGCCAAGCCTGCCCACACTGTTGAACCCATTGAAGAGAGCAATTATAGCCAGTATTACGCCACCCACAATTATGCCCTTCAGAGTATGCTCTAAAACTTTTTCTATCTCAAAGGTTTTTAAAAAAAATAAAATTGTAAAAACATCCGCCATGGAAGTTAGCCAGTATACAAATGCTGAAAAAAAGTTTGCTGCTGTCCATAAAATAGATAGAAACATCCATCCCAAAAATAAAATTAAAACAAACGGTATATTACTCAGTTTCATGTAATTTCTATCCAGTGGTCTTATTCTTGAAAAATATATGATAACTATGCACAGATATACTATTTTAACCATTAAGATAGTTAATGTGCCTATTTGAGGATCTTTCCTAAAAAAAAGCAGATGTATTGAATGCAAAAAGTAAAATATTATCCAGTAAAAAGAAATCAAACTATATCCTTTTGATGTATTAACACTTATATTATTCATTTTATAGATCATATTTCCATTTCACCCAAACTTTCGTAAATTTGTGCAAATTTATACTGTCTGGACATGTAATAGCCCACCGACTTTCAAAAGCTGCCTCAATCCAATCGGGTGGTTTTCGAAACAACCGGCAGCTATTCCATTACTCTCGACAATACATTGCCAAAAACTTTAACAGTATTATTTTCAGCAAATTTTTTACATCCCATTTTCAACAATTCGTATATACTTTTTTCTTTCATAATTGTCTCCAGGCAACTTCTCAAACTATTAAAATTACCATAATCAAATGTTAAGCCAATGTTATTAGTCTTTACTCTGTATCCAATCAATCCGTGAGAAGTAGTGATTACAGGAACCCCTGTAGCGCACGCTCTTACCAAAACACCGCTTGAAAAACCAAACTCTTTTGAATACGGAAGCAAAATAACATCTGCCACAGCAAAAGAGTATGCTATTTCATCCTCGCTTAAAAACCTATCAATATATATAATCCTTTCCGGATATTTACCTACAATATTTCGCAATGTATTCTCTTCTATCTGGTTTTCTATTTTCCCGCTAATAAAAACAACAATATTTCTATTTATTTGTAAAATATCCTCCAAATGTAATAAAATAAACGAAAAACCTTTACGTTTGTTCTGCCTTCCAATCAATGATATTACAAATTTATCATCCCCTATGTTGTATCTTTTTCTGGCACTGGCTCTTAAATTACCTGAATAAGGACCCTCCCAGGGATCAGGCAAAATATAAAACCCCTTCTTAACACAAGCAGGTAATTCCCGCACCCGTTCATCAAATACCAATATCTTAAATTTTCTTGCAATCAGGTACTTTAATAAAGTAATCACGGTAAACTGCTTTATCTTCTCTAATGTGTTAGTGCCGGTGTAAAGAATTCTATATCTTATCCCAAAATACCTAATGCCTTTTTTTCTGAGCAGAAAAAATTCGTGTAACATAACAAAAGGCAAAAAATAATCATCCAAAGCCATAAAAATCACATCAATCTTTGCATTATCTTGCATCCTTAGTTTGTTAATTAAATCTCTTAAAGTTTTAAACACTGCTTTCATCTCTTTTATTGTGAGTTTTTTAAGCCAGGCGTTTTTCAAATCTAAACTTTCAATTGCAACTACGGTGTATTTGGCTTCTGTCCTGGCTGAAAATTCCTTAAAGTGGTCTGTAAAATAATCTTTCCTTGTTATTATATAAATTTCATCATACATGTTTTTTAAAGAATTTAAGGTGTAAAAGAGTATTTGTAATCTACTGCCTCTAAAAATCGGCTCTAAAAGTATCAGGTATTTCAAAATCATATCGCCTCTTTTCAAATTGTTTTTTACCTTTTCTTACAAGTTGAAAAAACAACTTTAATTCATTCTTTAAAATATTTGTTCATAATTTATTTAAGAACCTCTGTATATATCTTTTCTATTATATCCCAATTTTTTGTGCTTATATATCTATCTTCAATATACACCTTGTTTCCCTCACTCTCTTCCATACCATTCTTTTCCAGGTTATCTAAAACTTTTAATATCACGTCAGGCAAATTCTGTTCAGAGAAATCAAATAAGTATCCGTTCACACCCTCTTTAACAATCTCAGATACTCCGCCTAAATTATTTGCTAAAACAGGAGTTCCAACGCTGAATGCTTCCAGAATAGTCATTGGAAATCCTTCAAACCAGATGCTTGGAAATATCAGTAATTTTGCTTTGCTTATTAGCTCCAATACTTTGTCTCTCTTCTGTGCTCCCAAATATTTTATATTGTTTAACCTGTTTTTTTCTATGAAATTTATAACATCCTGCCTTAAAGGACCATCTCCAACAACCAAAAGTGTTATTTTTCTCTCAATTTGCTTCATAGCTTCTAATAACAGCATTATCCCTTTTTCATATGAAAGTCTGCCAACAAAAATTATATAATTTTCTTTGGTGCAGACCGGATTTATCTCATCCACAAATATAAAGTTGGGTTTAACTGCTATTTTACTGTAAGGAATACCAAATTTTATAAATAAATCGCGCGCAAAGCTTGTCAATGCAATAAGTTTATCAACATAATCAAATACATTTTTCTTATAATTAATCATATTTGCCAAGGCAATAGCAATATTTCTAATCCAGTTATTTGAACAAATTGTATAAAATGTTGCACCAATTCCTTTGTCCAAACATTTAGTACATATTTTCTTCTTTTTGTAGTCAAAAAAAGTTGCATTGGCACAAATTAAACGATAGTTATGTAACGTTTGAATTACCTTTGCTCCACTTTCTTGGGCAGCAATATATACTGAAGGTGAAATGTAAGGAAAAATATTGTGGCAATGCACTATATTAATCTTTTTCTCTTTTACAACCTCTCGGACCTCATTGTATGTTTTCCTGTTAAAGATCATATTTTTAGTTAATAATGGCAAATCAAAAAAACTTATTTCTGAATTATGATACGTATATTCAAAAACTTCAATCCCATTTTGAATAAGTAGCTTTCTTTCCTGCTCGAATACTCTATCTTCGCCTCCATACTGTCGATAAAATGAATGAACAAGTAAAACTCTCATTTTTTCTCTTCCTCTTTAGATAATTTACCTTTAATTGCTTTTTTGTTAAAAACATAAAAACATGCTTCCTCCCAAAGTTCCATTTCACTTTCAGCATGTAAACATTTTATTAACAATTCCCTCAATTTTCCTTCCCTTAGAAAAAGTTCACTTTCAATTTACTTTGCTATCTGGTTGTGTAACATTAAACAAATAAATTTAAAATTTGTATACAAATATCTCCTCCATAACCTTCGTGGCTCCTGGATTAATCTGTACAGCCACTCAAAACCCAGCCTTTGCAACCATTGAGGTGCCTGCTTTACTTTACCTGCATGAAAGGAAAAAGCAGCACCCACGCCCAGCATAACTGCGTTTATTCTACCTTTGTTTTTTATAATCCACTTTTCCTGTTTGGGACAACCCAATGCAACAAAAAGAATCTGAACTTTACTTTCATTTATATTTTTCACAATATTCTTTTCTTCTTCCTTTGTTAGTTCTCTGAAAGGAGGAGCAAATGAATACACTATGTTCAATGCTGGAAATTTCATCTTCAATTTACTTATCAAGCTATGCAATGTGTCGCTGTCACTCCCGTATAACCCTATGTTGTACTGTTTTTTTTCTGCCAACTCGCAAATCTCCAGCATCATTTCCGGACCATATACTCTTTCTTGATACACCTCACCGTTTTTTCTCAGCCACCAAACCAGAGGCATTCCATCCGGGCAAACAACATCAGCATAATTATTCAGAAGCTGCTGAAATTGATTGTTCTTGTAACTTTCTATGTTCATGTGCACATTTGCAAAACAAATCACCCTGCTTTCCCTTTTTTCTGCCCATTTGGATACAATTTCAAGCAATTCATTCTTTGAAATTGAATGAAGTTTCATATTGTTGATATAATATGTTTTCATTTCCACACCACCTAAGGCAAAAGTTCATTCAGATTAGCTTTCTGAAATAATCAATGGTTTTTAGTAATCCTTCTTTCACGGCAGTTTTCGGTTCCCAACCCAGTATTCTTTTTGCACAAGAAATGTCTGGTTTCCTTCTTTCCGGATCATCTTCTGGCAGAGGTAAATATTCAACTTTACTTTTGCTGTCTGTCAGTTTTATAATCATCTCAGCCAGATCTCTTATTGTATATTCCTCTGGATTTCCAATATTTACTGGTTCATGGTATTCAACCTCCATTAATCTTAGAATACCTTCAATCAAATCATCAATATATTGGAAGCTTCTGGTTTGTTTCCCATCACCATAAATTGTAATGGGTTCATTTTTAAGTGCCTGAGTAATAAAGTTTGAAACAACTCTACCATCATTTGGATCCATTTTGGGACCGTAGGTATTGAATATTCTAACAATTCTTACTGATAAACCATATTTTCTTCTATACGCAGCAATCAGAGCTTCGGCATATCTTTTAGACTCGTCATAAACACTTCGAGGACCTATGGGATTAACATTACCCCAGTAACTCTCTGTTTGGGGATGAACTAAAGGATTACCATATACTTCACTGGTAGAACTAAATAAAAACTTTGCCCCTTTTCTCCGAGCCAATTCAAGTAAATGCAAAGTGCCTTCACTGTTTACTCTCATGGTCTCTACAGGATATTTCAAGTATTTAGGAGGACTCGCTGGGCTTGCCAAATGAACAATCCAATCAAGTTCTTCTTCTATGTCAATAGGTTCAATTACATCGTGATTCATAAAAGTAAAATTTGAAGTATTTAAAAACTCTTCAATGTTCTCAATTCTCCCTGTTATGAGGTTATCAACCCCTATAACCCTGTGGCCCTCGGTTAATAGTCGCTCAACAAGGTTGCTGCCTATGAAACCACATGCACCTGTTATTAAATATCTCATCTCCCTACCCCCACATATTTAAAATTCAGCTTGCTTAATTGTTCTTCATCCAATGCATTTCTCCCATCTACAATCAAATTCCCTGCCATTATATTCTTCACTTTTTCCCAATCCAGTTCTTTGTACTCATCCCAATCTGTTACAAGAATTAATGCATCACAATCTTCTACCATTTGATAAACATCTTCATTCACCACTACATTCAAACTGGAATACATACTTCTAAAATTATCCAGTGCTACAGGATCATGTACTTTTAAGTGCGCCCCTCTCTCTAACAATGTTCTTATTATATCAATAGCCGGTGAATCTCTCAGGTCATCAGTATTTGGCTTAAATGCCAACCCCAGGATTCCTATTGTTTTGCCCTTTACAATCTTTAATTTTTCATAAAGCTTTTCTATAATTCTTTTCCTTTGAAGATAATTTACTTTTCTAACTGCTTCAATAATGTGCATTTCAAGTCCATATTCTTTGCCCATCTCAACCAATGCTGCAGTATCTTTACCAAAGCAGCTGCCACCCCAGCCAACTCCTGCATTTAAAAACTTTGAACCTATTCTTGAGTCAAGTCCAATTCCCTTGGCAATTTCCTTAATATCGGCTCCAACTTTTTCGCACAGGTTTGCTATTTCGTTTATAAAACTAATCTTTGTCGCTAAGAATGCGTTGGATGCATATTTTATTAATTCAGCCGACACTAAGTTTGTAGTAATTATTGGTACAGCACTCAACCCGTTGGGTCGAGGTAGAAACGGAGGTGGATTAAAACTCTGATTCATTATTGGGCGGAACAATTCCAGCAAAACTTCAAAAGCCCGATTATTATCAGCACCAATAACAATTCTTTCTGGATAAAAGGCATCATACAATGCAGAGCCTTCTCTTAAAAATTCAGGATTGGAGGCAACAACAAAGTTATGTCCTTGATTGCTTCTACACTTATCATTAAGGTTGGTTTTAATAACTGACTCAACCCAATTTCCTCCTCCTACAGGAACAGTTGACTTGTTAACAATTACTTTAAATTTACCATTCAGATATCTTCCTATCTCTTTTGCCGCTGCTGTTAAACCTGTTAGATCTGGTTTCCCATCTTTATCAGGTGGAGTTCCCACACAAATGAATATGATATCAGCCTTTTCAATTGCCTCCTTGTATTCTGTAGAAAATTCCAAATTACTGTATACTAAATTCAACATCTCTTCAATATATGGTTCATAGAATGGTATAACTCTGTTTTTGAGTTTCTCTATTTTTTGTCTGTCTATGTCAACAAAAATAACTTTATTGCCCAAATATGCAAATAACAAACCTGTTGTCAGCCCCACATAGCCCGTACCTATTACCGACACATTCAAAGCAAATCACCTCACTTTCAAAAAAATCTGTCCGATAATTTTTATCGCCCTGTCATTTTCAAAACAGCCATTATCGTCTTTAGTAATAGTACAATATCTAAAAGCAAGTTTCTCTTCATAACATACTCTTTGTCCATATTCATCCATTCACAATAACTGACGCTGTTTCTACCTGACACCTGCCAAATGCATGTTAAACCCGGCTTCACCGCATGCCTAATCTGGTGTTCTATTTCGCACTCAATCCCTTCACTTGTTGGTAATGGACGCGGACCTACCAAACTCATTTCGCCTTTTAAAACATTTATAAGTTGAGGTAATTCGTCCAAACTAAGTTTTCTTAAAATTTTCCCAATTCTTGTTATTCGTGGATCATTTGTAATCTTGAAAACCGGCCCATCCATTTCATTATATTTTGCTAACTCTTTCTTTCGTTTCTCTGCATCTGGTATCATTGTTCTAAATTTAATGAGTTTGAACCTGCGCCCATTTAAACCAATTCGCTCCTGAATGAAAAAAACCGGTCCTTCTGGAGAATCAATTTTTATTAGTATAGCAATAAGCAGGAAAAGTGGCGACGTTAAAACCAGAGCAGCTGCAGACAATATTATGTCAAACAACCGTTTTACAAATTTGTATACAGTTGAGGTTTCAACCGGTCTTAATTCAAAAATAAGCTTATCATCGACAGCAGCAAAATAAACCTTTTCATTGCCAAATTCATTTCGGAAAATTATCTTCAGCCTTCGCCCTGTTAATTTGCATATGTTGATCACTTTTTGTTGAAATTCCTTATCGAGCGTATCACATGCAAGAATCACAACCTCGTCAACTATTGAATTTTTTACTAAATTGATTAGCATTTCAATCGCAGCATTATATGAACTTTGATCCATATTATCAATTGTAATGTCATGTACTTTGGTTTTCATTTCTTTGTTCAAATTCAAAAAAATATTTTCCAACTTTACAAATTTTAGTTGGTTTTTTGTTCCAATAACTGCTATGTAATAGTCAGTCGAACACTTAAATATTAGTTTTTCAACTTTTAGCAAACCAATTTTAAAGATTGCTTCAAGTAAGATATAAACAATTAGAAATGTTGCAATAAAAATTCTACTTAAGTCAAGCTTGATAACCAAGCTTATACATGCGACATAAACAAATATTAACCCTGCTCTTTTCAATATATGCAGGACAAATAAATTTCTTACAGTTATTTTATTTGTATTTAATTCTTTAGAAAATCCAAAAGCAATTAGTAATAGAAAAATAAAAATTAGTACATATAATAATTTATAGTCACTTTTCTCAAATACTATCTCCTTCTGCCCAAATCTAAATTTATACCCCAAACAAAAAGACAGGCTCAGCGAAATAAAGCTTGTAAAGTTATAAACAATTTTTCTAAATGCCTTGAGCTCATCAATCAATTATGGTCTCTCCTCTTTTATTTATAATTATCAATAAACCATTTATATGTCATTCTGAGTCCTTCTTCTAACCCAACTTTTCTTTGCCAGCCCAAATTCTTAAGTCTTGTTGTATCAAGTAGCTTTCTGGGCGTCCCATCAGGCATTTTTGAATTAAAAACAATTTCACCCTTGTAACCAACAACCTTTTTTATTAGTTCAGCAAGTTCTGCAATAGAAATTTCTTCACCGCTCCCCACATTTATCCACAGTTCGTCATCATAATTCTCCATTAAAAATACACAGGCATCTGCTAAATCATCTACATATAGAAATTCTCTAAGTGGTTTGCCAGTACCCCAAACCTCCACATAGGGATAGTTATTAATCTTTGCTTCATGAAATTTCCTAATCAATGCTGGAATAACATGAGAAGTATTTAAATCAAAATTGTCATTAATTCCATATAAGTTTGTTGGCATGCAACTTATAAAGTTAGCTCCATATTGTCTTTTGTAAAACTGACATAGTTTTAAACCCGCAATTTTGGCTACAGCATATGCCTCATTTGTTTGTTCTAAATATCCCGATAACAGGTATTCCTCCTTCATTGGCTGAGGACAATCTCGAGGATATATGCAAGAACTGCCCAAAAATAAAAGCTTCTTTACTCCAAATTTATATGCACTATGAATAACATTGCATTCTATCATAAGATTCTGATAAATGAACTCTGCCGGGTATGTATTGTTGGCATAAATTCCACCAACTCTTGCAGCAGCTAAAAAAACATATTCCGGCCTGTGTTCTTCAAAAAACCTCTCAACCTCTTCCTGTCGGGTTAGATCTACCTCTTCTCTCCCCTTCAGTATCAGATTAGTATAATTCTCTTTTAAAAGTCGCCTTACAATTGCCGAGCCAACCAGACCACGGTGTCCCGCTACATATATTTTGCTGCTTTTTTCCATTTTTTTATTCCCCTCTATTCAATATAAGTTTGCTGGTATATATATCCTCTATTTTTAAATAATAATTCTTTTTCAACTTCTTTTAAATCAGAGTCCATCATTATTTGAACAAGCTCATCAAATGAAACTGTTGGTTGCCAGCCCAGAACTTCCCTTGCCTTTGATGCGTCACCAACTAATATATCAACCTCAGTAGGTCTGAAATATCTGGGATCCACTTCTATCAGGACTTTTCCTGTGTTCTTGTCAATGCCTTTTTCATAAATACCCTTTCCAATCCATTCTATTTCTATCCCGACATAACTAAAAGCTTTTTCAACAAATTCTCTAACGCTGTGAACTTCACCAGTTGCAATTACATAATCATCAGGTACTTCATGATTCAGTATCATCCACATTGCACGTACATAATCTTTTGCATAACCCCAGTCTCTCTTTGCATCAAGATTACCCAAATAAAGTTTATCTTGAAGTCCGTATCTTATTCGTGCAACTGCACGAGTTATCTTTCTTGTTACAAAAGTCTCTCCTCGTATAGGTGACTCATGATTAAATAATATCCCATTGCATGCAAAGATACCATAAGCTTCCCTGTAATTAACAGTAATCCAGTATGCATACAGCTTAGCAACAGCATAAGGACTTCGTGGATAAAATGGCGTTGTCTCTTTCTGAGGAATTTCTTGAACTTTGCCAAAAAGTTCACTCGTTGATGCCTGGTAGAACCTGGTTTTACTTTCCAATTTCAATATCCTAATAGCTTCTAACAAACGCAGAGTCCCCAGTGCATCTGCATTTGCTGTGTATTCGGGAGATTCAAATGATACCTTGACATGGCTTTGCGCTGCAAGGTTATAAATTTCATCTGGTTGAACTTCTTGAATTATTCTTATCAAATTTGTTGAATCAGTCATATCACCGTAGTGAAGGTAAAATCTCCTGTTTTCACAATGAGGTTCTTCATAGAGATGATCTATTCGCTGTGTGTTAATTAGAGAACTTCTTCTTTTTATACCATGAACCTCATAACCCTTTTCTAATAAATATTCTGCCAAGTAAGCACCATCTTGGCCGGTGATGCCGGTTATCAATGCCTTTTTCATAATTATAACACCTACTCTCTAATATTTATATTATTTATTACTTTTTATAGTATTTGTAATAAATCTCCTTCAATCTGTTCTTCTGCTGGGAACTAAGTCTGGCACTTAATATTTGTTTAAACTTTCCTATTGCCTCAGCTTTTTTACCCGACTTGTACATATTTGTTAGTTCTTTTATTTCAGAGATAGACATTACTGATAAGATAATTTTCATTACTTCAACCTGATCCGAATATGCTATTTTTATATTGCCTGTATTACTTTTTTGCACCTCCGATTGATTAACATTGCTAATACTTTCTTGTGTTTTTACTGAGTCTTCATCAAATTGATTATTTTCCACTAAAATATTTTTAGAATTCACATTTTTTTCGTTTATACCTGGCGTGCGATAAATTTCTCGTTGCACTTCTTCTGGTGTTATAGCATTTTTTGCAATCTTCTCAATTTCTTTTTTTAAATCTTCGTCTTCCATTAACTGTTTAACCATGGTGGGTGATATAATCGAGTTCACAGTTTTCTCCACCATTACGACTATCAGAATACCCACTACAATGATTAAAATTGTTATTATCAAAAGAGTCTTCCTTTTTTTCGTCACTATTACCACTTCCTTCTAAAATGCCTTGAGGTCTCATCAACTGAGACCTCAAGGCAACATATTATTCACAATTTTCTTAAATTGTAACTCCAACCTAATTATTTGAGAAATGCCCTCATAATAACCGCTGCAGTCTCTGCTCTGGTTGCATTGCTCTTGGGCGCAAAAGCATTATTTGCTCTGCCTTCCATTATTCCATTTTCGACCACAGTGGATACATATCCTTTTGCCCACTCTGCAATCTGATCATTGTCAGTAAATGTATATTTTGCCTCTGTAGAATTCGAGATTTTACCAGTCTTCAACAGTACCATTGCAATTATTTTTGTCATTTCTTCTCTTGTAATTGGTGCATTTGGAGCAAACTGCGTTGCACTTCTACCATTTACAATTCCCAAATTATACAATGTAGCAACGTATGGATAGAACCAGTCTGTTTTCTTAACATCTTTAAATTTGGTAACCTCCTGATCTTCCACGTCAAACTGGAAAGCCTGAACAATCATCTTTGCAAACTCTGCTCTTGTCACATTCTTCTGCGGTTTAAATGTTCCATCCAAATAGCCCTCTGTAATACCTTTTGCAGAAACTAATTGAACATATTCAAAATACCATGCCTTTGAATCAACATCCTTATATGTCTTGGAATAATTACCAATATAAATGTATGAGCCAAGTCTATTTATATTTACTATAAAACTGTTCAAAGCTTTTGCGTAGTTACCAGGAACAATACCTGTTCCTAATGTGTCTGCACTGTAAGCAGCATAATTTGTCTCTTTATCAATCTTCTTATTCAAGATTAAAACAATAGATAATGATGGATTCACTTTTGTAAGCATCTCATCACCAGCACTTATACTTACTGCAACAGCCTGTGAAACAGCATCCGAAATTGTTGTCGGCGATACAGTAATAACAACTTTATCACTACTAATAGCTGATTTTGGAACAAAAATCACAAAGTTTTTAGAAGTCAACAATACACCGGTAATCTTGCTGTCACCATTTATCTTTTCAATGGCGTCTTTTTCTATGACAATGTTTGCTTCTTTGTCACCCATTATACCAACTGGCACAGCACCACTAATCATATTTATCAAATTCTTAAATGCCGCATTTTTTATTTTGCCAGCTACAGTGCTCATATATGAAGTTTTTGAAAGTGCATCTGCAACAAAACTGCTGTCTACTGAGTAGGTAATGCTATCTTCACTTTCAATCATCTTTGGAACAACAGCACTTATTGCAAATGCCTTTACGAATATGCTGTAGAGCTCATTTTTTGTTTTCCCATAAATTACCGTTTTCTGAACTGCTGATAATGAGCTATTTTGTACAACTTTATCAAAAGCATTTGCAATATTAACTGCATTATCAATTATGCTCTTTACTTGATTCGTATTGCTGAACTTGTCAATTGCATTTACAATTGTTTGGCTTACTTTTTCAAAGATATCTACTGCATTGTTTGCATCCTTTTCACTGGCCAACTTATTCGCTAATTGCTGTGATAAAGTTACAAATGTATCAATATCACCTGATTTACTTGTCTCATCCATTCTATCTAAAATCTCTGGTATAGTCAAAACCTCAGGAGTCGGTTTGGGAGTTACTGTTGGCTTTGGAACAGGTGTTGATACAGGTGTTTCTGTGGGAGCTACTGTTGGTGTTGGTGTCACAGATGCTGTTGGTTCAGGTGTGACAACAGGACCGACTATCGGACCCGGAATAATTGGACTTCCAATAGGCAATGTTGGTGTTGCTGTTGGGGTTGGTGTTGGTGTCTCTGTTGGTGTTGCTGTTGGGGTTGGTGTTGGTGTCTCTGTTGGTGTTGCTGTTGGGGTTGGTGTTGGTGTCTCTGTTGGTGTTGCTGTTGGGGTTGGTGTTGGTGTCTCTGTTGGTGTTGCTGTTGGGGTTGGTGCTGGTGTCTCTGTTGGTGTTGCTGTTGGGGTTGGTGTTGGTGTCTCTGTTGGTGTTGCTGTTGGGGTTGGTGTTGGTGTCTCTGTTGGTGTTGCTGTTGGGGTTGGTGCTGGTGTCTCTGTTGGTGTTGCTGTTGGGGTTGGTGCTGGTGTCTCTGTTGGTGTTGCTGTTGGGGTTGGTGCTGGTGTCTCTGTTGGTGTTGCTGTTGGGGTTGGTGCTGGTGTCTCTGTTGGGGTTGGTGTTGGTATAACTTCAGTGTAAATTAATCCGAGCGAATCTAAAACAAGTTTTGCACCAACTTTTTCCTGTTCATTTCCAACTAAATTGACGGCATCTACAATAATTTGAAATGCATCTCTTATTGCCAACTTATTGTCAGCTGACTCAATGGGATCAGTTAACTGAGTATTCAGAAGATCTATTAAATTATAAACTCCATGATCGTAGACATAAAATTTATTTTCTTTCTCATCATATATAATTGGCTTATACTCATTACCAATGTAACTTAATATTATAATTCCATCTCTTACTTTCTTCAAAAGATACTCTGCTTTGCTCACATCACCCACAATTTCTATAAGCTTATTTACAAAATCACCTGCAGCAACATCCAGGGAAACAGTACCATTTACCAGGCTCACAAACCAGCTCTGCCCCTCGTTACTCTGTGAAGGTGGATAACCTGCCATCCAGGAAAGAAGATTTTCTATCGCTGTTTCATCCAATCCCAAAACATCCTTAAGCCTTTGTGCAGCCCCTGGTCCACTCGATAGCTTTTCAAAAGCGTCTATCAAGTATTGCTTACCTTCACCACTTACAAACTTGCTAATAAGTGCAGCAATCTCTTCGGCTGCATTTGAATCTTTAACTGCTGAAATAAACCTACTCAAAATCTCTTCAGTATAGCTCTTGCAGTTGTCATAGGAAGAACTTTGCCCGTATGCAATTATGTTTACCAGTAGAAACGCACATATCATTCCAAGACTAACTATTCTCTTGATTTTTTTCATCACTTTACCTCCTCGTATAATATGATTATCAAATCACTTAAAACTTCATATCTCAATTGGTACATTAAATTATTAGTACCAATTGATTACTGGAAACTGACCTTGATAACAAAGCTTTTCTTAACACATTCACTTCTTAAAAAATTGAATATTAAAATTGACTGCTACAGTTTAAATTTGCCCTTTATCTCTGGTAAACTAATATCAGAAAAAGTTTAAGCCTGATTTAGTTTATTTGGATATTTTTTGACCACCTCCTGCTGGACGTGCTTTGATATCTGCACGCCACAGCTTGAGAAAGACTGAACCCCAAAGGATTACATGAGTAATGTTTACTCGTTTGCTGTGCACGGTCAGTTTACCACATCTGATTTGAGCATGTCAGATGTGTGCACCCTGTAAACTGCTCCGTAGCTCTAATATCGGCGAGGCTGCATTACATGTAATCCCCAGGGATAAAGGGCAAAACTTTTTTCTAACACCACACACTTTAGAAAGGAGGCCTTTAAATTGCCAAATACTTTAATCGTGGGCATTGATATCAGTAGTCAGTCAAATTCTATCTTCTTCATCGATGATGCCGGAAATCACTTGATTAAAAAACCCTTTTCCTTGCCTAACGATCAAGAAGGTGCTAATGAATTAATCAAAAGAGTCATTGACTGCCTCAGCCAGTATAATCTGTCCTACGTTAAATTCGGCATGGAAGCAACTTCACATTACGGTTGGCATCTGCATTTGTATCTTGCTTCCTCTTCTGAATTACTACCTTACAAACCAACCTTTTACGTGCTCAACCCAAGCATCGTCAAAGGATTTAAAAAGATCTACACTTTCTTGCCTAAAACAGATAACATCGACGCTGTCGTTATTGCTGAATGCGTCAGGTTCAGTAAGCTAAATCCAACACCTTTGCCTGACTTCAAATATGCTGCACTACAACGCCTTACCAGAATGCGCTATCACCTTGTTCATAATCTAACTCGCGAAAAAAACAGAGCTCTCAATCTCATATACCTTAAATTCTCCACTTATTCTCAAGACTGCCCATTTTCTGATATCTTCGGTAAGGCATCTTGCGCTATCATCGAAAACTTCACCCCAGATGATATTGCTTCCATGCCTTTAGAAGATTTAATTAAATTTGTATCTGACAACGGCAACAACAGATTATCAGATGTCAATAAAATCGCTGAAATACTTAAAACCGCTGCTAATCGTTCATACAGATTACATCCTCTGTTGGCTGAGGCAAATGACTTAGCTTTGTCTATGACTCTTGAAAACATTAGATTTATGCAAGAACAACTTAAAAAACTCGACAAAGAAATCTCAAAACTTCTTAAAGCTTTCTCCCAAACCTTGACCACCATCCCTGGCATAGGAGATGTTCTTGCAGCCGGCATCATCGCTGAAATCGGTGATATCAAGCGCTTCAAAAATGAAGCTGCTTTAGCTAAATACTCCGGCCTTGTTTGGACTCAATACCAATCAGGCAATTTCAATGCCCAGGAAACCTCATTGGCTAAGTGTGGTAACCAATACCTGAGATACTATCTTGTTGAGGCTGCTAACTGTGTTAGGGTGCACACAGTCCGTTATAAAGCCTTCTACAACAAGAAGTTCTCAGAGGTTACCAAACATCAGCATAAACGTGCCCTCGTCCTCACCGCAAGACGATTAATTCCTCTGATCTTTGCAATGCTCAGCAAAGGTCAAATATATCAAGAAAGAGGTGATGTTTACAATACTTAGTTAATCCCATTTCTTAATTTAATAATCTTCTCAAAACAAGCTGCCAGTTAAATTTTTCCAGGCTGAGCGGCTCGGTATTCTATTGCCTTTTTTGCCCTAATTATCTAAAAAATTTTTTTAAAAAACCCCCTTGACATTATACCGTTTGTCTTTTTTTAGTACATTTTGTAATTAAATAGACATTTTTTTTGAAAAATTTTGAGTTTCACTTAAGCTTCTAAAAATTTAAATAAGGCTAAAATTTGATGGGCATAATATACTGTTACTTTGTTGAAATTTCTTTTCAGGTAATGTCTATTAGGTACAGCACATCCAAGTACGATTGCCAATAATACACCAGGCTCTTAGCTGCACTCCTATCAACAAAAGCTTCCCTGGAATATCCAAAACCACTGTACATGCGCATTTAAACCTCATTTAGCACTTCCTCAAGGCATAAAGTTTTATCCCCCATCACCTCACTCAATTTTGTATTTTTCGTCAGTAAATTTCCCACACATTGTCTTTAATTAGGAAGACTTAAAAATTTGTCGCTTCTCCAGCCAAGCATTGTTATGGACTTTTTAGAAGCCCTGACACATTAAAATTACCACTTGATATGCTGCAATTTGTTGGTTTGTTTTTGCTGACTATTTTTAGTTTAAGTTTTACCGCAAAATTTTCTACTCTATTATTATACAAAAAAAGGTTTTATATTTTCAACATAAAATTTCTCTAATGGATTTTATCTGTAAGGCATATTTGTATTTTCTGACATATTAGGTTGCACGCTTTCATTCAATTGATTATCCTAATTCATATGCGCAAACTGCTGCGT
This sequence comes from Caldicellulosiruptor morganii, assembly GCF_026810225.1. Classification (NCBI taxonomy): domain Bacteria; kingdom Bacillati; phylum Bacillota; order Caldicellulosiruptorales; family Caldicellulosiruptoraceae; genus Caldicellulosiruptor; species Caldicellulosiruptor morganii. The sequence continues at coordinate 2,188,867 of NZ_CP113865.1, forward strand.
TATTTCTGTATTGTAATCACTCAAAATATTACCAATTTTAGATAGTGAAAAATTTGTTATATAAGGCTACTTTAGCAGGAATAACAACCTATACTTATTGTTTGGTGTAATGATACCATAAACACTATCATTTATTTTTGAAATTGTTGATGTATTCAAGCTATAAGATAAAACTTTATAGCCTTTTCTCAAAAGGATAAACCATTTAACATCTCTTCGTGCAAAAATAATATTATTGCTGTGTATAATAATTTCATTGTATTTTGCAGAAACAAGTTCTTTTGTATTTAAATCAGCAACTCCCCAATTCCCATTCAACTGAAATGCCACCAGTCCACTTTTTACTTCACCAATTAGATCATATCTAATTGGTAATAATATATCACCATTTAAGTTTAACAATCCCCATTTCTTATTCTTTTGGACTATCATATAATTTTTTTCACCCAACCATATTGCATCATATACAGGTTTTATAACAAATTCCCCTTTTTGATTTACAACCCCCCATTTTTGACCGACTTTAACTGCAGCATAACCTGCGTTAAATTGTGTGATTTCATCACCTTTAACTCTGTTGACAATTTTCTCTTTGTTTATATTAATGAAATAAATAAACCCATCTACATCTTTGACACATATCAGGTTATCAGATGAGAGCATAACCGCATTCCTGTCAAAACTTTGTGTTAAAAACCTTCCTGTTTTAAAGTATATATATGTTCTATTTCCTTTTTTTAATTCGATCCACCCTTCTTTATGTGACCATGCATCTTCATAGGAAGCTGGAACTCTTTGCTGAAAAGTTTGTATATCCAAAATACCCCATTTCCCATCTATCATAATTGGCAGACAATTCTTTACATTGATTCTAAAATCACTAAAATAAAAATTCTCAAACATTTTCTCATTTTTAGTTGATCTGGGTTTGACCACCTTATAACCTTTTTTGTTTTTCACAAGGAAAGTTTCCTCATCTTCAAGGACTTGAACATCATCATAATCAAATGGCACAAGAACTTTATTTTCCAGTGATATGATGCCCCATTTATTATTCTTTTTTGCTGCTATTGTTTTGTTTGTATGTATTATTATGTCTTGATACTGTGGTTTTACCAGATACCTTCCTGTATTGTCTATTATCCCCCATTTACCGCCATAGCATACCGCTGCAATTCCTTTTGTAAAAGACGTTACATTCTGATACTTACAATCAACAACCTCTTTACCATTTATGTTAATAAATCCCCATTTTCCTTCTCTTTTAACAGGCAATAACCTTTCACATTCAGGTAATATCCTTTCAAATTGGGGTTTAACAATAATATGCCCTCGCTTATCCATAATACCCCATTTATCATTTTGTTGAAACATAATAAGATTGCTCCCTGCACTTGCTACATTTTCAAACTCTTCTTTTGATATTTTGAAATACCCATTTGCAATTCTTGCTTTGTATGTATTATATCCAAGCACTGTAATTATTAACATTGGTACAGCAATTGCAACTGCTATAAAAAATTTTTTTAAATAAACCATATTAATGCCTTTTGAAACCTTTTCTACAGTTTTTTTTCTCTTCTTTGCCTTTTTTTTCTTATTTGACACTTTGTCAGTCCCCCTTCCTGCTGTGATAATTATAAGCCTTGTACATTAATAATTGTGTATGATTCAAATAACCTCAAATTATCATTTTTACTTCGGCTCAGCAGAATTAAATTCTATTTGAATTTTATTTGCTGACTCTTTATCTTAAGTGCTTCTAAAGTAAGAACAGTTACTATTAAAACTGATGCAAAACAATTAATACACGATACTATGGTGTTCATAGCATCCTGTTTGATAAAATAGGTGTTCCTAAAGGCGTATTTTAGCACATCAGCTGTATTAATAAAAGACAAAATAGAAATACCTATTGTTATAAAAAACCACTTTTCTTTTCTCGTAAATTTAAAGACTAAAAGTGAAAATATTAGCGTATATATCAGGTATCTTTCATGCATTCCAGTCATAAAATTAAAAGTTACCAGGCCTATCAGAAAAAACGAAGTGCAAAGCCCTTCAGCATAAGCAAATGTATCCTCATTGTCATTTTTCCGTGTTTTGTTATCAAACTTAGATATCAGAATCAAAACACTGAGAGTGTATACAAACAGCAGTACAATTATATTAATGATGTTGTACATCGAACCCAATTTCACCCAGTTGAGTCCCAATGCATAGTAAATGTTGTATGCATTTACTGTATAATAGGGATATTCACCCGCAATTTTTTTATAAAATTCTATTAACCACAGGTAATTATGATAAGGCATAAATGCCAAATAAAATCCAGCACACACAATAATAAAGCCAATAATTTCACCAAAAACAAATTTAACATCCTTCTTCCCCATCAATCGATAAAGCCACGTAAAAAATACTGCAGGAAGGAATAACAACACCTGAGGCTTTGTAAATGTCAAAAAGCCAAGAACCACTCCACCAAATGTGTACCAATTATACCTAATACACAAAACATATAACATAAATAAAAACAGGACAAAATTATCAGTTTGCCCCCACATTGAAGACAACAAAATTAATACAGGACTCAAGGCAACAAAAATTTCAATTTTCTTCTCATTTTTTGTACCATGCTGTTTCAATGTACCAAGCAGAAGTACAATTCCAATATCCGACATTATATTCGGTATCTTTACTAAGAAGGTATCAATAGTATTGTTGATTGATAACTTTACGGCGATTGACTTTATCAATCCGATTATAATCAAATAACCAGGAAAATAGTCAATAAATATTCCTTTTTCGTATAATTCAAATGGTTCTGTTGCAGCAATATTCATCCATGCACGAAAACAGTTAATATCAATTGGATGCCCAGTAGTATTAATTCCTAAAATAAGCCTTATTAAAGTTGCAATAATTAAAAAGTACAAATAACTGTTTGAATTTGTAACAAAAGAACTTTCGGAAAAAAGCAAAAAGTAAGCATAAATTACTACCGCATAAAAAGCAAAGAAATACAAAGAAATAACGTCAAAATTATTTGAATTTACTCCCATATCTTTTGCATGCAAACCAAATTCGAAAATCCACCACACAATCATTAAAACTAAAAACATGGAAATAAAAAGTAGTTTATATGATAGAGAGTTTTTTTCTGCTTTCTTTTGCATTTTACCTTCTATCCCCTTTAGTTAAAAATACATCTAAAAAATCCAGCTTTTCATTATTTTAAGCATATCAATATATTTTGTGGATACTGTCACTCCTGATATTACAGGATAGTATAGGACAAACATAATTATTGTTAAAATATTTAAGCCTATGAGAATTTTATTTTTTACCTTTTCGGCAGCTTTTATCTTTTTCAAAACCATAATTATTGCAATGTACAACCATGGAATTGCCAAGTAGTAGTGGTATATAAATCTTATTCTTCCAATAAACATCCATGGCACTATTGAAAATATGTAACATAATATTACAGCCCAACTCTTCCACTCTTTCTCTTTTGAAGTTACTGTCATAATAGTAAGTAGAGCAATACTCAAAAGTCCTACTCCCCACATTACTGGATTGCCCAGCATTGCAATGGTGGATTTTAAATTCGAAGGTAACGAAACATCAAAATATGCCCATAGTGGTTTTGTTGACAATAACCACTGATACCATTCAGATGAAAATGGATGAGTTGCATTTAAAGTTGAATGGTACTTCCATATATGATTTTGAAGCATTACAAAGTCACCTACGAGTCCTTTTGGTAGTCCATAGTAGGGATATTTGATTATAATTGGTAGATATGTCAAATAATATGGGACAATGAATCCTACGGCTGATAGTACAAGTCTTTTAGCAATTTTGCTTAGTTTTGCTTTCGTTTTATAGCATGTTAATATGAATGCAAAAACAACTCCTACGAGTAAGGGTATAAGTGGAAATATTGCATTCCATTTGCAGGCAAATGCCATCCCTGCAAATGTGAAAGTTAAATAGTAATTTAGGGTAGTGTTTGAATTTTCGTTTTTCTGTTCGCATATTAAATTTATATAGTTCATTGCAAATATCGCAGTCAAAATGTCAAAAAGCAGGCTAAATGTATCCAAATTTGCTATTCTCGATAAAGTAAAGTGCATAAAATCTGTCGCAATCAAGACTAAAAGAGTAAAACTTTCAATCGTTGAAAACTTAAAATGTTTACTCACAAGCAAAATTAAAAACCCTATCAGCAGTGTTCCTCCCAAAAGATTAATAATTCTCCAGCCAAATGGATTACCCCCAAAAATACATATGCCAACTGAGATTAACCATTTCCCCAGCGGGGGATGAACTAAATCATATGGAGGTAACCCTTTAGCAAATTCATAAGCAGTCCTTGCATGATAAATTTCATCAAAATAGGAACTAAATTTGTAGTTTGTCACTTGCGACATTTTGGATTGCTCATCCACTAAATTTCTCAGCTCACCCTCATACTTTGTACCGCTTATCAAGCTTATGTTTGAATCTTCTAAGTTGATAACTCTGCCTTTTTCGTCTTTAATGGCTATTTCTCTAATTTCAAAAACTCCATTTGTGATAAGTATAACTTTATCTACTTCTGCATTTAAAATTACATTTTTGGCCTGGAAAAAAGTAGGCTGAAGTGACTGTTGAAGTACCAAACTATTGTCTCTATAAAACTGACAGTCTATTTTACCTTCGCCATATCCAAAATATACTAAAAATTCTTTCACATATGGTTTCTTGCCCAGGTCAATACTTATTGTAGCTACATCCAGTGGTTTCCAGTATGTCTCTGGTATATTTCGTGCACCTATAGTCGATATTTGTACTAAAAAGTATGCTACCATTACTAAAATTGTAGCAGCAATTATCTTTTTATCTTTCATTTACTGATACATCCTCCTATGTAATATTTCTCCGTGCTTCTTTTGAATTTTTAAATTGTATTTGTAATTAAATCCCTCTACGTTTATTTGCAATAATTTAAGTCAATTATAACAATTTTCTAATGTTATAATCAATAGAATTTCGAATTCAAATCATTTAAAACAAAGTTATCGTCTGTTTTATAATTTAAACATCTCTAACTGTATTAGAATAAGTGATTATAAGACACTGCTGCACATATCAACTTTTACCATGCAGCAGTGTCTCCATTTTTATCCTTTTTCTACTTTGAAGAGGTTAAAACAATGTGGTATACCGTCAGATTCGGTACTTCTATGGTGATTGTGTTGTTTTGTATATTGCTGAGCACTCCTATCTTCCTGATTTGAGAGCTTGTACTGTCAAACCCGTATATCTCTCCACCTGTGTATACCCTGGTATTATTCATCTTTATCTCTGCCTTCAGTTTCCTGTCATAATTCCTGTTAATTAATATAATATGCACAGTCGAATCATCTTCTCCCTCAATTGAAGCATATACCGGCATGTTCTCAACGTCAGTTGTCTCAGCGCTCACACACGTTGAACCGTATCTCGAACCTTTCCCATCATAGTTGAGATAAATGTTGTACGCCGCCTGTGCATAGCTCCCCGAATCTCCCCATCTTGCTGCCATGTATACTCCATACTTGCCGAATATCCCTAAGACATCTGCTAAAGCTATTCCTCCCGATATGTGGTCCTTCCCTCCATAATCAAACTCAGTTATAGCAAGTTTGGTACCAGGATAATACTTGTCTATATCTGCCTTTATATTTGGAAGCAGTGGTAGATATTCCGGAAACCATTGATTTATCCAGCTATTTTCTCCCGCTGTTATCTGACCCTTCTGTGCAGTTTTATATGTCGGATCCCATAGCGTTCTCGGTGCCTGCATCCTCGCTATTGCCACATCCCTTGAAGTATTATTTTCACCGTCAAAGCATATTCGCACACCGCCACCCTGTGCCTCCGGGTACCAGTGTATGTCAAGCACATCCAATAACCTCTTCCCAAAACTATCCGAGGCCTTCTTCATCTGTTCAAGATACCAGCTCAAAAACCATCTGTGATTTCCTTTAACCTGATTCCAGTCAGGTGCATCCTGCAATGTTAAATATCCCGCAAAACCATACGATGCAGGTCCAAAAACTTCTGCATCCGGATCAAGTGTCTTTATTACCTTCGCCAGCTCCACCGATTTATTTATCAATTCACTGCAGGTTACCTTCTGTGGATGAATTCGCGGATGAGTAGCCGACCATAAGTCCGGCTCGTTGTCAAGTATATATCCTTTAATTCCCGTCGCAGACGATGCTTTGCCATACTTGTTAATCAAATAGTTAATAAACTCATCCATATATACATAGTTATCATTAACGTCAGGCTGCAATGACAGTGCACCATCTTTTTTAAACTTGACTTCAGCCCATCTCGGTGAAGGTGCTGTCTCTGACTCGCTCACTGTACCATTACCATCTTTTGCTACATAACCTGCCATCTGCAATGTGATGGCTGAATATGCATTTTGTTTTATTGACTGCTCGTGAAATTTGCTTACAACAGCTGCTGGAACTTTCTTATCATTCCCTGTTATACCCATAATATAACACATATAATCATCGCTCGAATGATACCAGTCACTCCCCGCATTGGACATATTGTTCTCCCAGTTGTAACCCGTCAATCTGTTCCCACCAAGTCGTCTTGCAGGGTGAACAACACCCTGGATATCCTGATTTGCTCCATAAATATACGGACTTATTTTTGTTCTTCCACTGGACGTATCGATCGATATTTTAACATCGGGGGTCACCGCAGGCGTTGGAGTTGGGGTCACCGTAACAGTCGGTGTTGGTGTCGGTGTTGGCGTCACTGTCGGGGTCGGTGCCGGGGTTGGTGTCACTCCACCCGCCGGCTTTGTACCCCTGCTCGGCTCTCTTCCCCATACTATCGCATCATCTATATACCCCGTTACCTTCTCGTTCTCTATATAGCTCGTCACACTTCTTACCGAATAGTCATTCGACTGATTGTAGCTGCCGCTGCTCTTCTGTATGCTTAGCCTTATCTCCTTCGTGCTCTGACCCGCTGCCAAAACACCCGCTCCACTCTTAAAACCTACCTCTACATAATAGTCCGCTCCGCCTGCATTCGCCCTAAGCTTCACTACCCTCACATCTATATACGCAGGATTTATGCTGCTTGCTACACTTACACTCTGCGTCGCCTCTCCATCTATCGTGTACCAGTATCTTACCTTAACCCTGCTAAGATCTACCGCCGTCGTCCCTACATTCTCTATCTTTATCTTCGGATTCAATACATTCGTCGTGCTGCTCAAATTACCATTCGCATACCATACCTTGATCTGGGCGTTCCTGCCCGGCTCTTTGCCCCATACAAGTACATCATCTATATACCCCGTTACCTTCTCGTTCTCTATATAGCTCGTCACACTTCTTACCGAATAGTCATTCGACTGATTGTAGCTGCCGCTGCCCTTCTGTATGCTTAGCCTTATCTCCTTCGTGCTCTGACCCGCTGCCAAAACACCTGCTCCACTCTTAAAACCTACCTCTACATAATAGTCCGCTCCGCCTGCATTCGCCCTAAGCTTCACAAACTTCACATCTATATACGCAGGATTTATGCTGCTTGCTACACTTACATTCTGCGTCGCCTCTCCATCTATCGTGTACCAGTATCTTACCTTAACCCTGCTAAGATCTACCGCCGTCGTCCCTACATTCTCTATCTTTATCTTCGGATTCAATACATTCGTCGTACTACTCAAATTACCATTCGCATACCATACCTTCAGCGCACCGTAACTCTCACTCGGTATCCAGTAACTCCCACCTGCCGGTGATGCCGTCGGTGCCGGTGTTGGCATTACACTCACTGTCGGTGTCGGGGTCGCTGTCGCTGTAGGTGTGGGTGTAGGTGTTGGGGTTGGTGTTGATGTTACTGTAGGCCTTGGCGTTGGTGTTGCTGTGCTTGTCGGTGCAGGTGTCGCTCCTCCCGGCTCCTGCCCCCATACCAGAACTCCATCTACATACAGCGTTACCTTCGTATTCTCTCCATAATTCGTCATGCTCTGCATCCATGACCAGTCGTCTGCCTGATTGTAATTGCTCCAGTCATTCTTGTTAAACCTTACCTGTATATCCCCTGTGTCCTTTCCAGGCTGCAGCTGCCCAGCTCCACTGCTAAACCCTACCTCCAAGTAATAATCCGCTCCACTCACTCCGCTGCTCAGCTTCACAAAGTTGAATGTCACATTGCTTGCTCCTATCTGTGCCCAGTCACATACCGCACTCTGCGGCTTGTCACCATCCACCGTGTACCAGTATCTTATCTTAACTCTGCTAAGATCAACACTGCTGCTGCCTCCATTCACTATCTTAAACCATGGCCTTATTGATGCCGCACTCGCACTCGTCTCATTGTTCTTGTACAGTACCTTCAATCCACTTCCCGTACCAGGTGCACCCGTCGGTGTCGGGGTTGGTGTCGGAGTTACACTTACTGTTGGTGTCGGGGTTGGCGTTGGTGTTGGTGTAACTGTCACCGTCGGTGTCGGGGTCGAAGTTGGTGTTGCTGTTGGTGCAGGTGTGGATGTCGCAGCACCCGGCTCTAAACCCCATACCAGATTATTATTATCATATGCGGCAATATATTTATTTTTTTCTAATTGACTGGTTAATCCTTTATATGAAGGATCATTAGTCGGATCCCATGGATACCCCTGCGGAACAGATATTTTAAATTGAGCCTGCTTTTTGTGTTCAACTTCACCGCCAGGATATATCTTTGTTCCACTAAAATCCACAAGAACATAGTATATATTCCTATTCTTGTCCCATACATAAGGACCGCTAATTTTTCCTCCTTCGATGTAGTATGTGTCAACTTTGACAACATCAGGCGAATATCCTGCCTGGACTAATTCTGTTAGGTCAATAAAATATTTAAAACTGAGTTTATCGGTTACTCTCGGTGGCCACCCAGTTCGATTATAGATATAGGAAATTACTTCGGTATAATTTGGACCCTGTGAATTCCCGAATTTCGATTCGACAAAAATTTCATCATTTGTCGGCGTTTCAATTGCTTTAAAGTTATCAATAGGCTCTCCTCCATATAGCTGGTACATCTTTGCCAGTGCGCCAACAATTCCAGCATTATAATCGCAGGCAACCTCATTTTGTACATAATCGGTAATGTCATCATTATAACTATCATCACTACCAGGACCACCAACCAGTGCTCCATATAATATGTGTCTGTGATACTCGGGTATTTTCATGCTGTTAGCCCATGAACTGTGCGCATTCCTGTGATGCGGATGTTGCGGATAATTGGTGCCAAATCCTACTACAAAACTTCTACCTGTGGAACCCAGTGCATAGTCAATCTGGCTTTTTGCAAAGTTCAAATATTTGGTCTTTTTGTTCGAATCGCACCCTGACCAGTCTGCATAGACACATGCTAAAAATGCAGCTGTTGTCGCATATCTTAATGAACCCCATCCTGTCAGATATGCCATCCCTTTCGGCGTATACGTAATTCTGTCAGTCCAATAGTCTAAGTTTCTCTCTACAGCTCCTTTATATAACTCTTTCCCTGTAATCTTTGCAAGCATGATCAATGTTCCATATCGAACATCATCCCAGCATTGTGTCCATGTATTTGTTCCATTAGCATATTCTGACATCAACTCTTCTGCTTTCGCCAAATAACTACTGTCATTTGTTGCAATATAAAGCCATACAGCAGCCCATCCAAGATCATCTATAAAGCCACCCGATGTGTAGAAACCTGTTGCAGCAGTATACCCAGCATCACTTCTTGTGGTATCTGCAAACTCAAACAGGTCTTTGGCATGTTGGAGATAAGAGACTGCTTTCTGAGAGTTTCTTTCTTTTATAACAATTGAAGCCACTGCAAGAGATGCAGCTGTTTCTGCTACTACAGAGGATGCTGGATTTGATAAATCACACTTATATGCTGGACGCTTCATTTGCATTACTTCTGCCGGTCCCCAAAAATTGTGATCTGCAATTGGATCCCCAACCTGATAATAATATACATATTTTGAAGGATGACACTTTACAAAGTAGTCATTTGCCCACTCTATTTGATTTAAAATGTGCTCCAGTTGTTTGCTCTTTACAAATGCATCCTTATATTCATAAACAGCCCACCCCAGCATTGAAGCACTGTACGACATTGGTAGGTTAAACTTTACGTGATCACCTGCGTCATGCCAGCCACCTGTCAAATCAAGCCCTACATCCTTGCCATCATCTAAGCCAGAGTCACCCCTCCAATTGTTCCTTACCCAGGAAGGTAGTTTCCCTGACATTTGGAATTCATAAAACATTATTGTTTTCTGTAGTGCCTCACCGTAATTATATGTTCCCCCTGCATAAGCTTTTACAGGCATGATTCCAGGAAAACATACTGAAAGTATCAAAACAAATAAAACAATTATCGAAAAAGCTCTCTTAATTACTTTCATTTTTTTGCATCCTACCCCTCTCTTAACTTATTTTGTTTTTATTTAACTTTTCAAATTGGGGAAGTAGCACAGAGCGGTGCTACTTCCCTTCCTAATATCTTTCACACGCCCACTTTTAACTTACTGATTACCGAACAGGATTTCATATGTTGCATTGGCGATTGCTATGTCACACTGTGCCCAGAATCTGTGATACCTGAACTCCGGTGCCTGCCCGGCATTGTATGCTGAAACCAGCTTCTGCCAGTCAGGATCCTGTTTGTACTTGCTCCTTATGTCTATAAACTTCACTCCACTCTTTATTACATCCCCGTTCGGCATCTTCCCTGTCCAGCCCGCTGGAATGTATACCTCTTGCTCAAAGAACCTCTTGTAATCCCCTCTCTTCTCGGGTGCCGACAAACCTTTGTCATCCCTGTATAAGTTCCACATCCTGTCAAGCAGCTCTTTCGCCAAATTCTTCGCTGCTTCATCAAATACTCCGTACTTCTTCGTCGCCGCACTGTAGTACAAAAGCGCATTCGCAAGTGATGCAGTTATTCCTAAATCTGTTCCATAATCCACTACCTTCACATGCAGATTTGGATTGCCCGTATATGTCCCATTCCATGTATCCGGCTGACCGCTCCAGTCAAGTGTCGACGGTATCGCAAATGTACCATCACTGTTAAGCTTCACTACACTCTTTACCCAGCTTACCCACTTCTCAAGCAATGCTCCTGCATCCCTGTCTCCTGTTACATAGTAGTACTCTGCTACCCTCTGCATCGACCATGCCTGGAATCCAAACCATGTGTTGCTGCCAGGATCATGGTATACCGGGTTCGGCTCATATGCCATACCATAAAATGTCGCTGTCCCTGCCGGATACTTCTCATATCTACCATTCCATGAATTGGTCGCTCCGCCTGCTATCGCTCCCTCAGCTGATTGCAGCCATCTGTAAAATTCTACCTGCCTCTTCAAGCTCTTCGCCCAGTCATTCGCCCCGTTCGGTGACTTCGGCTTAATATCACTATCATTAGCCAACACCCATGCTGCCATCGGATTTTGATATCCAAAGTGCGCATGGCTACAACCTATCTTCCACGACCATGTCCCGTCAAGAGCTCCTCCCCATGCATAGTACCATGACAGCAGATAGTGCGCACTTCCATATCCTGTTGCACCAGCTGCGTACTTGTCCTGGCACCCCAATGGCTTGAAATACTTGTCAAACATCGCATACCTCAAATAGTCGCCCATCTTCGCTGCCTTCGCTACATAGCTGCTTATCTCATTGAGCTTGCCCTGTTGCTTTGCCCATTCCTTCGCCCAGTATGTCGCCTGTATTGCCCTCGCATCTGCATCCGGTGCATTAGTATATCTCCATTGCTTCGCATAATTCTGATCCTTGATAAACAGATCCAAAAATCCATTCGGTCCGCCCCACTTAAATGTCTCCCAGCTCGGATGTGGCACTGTCTCCCATACAGACTCCTCCGGCCCTCTCTGGAACGTGTTGATAAATGATGCTCTGCTTACTCCATCTCCTCTCCTGCCATATCCATACCAGTTGTCTACGTCCATCAACCAGTGCATCCCATACATCATCTGTGTACCATATGTGTTAACCAGCTCACTGTGCAAAGGATCCTGCCCAACCGGTACGTCAAACTCAAGCGGTGATGGATACTTGTCCGGTGTCTCCCATTCTCCTGCATATGTCGCTGGCTTGCTCGGATTGTATCCTCCCATCGGCTGATCCTCTGCTGATGGTATCATATACTTCTCAAGCGTATCCCATGCCGTCTTGAACTTGCTCCAGTCACCTGTCAACTTCCCATATACCGCCTCAAGCCATACATAGTACGAAAATGCTTCACTTGTCGTCAAATGTCCATAATCAGGTGCCTCACATATCAATGTCTCCACTGAATGATATGGTATCCCGTCCTGGTTAAAATAGCCGTTTGCCGGATCATGTATCTTGTTCCACAACCACATAAACCTCTGCCCGTATACACCAAGTCCACTGCTCGATGTCGGTGTCGGAGTAGGTGTTGGGGTAGTTGTTGCTGTCGGCGTCGGTGTCGGGGTTGGTGTGATTGTAGGTGTCGGAGTAGGAGTTGCCGTCGGCGTCGGCGCCGGTGTCGGTGTCACTCCACCCGCCGGCTTTGTACCCCTGCTCGGCTCTTTACCCCATACTATCGCATCATCTATATACCCTGTTACCTTCTCGTTCTCTATATAGCTCGTCACACTTCTTACCGAATAGTCATTTGACTGATTGTAGCTGCCACTGCTCTTCTGTATGCTTAGCCTTATCTCCTTCGTGCTCTGACCTGCTGCCAAAACACCTGCTCCACTCTTAAACCCTATCTCTACATAATAGTCCGCTCCGCCTACATTCGCCCCAAGCTTCACAAACTTCACATCTATATATGCAGGATTTATGCTGCTTGCTACACTTACACTCTGTGTCGCCTCTCCATCTATCGTGTACCAGTATCTTACCTTAACCCTGCTAAGATCTACCGCCGTCGTCCCTACATTCTCTATCTTTATCTTCGGATTCAATACATTCGTCGTGCTGCTCAAATTACCATTCGCATACCATACCTTGATCTGGGCGTTCCTGCTCGGCTCTTTGCCCCATACAAGTACATCATCTATATACCCTGTTACCTTCTCGTTCTCTATATAGCTATTTGCACTCCTTACCGAATAGTCATTCGACTGATTGTAGCTGCCGCTGCCCTTCTGTATGCTTAGCCTTATCTCCTTCGTGCTCTGACCCGCTGCCAAAACACCTGCTCCACTCTTAAAACCTACCTCTACATAATAGTCCGCTCCGCCTGCATTCGCCCTAAGCTTCACAAACTTCACATCTATATATGCAGGATTTATGCTGCTTGCTACACTTACATTCTGCGTCGCCTCTCCATCTATCGTGTACCAGTATCTTACCTTAACCCTGCTAAGATCTACCGCCGTCGTCCCTACATTCTCTATCTTTATCTTCGGATTCAATACATTCGTCGTACTACTCAAATTACCATTCGCATACCATACCTTCAGCGCACCGTAACTCTCACTCGGTGTCCAGTAACTCCCACCTGCCGGTGATGCCGTCGGTGCTGGTGTTGGCATTACACTCACTGTCGGTGTCGGGGTCGGCGTTGGTGTGGATGTCGGCCTTGGCGTTGCTGTCGCTGTAGGTGTAGGTGTTGGAGTTGGTGTCGATGTTACTGTCGGCGTTGGCGTTGGTGTTGCTGTGCTTGTCGGTGCAGGTGTCGCTCCTCCCGGCTCCTGCCCCCATACCAGAACTCCATCTACATACAGCGTTACCTTCGTATTTTCTCCATAATTCGTCATGCTCTGCATCCATGACCAGTCGTCTGCCTGATTGTAATTGCTCCAGTCATTCTTGTTAAACCTTACCTGTATATCCCCTGTGTCCTTTCCAGGCTGCAGCTGCCCAGCTCCACTGCTAAACCCTACCTCCAAGTAATAATCCGCTCCACTCACAGCGCTGCTCAGCTTCACAAACTTGAATGTCACATTGCTTGCTCCTATCTGTGCCCAGTCACATACCGCACTCTGCGGCTTGTCACCATCCACCGTGTACCAGTATCTTATCTTAACCCTGCTAAGATCAACACTGCTGCTGCCTCCATTCACTATCTTAAACCATGGCCTTATTGATGCCGCACTCGCACTCGTCTCATTGTTCTTGTACAGTACCTTCAATCCACTTCCTGTACCAGGCGCACCCGTCGGTGTAGGGGTTGGTGTCGGTGTTGCTGTGGATGTCGGCCTTGGCGTTGCTGTCGTTGTAGGAGTTGGGGTAACTGTTGATGTTGGGCTTGGAGATGCACTTGCACCCGCTGCCTCAATCACCGACCAGTACGCCGGCTTTGCACTGTAATCCTCAAAGAACAACAGCGGCCAATCCCTCTTGCTGGATGAGTTCAGCCATGAATAATCATCCTTCAAACCCCAGAATGTAACACATGTTACAATACCTTTGTATTTCCTCAGCATTGTAAATATGTCTTTATACTTCTGTGCCTGCTTCTGAAGCAAATCCTGAGGTGGTGTTGAATAATTCTCATTTGATCCATAGTTGTATAAACTCATGTCAAGCTCTGTTATGTGAATCTCAATCCCAGGTATCGAACTGAACAACTTTATACTGTTCTCTATCTCGCTCACCGATGGCCAGTTCACATTTATATGGCTCTGCATCCCTATACCATGAATCGGCACACCCTTGGATTTTAAATTCTTTACCATGTTGTAAATGAAATCTCTCTTCTTCGATATCTCTGTATTATAGTCGTTATAAAACAGCTTCGCATTCGGATCGGCTTCATGCGCCCATATGAATGCCTTCTCTATATACTCCGGACCACAGATTTGATACCATGTCGAGCGTCTGTATCCATCAGGCTGGTTCTCATCTATAGCCTCATTTACAACATCCCATGCATATACCTTACCCTTATACCTACCAACAACATCATAAATGTATTGCTTCAGCCTCGCTAACAGTGCATCTTTCGATAACATCTGCCCACTGCTGTTTCTAAAAAACCAATCAGGTGTTTGATTGTGCCATACCAGTGTATGCCCTCTAATCCC
Source organism: Caldicellulosiruptor morganii (assembly GCF_026810225.1). NCBI lineage: Bacteria > Bacillati > Bacillota > Caldicellulosiruptorales > Caldicellulosiruptoraceae > Caldicellulosiruptor > Caldicellulosiruptor morganii. The sequence continues at coordinate 2,203,958 of NZ_CP113865.1, forward strand.
TATATTGTTCGTGTTTGCAAAGTTAACAAACGTATCAGCTGTGCTAAATCTGTAACTCAATCCAGTGCTTGTCTGCCCTGCCAATAAACTTTCAGGCTTCATCTCATTCTCTGCTGTAATACTGTTAAAATGCTTCAATACCATTCGCTTGTCCGTATCATTGCTCAAACATCTCGCAGGTATCGCTACTCCTATCTTAAAATCATTCTTATAACTCTCGCATAAACTCGGTATACTCCAGTCAGGTGCAGCTTCGGTCTTTACAGGAAAATAACTCATTGATCCCACTAAGCTTATGCTCATAATAAACACTGCCAGTATGAGCCGGGAAACAAACCTTAAAACTCTCTTTTTCATTTTACTAACTCCCCTCCCGATTGTTCACTTTTACTTATACATTTTGACTGTTAAAATCCATTATTTTTGTGCTATTTTTCAAACACCCGTATATAGGATTTTAGCGAGGCAGCACACCTTTCCTATAGATGTGCTACCTCGCTAAATTTCTACTTACTCATTACTGATTACCGAACAGGATTTCATATGTTGCATTGGCGATTGCTATGTCACACTGTGCCCAGAATCTGTGATACCTGAACTCCGGTGCCTGCCCGGCATTGTATGCTGAAACCAGCTTCTGCCAGTCAGGATCCTGTTTGTACTTGCTCCTTATGTCTATAAACTTCACTCCACTCTTTATTACATCCCCGTTCGGCATCTTCCCTGTCCAGCCCGCTGGAATGTATACCTCTTGCTCAAAGAACCTCTTGTAATCCCCTCTCTTCTCGGGTGCCGACAAACCTTTGTCATCCCTGTATAAGTTCCACATCCTGTCAAGCAGCTCTTTCGCCAAATTCTTCGCTGCTTCATCAAATACTCCGTACTTCTTCGTCGCCGCACTGTAGTACAAAAGCGCATTCGCAAGTGATGCAGTTATTCCTAAATCTGTTCCATAATCCACTACCTTCACATGCAGATTTGGATTGCCCGTATATGTCCCATTCCATGTATCCGGCTGACCGCTCCAGTCAAGTGTCGACGGTATCGCAAATGTACCATCACTGTTAAGCTTCACTACACTCTTTACCCAGCTTACCCACTTCTCAAGCAATGCTCCTGCATCCCTGTCTCCTGTTACATAGTAGTACTCTGCTACCCTCTGCATCGACCATGCCTGGAATCCAAACCATGTGTTGCTGCCAGGATCATGGTATACCGGGTTCGGCTCATATGCCATACCATAAAATGTCGCTGTCCCTGCCGGATACTTCTCATATCTACCATTCCATGAATTGGTCGCTCCGCCTGCTATCGCTCCCTCAGCTGATTGCAGCCATCTGTAAAATTCTACCTGCCTCTTCAAGCTCTTCGCCCAGTCATTCGCCCCGTTCGGTGACTTCGGCTTAATATCACTATCATTAGCCAACACCCATGCTGCCATCGGATTTTGATATCCAAAGTGCGCATGGCTACAACCTATCTTCCACGACCATGTCCCGTCAAGAGCTCCTCCCCATGCATAGTACCATGACAGCAGATAGTGCGCACTTCCATATCCTGTTGCACCAGCTGCGTACTTGTCCTGGCACCCCAATGGCTTGAAATACTTGTCAAACATCGCATACCTCAAATAGTCGCCCATCTTCGCTGCCTTCGCTACATAGCTGCTTATCTCATTGAGCTTGCCCTGTTGCTTTGCCCATTCCTTCGCCCAGTATGTCGCCTGTATTGCCCTCGCATCTGCATCCGGTGCATTAGTATATCTCCATTGCTTCGCATAATTCTGATCCTTGATAAACAGATCCAAAAATCCATTCGGTCCGCCCCACTTAAATGTCTCCCAGCTCGGATGTGGCACTGTCTCCCATACAGACTCCTCCGGCCCTCTCTGGAACGTGTTGATAAATGATGCTCTGCTTACTCCATCTCCTCTCCTGCCATATCCATACCAGTTGTCTACGTCCATCAACCAGTGCATCCCATACATCATCTGTGTACCATATGTGTTAACCAGCTCACTGTGCAAAGGATCCTGCCCAACCGGTACGTCAAACTCAAGCGGTGATGGATACTTGTCCGGTGTCTCCCATTCTCCTGCATATGTCGCTGGCTTGCTCGGATTGTATCCTCCCATCGGCTGATCCTCTGCTGATGGTATCATATACTTCTCAAGCGTATCCCATGCCGTCTTGAACTTGCTCCAGTCACCTGTCAACTTCCCATATACCGCCTCAAGCCATACATAGTACGAAAATGCTTCACTTGTCGTCAAATGTCCATAATCAGGTGCCTCACATATCAATGTCTCCACTGAATGATATGGTATCCCGTCCTGGTTAAAATAGCCGTTTGCCGGATCATGTATCTTGTTCCACAACCACATAAACCTCTGCCCGTATACACCAAGTCCACTGCTCGATGTCGGTGTCGGAGTAGGTGTTGGGGTAGTTGTTGCTGTCGGCGTCGGTGTCGGGGTTGGTGTGATTGTAGGTGTCGGAGTAGGAGTTGCCGTCGGCGTCGGCGCCGGTGTCGGTGTCACTCCACCCGCCGGCTTTGTACCCCTGCTCGGCTCTTTACCCCATACTATCGCATCATCTATATACCCTGTTACCTTCTCGTTCTCTATATAGCTCGTCACACTTCTTACCGAATAGTCATTTGACTGATTGTAGCTGCCACTGCTCTTCTGTATGCTTAGCCTTATCTCCTTCGTGCTCTGACCTGCTGCCAAAACACCTGCTCCACTCTTAAACCCTATCTCTACATAATAGTCCGCTCCGCCTGCATTCGCCCCAAGCTTCACAAACTTCACATCTATATATGCAGGATTTATGCTGCTTGCTACACTTACACTCTGTGTCGCCTCTCCATCTATCGTGTACCAGTATCTTACCTTAACCCTGCTAAGATCTACCGCCGTCGTCCCTACATTCTCTATCTTTATCTTCGGATTCAATACATTCGTCGTGCTGCTCAAATTACCATTCGCATACCATACCTTGATCTGGGCGTTCCTGCTCGGCTCTTTGCCCCATACAAGTACATCATCTATATACCCTGTTACCTTCTCGTTCTCTATATAGCTCGTCACACTTCTTACCGAATAGTCATTCGACTGATTGTAGCTGCCACTGCTCTTCTGTATGCTTAGCCTTATCTCCTTCGTGCTCTGACCCGCTGCCAAAACACCTGCTCCACTCTTAAAACCTACCTCTACATAATAGTCCGCTCCGCCTGCATTCGCCCTAAGCTTCACAAACTTCACATCTATATATGCAGGATTTATGCTGCTTGCTACACTTACACTCTGCGTCGCCTCTCCATCTATCGTGTACCAGTATCTTACCTTAACCCTGCTAAGATCTACCGCCGTCGTCCCTACATTCTCTATCTTTATCTTCGGATTCAATACATTCGTCGTGCTACTCAAATTACCATTTGCATACCATACCTTCAGCGCACCGTAACTCTCACTCGGTGTCCAGTAACTCCCACCTGCCGGTGATGCCGTCGGTGCCGGTGTTGGCATTACACTCACTGTCGGTGTCGGGGTCACTGTCGGTGTAGGTGTAGGTGTTGGAGTTGGTGTTGATGTTACTGTCGGCGTTGGCGTTGGTGTTACTGTGCTTGTCGGTGCAGGTGTCGCTCCTCCCGGCTCCTGCCCCCATACCAGAACTCCATCTACATATAGCGTTACCTTCGCATTTTCTCCATAATTCGTCATGCTCTGCATCCATGACCAGTCGTCTGCCTGGTTGTAATTGCTCCAGTCATTCTTGTTAAACCTTACCTGTATATCCCCTGTGTCCTTTCCAGGCTGCAGCTGCCCAGCTCCACTGCTAAACCCTACCTCCAAGTAATAATCCGCTCCACTCACAGCGCTGCTCAGCTTCACAAAGTTGAATGTCACATTGCTTGCTCCTATCTGTGCCCAGTCACATACCGCACTCTGCGGCTTGTCACCATCCACCGTGTACCAGTATCTTATCTTAACCCTGCTAAGATCAACACTGCTGCTGCCTCCATTCACTATCTTAAACCATGGCCTTATTGATGCCGCACTCGCACTCGTCTCATTGTTCTTGTACAGTACCTTCAATCCACTTCCCGTACCAGGTGCACCCGTCGGTGTCGGGGTCGGTGTCGGAGTTACACTTACTGTTGGTGTCGGGGTTGGCGTTGGTGTTGGGGTAACTGTTGATGTTGGGCTTGGTGTCGGGGTTGAACTGCTGCTACCAATTGCATTCGCTTTAAACCATGCACCCCATTGTGTTGGATTATTAGGATCCCAGTTATTTACCATATCCAAATATCCAACATAGCTTGAGTTTCCACACCATGACCATCCAAATAATCCAATTTTATATTGCTTAGCATACTTTACTATAGAAGCCTCATCAGGATCTCCATCTGTATGATTATGTCCAAATTCGCCTATAACCAATGGTAATCCTCTATCAACAAATGACTTTATATAACTTTCCACCTTATCCGCAGTATTGTATACGCCGTACATATGAATCGAAAATACCAGATTACGCAGTGGATCAGAATTGTATATTGCTGTCGCATTGTCTCTCATAGTATAGCTCCAATCCTGTCCCCAGTTCGGCGCATCAACCATTATTGTATGTTTAAACCCTGCATTTCTCAATGCAACTATTGCATTTTTAGTATCATCAACCCATTTCTGGTAATTATTATTGCCATATGGCTCATTTCCTATATTGATTATTACAAAGTCTTCATTACCATCAAGTACACTCTTGATTTCCTTCCAGTACTCTACTGCCTGTGCCAAGGAACATGCTGCTCCATCTTCTCCATAACCAGTTGTGTCGTGCACCTCCAAAACTATAGCCTTAAATCCTAATGTTCGTGATAGCGATATAATGTTTGCTACCTCGTTTGCAGGTATTTTTGTCCATCTATAGCCATTGCTCAGAACAATCCTGACCGAATTTGCACCCCATGAGCGTATGCCTCTCAAAGCTACATCAAGTTTGTCTCTGTACCAGCAATGTGCATGATTTATACCAACTAAATCACTTGTGTCAATTTTCACTACTCCGCCACTCGGAGCTGGTGTCGGTGTCGTAGTAGGAGCTGCCGTTGGTGTTGGCGTTGGTGTTGAATTAGATGTTCCTACATTTACTGAGTAATTTGTTATTTTTACGCTCGCATTCCCATAAAATACTTCAGTGCCTACCTCAACACTTATTACATACTTTGATGCATCCAGCCCTCTCTGCTGGACAAGTGTATTTAAGAATTCCATTATGTCAAAGCTTGCAGAACTAACACCCGATGTTCTTACAAATGAATAAACTTTCCATGTATTATAGCCCTCATACAAATCCCATGTAGCACCTGCTATGTTAAATGTAGCAACTTTACTACCTATCGGGTTAGGTCCACCCCATCTATTTAGCCATATCATTATCTCGTCAGTTGGTGTAGTATTAGAATTTGGCTGACTTGAATTATATAGCCAAATATCATACGCAAAATTTAGACGACTGCTTTCCGCGCCTGTTATTTCATATGCAATAGAAGTATTTATGCTTTTTTTAGATGCTATCTGTACAGGTAATCCTGTTCCTGTCCCACAACCATTTGTCCAGTGCCATCCACATACAATTGATTGATATGCTTTCACTGAGTCAGGGTTTACATTTGCGTAGCTAAAGCTCCATCCCATATCTGCCTGATACGTACTTTCATTATATGAATTAAAGAATATTTTTGACCACCAGCCCGATCCCGCTGAACTCGAACCCCATGTATTGTTGAATAAATAGTATTTGTTGTTTGCAAAATATATTTTTGCGTACTGATCCGATGATTCTTGAGCTACTGAAATGACTCCTGGCGATAGGATCATTGTTATTATAGCCATTACAAAAAGAAAAGATAAAAATCTTTTCATTTTAGGTACTTTGCCCATAATTTAAAATACCCTCCTTCTACTTTTTTTAACCAGTAATTTAACAAATTGCTACCGCAAAGGAGTTTTTTGTACTTTACTCCTTTGCGGTAGCTTTAATTTGATTCTTTTTTAGCGATTACTGATTACCGAACAGGATTTCATATGTTGCATTGGCGATTGCTATGTCACACTGTGCCCAGAATCTGTGATACCTGAACTCCGGTGCCTGCCCGGCATTGTATGCTGAAACCAGCTTCTGCCAGTCAGGATCCTGTTTGTACTTGCTCCTTATGTCTATAAACTTCACTCCACTCTTTATTACATCCCCGTTCGGCATCTTCCCTGTCCAGCCCGCTGGAATGTATACCTCTTGCTCAAAGAACCTCTTGTAATCCCCTCTCTTCTCGGGTGCCGACAAACCTTTGTCATCCCTGTATAAGTTCCACATCCTGTCAAGCAGCTCTTTCGCCAAATTCTTCGCTGCTTCATCAAATACTCCGTACTTCTTCGTCGCCGCACTGTAGTACAAAAGCGCATTCGCAAGTGATGCAGTTATTCCTAAATCTGTTCCATAATCCACTACCTTCACATGCAGATTTGGATTGCCCGTATATGTCCCATTCCATGTATCCGGCTGGCCGCTCCAGTCAAGTGTCGACGGTATCGCAAATGTACCATCACTGTTAAGCTTCACTACACTCTTTACCCAGCTTACCCACTTCTCAAGCAATGCTCCTGCATCCCTGTCTCCTGTTACATAGTAGTACTCTGCTACCCTCTGCATCGACCATGCCTGGAATCCAAACCATGTGTTGCTGCCAGGATCATGGTATACCGGGTTCGGCTCATATGCCATACCATAAAATGTCGCTGTCCCTGCCGGATACTTCTCATATCTACCATTCCATGAATTGGTCGCTCCGCCTGCTATCGCTCCCTCAGCTGATTGCAGCCATCTGTAAAATTCTACCTGCCTCTTCAAGCTCTTCGCCCAGTCATTCGCCCCGTTCGGTGACTTCGGCTTCATATCACTATCATTAGCCAACACCCATGCTGCCATCGGATTTTGATATCCAAAGTGCGCATGGCTACAACCTATCTTCCACGACCATGTCCCGTCAAGAGCTCCACCCCATGCATAGTACCATGACAGCAGATAGTGCGCACTTCCATATCCTGTTGCACCAGCTGCGTACTTGTCCTGGCACCCCAATGGCTTGAAATACTTGTCAAACATCGCATACCTCAAATAGTCGCCCATCTTCGCTGCCTTCGCTACATAGCTGCTTATCTCATTGAGCTTGCCCTGTTGCTTTGCCCATTCCTTCGCCCAGTATGTCGCCTGTATTGCCCTCGCATCTGCATCCGGTGCATTAGTATATCTCCATTGCTTCGCATAATTCTGATCCTTGATAAACAGATCCAAAAATCCATTCGGTCCGCCCCACTTAAATGTCTCCCAGCTCGGATGTGGCACTGTCTCCCATACAGACTCCTCCGGCCCTCTCTGGAACGTGTTGATAAATGATGCTCTGCTTACTCCATCTCCTCTCCTGCCATATCCATACCAGTTGTCTACGTCCATCAACCAGTGCATCCCATACATCATCTGTGTACCATATGTGTTAACCAGCTCACTGTGCAAAGGATCCTGCCCAACCGGTACGTCAAACTCAAGCGGTGATGGATACTTGTCCGGTGTCTCCCATTCTCCTGCATATGTCGCTGGCTTGCTCGGATTGTATCCTCCCATCGGCTGATCCTCTGCTGATGGTATCATATACTTCTCAAGCGTATCCCATGCCGTCTTGAACTTGCTCCAGTCACCTGTCAACTTCCCATATACCGCCTCAAGCCATACATAGTACGAAAATGCTTCACTTGTCGTCAAATGTCCATAATCAGGTGCCTCACATATCAACGTCTCCACTGAATGATATGGTATCCCGTCCTGGTTAAAATAGCCGTTTGCCGGATCATGTATCTTGTTCCACAACCACATAAATCTCTGCCCGTATACACCAAGTCCACTGCTCGATGTCGGTGTCGGAGTAGGTGTTGGGGTAGTTGTTGCTGTCGGCGTCGGTGTCGGGGTTGGTGTAATTGTAGGTGTCGGAGTTGGCGTTGCTGTCGGGGTCGGTGCCGGGGTTGGTGTCACTCCACCCGCCGGCTTTGTACCCCTGCTCGGCTCTTTGCCCCATACTATCGCATCATCTATATACCCTGTTACCTTCTCGTTCTCTATATAGCTCGTCACACTTCTTACCGAATAGTCATTTGACTGATTGTAGCTGCCACTGCTCTTCTGTATGCTTAGCCTTATCTCCTTCGTGCTCTGACCCGCTGCCAAAACACCTGCTCCACTCTTAAAACCTACCTCTACATAATAGTCCGCTCCGCCTGCATTCGCCCCAAGCTTCACAAACTTCACATCTATATATGCAGGATTTATGCTGCTTGCTACACTTACACTCTGCGTCGCCTCTCCATCTATCGTGTACCAGTATCTTACCTTAACCCTGCTAAGATCTACCGCCGTCGTCCCTACATTCTCTATCTTTATCTTCGGATTCAATACATTCGTCGTACTACTCAAATTACCATTCGCATACCATACCTTGATCTGGGCGTTCCTGCTCGGCTCTTTGCCCCATACAAGTACATCATCTATATACCCTGTTACCTTCTCGTTCTCTATATAGCTCGTCACACTCCTTACCGAATAGTCATTCGACTGATTGTAGCTGCCGCTGCCCTTCTGTATGCTTAGCCTTATCTCCTTCGTGCTCTGACCCGCTGCCAAAACACCTGCTCCACTCTTAAAACCTACCTCTACATAATAGTCCGCTCCGCCTGCATTCGCCCTAAGCTTCACAAACTTCACATCTATATATGCAGGATTTATGCTGCTTGCTACACTTACATTCTGCGTCGCCTCTCCATCTATCGTGTACCAGTATCTTACCTTAACCCTGCTAAGATCTACCGCCGTCGTCCCTACATTCTCTATCTTTATCTTCGGATTCAATACATTCGTCGTACTACTCAAATTACCATTCGCATACCATACCTTCAGCGCACCGTAACTCTCACTCGGTGTCCAGTAACTCCCACCTGCCGGTGATGCCGTCGGTGCTGGTGTTGGCATTACACTCACTGTCGGTGTCGGGGTCGGCGTTGGTGTGGATGTCGGCCTTGGCGTTGCTGTCGCTGTAGGTGTAGGTGTTGGAGTTGGTGTCGATGTTACTGTCGGCGTTGGCGTTGGTGTTGCTGTGCTTGTCGGTGCAGGTGTCGCTCCTCCCGGCTCCTGCCCCCATACCAGAACTCCATCTACATACAGCGTTACCTTCGTATTTTCTCCATAATTCGTCATGCTCTGCATCCATGACCAGTCGTCTGCCTGATTGTAATTGCTCCAGTCATTCTTGTTAAACCTTACCTGTATATCCCCTGTGTCCTTTCCAGGCTGCAGCTGCCCAGCTCCACTGCTAAACCCTACCTCCAAGTAATAATCCGCTCCACTCACAGCGCTGCTCAGCTTCACAAACTTGAATGTCACATTGCTTGCTCCTATCTGTGCCCAGTCACATACCGCACTCTGCGGCTTGTCACCATCCACCGTGTACCAGTATCTTATCTTAACCCTGCTAAGATCAACACTGCTGCTGCCTCCATTCACTATCTTAAACCATGGCCTTATTGATGCCGCACTCGCACTCGTCTCATTGTTCTTGTACAGTACCTTCAATCCACTTCCCGTACCAGGTGCACCCGTCGGTGTCGGGGTCGGTGTCGGAGTTACACTTACTGTTGGTGTCGGGGTCGCGGTTGGCGTTGGTGTTGGGGTAACTGTCACCGTCGGTGTTGGGGTCGGAGTTGGTGTTGCTGTTGCTGTTGGTGCAGGTGTGGATGTTGCAGCACCCGGCTCTAAACCCCATACCTTAACATCTCCATCATAAAGTGCAATATACTTGGTTTTTACAACCTGACCCGATGTTACACTTCTTATATCCTGATATGAAAAGTCATTGCTGGAATCCCATGTAACATTTTGTGGATATGCCATTCTAAATTGAACTTCTTTCTTGTACTTGTCCTGCCCACCAGGATAAATCAGTGTTCCCGTAAAGTCAACCAGAACATAGTAAATATTCTTGCTTGCATCCCATACATATGGTCCGCTGACCTTTGCACCCTGATTGTAGCTTGTGCTAAGAGTTACATTGCTTGCACTGTATCCAGCCTTAATTAGCTCACTCAAATCTACGAAATATCTGAATTTAAGTTTGTCTGTTGCTCTTGCCGGCCAACCACTCTGATTGTTAACAACAGCCTTTATCTCAAGGAAGTTAGTTCCACTTGCATTAACTCCTGCTTCTACAAAGAATTCGTCATTTGTTGGCGTCTCTATTGCTTTGAAATCAGGAATAGGATTGCCACCATACAATAGATACATCTTTGCAAGCGCACCAACAAAGCCTGCGTTGTAGTCACATGCCACCTCATTGTTAACATAATTGCTAATGTCATCTGTATAACTGTCATCAGAACCAGGTCCACCTACCAAAGCACCATATAGAGTATGTCTATGGTATGATGGAATGCTCATGCTATCCGCCCATGAGCTATGCGCAGTTCTATGATGTGGTCTCTTTGGCGGATTTGTGCCAAATCCAACTACAAAGCTTCTTCCAGCAGAACCCAGTGCATAATCTATTTGACTTTCTCCAAATTTTCTATAAGTATCCTTTTTACTTGCTGGACAGCCACTCCAGTCACTGTATACAAACGCCAGAAATGCCTGTGTTGTGGCATATCTCAATGAACCCCACTGATCCAACCATGCCAATCCCTTAGGTGTATATCTTATCCTCTGCCCGTTGTAGCCTGTTGTCCAGTAGTCCAGATTGCTCTCAATTATCTGTTTATAAGTATCTTTGCCTGTTATTTTTGCCAGTAAAAGCGCAGCTCCATTGTGCACATCATCCCAGCAGTGTGCCCACTTGTAATCTACAGTGGTGCTACCTTGTAATTTAGGCCAATTTTGAACATATGACTCAGCTTTACTTAAATATGTGCTATCATTTGTTGCTAAATACAGCCATGCGCCTGCCCACGAAAGTTCATCATAAAATCCGCTCCATGAGTTATAATATCCATTTGCAGCAGTATACCCAGCATCACTCTTTGTTACTTCTGCAAATTCATATAAATCTTTTGCATGTTGCAAATATGTTGCAGCCTTCGTTGGGTTGGTATCCCTTAAAACTATTGACGCTGCCGCCAGTGATGCCGCTGTTTCAGCAACCACTGCTGAACCAGGACTGCTCTGTGTCACTTTGAATGAAGGTCTTTCCATCTGCATTACTTCAGCCGGTCCCCACCACGCATGATCTTTACTACCATCACCAACTTGATAGTAGTAAACATATTTGCTTGGATGACATTTTACAAAATAGTCGTTTGCCCATTCAATCTGTTTCAATATCCAGTCCAATTGTCCGCTTTTAACAAATGCATCTTTGTATTCATATACTGCCCACGACAACATTGCTGCTGTGTATGACATTGGCAAATTAAACTTAACATGATCACCAGCATCATACCAGCCACCTGTTAAATCAAGTCCATTGTCTTGCCCATCTTTAAGTCCAGAGTCACCACGCCAGTTGTTTCTTATCCAGCTTGGCAGTTTACCTGACATCTGGAATTCATAGAACATTATAGCCTTTTGCAAAGCTTCACCATAATTGTAGGCACCCGCCTGTGCCTTCTGCAATGGCATAACGCCCGTAAACATAACCAGAATAAAAATGAGCGCTACCACCATCGCACTTACTTTTCTGAAACGTCTCATTTGATTTAAACCTCCTCTACTAATGTATATTTTATTTTCAATTTTATTATAATATCCAAAAGCACGCAAGTTCAATTGAATTTTTTTGTTTATATTGTTTGCTTTTTTGTAGGGATTAACACTATTATAAAGTGCTTATTTTTCTTAAAATTGCTATAATTAAAGTATCATTTACTTAATTACATATCATTTGGAACTGTTTTTGTGTATTTTTTTGATATTCAATGTCAATAAAATGCAACTTCATCGTTTCAAAAAATAAACACGTACAAATCATATAGAAAATTTACATTACAAATGTCATTTATTGCACATAACAAATTTTCTTTGTCTTATTAATTATAAAAATTTTTAACATTTTGTTTAATATTTTGTCTGCAAAATTTTATAACTCAACTTTTTCAGTTAGGATTTTATATTTGTCATAATCTCCTGACACTATTCTTTATCCTCATCAATCTTGACAACTTGCTTCTCTTCAATTAACATGTTTGATATAAAATTGTGTTGCATAAAAGAAACAGTTAATTTTCATTGCAATGCAAACCGATTTTGAAAACTGAATATTTTCGATAGGCTGCTTTACCATCAAGCAGGTGCCACATATGTGGCTTAATAGGGAAAGCGGTGAAAATCCGCTGCAGCCCCCGCTACTGTGAGCAGTGACATGCCCTTAAATTAAACGCCACTGGAAAGTCTGGTTCTGCAAAAATCAATTAATGCTTGCAGGGCTTGCTTTCCGGGAAGGTAAAAGGGCTATGGATGACCTGCGAGCCAGGAGACCTGCCTGCTTGAGATGCCTTGCACTGTCTTCGGTGGGAAGCACAGTCAGGGTGGTAAAGACCGCTTACAAAAAAGAAGGGTTATTCTGCCCCTTTGCCCTGTAAAAGTAGCTTCTTTTCTTTTTGTATAAACTTGCAATTACAGGGTTTAAAAAAGCAAAATAAAGAGGTCTTTACTGCCTTGATTTATGTTAAATTTTTCTTAAAATGGCGGTAAAGACCTTTTGTTTTTTGTTTATCCTCTACAAGGCAAAATTTTTGCAAGGAGGTTGAAGTTTGATATGATTTCAGTGGTTGGTTTTCCAAGGATAGGTGAAAACAGAGAACTTAAAAAGTGGGTAGAAAGCTATCTTGATAAAAAGCTTTCAAAAGAACAGCTCATTCAAAATTCAAAAGAACTAAAAAAGAAACACTGGCAGATTCAAAAAGAGCATGGCATTGATTTGATTCCATCAAATGATTTTTCATTCTACGATACCTTTCTGGATCATGCAATGCTTGTAAATGCAATCCCTGCCGGGTACAAAAATCTTGGCAAAGAAGAGCTTGACACTTATTTTGCCTTGGCTAAAGGTTATCAGACACAAAATCTTGATTTAAAAGCACTTCCTATGAAAAAGTGGTTTTTTACAAACTATCACTACATTGTGCCAGAGATAACTTCTGATACCGAATTTAAACTTTCTTCAACAAAGCCTTTTGATGAGTTTGAAGAAGCACTTTCAATCGGAATTAAAACAAAACCTGTTATAATCGGTGCACTGACCTTCTTAAAACTTGCAAAGAAAATAGATGTTAGTATTTATGAAAAAGCTTTCTGGGTGAATCTTCTTTCTGTTTATATTCAAATACTGGACAGGTTTAAAACTCTTGGTGCTGAGTTTATCCAGATTGATGAACCGGTACTTGTGACAGATCTGACTCAAGCAGATATTGAGCTTTTTGATAATTTTTACAGGCAATTGCTTTCTCAAAAAGGCAATCTCAAAATCATACTTCAGACCTACTTTGGTGATATCAGAGACATCTATGAAAAACTTTTTACTCTTGATTTTGACGCTATTGGTCTTGACTTTGTGGATGGAAAATATAACCTGGAGCTTATCAAAAAGTTCGGGTATCCCAGAGGCAAGCTTTTAATAGCCGGAATTGTAAATGGAAGAAATGTGTTTAAAAATAGCTACAAAGAAAGTCTTGAGATTCTGAACACTCTCTCAAATTATGTTGACAAAAAGGATATTGTAATTTCAACATCATGCTCTTTGATGTTTGTCCCCTATTCTTTGAAATTTGAAACTCAGCTTGACAGCAGCAAAAAGAAGTATTTAGCCTTTGCAGAAGAAAAGCTAAAAGAGCTTAATGAATTAAACATTCTCTTTAATGATAAAAATTACACCCAGAACAGCTCATATATTTACAACACTCAGCTTTTTGAAGAAATGAAGGCAAATAAGTTCTCAGACATAAACACAGTTGTAAACAATCTCAGGGATGATGACTTTGAAAGAAAACCATGCTTTGAAGAAAGAATCAAAATACAAAAGGATGTTCTAAAGCTTCCAAAACTTCCTACAACCACGATAGGATCTTTTCCACAAACTCCAGATGTGCGAAAAGCAAGAAGCGAACTTAAAAATGGCAGGATAACATTTGAAGAATATGATAAATTTATCAAACAAAAAATTGAAAATGTCATAAAACTTCAGGAAGAAATAGGCTTGGACGTTCTGGTCCACGGTGAATACGAAAGAAACGACATGGTGGAGTTTTTTGGCGAAAACTTGGAAGGATTTATCATCACCAAAAATGGCTGGGTTCAATCTTACGGTACAAGGTGTGTAAAGCCACCAATCATATTTTCAGATATCAAAAGAAAAAGACCAATCACAGTTGAGTATATAAAATACGCACAAAGCCTTACTGCAAAGCCTGTAAAAGGAATTTTAACCGGACCTGTTACAATACTCAACTGGTCGTTTGTACGCGAAGACATACCGCTTAAAGATGTTGCATTTCAGCTTGCACTTGCAATAAAAGAGGAAGTGCTGGATCTTGAAAAAGAAGGAGTGAAGATTATTCAAATTGATGAAGCGGCATTGATTGAAAAGTTACCACTGAGAAAAGCATACCATAAAGATTACTTAGACTGGGCAATAAAAGCCTTCAAACTGACATGTTCCAAAGTAAAGCCTGAAACTCAAATTCATACCCATATGTGTTACAGCAACTTTGATGATCTTTTAGATGAAATTGCAAGGATGGATGTTGACGTCATCACATTCGAGGCTGCAAAGTCAGACTTTACAATTTTGGATAGCATTAAAAAGAGCAACTTGAAGTCTGAAGTGGGTCCCGGGGTGTTTGATGTCCACTCCCCAAGGATTGTGCCAAAAGAAGAAATGAAAGATCTCATTCTAAAGATGATTGAAAAAATTGGACTTGATCGACTGTGGATAAATCCTGACTGTGGTCTTAAGACAAGAAAGGAAGAAGAGGCTTTCCCCACTTTGCATAACATGGTTTTGGCAGCGTGGGAAGTTAGAAATAATTTATAGCAAATTTGGCTCTTCTCCCATAAAAGTAATAAAAGGCTGGGAAAATTTTCAGCATAAAACCCCCAGCCTTCTTTTTTTATGCTTTTCTGTATTTTTTTCTGAACTGATTGGGTGTCATGTTGCAAAGTTTCGTGAAGCACTGAATAAAATAGTCTGTGTCGTTGTACCCAACTGCCTGTGAAATTTCGTATATCTTCATATTAGTGGTCATCAAAAGCTTCTTTGCCTCTTCAATTCGTATCTTTTGCAAATAAGAGTTGAAATACATACCATGATGTTTCTTGAAAAGCTGCCCCAGGTACACAGGATTAAGATAAAACTTCTGCGCAACAGATTTGAGTGTCAAGTTTTTATTGTAGTTTTCCCTAATATACTTTTCAAGCTCGCTCATGATACCATTGGACAGGCTAATTTTCCAATGCTTGAACTTATTGAGTATTCCTTCACAAAACTTAATCATAACTTTTTCTATTTCCTCAACATTTGAAAACTCCAGCTTCAAGCCTGAAAACCACTCTATATAATCTTCCAGATTCAGTCCTATTTTATTAAAATAAGAGCTAATAGATACTACCACAAAGCTCAAATACGTCTTTAAAAAGTCAAGTTGATATCTTTCTTTTTTAATATCTTCCATCATCTCTTTAATTATCTTATGCAGGTCCCGGCTATCCTCTTCAATAGCTAAAATGAGTCTTCTATCATATTCTTTTGAATACAAGATCTCTTTTGAATTTGGCAGGTTATTGCTGTAAAATGTAATTCCTGTATGATTGTAAAAAAGTGAAAAGTTCAAAGAATATGCCGCTTCATAAATGGCCTCATAAAATTGGGTCAATTTTGTAATCTTTCTTGAAAAAGCAAACACAACCTCTTTAGCAAACTCAAGCATATTTTTTATTAACTGATATGCCTTTTTTATATCCTCTTCGGAGGTTGCAAATGTGTAGTACCTGCCTTCAATCTCTGAAAACTCATAAATAAGTCCATCTTTTCCCAGCTGCTCAAAGCACTCTTTAATTCTTGACAGCATATTTTCTATTTTCTCATCAAGAAAAAGGCTCAGCCAGTTAGACATTTCTTTAAAATAGATTATTCCAACATAAATCCCATTTTCTATCTTTATATTGCTGTTTTCTAAAGTTTTTTTAAAACCTTTCTCAAGCTCACTCAGATTTTCGCCTTCTTTTATTAGTTCTCTTCTCTTGAGTTTTGACTTTATTTTAAGGAGTGTGTCAACAAGCTCTTCCTCTTCAATGGGCTTTAATATATAATTTACAACACCGTGCTGGATAGCTTTTTTGGCATACTCAAAATCTGCATAACCACTGATAATTATCACTTCAGGCGGGTTTTTAATCTCCTTTTTAACCTTCTCAATAAGGTCAAGTCCGCCTAAAAGCGGAATTTTTATGTCACTGATGAGCACATCAACCTGCGTATCTTTCAAAAACTCAAAAGCAGAAAGACCATCTTCTGCCTCACCAACTATCTCAAACCCAAGCTCTCTCCAGTCAATCAAGTTTTTGAGCCCTTCTCTCATGAATACCTCATCTTCAACTATCAACACTCTGTATAGCATCTTGAAAGTCCCTCTTAAATGGAATTTTTATCGCAATTTTTAATCCGCCAAATTCACTTTTTAATATGTCAAAACTAAAATCTTTTTCATAAAACAGCTCCAGCCTTCTAAAAACGTTTTTTAGTCCTACACTATTTTTCTTTTCAGATGTAAGTCCTTTTATAGAACGAAGTAGTTCTGTTACCATACCATCCTCTAACCCTTTGCCATTATCCTCAACTGTTATTGCTATCATATCACCTTCTTTGAAAACCTTAATTACTATCTTTCCTTCACCTTTTATATTTTCTATCCCATGAACACATGCGTTCTCAACAAGGGGTTGTATTGTCATCTTGGGTATCTTTATTGACTTTACATCTTCCTGTACGTCAATCTCAAATTTTAGCTTTCCCCCAAATCTGTACTTTTGTATCTCAAGATAATCATAAATAGATGAGATTTCTTCTTCAATTGTTATAAGGTCATTTTCCCATCTTATACTCCTCTTTAGAAGCTTTGCAAGAAGTTTTATGGCATTGGCTGTTTCAAACTCCCTTTTGAGCATACTCCTCATACGGATTGTTTCCAGGGTGTTAAAAAGAAAATGAGGATTTATCTGGCTCTGAAGTGCATTTATCTCTGCCTGTTTCTTCTCAAGCGCCAGTTCTTTTTGCCTCAGCTTGTATTTTATTTCCTTCTCAAGAAGCTCTTTTATCTTCTGTGCCATGATATTGAACTCTTCTATAACCTGACCTATCTCATCTTTGCCTGCTTCAATCTTGATGCTTTCAAATTGTTGCTTTCGTGCCTTTTTGATGTGTTTTGCCAAAAGAGAAAGTCTTAAAACAACAGAGTTTGTTATCAAAAACAATGCAAAAAATGCCAGCATAAAGCACAGGATTACAATTGTAAGGTAAATTCTCTGATGCTTAAAAAGTTCTTTTGAAATCTCGCCGTCATCGGTTGTTATAATGTATCTCCAATTCTGAAAATAGGGAAGCTCTGTTGACAGCTGCCTTTCAAACACAATTGTTTGATTTTTTACTTCTTTCAGAAGGTCATCAAGTTTTCCAACCTGATTGTAATATAGTATGTCACTGAAGTATACTGTGTTTTTTTCATCAGCAATAAATACATGCCCCTGCCTGAAAGTGCTCAAAATACTATTAAGATACACTCTGTTCAAGTCAATTCTAAGAAATTTTTTAATTGTGCTATGCTGATATTTTGGAACATACTGTTCATAAAAATTCAGATTTAGCACAATAGAAACATACGGTTTTTCATTTTCAAGACCGCTTAGCACATAGAGATTTTTCCCACCCTTTTGAAAAAAACTTCTGTATTCATCTGTCAAAAACGCAAGTCCATCAGCATTAAGCAAAGTAGGATTGTCACTATATATGGTTATTTGGTAAACCTGCGGATACAATATTCTTGCATTCTGAAGTATGGGTTTTATGTTTTTTTCATACGCATCATAAAATTCCTCCACAGATAAGTACCGTGTATTTATCGTCTCAATTACCCTTGGATCAGAATATACAGTATACGCAAGATTAATTGCCAGCTCAATAGCCTTTTTAAAATTTGAAATTGTCATACTCGAAGCATTTTCAAGCTGACTGTGGAGTTTATCGTTTATATAATAATCAATCTGCGAAATAAACTGGCTGCTTAAAATCAAAAGCGGAATAAACACAAATACGAAAAATATAGAAAATATCTTTTTAAACAGCGGGATATTGTTCAAAATCCTAACAACTTTGCGCATGATTTCTCTATTATTTTTAAATCTCGAGGATATTGATTTAATTATACCACACATTTTATTATTCTTTTATACTACCAATTGTAAGCCCATGAATAAAATATCTTTGAAGAAATGGATATACAAAAAGTATAGGCAGTGTAGCAACAATTGTCATGGTTGCACGGATAGCAGTTGGCGTAACAGTTCTGCCAGAAGATGTAAGCGATGCAGAAAAGTCAGGGTTTGTTGATGCTGATTGTACAGATTGTAAAATTTTTTGAAGCTCAAACTGCAAGGTTGAAAGCTCTGGCTTGCCAGAATTATATAGGAATGTATCAAACCATGCATTCCACTGACCAACCGCAACCCAAAGTGTCACTGTTGCCAAAACCGGAAGACAGAGTGGCATTATTATCTGGAACAGTATCCTGTACTCGCTTGCTCCATCTATCTTTGCAGATTCAATTAAACTTTGCGGAAGTCCATCAATGTAACTTCTTATGACAATAATATTAAATGCACTTACCATTCCCGGCAAAATATACACCCAGAATGTACCAACAAGATGCAAATTTTTCATCAGTAAATAGGTGGGAATAAGACCACCACTAAAATACATTGTAAATACAATTACTCTTGAAATAAATCTTCTAAATATATAATCCTTTCTGCTAATACCATATGCAACCATTAAGCATGACAAAACATTTGTAAAACTTCCTATAACAGCTCTTAAGACTGAAATCAATGTTGCTTGATAAATGTTGGGATTGCTAAGAATAGTCCTGTAGTTATTCAATGTAAACTTTCTTGGCCAGAGGTATATACCACCTCTTATAGAATCCAGTGCATCATTTAATGAAATAGCAAGAATATTTAAAAAAGGATACAATGTTGCAATCATAACTATTATCATAACGGTATAAACTATTATATCAATTACAATATCCTCAGTTGTCCTGTACTTTACTGCCTTTCCCACTTCGAAAACACCTCTTTTTAAAGATTTTAGAATACCCTTTCACCTTCACCAATCTTAGATGCTATTCTGTTAGCTGTTGTGACAAGAATCAAGCTAACAACAGAGTTAAAAATACCGGCTGCTGTTGCATACGACCATCTGCCACTGCCAATACCATACCTCAAAATGTATGTCTCAAGAATATCTGAATAATCTAAGGTTGATGGTCTTTGCAAAAAGTACATCTGCTCAAATCCAGCATTCAAAATCCAACCAACATTCATTATCAATAGAATCTTTACTGTTGGTAAAATTCCTGGTAATGTTATATGCCATATTTGCTTAAGCCTTCCCGCACCATCTATGCTGGCTGCTTCATAAAGCTGAGGATCAATGTTTGTCATAGCAGCCAGATATATAATTGCATTCCAGCCCATTTCTTTCCATACTTCTGTTGCAGGAGCTATGAACCAGAAATACTGTGGTTCACCAAGGAAGTTTATAGGTTCTTTTATAATGTGGAATTTCACAAGAAGGTCATTTATAATTCCATAATCAGGTGACAAAACTGTATAAATAATGTTTGCAGCAACAACCCATGAAACAAAGTGTGGTAAATACGATACAGTTTGCACCGTTCTTTTAACGAGCATATTTTTTACTTCATTTAAAAGTATTGCAAATGTAATTGAAGACAAAAAGTTAAAAATGAGTTTCAGTGAGCTTATGACAAGTGTATTTCGCAGTGCCTGAAAGAAATACATATCAGAAAACAAATCGGTAAAATTTTTCAGGCCCACCCATTCTGACTGTTGAAAACCCAAATAAGGTTTGTAATCTTTAAATGCCAGAATCCATCCCCATAAAGGAAAATAATTAAAAATCAGCACCATTATAAGAAAAGGAAATGTCAGAACAATCAATTGACGCTGGTTATAAATTGCGTTCCATATACTTTTTTTGGGTGCCATAGAGCTATTTTGCATGTTATTATGCCTCCTATCAGTCAAGTGATAGCAAATCTTTACCATATGCTTTTAAATTAAATACTCACGGAACACTCCTTTAAAGCAGAGCGTCCCGTGAGCTATCAATATAACTTTCTCAAATTTCAGACTCTAATTTTAATCAATTAGTTCCATTCTTTCAGTCTTCTTTGAATTTCTTTTTGCCTAAAGTCAATTACTTTCTTGATCGGTATACTCTTCATCTTTGAGAGATATTCATCCCATACCTTATCATATTCTCCCGGTTTTGCCATTATTGCCTTTGCGACATACCTTCTCTGCAAATCATCAGCCTGGTTCTGGATTGCCTGCAAATCATCTGGAAGTTTAATATCCCAGCCATAGCCATATGGTGAATTCCATGTCGGAGAAAATAAATCTTTGAAAGATTTTATCTTATAAGCTTTCAAAACTTCTTTTTCATATGGTTTGTATCTCTGTTCTAAAGCCTGGTCAGAGTAATCCCAAGCAATTTTTCCACTTTTATCGGGATAATCCCAGTCAAATGGTGGTCTTGGAAACGCAAACCATATATTTCCTCCAATACCTTGTTTCTTTCTGTAGTCAGGGTTCATGTAGTTTTGAATTTGTTTTGCATCTTTGTACATCTTGCCATTCTTTACATAGTAGTCCTGACCCTGTATACCCCAGTTGATAAGTTTAAGAATATCTTCCTGTGCCATTCTATCCAAGAATTTAAATGCAGCAACTGGATCTTTACACTTCTTTGTAATTGATATACCTGCACCTGTACCCATTGTCACAACATTGTATCTATCTCTCTTAACACCTTTCTTAAGAACCGGCATTGCCACAGGAATTCTGTCATAGAGCTTTTGTTTCTCAAGTGAATCAATAGCCGACTGGATCTGCCATCTCTCATCATAGAAGCCTATTACCCTGCCAGATGATATTTTTGCCAGGTACTGGTCATAGTTTTGTGAAAACATCTCTTTGTCAAGAAGTCCCTCGTTCCACATCTGATTTAAAATCTTATAATACGTTCTTGCATATGGCATCGTATAGCTATCTTTTACAACTCCGGTTTTTTCGTCAATAAGCCAGCCACCATCATTGGGATAACCTTCGAGTCTAAGTGGTTGTTGCATAAGCACATAAATTCTCCAGCTATCTGTTAGGGCTGTAAATCCTATAGTCGGTTTCCCGTTGTATGTTGGATGCTTCTTTACAGCATCTTTTACGATCTTAAAATATGTGTCAATATCTCTTACAACCGGCCACTTGTTCTCTTTCAACACATAAATGGGCAACCAGAAACCTGCAAATGAGTAAAGCGGATCAGACTCTTCTCTGAATGGTGTCAGGTAATAAATGTGTCCATCCTTTGGATATTTAAGCTTCTTCAGTGCTTTAGTGTCGTACCATTTTTTGATGTTCTTCCCATACTTAGCAATATAATCATCCAGCGGAACTAAAGCTCCTGCTTCAATAAACTTGTTCACAACATTATGCGCATTGATCAAATCCGGCAAGTCACCACTTGCAAGCATAATACCTGCCTTTGTCTCTTCATCGCTACCGACAATAAATTCAAACTGAAGTCTTACACCGGTTAGCTGTTCTACCTTTTTGCCAATTGGAGTCTTCCAAACATCAACAGGTTCTGCGTTTGAATCACCCCAGTAGATTTTAAAAACTACCGGTTTTTTCGAGGCAGCCATTGCTTTTGCAGGAGTTTTTAGAAATCCCGGAACAATTATGCTTATCAAAAAAGCAATAGCAACCAGTAAAGCAATTTTCCTTTTAAACATGTCCAATCCTCCTTTTAAAATGTAATTTTTGTATATAAGTTTTGCAAAACAATTACGTCTTAATTATAATGTTTGTGGTGCATATTTAACAACCCGAGAAATTTAATATTTTATACCGTGGATTTTATATTTTACTTTACCAGTAAATATACCTTTTAAGCTCTGAAAAATTACATAAAATTAAGAAAGCCGATAGCATTTGCCATCGGCTTTCTCTGGATATTTTTTACTCATGGTATCTATTGTTCCTGGTTTTCTTTTTTCAAAAACTCAATTATGTCCTGAACATATGCAAATGCAAGGTTTACAACAGTGTCAGCACCGCCATAGTAAATTGCGAGTCTTCCTGTATCAGCATCGCAAAGTGCTGCACATGGAAATGCCACGTTTGGAACATCACCAACACATTCATAGTACTCCTGTGGTGAGAGCAGATAAGATTTTGACCTTGCCTTTACAATCCATGGTTTTTCCAGGTCCAAAAGTGCCGCACCAAAGCTGTATACATACCCGTTGCAGGAAAGCAGCACGCCATGGTAAATTAAAAGCCATCCTTCGCTTGTCTCAATTGGCGTTGGTCCTGCTCCTATTTTGAGTGACTGCCAGGGTGTGTAGCCAGAGGACATCACATGTCTGTGGCAGCCCCAGTGAATCATATCGGGACTTTCGCTGTAGAAGATGTCTCCAAATGGTGTATGTCCGGTGTCCGATGGACGGCTGAGCATTGCATACTTGCCATTAATCTTTCTTGGAAATAAAACACCATTTCTGTTATATGGCAAAAATGCATTTTCAAGCTGATAGAACTTCTCAAAGTCAAATGTGTACCCCACACCAATTGTCGGACCATGATAGCCATTGCACCATGTAATGTAGTACCTATCTTCAATAAATGTTACCCTTGGGTCGTACTTGTACTCACTGACAAGAGGGTCCCTTGTCTCTTGAATGAAATTAATGGGCTCATCATCAATTTCCCAGTTATAACCATCCCTGCTAAAACCACGTCTTATATTCATTCTCCTTGCCCTGTCATCTACTCTGAAAACTCCTGCAAAGCCATCTTTGAACGGTACAACTGCACTGTTAAAGATACTGTTTGCATCCTTTGCCTGATTTCTCTTTATAATCGGATTGTGTTTGGACCTCCACACAATGTCCTTGCAATCCTTAGGTCTTTCCTCCCATGGCATGTTTGGAAGTGACTGTCCAATGATTTTTATATCCATCTTTTTTCCTCCCCTATTGCTATTTTTTTATTTAAATTTACAATTTTAAATTCTTCTGTCTTGATCTTTTTCAACATCTACTTCAGGGGTTTTGCTGACTCTCTTACTATTATCTTCCCTTTAATTAGCACTTTCCCATAGTGTTTTTCACCCTGTTTTATCTTTTCAAACATAATTTTGGCTGTACGCCTTCCCATCTCTTCCATGTTAACTCTAACAGTGGTAATCTTGGGGCTTGAAAGAACAGCATGAAGACTATCATCAAACCCAACAACCGAAATGTCGTCCGGCACCTTATACCCAGCACTTTTTAATTTTTCAATTGTCAAATATGCAGTTTTGTCACAGTTACATACAAAAGCAGTGGGTAACTTGCCGGGAAGCAGTATATCAATAAAGTTATTATTGTCATCTCTGTCTTTTATAATCCAATCTTTATTGAGTTCAATTCTGTTTTCCAAAAGTGCCTTGTAATAACCCAGAAATCTATCCTGAATACTGCTTGTTGCATGAATATTCCCAACAAAACCTATTTCCCTGTGACCTTGTTCAATAAGCATATTTGTTATCTCATATGTGGCAAAGAAGTTGTCTGTTATAACACAGTCCACATTGAACCTGTCACAGTAAAAGTCCAGAAATATAGTTGGGCAGTTAAAATCCAAAACCCTTTTGATATAGTCAATACTCATCTGTCCTAAAATAACAACACCATCAATTTTTTGCTCTAAAAGTGCATTTGGTACAGATAAACTCTCCTCATCGTTTCTGCTTATTATATTAAATGTTGTTGTAAAACCAAGTTTTTCAAAGCTATTTGAAAGATGTTTATACAGGTCTATGTAGAAATAATCATCTTTACCATAGTACTTTTCAGAAGAAATCACTCCTATTGAATAAGTGAGGTTCTCTCGAAGCATTCTGCCTTTTGCGTTGTAGATATACCCCATTTCCTGAGCAGTCTTTATAACCTTTTCTTTGAGAGCCTGGCTAATATCAGGACTGTCTTTTAATGCCTTTGAAACTGTTACTTTAGAGACACCAAGTCTTTCAGCAATGTCTTTCATTGTAACCCTTTTATTCATCTTTTTAATTTACTTTCTCCTTCACCATGAAGGCTTTGCCGCCTTCGTTTGTTTTTCTGTTGCTATTATATCTCATTTTAAAGTAACTTTACAGCCCAATTTAAAAAACTTAACCTATACTCTTTTTATTATTTCCAAGCACATTCTTCCATTGTGATAAGGACACTTCCAGGGTTCAACAATTAGCATAGCCGGAACAGTTAAATCTTCATTCACCTTCCAGTACCATTCAGAACCTCCTCTTTTGTCAACTATGTGGTCTTTTATAAATTCCCATGTATCATAAGCTGCATCCAAATATTCAGGGTTTCCTGACTTTTGATAAGCATTATAAAAACCAACTACTGCTTCTGCTTGAACCCACCAGATTTTACTTCTGTCTATTCTACCATTTACCTTTTCGTTAATTAACCCTTTACCATCAAATGCCTGGTTAAATGTAACCTCAGCCACTTTTAACGCTATTTGTTCTGCTTTTTCTTTGAGTTTTCTGTCATTCAGATACTCTGAAGCCTCACACAAAAGCCAGCTTGCTTCTATGTCATGTCCATATGAAATGGCGTCAATAAGGTTTTCCCATGCCTCGTCACAAAAGACTTTAAAATGGTCTGTTGCTTTGTCATAAACCTTTTCAACAAAAAGTTTTACAATCCATTCTAACGAATTATATACATCCTCGTTTTTATATACCCTGTAAAGATTAGTATATGCTTCCAAAACATGAAGGTGAGTATTCATTGTTTTTGAAGCAATAACTCCATTTTCACTAAGAAACCTGTTTTCTTTCGGAGTCCAGTTCCTATTAAACTGTTCAGTATATCCATTTTCTTTCTTACATGTTTTTTCTAAAAGCTCAAAAAGTTTTTGTGCATACTCCAGCGCCTGGTCGTTTTTTGTTGCCCTGTAATACTCTGAAAGTCCATATATACCAAATGCCTGCACATATACATGTTTTGTAGAGTCAATCACATTTCCTTTGTGGTCAACCATCCAGTAAAGTCCGCCAAATTCATCATCCCAAAAGCTCTTCTTTAAAAATTCATACGCATGAGAGGCAAACTCTATACATTTCTCATCCTTTATTACATTGTAGCAGGCAGAGAAGAACCACAAAATTCTTGAGTTGAGAATACAGCCTTTTGCAGCGGTTTTGTCAACCTTGCAGTCAAAATCCATATACCCGTAGTAGCCACCAAACTCTTCGTCTTTGAGAGACTGCCAGAATGGAATTATCTTCTCTGTTAGATGATTTTGCAGCTCAAACTTTAATATTTTTTCTTTCATCATGCCTTTCATCCCACTTTTAACCCCTTGAGCAGAAGGTTACTTAATCGTTCACTTTATATATTTATATTATTTAATTTTTTGGCTTCTGTCAACAAAATTTTAAAAAAGGCTATCCGGCTATTAACAAATCAATATAGCCAGACAGCCTTTTGTCTTTAAAAAAGTATCCAAATTTTTTGCTTCAGTTTAAAAGATATGTCAGAACAGCTTTTAAAAGCTTTTTGAAGTTCTCATCACAGAGAGCATCTTTTGTATGTGCAGGTGTTAACGTGACCACTTTGCCCGCCCCAGAGTTGTGCCACCAACCGGCAATTGATCTTCCATCTTCTGATTCTGAATAAAGGTATATATTTGTATTTTGCTCATCACAGTAAACAAAGTAATGCTCATCTTCTATTGTAAAATCAATTTTCTGGTTACCAAAAACCGGTTTGCCTGCTGAGTGGTACCTAACAGGCTTGTGCTTTTCAGGATGAAATTTAAAATAGCCCTTTATCAATGAACAAAACAAGCCATTTTCAGGATATGATGCAAGTCCTGAGTGCCAGACAAATAGTCTTCCGCCACCTTCAACATACTCTTTTATCTTTTTTGCAATTTCCACGGTCATCCAGTATTTAATTTCCGCATCCTGAGGATTAATTCTATTTTCTGCTGCAATTACAACAGCATAGGGTTTCTTATCCAAAAACCACTCAAAATCCTCAATTGTGCTGTCAATTAGATCATATTCTTCTGAAAGTTCCTCAAAAATGCTCTTTAAGGCATTCAAAAGATTATCATGATTGTGATAATAATCGCCAACAAGTGCCAATACCTTTTTCCCCATTATTTTTCACCTCAGAAACTTAAAAAGTTTTTCAATAATTTTCAAGAAGCTCCAAAATAAATTTCAATTTTTCTACACTGTCCATATAAGCATATCTTCCACCGGTATAATCGCCTCTCTGCACAACGTCAATTCCAACTTTTTTTAGGTTCTCTATCTTCTGGTCCATATTCTTTACAAATACCCCTATGTGATGAATCCCTTCTCCATGCTTGTCCAGGAATTCTCGCCAGGTGGAAGGATTGCTATCCGGCTCTATCAGTTCAATTTCAATATTCTTAAAATTTCTAAAAAAGGCAAGCTTGGCTCGAGCCCTGGTTGGCTCACCTTTGTATTCTGTATGGCTTTTCTCAAATTCCTCGGTTTCAATTATTTCCGGAACGTCCACTGCAAAAAACTCAGCAAATTCTTTTGCTGCTTTTTCAATGTTATTCACTATAATACCTATCTGCACCACAACATCTGTACCCAGAATTTCATTTGCCAATTCATTTGCCTCCTTTAAAAAATTTATAATGATATTTTACCTCAATTGTAAAGTTACTGGTATATAAATATTGTAAATTTTTTTGGGCAATTTTGATAAAGTGCATTTTTAATTCTGTAAACAGTAAAGATATGTTAGTGTTGAAAAAACTCAGAAAAAGGGTTAAAATAAAAATAAGCTAAGCTTGGAATTTAAAAAGTTTAAGCAAAGCTGAAGAAGGCAAGAATTTAAAACAAAAACAATTACAAAAAAGGCATGGTGCAGGATGGAAGTTTTTGAGATTGCAAACAAAATTATTGAAAATGTTTCAAAGGTCATAGTTGGCAAGGAAAAAACAATTGAGCTTATAGTAACATCTCTTTTTGCAGGAGGACATGTTCTTTTAGAAGATGTTCCTGGAACAGGAAAAACAATGCTGTCAAAAGCTCTGGCAAAATCAATAAACTGCAGTTTCAAGCGAATTCAATTTACGCCTGATCTTTTGCCGTCAGACCTGACTGGAATCTATTATTTTAATATGAAAACTCAGGAGTTTGAGTTCAGACCCGGTCCGATTTTTACAAATATTCTTCTTGCTGATGAGATAAACAGGGCCACTCCAAGAACACAGTCAAGTCTTCTTGAATGTATGGAAGAAAGGCAGGTTACAATAGACGGAATAACACACAGGCTTGATGAGCCATTTTTTGTAATAGCAACCCAGAACCCCATTGAAATTCAGGGAACCTATCCTCTGCCTGAAGCTCAGCTTGACAGATTCTTCATGAAACTGAGCTTGGGGTATACAAACAAGGATGAGACAATCCAGATGTTGACAAGATTTAGAGAGAAAAACCCTCTCGATGAAATAGAAGCTGTTGTGTCAAAAGATGAGATAATAAAAGTTCAGGAGATAATAAAAGAAGTTTATGTCAGTGAGGACATTTTAGAATATATATATGAAATTTGCAATAGCACGCGCGTACATGAAATGGTGCAACTTCCGGCAAGTAACAGAAGTTTTATTGCACTTATGCGTGCATCTCAGAGCCTTGCTGCAATAAAAGGCTCTGACTTTGTCATTCCTGATTATGTTAAATACTTAGCTCCCTATGTTCTTTCTCACAGGATTCTTCTCAAAAACCCGTATATAGTTAAAAATACAAGGACAGTTGATGTAATAAACGAAATACTGGAAAAGGTAAATGTTCCGAGTGAAAACTTTGCCTTTGGAAATGCAAATGAGTAGTTGATTTACGCAGAAGTGCTGTTATTAAGATGTTTTTTTGGACAAATCCTTGTTAAAAATTTAACACTCAGAGGTAAAAATAAAAAATCCGGCAGCCACCTACTTTCCCGTGCCGTCTCCAGCACAGTATCATCGGCGTTGCGAGGCTTAACTTCCGTGTTCGGAATGGGAACGGGTGTTACCCTCGCTCTTTCGCCACCGGATTTGTTACCTATATT